>JBBRSU010000010.1:0-5545 GCA_038245195.1 Saccharimonadales bacterium (SeqCode) | reverse complement strand
TTACCTCGCCGAATTGACGACGCCCATCGGGCCATCCGGCTCTGGGTTGGGCTCTATGCCTTACTTGGCCGCTCTCCTCGCCTGTGAGAGAATTGAGAAGGCCTTGGAGGTCGTGGTTTGAAAGTCCTCCACTCAGGACCACCATTATTAGTTATTAGACCGAATACACTTTCTAGCAGTAGTTCATCTGAGAACACGTGTTATGATAGGGGTAATAAAAGCATGAGCATAACAGAGACAATAAACAGCAATGTCTAAAATTGCCCACTACCTGCAAGAGCATTTAATTGGCGAGGTAACCGATTCGCTAGAGGTCCGGCACTATTTTTCGCACGACTCTAGCATCTTAGAAATTTTACCAGCAGTCGTGGTATACCCAGCTAACGAAAATGACGTTCGAAAAGCCACCAGATTCTCATGGCAACTGGCCCAGCGTGGCAAGCGTTTATCTATTACAGCCCGAGGTGGCGGTACCGATACGTCCGGCGCCGCCATTGGCAGTGGCATCATCATGGCCTTCACTGCCCACATGAACCGGATATTGGCTCTTGACCCCAAGAAAGAATTTGTAACAGTTGAGCCTGGAATAACTTTTCACAGCCTACAGCAAACTTTATATACTCACGGTTACGTTTTACCTGCCTATCCGGCCAACCATGCCTACGCTACCATCGGCGGTAGTTTAGCTAAAAATACAGTCGGCGAAAAAAGTGTGAAGTACGGTGACTTGGCTCGCCACACCGAGAAACTCAGCGTGGTACTAGCCAACGGTGAAATTATCGAAACTGGCCCAATTAGTAAGCGCGAACTCAACAAAAAGCTCGGACTATCTACTTTTGAGGGCGATATTTACCGTGGTGTCGATGCTTTACTTGAAGAGAACCAAGCCCTGATAGAAGAAGAACGCAAGCAAGTCAGGGCGACCTACAACCGGGTTGGCTATAACGTGTTTGAGGTTAAGAAAAAGAACAGTTTTGACTTAACGCCTCTGTTTTTAGGCTCACAAGGTAGTCTGGGTATTATTACCGAAGCTACGCTCCAGTTAACCCGCCACAATCCGGTCACCGAATTGGCGGTTCTAAGTCTGCCCGACTTAGATTCACTGCACGACATCCTGCCCCGCGTTCTCAAACTAGAACCTAGCCTTTGCGAAATGATTAACCGGTCAGCTGTCCGAAGTGTAGTTAGGCTTAGTCCCAACCAACTACACGGCATATTGCATCACCCAGCCGATGCGATTCATCTGATAATTGAGTTTGACGACAGCAAAGAAGGTGCCCAAAAGAAAGCCCTGAAACAATTACAGAAACTTGCCGAGCGGGCCGATGGCCACCTCCAAATCACCTCCAGCCTAGAAGAGCGCGAAAAAATTACTAAATTTCGCCGGTCTTTGGCCACATTGTTATGGGATAACGAAGGCGGACGCCGAGTCGTGCCGGTAGCCGAAGACGTTTCGCTGCCAGTCGATAGAATGACCGATTTTATTAAACACGCTGGACAAACCTACGAAGATGCCGGTTTAGTGCCAGCCATGTGGGGCCACGCCGGCGACGGTATTGTGAGAATGAGCCCGGTTCTCGATTTATCACAAGTTGGTGATCGCCAAAAATTGTTTAAAGTCTCAGATATTATCTACAGATCGGCAGTTAGTATGGGTGGTAGCGTTAGTGGTAGTGCTGGCGATGGTCGGGTACGTGCACCATACTTAGGCCACATTTACGGGCCGGAAATGCACCGGCTAATGCTAAAAATTAAAACTATTTTTGACCCTTATGGTGTCCTGAATCACGGCGTTAAAACCGCCACGCCCGATGACATAAAGAATAGCCTACGTTCGGAATATACACACCAACGCCACGAACACCTGCCGTTTCATTAGGATGAGCTAACAGATACATGTATACAATTATTGGAATAATCGGTGCCTTCTTAATCCTGTTGGGCTTTTACCGTATAAGTATCGGCAGGTGGACCGGCAAATCTTTTTGGTATGAGCTGGATAATCTGGTTGGCTCGCTTTTGGTGATGGTCTATCAATATCACCTGAAGGCCTACGTTACAATGGTTGTTAACATCATTTGGGCCATAGTGGCCGTGCGGGGCTTGAGTTCTTACCGCGAACGCCGGCACTAGGCCGTAAATAAAAAAACTGGTCGATTACGACCAGCTTTTTTATGGTGGGCGAGAGAGGATTTGAACCTCCACGTCCTTGCGGACACTGGCCCCTCAAGCCAGAGCGTCTACCGTTCCGCCACTCGCCCAAGCAACGCTTTATCAGAATATGGGTCTAGCTCTATAAAATCAATAAACTTTGTACGTTTGCGACTCAAGCCAGGAGCCTGTATATCCTTATACATTAAATTAAACAGTTTTCTAGAATCAGTTTTAGCATACGCTAAAACGTCAGCGCGTGTGCCTAGTTTCATCTGCCCCAAGCTTGTATCAGCCAATCGCTGGTTAGTAATCCTTAACCACTCCAGGAATTTTTTACTTGCCGAGATAAAACCTGTGTAGTACATCAAGCTGCTTCGCCATCGAGGATCCCAATAACCATAAATTGTGCCATCGCCATCAAATACTCCACGTAAAAAATCTCCATAAAATTTATCGGGTACATCAACCTTTGATATGGTCTTGCTTTTTGCCGGGGTTATGCCTGCAGTCATCAAAAAATCATATAAAGCTACATCTCCGAACTGAACATAGTTCCCAAATCCGCCGTACCCGTTAGCTTTGGTCATTATCTTTACTTTCAGGTCTAATATTTCTCGAATGTTCTCCAACATTTCTAAATCTTTCGAAGTTACATTAAGGTGCCGGCCATTATTTGATAAACACCCATCCGACGCAAAAACCCCTGCCAGATATGCAATCTTTGGATTCCAAGTGTAAAATTTCTTATAAGTATGTCTCCTCATATAGGAGAAGTATACCAATTCGTATGGTACAATCATACTGTTTGGGGCGCTTAGCTCAGTTGGCTAGAGCATCTCGTTTACACCGAGAGGGTCGGGGGTTCGAGTCCCTCAGCGCCCACCACAACAAGGAGGTTTGGATGATAATTTTTTGGATATTTCTGGCCGTTGTTCTACTTATTATTATTTTCGCAGGCGTGCGGATTGTGAACCAGTATGAGCGGGGCGTCGTGCTGCGGCTGGGTAAGCTTCGCCCTAATATTAAAGAGCCTGGTCTAACATTAATTATCCCCATCGTTGATCAAATGCGTAAAATCAGCATTCGCATCGTTACCTTACCTGTGGATAGCCAGCAGGTTATCACTAAAGACAACGTTTCGATAGATGTAGCCGCCGTGGCCTATTACAACGTCAGCAACCCCATCAAATCGGTAGTAGAAATCGAGAACGTCATTAGTGCCACCTACCAAATCGCCCAGACTACCGTGCGAAATATTGTTGGCCAAAGCTCATTAGATGAAGTCCTTAGCAACACTGCGTCTATTAATGATAAAATCAAAAAAATACTAGATGTTGCCACTACCCAATGGGGAATTTACGTCAGCACTGTGGAACTTAAGGATATTAAACTGCCCGATACTATGCAGAGGGCTATGGCCAAGCAGGCCGAGGCCGAACGCGAAAAGCGGGCCAAAATTATTGCTGCCGAAGGCGAACAGCTCAGTGCCACCAAGCTGGGAGAGGCCGCCGATATCATCGCTGCTCATCCTATCGCTTTGCAACTCCGAAATCTTCAAACCCTAACCGAGATTTCTAGCGAGAAAAACAGTACGGTTATCTTCCCTGCTCAATTCATGAGCACTGTCGAAGACGTCAAGAACTTCCTAGCCAAAGAAAAATAATTCTATACTCCAGACATGAAAATACCCCACAAATGGGGTATTTTCATGGTGGCTCCTCCCAGACTCGAACTGGGGACACAAGGCTCTTCAAGCCTCTGCTCTACCAACTGAGCTAAAGAGCCACACCAGGCTATTTTATAACAGATTACTACCTCTATCAATGAGTGGGTCTAGGGGCCGATGTAGGCGTCGCCGGAACCAATGCTATGCCCACCGGCTGAAACTGTAGAGCCCGTTGTGTTTACATAAACCACGCCCTTAGTATAAGTTCGCGTCCAAACCCCGGTGGCTACCTGAGATTTAGTACCGGTTGGAGTGCCTATATCAGATGTCCAAGCTAAGTTCCAAGGATCACCACCATTAGTCGGGCTGAACATAAAGACGCTACCGCCGCCATTCCAATCCAGCAAGAACGAGCCTCTGCCGTAATGCATTATTGCGGTGTTGGTATTGGCGCCATAACTTAAGCCGATAAAGTCGCGGTTTATGTTCTGGGCAGTAGCAACCAAACGTTGCCAGCCGTCCCAAAATTGCATCCATGAGCTACTGCCGCTTAAGCGGGTGGTTAGGCTGCCTTCGGAAGTTTGCATCCAGTTTTCGTTCATTAAAGCACTAGAACTAGGCCCGACTTGTTGCCACCACTGAACATCAAGCGTGCCGTCATTAGAGTTACCGTCACCGCCGGTATATCCCACGGCATTATATGCCACGTATATACCTTGGGCTTTTAGGGCGGGGCCAACTGCGTTTACAAAACTTACCATGGCATTATCCCAAGATGTTACATCTGGATATTTTGCTGGGTAAAAGCCTACGAGGGTTTTAATATCCCTTAGTATGTTGTCAATAAATATGCCTTTACAGTGGTTGGCATTAGCCATGGCGATAACATTGCTAATCCAGGTCTGCTGGTAGCTGCTGTTACCCACGTCGCCGACATAGGTCTGGAAAGTCGAATTGTATAGGTAACTTCCGGATGAATCTTTTAGTAACCAGCCGTTAGCGCTGGCGGTATTGTAGTCTATTCCGTAATTAATAGATTGGCTGATATCAAGCCCACTCCGATATACCAATGAACGAGTTGGTGCCGGTAGGGCACATGCGGCCGGTGCGTCGTCTATAGAGACGATTACCATGCCGTAACGGCCGGGACTGGTGGCATTTTTCAAATTATCACCAAGTTCTAAGAGGCCTATTCCATTACCGCTTGAAGTACCGCCACCTCCTACCCCCACAGGTGTAGCAGATGCAGATGTAGAACTATAGTCACCATAACCAGCCGAGTTATGAGCCGAGACTTTGAAGTAGTAGGTAGTACCATTGGTTAGACCAGTAACTGTGTAGGAGGTGCCAGCAATGCTGAGGAACTGGCTAACTCCACTAGCAAAGCTACTATCAGTAGTCCAATAGACTTGGTAGTTATTTACTTGGTCAGTTGTAGGGTTAGCAGTCCAATTTAGGGTAACTTTAGTATCACCAGCTGTAGCAACTAGTCCAGTGGGGATAGCTGGTTTGGTGGCGGTTAGAGTCTGCCCATAATGAGATAGTAGTATAGATAGATCTAGGATGTTAACAGTTCCATCGCTATTTATATCAGCTGTAGATAGAGCGGTAGTGGTAGTAGATCCATAGTTAGATAGAAGGATAGATAGATCAGTGATATTAACACTATTGTCATTGTTAAGATCACCTGGGAGATTAGGGTTAGGAGCAGCGAAGGACTTTATT
>JBBRSU010000009.1:0-22091 GCA_038245195.1 Saccharimonadales bacterium (SeqCode) | reverse complement strand
TTTATTTTGAAGCTTTTTTACGACGAACTGTGGTTCGTTTAACAGTTACTCCGCTGGAAGCTACTCTGCCAGAAGATGAAACTGCAGGACTGGCTTCAGAGTTACCAAATAGGTAGGCGTAAACATTAATGCCAATCAATCCGCCAAGCAGAGGTCCAAGGACGTAAGCTACACTCCAAGCTCGGTTACCGATGGCAATCGCCGGGTTAATATAACCGGATGAAGCCGTGGCGGCGATTAAGATACCCACAAAGTAGGCGGCACCAACCATGATTCCCGAGTACAGAGCTTCGACTTTGCGGCTCAAGGCGGCTGTAAAGGCCATTCCTAGTACGGCCGTACCAACGACTTCAGCTAGCAACACCGGTGTGCTGTAGGTGGCTGTTTTAGCCGTCAGTGTGTGGTTTGTTAAGTATTGGAAAAGTTGCCAGCTAGCTACACCGCCCAGAAGTTGGGCAGCAATAAAACTGATGGCCTTTAATGTCCCGATCTTACGGGCTGTCCACATCCCGAAAGTGATAGCCGGGTTTGTATGGGCGCCAGAAATCATGTTAAACAACATGTAGACTACCGCTGCGGCTACAGCTAAACTGGTCGCAATAAAATACGACACTGCTGTTGTCTGACCTAGAATCAGTGCCACCATCACCAATACTCCAGTCCCCAGAAACTCAGCCACTACCGGAGCAATTAGGTTCCGATTGACTCTAAACATTTTGTATATCCTCCTCGATTTTAGTTAATCTAGACCAACTATATGATTTAACCGACCAAAAGGCAAGCCAACCGGTCTTTGGTATACTGTAATCAAGGGAGAAATAATGAGTGATACATCCGCAAAAGTAACTATTTACGGTGCAGAATGGTGCCCACCTTGCCACACCGCTAAGGCTTATCTGGACAGTAAAAAAATAGCTTATAACTATATAAACGTCGATGAAAAACCTGAAGCTGGACGTGAGGTAGCCATAAAGACTGGCTGGACGGCTATTCCGATTATCAATATTGGTAAGGAGTATATTTTAGGTTTTGATAGAACAAAGCTCGACATAGCTTTACGAGCGGAAAAACTAATTTAAAATGGCATTCGAAGACTACAAGACAAAAGAGTCTGTGGTATTGGTATATACCGGTGAAGGTAAGGGTAAAACCAGTGCGGGGGTGGGCTTAATGGCCAGGGCGTTAGGTAACGGCTGGAAAGTGGCTTTTATTCAATTTATTAAAACTTGGAACGTCGGCGAGCACGACTTTATCCATAAAATAGAGCCGGTTTTTGGCAAAGACCTCCTATTCTACAAGGGTGGGAAGGGTTTTTATGACGCTGGGGATTTATCAGCTAAGGATGTTAGTGAGACCGAACACAAGCAGGCCGCCCACGAAACCTATGTTAAAGCCCTCCAAGCAGCAACTAGCGGAGAATTTGATTTAGTTATTTGTGATGAGATTAATAACGCCCTAAATCACAAGCTGGTGAGCGTAGCGGATGTTAAAAAACTTATAAAACAGCGGGCACCTCAAACAAGCCTGTGTCTAACGGGCAGGGATTTTCCAGAGAGCTTGCTACCAATGGTTGATATAGCCACTAATATGACCAAAATCCGCCACCACTTCGATAAAAAATTCCTAGCTAACAAAGGTATCGATTTTTAGAGTAAAATGGGTCACATGGCAAGGTTCCAGCGCAAACACGGTGCGATTAGTCTTTTAGTGTTTGTCGTAGCCTTAATTTATACAGTCGCCACTCAGTCAGGTTGGCTCAAAACCGCCACAAAAACTGTTCAGCAAAATGACCCAGGGCTTTACACAATTGCCCATTATGTGGATGGCGACACTATCGCGGTAAATATGAATGGTAGTGTGGAGACTATCCGTTTTATAGGGGTTGATACACCAGAAACTCACAAACCTAATACACCTGTGCAGTGTTACGGCCCGCAAGCCGCGGCCCATACCAAGGATGTTATTAGTAAGTTTGGCAAAGTTAGACTTCAAGCTGACCCGTTGGACACAAATCGCGACCGATATGGACGATTGCTACGTTATATATACCTGCCGGACGGCACTTTGCTTGATGAACAAATTATCAAGCAGGGCTATGGCTTTGCGTACCTGAGTTTCCCGTTTTCTATGAAACAACAGTTTGCTGATGACCAAGTTGCCGCCCAGGCAGCTAAGCTCGGAGTGTGGGGTACCTGCCAGCCGACCGTTAACCAATACGGTGGCTACACCTCCAACGTCGCTAATTAGCCGGCTTAAAGACCCAGAATCTATACCATAGATAGTCCCAGACGGTTGTAAAGCTGGCCGAAGCGAAGAACCCAACATAAGGTGTCAAACCATTATAGATACAGGCTGCTACGATGGTGTAATCAAAGATTAAATCTATGCCGTTGATTAAAACATAACGAAATAGTACGCGACGATTTTGACCTCTAAGGCGGGAGTCGTTAAAGGCCCAGTAGCGTTGGATTGTGAAGTTAGCCGACCAGCCTAATATATCTGCTAGGCCCTTAGCAACCCACCACGGCCAATGCAGTAAATCAAACGATACCGCAAATACACCCAGACCACCCCAAAAGTAGACTCCGCCACCAACCATATACTCGGCGAACTGGATAAGCATTTTATGCTGACGCCAACCAGTTTTGGTCTGTTTAATCCCCACGTTTTTTATGCTTTCCGAACTGATATTTGATTGGTTGTTTCTCAAGTTTCTTATATCCGCGAAATAATCTGTAGAACTCATTTAAAGTTCCTTGGTAAGTGAGTTTTAGCCCATCCTCTTCGTTACGGCGCGGATCAATGTAAAAGTATGTTGATTCGACAAAACCAAACTTGCCAGCCTTGCCGGTCCTTGAAACATATTCATAATCTTCGCCAAAATGAATTTTTTCGTTGAAACCACCCGCATCTTTAAAAATCGAGTGCTTAGTAAGTAGGCAGTAGCCCGAGGCCACCGGACGACGAGTTCGCGACAAGAGTTTTTGATATCTAAACAAGTTGGCGTATTGTTTGGCGGCTTTACCTCTGGCAGTCATTTGTGCGCTAGAAGTATTCCAGCCATGGCTTTCGGTTTCCGCAAGCAATGTAGATATAAAATCAAGGTCATCAATATCATCATCAGCATCAAGAAATAACAGCCACTCACCATGAGCTCTTTTTGCACCTTGGTTGCGCCCATATGCCGGACCTTTCGGTGGAGCACTAACCAACCTAACATCTAGTTTTTTATTAAAAGAATTTACAACTTCTTCGGTTCCATCTTTAGATTCGGCATCAGATACAATCACCTCAAAAGCCTTATAATTCTGACATGATAACGCTTCTAGTAAACGGTCGATGTAAGTTGCCTCGTTATAGGCCGGTATCACCACCGAGACTTTTGGTGAGTATGCCATATCAAATGTTGTTCATTGGGTTCTTACGAGCGGTGCGCGTAAGCGGAACCAACGGCCAAATAATTGAGTAAGCTTTATACCAGGTCTTTAGCCAAGGGTGAAGAACCACATAACCCAGAGAATAGATGCCCGTAGCTGAATAAATTGCCAAGCTGTGCAACCCATGTCGTAAATAGGTTTGTCGATACATGGAAATGTATCTGTAAAACCGCCTAGGCGTGTCATTATAGCGTCGGCCAGAGGCCCCGGCCAACAATCGTTTTGAGTATACAATTTTGTGGCCTTGTTGATATAAATGAACCGCCAAATCTAGGTCTTCGTGCATATAGGTATCACGGCAAAGGCTAGCATAAACCGATTGCCAAACAGATCTTCTGATAGCCATATTCGAGCCAAATAAAAATGGACTGGTGGGAGCCCAGCTATAAATTGAGGCTCGCATCCAATGATCTAGATGATAGTTATTTTCCGGTAGTGGCATATCGTAATAGCTAACTGGGCCAGTTATAGCTGCGCAATTTTTGTCACTCATAAATTGATGAACTCGCTCGGCCCATCTTGGCGGTAGGACAGTGTCGGCATCTATCCTTGCAATAATATCGCTTGTAGCGGCCATAAAACCGGTATTTTTAGCAAATAAAACCCCTTGCCTGTGCTCTTTAATTAGCCGGACAAATTGAAACTGTTTAGCAATCTCCTTTGTTTTATCATTTGAATTGTTATCAACTACAATAACTTCGTTGGGAGTGATTGTTTGTGCAGCGATGGCAATCAGGCAGGATTTGAGGTGGTCTTGTTCATTAAAGACTGGTATAACTATAGTAAGCGTTAACGTTTTGTTTAGCATAAACATTTAAAATATCACTATTAGAATAGCACGGCCAAGCTGATAAACAGGTAAGAGATTTGAGCAAGCAAAAAAACCAATCGGTTGTAAAAACCTGGCTAGACAAAGCCCTAGGCTATGCCTGGAATCGCGGTTATCTGCGACGAATTGGATTTTTGATATTAGCTTTTATTGTTTTGTTCACAAGTGCGTCTTACGGGGTTGGGCAGTGGTATATCCACAAACACAGAAGCCAGCCCTTGGTTTTGGGGGCTAGTTTTATCCCGGACTATGCCCAAAGTTTTGGCTTGGACCCTAAAGAGACTCTTAACGCCATGCTGTCCGATCTTAAACTCAAACAAGTTCGCCTGGTTAGCTACTGGGAAGATATCGAACCGGTGCCAGGCAAGTACGACTTTTCTAAGCTAGATTGGCAGTTTGCTATGGCCGCAAAATACCATGTTAGAGTCTCGCTATCGATTGGCCTTCGTCAACCCCGATGGCCGGAATGCCATGAGCCAAAATGGGTTACCATTGATCCCAACAATAAATCTACGTGGCAGCCACAACTGAATAAGTTTATTGAAGCGGTTGTGAAACATTATCAGAATAATCCTGCCTTGCAAGATTACGAGTTAGAAAATGAGTTCTTCCTTAAGGTGTTTGGCGAGTGCAAGGATTTTGACCGAACTCGATTAGTCGATGAATATAACCTCGTCAAAGCCATGGACACTAAACACCACGTTATTATTAGTCGTAGCGATAACTGGGTAGGGATTCCGGTTGGCCCGCCAACTCCGGATGAGTTTGCCATCTCGGTGTATAAAAGAGTTTGGGATGCCACCTTTACTCACCGCTACTTTGAGTACCCGCTTCCAGCCTGGTTTTATGCAGCCCTGGCCGGCAATGAAGAGTTATTATCTGGCAAGGACATGATTATCCACGAGCTCCAAGCCGAACCATGGACACCCAAGGGGTTAGAAATTACCCAAACATCAGTTAATGAACAGTTTAAATCAATGAATGCTAAGCGACTGAAAGATCGGATTGATTATGGCGAAGCTACCGGTATGCGGACAATCGATTTATGGGGTGCAGAATGGTGGTATTGGCTAAAAGTTAAGCAAGGAGATTCCAGTGTCTGGAAGACAGTAAAGGATGCAGTTGCCCAAGCTGATGCCAACAATCAAAAACTAGCCCGGAACTAGGGTAAAATAGGGTCATGAGAAAAAAGTCTCAGGCCCCCGGAAATATCACCAATCGTCGCGCCCGCTTTGATTACGAACTGGGTGATAGCTTAGTTGTGGGCTTACAGCTCTCCGGCGCCGAAACTAAAGCTTTGCGAATGGGACACGGCCAATTGCATGGAGCCTACGTAAATGAGCTTAAAGGTGAGTTATGGTTGGTCAACGCCCAAGTTTCTAGCAGCAGCGGTATCCCAATATCCGAAGATGACCAAACCCGCAGCCGAAAAGTCCTAGCCAAGCGCAAAGAAATTGACAGTTTAATCGCTGCTCGCCAAGCCGGTAATACTATTGTGCCGTTGGAGTTATTAACCCGCGGCCGCTACATTAAACTTCGGATATCAGTTGGGAGAGGCAAAAAACGCTACGATAAACGCGAAACACTTAAACGCCGTGAGCAAGAACGCGACATCAGCCGGCAAACTAGGATAAACTAAATTTATGAAGATTTATTCTTGGAACGTTAATGGTATTCGAGCAGTAGTTAAAAAAGGAGCTATTCAGGAATTCCTGCAAAAAAATCAACCCGATATCTTATGTTTTCAAGAGACAAAAGCCGAGCAAGGTCAGGCAGTCTTTGAAATACCGGGTTACGAAGAATATTGGAATTCATCTAAAACTAAAAAAGGCTATTCCGGCACTGCCATATTCACAAAGCTTAAACCGATCGCTGTTATTAATGATCTACCCGACGAATTCGTTAAGTCAGGCGGCCTAGAGTCGGATAGCTACGGCGACGCTAACCGCGAGGGCAGGGTAATCGCTGCCGAATACGACAATTTTTATGTGGTCACCGCCTACACCCCAAATGCCAAAGAGGATTTAACGCGAATACCTTTACGACGGGGCTGGGACACGGCTATTACTGCCTATTGTGCGAATCTACAAAAAAAGAAACCGGTGATCTATTGTGGCGACATGAACGTTGCTCATACCGAAGATGATTTGGCCAATCCAAAACCAAACATTGGCAAAAAGGGTTTCACGGCCGAAGAACGGGGCGGTTTTGACAACTGGCTTAAAGCCGGTTTTGTTGATACTTTACGAATATTTAAGCAGGGCAACGGCTACTACACTTGGTGGAGTCACTTTGCAAATGCTCGGGCCCGAAACGTTGGCTGGCGGATAGATTATTTTTTGGTCTCGGCGAAGCTGAAAAATAATATAAAATCGGCTGAAATACACGCCGATCAGATGGGCTCAGACCACTGTCCCATAAGCATCGAAGTCGCTATATAGGATATAGAGATGATAAACGTCGCACTAAAGCAGAGCTGGGGAGGCGGTAGTTGGCACACTCAACAATTTGAGGCGGCTTTAAAAGCCTCCGGTTTTGCCTTAACCGACGTAACTCACGCCGATGTGATTATCGCTCACTCCATCGCATGTTATGACTTAGACCAAAAATCACCGGCTCAGTTTTACATCCTAATCGACCCTCCTTATTGGCCCGGTAAATCATTTATCGGCCGTTTTTTCGAAAAACAACGACAGGATAATCGTACTCAGAAAACCCTAGTTGGCCGAAAATATGTCTTTAAAAAATTGTTATGGGGACTGGTTTATATAGTGACAAAGCCAAGCTACACTTCCTTTGCCTTAAAAAATGCCGGAAGCCTAGACTTCTTAAACGCTCTGAAAGATAAGAAAGTGTTGGTAATCCGCAACCAACAGGATTATGTTTGCTCGCCGGATATTCATGTGGCACTGGCTAGCTACCCAAATGTATTCTTTCGCACTCTGCCCGGCGAGCACGACGATTACTACACGAATCCACAGCCATACGTCGATTTAATCCCTAAAACCCTATGACGAATAAGTCTGATGCACAACGACGGCCGTTTGCTGTGTTTGATATCGATGGCACCCTAATTCGTTGGCAGTTATACCACGCCTTAGCCGACAATCTGGCTGGAAGTGGCGATATCGGCTCAACTGCTTATAAAACAATGAAAGATGCTAGGATGGCCTGGAAACGGCGAAATGGTGGTTCGTTTCGCGATTATGAGTCTCGGGTGATTGAGCTTTATGAGAGTGTTCTTAAAAACCTAACTCACAAGCAGTTCGAAACGGCTGCCCAAAGTGTGTTTGAAGAATATAAAGATCAGGTTTATATCTATACCCGCGATTTAATCGAAAAATTGAAGTCGGAAGGTTACTATCTTTTGGCAATTTCTGGGTCACAAACCGAAATTGTGGCTAAAATCGCCGAATACTACGCTTTTGATGATTATGTAGGCACCACCTATGCACGGACAGCTAAGGGCTATAGCGGAGAAAAAACCATTGGCTCGTTAAATAAAAATCAAACTTTGAAACAGCTTGTAAAGAAGCACAATCTGGACTTTAACCAAAGTGTTGGGGTAGGTGATAGCCACAGCGATATTGCTATGCTAAAACTAGTTGATTTTCCAATTGCTCTGAACCCTGAAGCCCAACTGTTTAAGACGGCTTCAAAGCTAGGTTGGACTCTAGTTATAGAGAGGAAAAATATGATTTATCAATTAGAACGAAAGGATGGCGAGTATCAACTGGTTAAAACAGACTGAAAATTCGCTATTTCCGGATTTACTATGGAGTCGGCCAGAGAATAAACGCCATGCCGGTAAGTTACTGATAATTGGTGGCAACTCACACGGTTTTTTAGCAGTTGGTGCCACCTTTAGTGCAGCCCAACAAGCCGGTGCCGGCTCCGTAAGGGTGGTCCTCCCTAATTCATTAGAGAAAACTCTGCGTAAAACCTTCCCCGAGGCTGAGTTCGCGCCTAGCACTCCGAGTGGCAGTTTTGCCCGCCTGGCCTTAGATACCGCCTTAAAGTCAACTGAATGGGCCGACGGAGTGCTTTTAGCTGGCAACTTTGGGAAGAACTCTGAAACATCAATTTTTATCGAAAGTTTCTTGGATAAATATTCTGGACCACTTTGTGTAGCAGGTGATAGCTTAGACTATTTTTTGCAGAACCCAAGCGATCTAACGCATCGAACTAACACGACTATTTGTGCCACGATTAGCCAACTTCAAAAAATAGCCCACCCGCAAGTTGTCATAAAACAAACCGCCGATTTAATTCAGATCCTCGACGTGTTAAGTATTTATTCAACAGATATAAATGCCAGTATTGTAACCCAGCAAGCCAACCAAATAATTGTGGCTTATCAAGCCAAAATCAGCACGACTAGTATCGACAAAGAAGTGGCTTTGAGCGACATAGCCGCCTACACAAGTGTTTGGCAAATCCAACAACCAGGGAAGGCCTTCGAAGCACTATGTACGGCTGTCTATGATTTCGTAAACAAATAGGTAATCCTCCCCCCGACTATTCCGTTCCCCATCTTGTGCGGAGGTACGCAAAACCAGATAGCACGAAACTCCTATTGGCACCCCCGTTGTTTAGAGATAAACAAGAATGTAAATCGTAAGAACGTGTGACAGTTGAAAAAACAATAAAAAAAACAGCTTCCGATGTTTTACTGAAAGCTGTAATCGCGGTCTAAGCTGGTGGGCGAGGAGGGACTTGAACCCTCACGAGCTTGCGCTCACAAGATTTTGAGTCTAGCGTGTATACCAATTTCACCACTCGCCCGTAAATAACAGATGTATTGTACAATAAAGTAAAGCATTATATAAGCATGGATGATAACAAACACAACGACCAATTCAACGCCTCACTCCAGCTACCCGGGGACCCCGAACCAAAGTTACCGAAACCAGACCCAACCGCTGATTTAATTCGCAAACGAGTTGAGGCAGCCTACGGCCACGAGCCTGACTTGGAACAAGAAGCTGAAGAGGTTGAAGAACTCCGTCCTAAAGCCCGCCGGACTAGACACCAGGAATTTATTTATAATTTAACTAACTCTGGCCGACCATTACATGAAATTCAAGCCGCCTGGCACGAATACTACGCCGGCTTAACGGACAGTGACAAGCACCAAGTTTGGCAGGAGTTCTACAACACTCAGTCCCAAGAATCACACCACCCGGCAGTAATTCACCCCCTAGACAGTCCTAGGCCATCTAAACCCGCAATTTCTCCGCGCGAACCGTTTAGACCCAAACCCAAGATTGTTCTCAAACCACCACGCCTTAAACATCGGCTCCCGCGACCAGCGACCACTAAAAAATCGGCGGCAAACCAAACTCTGCATTCATTACTGTTTGGCTTAGGCACCGGTAGTATCGTAATGATAGTATTTTTGTTTAGTTTCTTTAACGAAAGAATTATCTCACCGTTTATCCAGCCTAGCCGTAACGTATCGAATACACCAATAATCAACGGGACAGCTGTTAACCCCAACCCCGAGGTAATAATTCCAAAAATAAATGTGGAAATTCCGGTAGTATACGATGTTAACACTATTGATGAAACACAAGTCGAAAAAGGGCTTGAGCGGGGAGTAGTACACTATGCCGACACCGCTACACCCGGCCAAAATGGCAATGTGGTAATTGTCGGACACTCTTCTAACAACATCCTGAACGGTGGAAAGTATAAGTTCGCTTTTGTTTTATTACACGATTTAACTGTTGGCGATACTTTTTACCTCCAGAAAGACGGCAAACGCTATACCTACCAAGTCTATGAGCGACGGGTTGTTAAACCGTCTGACGTATCAGTACTTGGCCTAGCTGATAAACCAGCCACAGCCACTTTAATTACATGTGATCCGCCAGGCACCAGCAATAACCGCTTAGTGGTTACGGCCGAGCAAATTGACCCAGATCCAATTACTAATGCCGCCCAAACAACCCAGAATAAAATAGCTACCAGTTCAGCAGTTGTACCCGGCAGCTCACCAACTCTCTGGTCACGGTTGGTTAAATGGTTTGAGCAATAAACTACTGCTTGGCTTTGGGCAGGTCAGTCCCAGCCCGCATATCTATATCTTTTAGGGCAAAACTAGTTCCATCGCTGGCTGGCACAAGAGTTAACAAATTATTATAGTTTCTATCAAAAAAACCACCATTGCTTAAGGCAGTAGTGCCAATTGATTGTTTGTTAATGCCATCGTAATCCATTACCAAGATATTGCCATTAGTTTGACCGATAAGCCGGTGCCCATCCATCCAATCTAGGTTACCTGACAATGGTTCGGAAACAGTATATGAATAGCTGGTTTGGCCTTCTATATCATAAATTGCCAGGTTCT
The DNA here is from genome assembly GCA_038245195.1 of Saccharimonadales bacterium (SeqCode). Taxonomy (GTDB): domain Bacteria; phylum Patescibacteriota; class Saccharimonadia; order Saccharimonadales; family UBA10212; genus JAIFWC01. The sequence continues at coordinate 11,473 of JBBRSU010000009.1, read as the reverse complement.
GGCCACTCTCAACCCCTATAAATCGAGTATTCTCAGAAAACTTTAATTTTGTAGCCCCCGGATCACGTAATGAAATGGTCGGCAAAGCTTTACCGATGGTTGGATCTTTAATGTCACTCAGCGGGTCCTTATAGACATTGATTCGATCGGTTTTGTCGCTACCATCAGCGTAGTAAAAATGCCCCTGAAACTCGGCTGCATCGATTAAATAGGTATTACCGGCCTCAAACTCATTAAGTTTATAACTTGGACCGTTACTCCAAACCCTGGCCTCCACTTTGCCGGCTGGTTCGCCACTATCAGTTACATAGGTTACTAAATCTTTGCCGTATGGCTTAAAGGCTAAGACATGTTTTAGGAATGGTTGAGCTAAGGTTTTAGCACCAACATCGGCTAGCTGTAGCGTAGCGTCGGTTTGGTTAAAGATATATAACTGATCGGTCTTTTTATCATGCAAACTGACTTGGGTTGGAGTAATGCCAAGCAGGATATTAACATTGATTGATTGCTCGGGGTGAGCCCGATCAAAAATTATAAATTCATTACCTCCACTAAAGTCGTGTTTAAGCAAAAGATGCTGGTTATCGGTAGACCACTCTATTTCGCTGAGCTTGGAATCGACCGAGTAGTTACTTAGAATGCCTACCGGTATCTCAATGCTGGTTATTGTCGGCGAAGTTTGGTCGAGCGTGCTAGTGTCGTATTCATCGAAAGCCACGGTCTTAGTAGAAGTCGCAGTGTTTTGAACCAGCAACCACCGACGGTCGGGACTTTGACTTGTAAAGCTAGGCAGGTTGTCATAGGTTTTAAGACTATTAGTTACCGGTTTTAGAGGAAACAAAAAAGGGTAAACGTAGCGGGCGATACTTTGTTCGCTGAGCGTAAAATTACGGCTCCAATCGTGATAGCCGGTTTTTTTGAGGGTTAGGTTGTAGTTTCCGGAATTAAGAATTAATCTGGAGGCAGTTTTTGCGTTTTGATCGTGATTATTCAAGTAAATTTCGGCTCCGCCGGGCTTAGAGTCGGTGAAGAGCAAGCCGTTTTGAACTATCTGGCCAGTCTTTGTGTTTATACCATAGCCGTTAGCCCCATAAACAATAATGACCGTAGCCAGACCGATCACAATCGCTACTAGTACATAACCAATGATTAGTTGGATGTGATAGGCACGCCTTTTTTTGGGGTCGAGAAAGTCCATATAGTTGTTTGTTTAGACTAGAGAGCTAAGCTGAATTTGAGTTGATTTCCATTATTCCAGCTACATTTTCGCACAGACTAGACCATAAACAAACCGAAACAATTGATAAGCGTATACAGATTGCTGTAATATATGAATTGTCGCTGTAAGAGGGTACTAACCTGTGAATCAACAGCCCGGTACTATAGAAATAAATTTCATCCGCCTCCACGAGGCACGAGGATTAATTATAAACGCTGGAAAAACTGCCAAGAAAGCAAAAACACAAGTCATAGATGGCTTTGTTAAAGCCCCCCAATCGACAAAAACCCAAAAAGCCAGCTTAGCACCTAAGCACCAGCCAGCAGCCGAAGCCACCGACAGTCCAGCTAAAGTCCCAGCTGCAGCCACCGGACTGCATCATCGGGCCCAAAAAGCCAATACCCTGATGCGCGGGGCTCTAAAAAAACCGGCAGCCAATTTATCAAACCGGTTACAAAGTTTAAACACTGGGTCTAATCCCCAACGCGAGTTGCGAGCAAAAACCGTAACCAAACACCAGCGGGTTGAACATTTTGGGCACCCAACGCCAAAAAAAGCCGGTTCCCCGACCATACCGTTAAGGGGTGAGTTGATGAACCGCTCGGCTACGACCCCAACAGCCCAAGCACCGCTAGCCACTAAAGCCGTGGCTTTACCGAGTATGGTTACCAGTGCATCACACCAAAAATTAGAAAGATTATTAGACGCCGCACTTACCCAAGCCGATGCCCACAAACAGGCTATGCGCTATAGTGCTGCTCGGCATTTCTGGCAGCGTCCTGGATTTTTAGGTCGGTATCGTGGCTTAAAACTTGGCGGGGTGTTTTTGTTGGTTGTTTTGATTGGATTGTTTTTAGCTTGGCAATATATCCCGACTGTCTCAGTTAAGTTGGCCGGTGCCCGGGCCCATATAGCCGCCTCTGTGCCAGCCTACCAGCCAGCCGGTTATAAGGTCTCAGGTCCGGTAGCCGTTCAATCCGGTACAGTAGTTATTAAATACACAGCTTCAAACAACGGTGCTGGCTATGATGTTACCGAACAGTCCTCGAACTTAACTAGCACCAGTTTGGCTCAAACTGTTGTGCCTTTAGGCCAGCAAGTCCAAACTTCCCAAGTCGACGGCAACACGGTTTACATCTTTAGTAATGATAATAACGCGGCTTGGGTCAATAACGGTATTCTCTATGCCATCAAGGACCACACCCAGCTGAACTCCGACCAAATTATTAAAATTGTGCATAGCCTAAACTAAGTTTTTTAAAAAACTAGTGCGATTTAGCTTAAAATAGAACTAATGATGGTAAAAACACGTTTTGCACCCAGCCCAACCGGCTTTTTGCACGTTGGCGGGGTCCGCACAGCTTTGTTCGCCTGGTTGGTAGCCAAACAAGCCCATGGTCAGTTCGTACTACGAGTTGAGGACACTGACCGCAACCGACACGTCGAGGAATCCGAACAACATATCGTTAATTCATTGGATTGGCTGGGGATAAAACCCGATGAAGGACCGTTTCGACAAAGTGAACGGCTAGAAATCTACCAGCTGTGGGCCCAAAAACTTATTAAGAATGGCCGAGCCTATGCCGATACTACTACCGAGGCCGAGCTCGACAAGCTCCGCCAAGCGGCTAAAGATGCTAAAAAACCATTCTTATTCCGACACCATAGGCCAGAGAAATCTCCAGCCTGGGTACCGGGCATGTCGCTTCGCTTTAAGTCAGAGCCAAAAGCCTATACTTGGCACGACGAAGTAATGGGTGATTTTACCAGCGGTCAGGAATCGATCGATGATTTCATTGTTATTAAATCGGATGGCTTTCCAACCTATAATTTCGCTCATATTATCGATGACCACTTGGGTGGAATTACCCACGTAATTCGTTCCCAAGAATTTTTGCCGAGTATGCCCAAGTTTTTGAACTTATATGATGCCCTAAAAATTAATTTCCCAAAATTCGCTACTCTACCCTACGTCTTAGGTGCTGACGGCCATAAAAAATTGTCCAAAAGAGATGGTGCCAAGGATATTTTAGATTACAAACGCCAAGGTTATTTGCCAGGCGCCTTAGTTAGTTTTTTGGCGACATTGGGCTGGAATGATGGTACCGAACAAGAGATCTTTAGTGTAGACGAGCTAATTGAGAAATTTGATCTGAAACGAGTTGGTCACAGCGGGGCTAAATTCGACGAGCAGCGTTTACTTTGGGTAAATGGCCATTTTTTAAGAGAAACGCCAGCCAATAAGCTCTCCGAGCTAGCTGAGCCGTTTTGGCCGGCCAACGCTAAGTCGTCCGAAGCCCTATATAAAACAGCTGTGCTTGAGCTAGTCCAAGAGCGTATCAAATACCTAGCCGAACTGCCCGAGCTAACCAGCTTTTTTTTCGAAGAACCCAATGATTCAACCATTTATCAGCTTTTCACTCAACCGAGCGATAAACAGTTAAAAAAACTTCAGCTAAGTGAGCTAGTTACACTGTTGCGGGCTTCGGAAACCGAGCTGGCCGATAGCGACTTTAGCCTTAGCGATATCGAGACTAAATTGAACGGTTTACTCGACAAATTGGCTACCAAACCCGGGATTTTGTTTGCAGCCATTCGAATTGCCGTTAGCGGTGCGAAGTCATCGCCCCAACTATTTGGAACTCTTAATGTACTGGGTAAAGAAATCAGCTTGGCCAGACTTAAACACGCTAGAGAACTTCTGGAAACAAAAGCATAAACATTGCTACAATAGACGCTAATGCAGGGCGATATAAGGCTGCCCAAACGCAAACCGCGTCGGCAGTCACCAACACCAAAACCCAGTCCCTACCATCCAGCTCCTGAACCGGCAGCCGATATTACTATTGATGAAGCCGAGCTAGAGGCTAGCCCAATGCCATCCAAAACTCGTCGCCAGATATTAATAGCCCCTCATAAACACTTTTTGAGATTCTGGCATTGGTGGCTAAGTTTGAGCAAAAATGAACGGTTTGCCATCATCGCGGTTAGCTTGTTAGTTTTTGGAGCTGGCTCGCTGGCTTGGTTTAGCTTTATTCAGCCCAAATCCAACCCCTCACTGACTTTTGTGCGGCACCCAAAGCCCAAGCCCAAAGCCCCGATAACTGCGGCTTCACCACTTACGGGCCTGCAGGTCGACCCCAGTTTAGTCGGTCGCCCGGTTACCGGCATAATGATTGAAAATAGCGTTTTTGCCCGCCCGCAATCCGGCTTGCAGGATGCCGGGGTGGTTTATGAAGCTATCGCCGAAGGTGGTATTACCCGCTTTATGGCCCTGTTTCAGGATTCCACGCCTCAATATGTTGGCCCAGTCCGTTCACTTAGGCCCTATTACTTGGATATGGCGGCCCCATTCCAGGCATCAATTGTCCACGTAGGCGGGTCGCCAGACGCCCTGAGTATTGTACGTAACGGTAATTATCGGGACCTGGACCAGTTCTTTAATGCCGACTACTTTCACCGTGTCAGCTACCGCGATGCCCCCCACAATGTCTACACTAGTTTCGATCGATTGGACGCTCTTAATCAATCCAAAGGCTATACTAGTAGCCATTACACGATTTGGCCTCGTAAAGCCGATAAAAAGCTGGCTGTGCCGACTGCCAAAACGATTGACGTTCAGATATCGAGTGCCGACTTTTACTCTCATTATGACTACGATGTGGCTACGAATACTTACCTTAGGAGCGAGGGCGGGGCAGCTCATATGGAACTAGTCTCGGCCGATGATAAGTCTGGTACTCAAATTCATCCCAAAGTGGTCATAGCTCTAGTGATGGATTACAGTATCGCCGATGATGGCCAGCACAGTGTTTATGCCGATACCGGTACGGGCACAGCTTTTGTGTTCCAAGACGGCGGCGTAGTACAGGGCAGTTGGAGCAAGGCTGATTCTGGTAGTCAGATTGAGTTTAAAGATTCGGCCGGCGTGCCCCTAAAGCTAAATTCTGGACAAACTTGGCTAACTTTAGTGGCTGACCCTAGCAAGGTCCACTACACCCCATAATACCTGCGGGTCTTAGACTATTTTTAACCTCGGTCATCTGATAAACTTATGGCTGTTCTTTCGAAACGGCCCCTTCGTCTAGCGGTTAGGACATCAGGTTCTCATCCTGAAGATCGCGGGTTCGAATCCCGCAGGGGTCACCATGTTTTCATTTGGCGTTTTTAACAATCTGAACAGCTCATTTACCCCTGTTAATTGCAGGGGTTTTTGAGTTCCAGAGACTAATTGCTGGTAGGTCGGTGGTTTGTCGAAAAGCACGCTGAAAAAGTTGGCTTTTTTGATTGGATCAATCTGTTTCAGGAGCAGATAATCCAGGTGTTCCAAGAAATATTTGGCGTAGGCCATAACAACCTTCATATCTATTGATTTTTTCCTGCTGGCTTTCTCTTTCTGCTCGATTAGAGTTGATATTTGTCCTTCTATCTTCACTAGATCCTCCTCCATATATTTAATTGCTGTTTCGGAACTCAAGACTTTTATCTTCTGAGTGCTCATCCTGGCTTCGGTCTTAAGGTCATCAATACGTACCTGGAGCGCCAGGCCAGTCTTTTCAACCTCAGCCTGCCTTTTATCCCATTCCTGTAAAATTGCGTCCGTTAAGTCTTCTATGCGTTCTGGTGCTAATTGTATGTTCTTAACAAAACGCTCAATTACCTCATCAAACTCGGCTTTAGGCACTCTGAAGTAGTGTCCGTTCTTATTACAGTGATAGGCGGGATAATATTTGCCCATTTTGCCCCTCGCAGCGCTACCGTAGAGCGGTTTGTTGCAGCCAGGGCACATAACTACTCTTTTATACGGATAATCGGCGTTGTGCACGCCTTTTTTGACTAGATGTTCGAGCGGAGGCCGGGTATATAGAGATAGCTCACTATCTTGCTCCGACAGCACAACTTTTCCGCGGTTAGCTTTATTAAAAACCTCAATTGATATCAGCCCGTTGAACTTACACTTAATGGGTTTATAGTCTGTCCATTTCTCGCAGTTAACAGCGGCGTAGATAGGGTTTTGGATAATACGCTGTAGACCCTTTAGCTCCAGCGGCTTGCCGCCGATCTGGCCAGTAATTTTCGTCCGGTCTTTTTTGCTGCGTTTATAGTTAATTCTGGTTCTAAAGCCTAGCTTGTTAACCTCTTCTAGTATCTGATGGTCATCCAGCCCCTGGCAGCGCATCTCAAAGATCTTAAGAATAAATGCCGATTCAATGGGATGTGGTTTTAGAATACAGCGCTTACCGTTGCTGGTTTCGATTTTTTCGCTTTGGTAACCATAGGGCTGTTGGCGCATCCAGTAGCCCATACGGGTATATCGGACTTCGGCGCCAATCATCCGACTCATAATATCGCGCATTTCATCTTGGGCGCGTTCAGCCTCAAGAATCTCAGACTTTTTGGTAGGCGAATAGACGCTCCATTTATACTCCACGCCCAAATGCTCTAACGTGTTCACCTTTTGCGAGCTGATAATACCGTAGATATCTACTAAGCTAACACTATATTGATCTAGTTGCAGTTTGAGAAAATCGTAGGAGTATGAACCACCTCTGGTAAAGCGGTCAATGGACTTGATAATAAATAGCTGTATGCCATTTTTAGTGTTCTTGCAGTAGTCTATCGCCTCCTGCATCGGTTGCTGTTCTTTGGAGGCTGATTCTAGGAAAACGAAGTATTTTTTAATAATGACTCCGCGGCTTTCGGCGAACCGCTCAATCTGCTCTTTTTGCGCCTCCGGCGAGTCGCCATCCGTACCTTGCTTAACCGAAGATACGCGGATAGCGGCTACGGCATTCTGGGCGCTGAGATTATCTTGCATAGCTAACTGTCCTTCAGCCTCTTCAGTAACCGCTGGGCGCTGGCTTGGTCTTCTATAATCCTGTCGATTATGACGTTGGCTAGAAAAGTAATCCGTTCTTTTGGGGACAGCAGCGAAGCAGGTGCTAACGGCGTAGCGTTCTTGTTCCGGGAACCTTTTGGACGCGCCATCTAACCCTCCTTAACAGATGTAACTATCCTGATAAGGTTAGTATACTATTCTTATATGGTTAATTGCAAGAGTTTTTGGTCAAATTAACAGAGGCCTGTGGATATCTTTAGCTAATTATATTTTGGACCGCTTTAAGGGCTCTATTGAGGATGGCTTCGGGTGCTTTCTCTATGAAAACTGCCTTGCGACTACGGAAATCAACGCTTTTGATGTGAATTGGCAAGACTGCTCCCTGGGTCTTGGTATGGCTTAAAACTATCTCATAAGGTAAACCTATAACCTTAGAGGTGATAGGAGTTACTACCGCTAGGTTGGTATGTTGGGCTAAGGCTTTATGAGACAGCACTAAAGATGGTCTACGGCCAGATTGCTCATGCCCAACTCTTGGGTCTAGCACTAGCCAAACTATATCACCGCGCTCCGGTACATAATCTGGCTTAGTCATTTACTTTTTCAGCCCCTATGTCCGCTCCCCAATTGAACTCGCCGCCGACTTTTTGCGGAGTTACTCCGCTTAGCATCTGCTCTAGCGTAAAGTCGTCCTCGACTTGAAGTGGGGTAAGGACTATAGACCCGCCCCTCATGCTAATAGCCAACGGCTGATTAGGTTTCAGCTTGGCCGCATCCAGGACTTTCTTAGGTAGTCGGACTCCTGAGCTATTACCCCATTTTTGTAAGTTTTGTGTGATGTTCATTGACTACTCCTTGTATATACAAGTATATACATCAGTAAGCCTAGAGTCAATAAAAGAAGAAAGGCTTACATCTCTCTCGCAAGCGCGACTCAGACATAAGCCTTTCCAGATATTAGTATACAAATAATTTCCGCATTAGCTACTCTTATGTAGCACTTTTTTAGACGACTCCACTTTTGATTGCATTTTCCATCATAAGTTGTATAATCTGTGTCTACAGTGACATTTGGAGAAGAACTTGCAAACATTGACACCGATAAAATCGGTGAGATTTTTGATGATGTCTTTCCGCCAACCGAACAACCTGATGGTGTCGAGAGTGATAACAGGGAATTTATAGAGAACGAAGTTGCTAAAAGCGACGTACAGTATCCGGTCTTTCAAGCTATAGATGCCAAGTTTAAAGAACTTGCTCCATCGCTTCTTCTATCCGGTACGAGCCAGGAAAAAGTCCATGGAATGCTAATAGGTATGCATATAACTCAGCTGGTGCTATCTAGCTACGCCGAGCGTGAAATACCCGATACTTTCTTGCCAGAAGACGAGTCTTAAACTTCGATATGACAATCTGAATCCCGACTCGCTGGATAGGCCCAGTAAACATGAATTACCAAGTTCATATTTAAACTAAAGTCATTATCTGTTACTAACATACTTGATTGTTTCTTTATATATACTATGTATATATGTATACAAGGACTGGGACAGTGGATAAGCCTAAGGCTAGAAAGCAGCTTAATGTTTTACAGAAAGACATATTGTTTGTTCTTTACAAGTTTCGTTTTGCCACTCGTGAGTTAATCGTTGAATATCAAGGACTTAAATCTAAGACTTACACCCATTACCGTTTGCGAGGTTTATTGGACCAAGGCTATATCGGAAGGCAACTGAGCCCAGAAGATAGAATTAATCGCCGAGCGGCTAGCTACTTCATATTGCCCGGGGGCATTAGGACACTAAGGCAGGAGCCAGGCTTAAACCAAAAGCTGCTTAGCACAATGTACAAAGACCGGCTGGCTGGCCGAAGGTTCATTGATAGGTGCTTAAGTATCTTTAGCCTGTGGATTAAATTCAATAAGCTTTACCCTAGAAACCTAAACTTCTATACAAAAAGCGAGCTCTCTGAATATGACTACTTCCCCCGGCCTTTGCCAGATGCTTACCTGACGACAGCTAAGTGCCATTTTATGCTGGAGCTAATCTCTGATGAGAGCGTCCCAGCTTTTGTACCTAAACGGCAAATTAAGCGCTATATCGACCACTGTGAAGAAGATGATTGGAGTGAGCTGGGAGAAAGTTACCCGACTTTGCTGCTAGTTTGCTCAACGGCGGGGCATGAGAGGCGAGTCCAAAAGACTGCCGCTAACTTGCTAAATAGTGCAGATATTGATGAGCTGGCAATCTACACCTCGACAAGTAAGGCTCTCTTAGGCTCTCAAACTAAACTAGATGCTGTCTGGAGTGATGTGCTTGAACCTGAGGAACTACTTAGTCTAAATCAAGTGTCCGCCAATGGAAGCGCTTGAGCGCCCGCCGGTTGGAGAACTGCTTTATCAGACTCTCATAGCTCGCTTGGTTAATGGGCCTAAGTTTGCCATAGGCTCTGGTTAGGGTAGTTCTAGTGATTCGCTTACCATCCGGCCAAAGGTCTATGCCTAAATAGGTAGTTCCGCGGTAGACCGGTGAAATAAAATTAAGATTAGAACTGATGGAGAGCTTAAGAGTGTTAGTTAAAAAATCTGTGGCACGGGTTTGTATCCGAGTCGCCTCTTTCTTAGTATCGGTAAAACATAGCCAATCATCACCGTAGCGCAGGTAGGCGTAAGGCTTGAGTTCGTGTACCATAAAGCGGTCAAACTCATTGAGATAAATATTGGCGAATATCTGGCTGGTTAAGTTACCGATAGGCATACCTCGGCCGAGCTCATTTTTACTGTAGCTGCTTAGAACTTCCTGGATAAGAGCCAGAGCAACCTCGTCCTTAACCCGCCGGGCAACCAAGCTGAACAGGGTTTGTTGGTCGACACTATCAAAGAACTTGGCAACGTCTGCCCGCCATATATAACCGCGCTGGTAGCGTTGCATGAAACTAGCCGCCCGGGCAATTGCTTGGTGCTGGCCTTTACCTTTGCGGCAAGACCAAGCATCAAAAATGAAGGTCTTGTCCCAAACAGGCACTAGATAATCATAAAGCAGGCGGTGTACAATCCGGTCTCGCACGGCGGCAACCGCCACCTGTCGCCTTTTAGAGTCGCTAACCTCAAAAGTTATATAGCCGCCGTGTATATACTTACCCTTAACTAAGGAGGTCTGAAGATGCTGCAAATTTTGCTCGAGTGAATACTCAAAGTCCACCACCTCGCTACTGGTTCGCTTGCCTGCTCGAAAGGCATACCAACTTCTATATAAACTAGAAAGGCTAATATCCAATGGACTCTGAACTTCCTATAATTCTTAAAGTTTACGACCTATACAAAGAGCTGGTGGGCTCCAACATAAAAATTCCTAAAATACACCGCTACGGCTTAGGGCAAAGCGCCGAGACCACAGTACTGCTAACTTTAGAAAACCTAATTATGGCCAAGTACGCGCCCAGACCCAACAAAGCCAAGTATCTAATCTTGAGCATTGCGCAGATTGAGACCCTGCGTTTTAAGCTAAGACTTTATCTGGAGCTCGGTCTGATTAACGAAACTAAAATCTTCCAGATGCAGGCTAAGCTGCAAGAAACCGCCCGAATGGCTACCGGCTGGCGCAAGAGTCTGGGCGCCTAAAACTTCAATTCTCACAGCGAGGCGCGGCCGCACATTGTCATTGTCGTTGTCAGCCTTGTTCAAGTTCGACTTGACCTGGTCATTGTTCCAGTAGCCATACGGCACGTACGTGGTGCCTCATTTGTACTGTCTGCATCAAAAGTCCATCCAATATGCGCACATATCGGGGGATAGCTATTGCTCGCCGATTCTCAGGGCCTCAAGATCTAGCCCTACAGACAAGTACACCAGTGAAAGTTAAAGTTTTGTTCCATCTATCCATAGCCTGCTAGACCAGCTTTTACAAACCGCTGAGACTACTTAGGGAAAAGACAGAAACTGAAGGTCGCTTGAGACGGCTCAAGTGAGAAAGCCCGGGCTCAGCACGATTCACCTTAGCTAAAAGAATAGCAAAAAATGAAAATTTTTTCGAAGAACAAATTAAAAGAGCAAAAAGAAAAACAAGTAACAAATAACAAGAACTAGCTACAGCACTGCGAGGCGCGGCCGCACATAGCCAATGTCGTAGTCAGCCTTGATCAAGCTCGACCTGACCTGGTCATTGTCCCAGAAGCCATACGGCACGCACGTGGTGCCATTAACTTCTAGGCGGTTGGCTAGAAGCCAAGAAAAGTCTTTAGCGGACAGTTGACTTGGATCTTCCTGAAAGCTTAGGGCTAGCCATTCAAAGATGCCTAAGGCGTCTACCGAACAAGTTTCACCGGAGCCCATAGTATCGGCAATCTGATAATGAGCCACGCCTTCGCTCGTGAGGTCGTCTGGACTCTTGCCAAGAATGCTTTCCAATCCGGCCTGT
>JBBRSU010000008.1:0-28471 GCA_038245195.1 Saccharimonadales bacterium (SeqCode) | reverse complement strand
CAGCAATGAGCCAGTAGACTGCCTACGCCATCGGTGTTCCTTCTAATATCTACGGATTTCACTCCTACACTAGAAATTCCATCTACCTCTCTCATGCTCTAGCTGGTGAGTTCGAACAATGTGCCCCCGGTTGAGCCGGGATCTTTCACTGCTCGCTTTACCTGCCACCTACGCAACTCTTTACGCCCAGTAATTCCGGATAACGCTCGGATCTTCCGTATGACCGCGGCTGCTGGCACGGAATTAGCCGATCCTTATTCTACGGGTACCGTCATAATCGTCCCCGTTAAAAGCAGTTTACAACCCGAAGGCCTTCCTCCTGCACGCGGCGTTGCTCCGTCAGACTTTCGTCCATTGCGGAAAATTCCCTACTGCTGCCTCCCGTAGGAGTCTGGACCGTTCTCAGTTCCAGTCAGGCTGATCATCCTCTCAGACCAGCTAATGATCGTCGCCTTGGTGAGCCATTACCTCACCAACAAGCTAATCATACGCAGGCCGCTCCCAAACCGCCCGAAGGCTTTGATTCGAAAATAATATGCGGTATTAGACACCGTTTCCGGTGCTTATCCCTCAGTTTGGGGTACGTTCCTACGCGTTACTCTGCCGTCCGCCGCTCGTGTACTTTCACACTTTATTTGACCTCGCCTCCATATGACGGAAGCGTTTGCCAGGCACTCGTTTGGAATTATTAACGATAGCCATCGTTTTTCCTTCGTTTGCGATGCGGAATTTTTTTCAAATTCCGCGACCTGTCTCGGTCCAATAAACTGTGAAAGCCTTACCGCTCGACTTGCATGTATTAGGCACGCCGCCAGCGTTCATCCTGAGCCAGGATCAAACTCTTCACAAAAGTAAGATTGCTCTCACTTATTATCTTAAGTTTAAAAACTCAGATTTTTCGTTTACCCAAAAAAGGTAAACAGAACTGACGTTGATTTGCACTACTCAGTTTTCAATGAACGCTTAAAGGGATAGGTCCGTTCTCTTTTGGAACGAACTGGCCCTGTTCTCTTTCTATTGCGTCTTTTTTCAGTAGTTTTCTTTAGACACTCAAAAACAGGCACCCTTAAAGCTAAGTACTAGCTTACCCTATCATTAAGTTGATTGCAACAGATTATAATTGTGCTTTTCCTCACATTCCCGAGCGATTGAACTAATATGCTAATTATGGTAAGGTAGGTTTTAGAATTTCGACCGCTAGCCTTAGCTTCGGCCGGGGTTAGTCCCTACAATATATTTCCAAAAGGAGAATTAATGCCTTTCACAACTGTCCATATCGATGGCAAACTTGTTATCGATATGGACTTGAAAGCTGGCAGCTATGTGATTTGCAACGGAATGTCTTTCGCTGCTGGTGAAGACCGCCGAATGATGTCGACGCCAGACGGTCTCGTGGATGAAGAGAAACCCTCATCGAGGTAGCGTTTTGACCGAAAGGAGCACTGAGTTGAATCCACCAATCGCATTCTTGTGGCCCATCGGTCTGATGGTCTATGGGTTCCGCCAGATTTTGCTAGGTGACCGGGCCTATGGTTTCTTGGGCTTTTTCGGCGGCTTGGCAATGACCGGGCTAGTCGTGGCTGCTTTCTCCACCCCCTGACCGAAAAAGGAGCATCATGATGCAGTACACTTGCATAAAATGCGGTGCAAGTCGGGGCGTATCGGCAGATTTTTCATACATACTTCGGCTGGCAATGGTGGAAGATATGGGATCCCAAGCGACCCGTCTCTTGCAAGCGAAATAGATGACAATCGGTCGTCACGTAAAATATAACGGGCGGGAGCATCGATGACTTTCCGCCTCTACAGCGCCAAGAGCGCGCCTTAAACGGCTGCGACCCTCTGGCGTTTTTTCATATCTGATTAGTTATAGTTCCAGCTTAGGGCCTGTTACTTGGTTTTTGCGGCTACAACCTCTTTCAATAACCCTATCCTATCCGATATCAACCCATCAATGCCACTACGAATGGCGTGTTTTATCCCAAGTTTAGAATTGGCTGTCCACACAACGGCTTTAAAACCACGGCGATGCACCAAACTGACCATCGGGGCACTTACTAGCGAATGATGCATAAAAATGGCCTCTACGCCACTTAAGCGGCCACTTGTAAGCAATAGCATGTTGATGTTTCTAAACCGTAACCCACGACCCAGAGTTAAGCCCGTAGACACTTTAGTTTCGCCACAAGCTTGTCGAAATAACTTCATGCGGTTGTAGCTGAAACCAGTGACGCAAACCCTATCAATAGCTTTTAGACGCGTAAGCAGCCTAGCCAAAGGTATCGGGGTCTCGTCGGTTTTGAGATCGAGAACAAACTTTATATCTGGGAACTTGGTTAATACTTCTTCTAAAGTTGGTACTTTCTCCCCGCCCGGTTTATAAATGCCGTTCATTTGCTCAAGAGTCATTTTTTGTAATGTTTGGCGAGCAATGCCTTTGGTAAAAGCGGCGTGTAACCAATTGTGTGCTCCGTGCACAGCTACCAGCTCACCACTTGCACACAAAATTACATCGGTTTCGATGTATTTATAACCAAGCTTAGAGGCGGCTCTAAAAGCGAGTAAGGTATTTTCTTTGTTGCCTCCGGCACCATCACCACCTCTGTGGGCAATCGTAATCGGGCGGCTAGAATCGTCCCAGAAACTTTTAGGCATTTAAGTATCTTTTTTGGTTTCGTCAGTGGAAGCTGGCACTTCAGTTACTGAGTCTTCTTCGGAGTTATCTTCTTCGTCGTCACCGTCAGCTTTCTTCTCGACTAGTGCTAACGAAACCACCGTGTCGCCATCGTTCATTCGCATAATCCGCACACCCTGAGTAGCCCGACCAAGAGGTGGAATATTGTTTAGACCCAATCGGATGGTTTGACCTTGGCCAGATATAATAATTACTTCTTGCTCATCGCCCAACAGGGTTTTAACGCCAACCAGCGGGCCGGTCTTTTTGTTTACAATTGCCGAGCGAATACCAACGCCACCTCGCTTATGGGCGGTGAACTGTTCAACCTTGGTTCGCTTGCCGTAACCGTACTGGCTGATTACAAAAATGAATGAATCTTTTTGAACAGTGTCCATGCCGATTACCTGATCTTCGGGGCGCAAACGGATACCGCGCACTCCACGGCTGACTCGGCCCATCGGCCGGGCATCACGCTCGTGGAAACGAATGGCTTGGCCTTGACTGGTGCTAATAATCACTTCGTCATCGCCGCTAGTCATGCGTATCCATTTCAGCTCATCGCCATCGTCTAGGTTTATAGCAATCAAACCGCTTTGGCGAACATTCTTATATTGTTCAAACGGCGTTTTCTTAACTACACCTTTGACGGTACACATTAACAAGTTGCTATTTTCACCCTCGCCTTTGCTGACATTTATGACTGAACTAACAACTTCTTCAGGCTGAAGTTGCAGTAAATTAACTAAAGCCACACCCTTAGCGTTGAGCCCAACAGACGGCACTTCATAAGTCTTTATTCGAAACACCCGACCCTTATTTGTGAAGAACAACAGGAAGTCATGTGTTGAAGCATTTACAACATGTTCAATCACATCTTCTTCACGTGTTGCCATGCCGCGGCGGCCTTTTCCGCCACGACCCTGTCTCTTATAATCGGCTACAGAAGTCCGTTTTACGTAATTTGCTGATGTAAGTGTTACTACAACTTGCTCATCCGGAACCAGATCTTCATCACTAAGTTTTCCGAGTTCCTGCGGAATAATTTTGGTGCGCCGTTCATCACCAAACCGCTGTCTCATATCAACCAATTCGTCCTTAATAATTTTGAGTATTTTCTTTTCGTCGGACAAAATGGCTTGGAGCTTAGCGATCAATTTTAGAAGCTCAGCCAGCTGGTCCTCAATTTCTTTACGCTGCAAGCCGGTTAGGGTTCGTAGCTGCATAGCCAAGATGGCTCGAGCTTGAATTTCACTTAACTTGAATTGTTTTATTAAGTTAGCTTGGGCCTCTTCAACCGTCTGGCTGGCCCTGATAGTTTTAATAACTTCATCGATATGATCCAAGGCAATTTTAAGACCTTCTAATACATGGGCTCTCTCTTGGGCAATCCGTAGTTCGTATTCGGTCCGGCGACGAACTACCGTTTGACGATGCTTAATGTGCTCTAAAATAATGTCTTGCAGGCCCAACACTCGTGGCTGAATGCCATCGATTAGGGCCAGCATATTGTAGTGAAAGGCGGTCTGTAGAGGGGTGAGTTTATAGAGTTGGTTGAGCAGTTTTTTGGGATAAGCATCTCGCTTTAGATCCACCACAATCCTTACTGCTCCGCGCGAGCTCTCATCTCGGATATCAGAGATACCGATGACTTTTTTCTCATGAACTAAATCAGCAATTTTCTCGACCAGCCCGGCTTTGTTAACGGCGTAAGGAATCTCGGTAATAACTATACGATGACGGCCTTTGGCTGTTTCTTCGATGTCGGCCACGCCACGCACCACTACCCCACCGCGACCAGTTGCAAAGGCGGTCCGAATTGATTCTTTACCGTAAACCACAGCACCAGTCGGGAAGTCTGGGCCCTTTACATGAAGCATTAAGTCGTCCAACGTAGCTTCGGGGTTATCAATTTGAGTGATTGTGGCATCGACCAGCTCAGTTAAATTGTGTGGCGGGATGTTAGTGGCCATACCTACGGCGATGCCGACTTGGCCGTTCAGCAACAGATTAGGCAGTTTAGCCGGCAAAACTTCAGGTTCTTGTTGTGAACCGTCGAAGTTATCCCGGAAATTTACGGTCTCTTTGTCGATATCTTCTAGTAAGGCTTGGCTAGGCCGAGTCATGCGGGCTTCGGTATAGCGATAAGCGGCAGCTGGGTCGCCGTCCATACTACCGAAGTTACCTTGGCCATCTACTAGTGGGTAGCGGGTTGAAAACGGCTGGGCTAGCCGGACCATGGCGTCATAAATTGCCGTATCGCCGTGGGGGTGATATTTCCCCATGACATCGCCAACAATCTGGGCGCTTTTGCTGTGTTTAGCGGTTGGACCCAGATTGTTCTTGTCCATGACATACAAAATTCGGCGATGGACCGGCTTCAGTCCGTCACGTACATCTGGCAAAGCCCGGGCTACAATCACGCTCATGGAGTACTGCAGATAGCTGGTTTCCATCTCGTTCTCGACCGAGCGGTCGAGAACTATGCGAGAGTGTTTTTCACTGGTGGGCAAAACGCCTTTGCTTCTATCGTCCATTTTAGATGTCTAAGTCCTTTACGAATTTAGCCCTACTTTGGATAAAGTTTTTGCGCATTTCCACCTCTGTACCCATCAGCTTCGAGAAAATAGCATCAGCTTTCTCGCCGTCCTCTACTCTTACCTGGACCAACACTCGGTTCTCGGGGTCCATGGTGGTTTCCCAGAGCTGTTCGGCGTCCATTTCTCCCAAACCTTTGTAACGCTGAATAGAGGCGCCGGCCTGCTTAATGCGGTCTTCGTTGGGGTCAATCTTAGTCCCCTTAGCTTTGCGCTCACCGATCATTTTATCGATAATCTCATCTCGTTCTTCATCACTATAGGCATACTGTTTCTTTTTGCCGGAGCCGATAGCAAACAACGGTGGTTGGGCGACGTAAATATGGCCACCTTCTAAAATCGGTCGCATGTGGCGAAATAGCAAGGTCATTAACAGAGTAGTGATGTGGCTGCCGTCAACGTCGGCATCGGTCATAATGATAATCCGCTCGTAACGCAGGCCGGCTAAATCAAACTGCTCTTCAATGCCAACCCCCAGGGCCTTAATAAGATTGAGGATTTCCTGGTTAGCCAACATCTTATCCAGTCGGGCTCGCTCAACATTTAACACCTTGCCACGCAGTGGCAAGATAGCTTGGTAGAAACTATTTCGGCCATCCTTGGCCGAGCCCCCGGCGGACTGACCCTCGACAATAAATAACTCGGCTTGAGTTCGGTCTTTGGTGGCACAATCGGCTAGTTTGCCCGGTAAACTTGCCCCTTCTAATGCACCCTTACGGATGATGTTATCGCGAGCGGCTCGAGCGGCTTTCCTGGCCCTGGCGGCCAGCAACCCCTTGTTAACTATCTTGCGAGCTACGGCCGGATGTTCTTCGAAGTAATAATTCAGCCACTCGTTCATAACCGTTTCTACGTAACCACGAACTTCGGGGTTACCCAGCTTGTTCTTGGTCTGGCCTTCAAACTGTGGGTCGGGGATTTTTACTAAAATTACCGCCGTTATGCCTTCGCGGACATCTTCACCGGTTAGATTCTCTTCTTTGTCCTTAATTAAACCGTTCTTACGAGCATAGTCGTTAACAACCCGCGTCAGGGCCGTTCTAAAGCCCGTTAAATGGCTTCCGCCATCAATGTTGTAAACATTATTGGCAAAAGCCATAACCGTCTCTGAGAAGGCGTCTGTGTACTGCAGGGCAATTTCTACAATGCCGTCTTCTACCTGTTTCTCAACGTAAAAGATGTCGTCGTCGACCGGTTCTTTACCGGCATTCAGGTGGCGAACGTAACTTTCGATACCACCCTCGAAATAAAAGGCATAGCCTTGACCATCTCGCTCATCTGTTACGCTAGCTTTCACCCCCTTTGTGAGATAAGCCTGGTGGCGCAAATAATTGACCACCCATTCGTAATCAAAAGTGGTACCGTCTTTGAAGATTTTGTCATCCGGAATGAATGTAATAATGGTGCCGGTTTCTTTGGTGGCCTCACCCTTCATAAGCTTGGTGGTCGGTTTACCTTCGGCGTATTCCTGGCTCCAGGTGAAGCCATCACGCATAACGGTGGCTAACATCTTGGTAGACAAGGCATTAACGACTGATGAACCAACTCCGTGTAGACCAGAGCTAACTTTGTAACCACCACTGCCGAACTTACCGCCGGCGTGTAAGGTAGTAAGTACAGTTTCTAAGGTGTTTTTTTTGGTTTTGGGGTGAATGTCTACCGGTATGCCTCGACCGTTGTCTGTAATGGTGGCACGGCCGTTCTTGTGCAGTACAACTGATATTTCGTTAGCATAACCAGCGATAACTTCGTCTATACCATTATCGGCCAACTCTTTGATGAGATGGTGTAGGCCCTCATAACCGGTACTACCAATGTACATGCCGGGGCGTTTTCTAACCGGGTCTAAGCCCTCTAAAACTTGAATTTGGCTGGCATCGTAACTATGCCCGCTCGGATTTTTTTGTGCACTCAAAGCAAGTATTCCCTCGTCTTTATTTGTCCCATATTTCAGTCCTAATTATAGATTAAAACAACATTTAAAACAAGCCCGGCGACCTCTTTACAACGACCTAGTCGCCGAAACTTAAATTGCCGTCTTTATCGATGTGAACTACTTGGCTTTGGTGTTTAGCTGGGTCTATCTCGCGGTCAATCTTAAACTCACCAGTTTCTGGCGATTGGTGTTTATCGACCGTGGCTTCGAGCTTTGGATTATCAACCGACGTCAGTTTAGTGGGCGTGGGATTTGGGGCCGGTCTTGGTGGTGGCTGCGGTTGGCTGGGTGGCTGTGATGAAGGCTTTACGATAGTGTCCTTACGCTTGGCCAACCACTCGTCTAAGAAATTGGAGCCAGAGCTAGAAGGTTTAGAGATAGGAGCTGCTTGGTTAAGCACTGGCTTAGGGCCAGCTGCGGCTGGGAAGCCGCCGAGCGGTAAACCTGCACCGCCAAAGCCCGGCCGACCAGGCGGTAAACCATCAAACGGCCTAGCCGGTCTGGGTAAAGCTACAGTTTCTAGGCGCTTAAATATTTCGGCCTCCACCTGGGCTTTAGGTCGGCCATACTTAGCTGCCGATAATTGCTTTAGGGCATCGGCCAGCTGGGGGTTAGGATTGCCCAACGGTGGCAAAGTAGCCATAGAAAACGGCTGGACCGGGACGCCACCAATCATCATCCGGACTGCAGTGTTGTAGTTGGGCAAAAACTGTAAATCATCGATGTCAAACACCGGTGCGAACTGTTTAGCTAAGAATTCGGCATCGGTAGTACCAACCCTAAAAGCCGCCACCGAACCAACGTTGCCAAAGACGGCATCGCGGATTTCCTCGGATAGCTGAGTTGTGAACTGGTTAGCCACAATCAGATTAAGATGATACTTTCGAGCCTGGCTTAGAATGTCGGCGAACGAATCGGTTGAGAAGTTTTGAAACTCATCAACGTACAGTGAGAAATCACGCCGGAACTCCTCGGGTACATCGGCCCGGCTCATGGCCGCAGCCTCGAACTTCATCACGAAAATCATGCCTAAGAGCTTAGAGTTAAGATCGCCGGTCCGGCCACGCGATAAGTTGACGAGCAGGATTTTACCTTCGTCCATTACTTCTCGGAGATTAAAAGCACTCTGGGTCTGACCGATGATGTTGCGCATCATTTCGT
Organism: Saccharimonadales bacterium (SeqCode); assembly: GCA_038245195.1. Lineage (GTDB taxonomy): Bacteria > Patescibacteriota > Saccharimonadia > Saccharimonadales > UBA10212 > JAIFWC01. The sequence continues at coordinate 20,103 of JBBRSU010000008.1, read as the reverse complement.
TACTCAAAAAGGCTCCGAATTTGGAGACAAACCAGCTGGTTACTTCGCCGAACTCATTACTGCGCTGGCTGGCTGGCATCTCCTTGCGCCAAAACTCTAATACGTTCTGGTCAGTTACATGCTTGAGCTTTTGCTCAACAAAAGCTGGGTCTCTAAACAATTTGGGTATATCTATAAAGGTGCCGCCGGCCGGGTCGGCCATTACTGCCAGTGCGGCATTGCGGAAAAGGTGTTCATATCTGGGGCCAATGATGCCTTGCCGAGTTGGGTCATACAGCTTGTACAGCATGTTAATAGCCTCTTGAATTAAGAAGTCCTTCTGGTCGTTGTTATGATACTCAAACATGTTGAGGCCTAGCGGATAGTCCATATCAGCTGGAGAAAAGTAAATAACATCCTCGGTACGTTCTTTTGGCACCATTGCCAGCAGTTTTTCGGCAGTATCACCATGCGGATCCACGAACGCAAAGCCCCGGCCTTCTAGCATGTCCTGAAGTGCTAGATTCTCTAAATAAGTTGATTTACCGGTACCGGTTTGACCGACTACATACATGTGGCGGGCCCGATCGGCTACATCTAGGCGAATTTCCTTCTTGGCACCCCTAAATACGTTATAGCCCAAAAGTAGGCCATGCTGGGGGATATTACGAGGGCCGTCAACCTGTTTGCTGGCTTGGCGCTCCAGCTGGCTGGTCGGAATGTTACTTTGGTCCGGAAAGTGAAACAGCGTAGCTAACTCGGTGGCGTTAAGGATGTTTTTATTCTTATCTTGTGGGAAAAACCGGAGAATGTAACCCGTTATAAAGCTGTCTAGCTCCCGAGCTGGAACAAACTTAAAGCCGTTTTTCCCGGGGGCATCGTATAGCGAAAATGTAGCTACCAGGGTGTTGAGGATGGTTTGAGCCCGGTGGCTAATGTTGCTACTAGCCACCAGTCGTATCATCACCTCAAATCCGGGTTGCTTGGTCTTTTCTTCAATCGCCTGAATTACCGCTTGGTCCAGGCCCGATAGCTCCTTGGGTTCGTCTTTCTTGGTTTCGCCCTGCTCTGGTGGTTTGATGATTGCTGTAAAGACATCGCCAATGCCAGATAGTGCTCCATCAATACCACCGCTCTTCTTCTTACCACGTTTTTTGTCGGCTTCGGCTTTGGATGTCTTGCGCCAAGCCGGGTCGGCCGGTCTCAGTAGAATCTGAACACCAGCCCCATCCTCTTTAGTTAGGGTCGATAAGGCATTTAACAACGATTGCATGGTATCGCGCTTGATGTCTTCATAAGTGGCGATTGGGAAAGCATAGTTTTCTTTTAGTACCATTTCACCGCCCAGAGTTCCAGTTATCCGGCCAACTTGGCTAAAAATATTGTGTTCAGCAACCTCTTCCAGCCGAGCAGCTGGATAGGCACTAACTATGGCCTGCTCCACCACGCTCAACAGTGGTACAGGTACGGCGGCATAGTAGTGTACTGCACCTTTACTGGCAATAATCTCTAGTCCAATGTGGCGCTGACCATATAGACGATGCTTGAAGCCTTTTTGAAAAGTGCTGGCCAAAATGCTGTATAGGGTTTGGGCCCGTGAGATATTCTCATTAATAAGTTCTCGGGCGTCGCGGCTACCAGCCTCTGCATCATCTGATAAAGGTGGTAAATGGATTAGCACTGGCACCATCTTTAGGCCCCGTTCGTAATTCTTTTGTTCCCGCCAGATGCCGCGCAGGTACAAATAAATAAAACCGGCTCCGCCAGCCAGCATCAGCAGGAAGACAATTAGGATAATTATTGCCGTCATGTTTCAGTTTCGTCCGTTTTAAGGTGTTTATTAAAGCGTTTTTGGATGTAATCAGCCTTAATTTTACTCATCTCATCTTTTTGCATATAGGGGTCATCTCTGGTTTGGGAAATAAGGGCTTTAGCTTTTTCTACCCACTCTGGCTCGATTCTGTCGGTTTCGGTGGCTAGCTGGTGGGGGTCAAAGCTATTAGAGTCGCCTTGGCTGGCTTGAGAGCCATCGGCTACGGATGGTGGTTCGGCTGTTGGTATATCATCAGGGATCGCTGGCAAAGCCGGATCACTCGGCCGTTTTCCAGCTTGCTCGGCTACAGCCGCATTTGGTGCCTCATTACCTCTCTCCTGCCGTAAGTCTTCATCCTCAGCGGATGAAGGTTGTGGCGGGAGCTCGAAGTTCATCGGCGATGATTCTCCCCCTTTTGGTTGCATGGGTCTTATTATACTCGAGCCGGGTGTTTTTAAGCTAGATATGCTTAAGCTAGCTCTGCCGACAATTTAAGACCGACGGGAAACGTAAAATACTAGTCCGAAGCTGATTAGTATCAAAATTACGGCATCGACCCAGTTAAGCGATTGAGCACTTCTAAACATTAAGAGAGTCAAAATTATAAGGCTGATGGCGATGATTCGGTAGCGATTTTTGGTATTTACATCGCCTAGCTGGAGCCGAACTATCAGATGACCAGCACTAATCAAAAAAATCAGAGCCAATCCAAAAAATAGAACAGCATAGATAATTTTTTCGATAGGATTAGTCGATAGCATTACCGCCACCAAGCCAGCTAGACTGATAATAGTTGTCCAGAGTGTTAATCGATAGTGCTTGTTGAGTCTTAACATTCTCTTTAATTGTATACGAAATTTATAAGTCCAAAAATAATGAAATGCCCCGCGACAGGAAATCACGGGGCGGTACAAGAATGAAAGAACGAACAAGCCTTTGGCGGTAAATGCGCCGCTTAAAATTACTTTATAGCGCTTACCGCCGATAGGCTTTTTTGACTGACCACTCGCCACACATTTGCACGTGTTTTGAGCGATATCCTCCCCAAGGAGAGTGTGTAAGTTTTTGTTTTTGTCTTACCCTAACACACTACTACACTTTTTATGCTTAGTCAAGAGTACTACATTGTATTATCAACATTGTTACTGTTTTAATTAGTACAAACACAACGTAGAGTTATTTACGTTTTAATTCTTAATACAACGTACAAAACTAGAACAAATGCTTCCACTCAGACATTCTTGACGGCCACTAAGCCAGGATTTTTTAGGCCGGACCAAAACAAGGCATCGGCCAATTATTGACGACTTTCTTTCCGATTTCGGGTGTGGTTTTAGGCCAGGATCATGCACCCAGTAATTGGCTTTGTCGGCTTCAAATATTACGACCATGTGTCCTAAATAATCGTTGCGTTTTAAGTCATTTAGAATTACCGCGTTTAAGTCTATGCCTACCAGCCAGCCACTTTTGCAATAATTCATCCAAGTCATTAAACGATGCCGGCCGAGCTTCAACTGTGACTTGTTTTTATAAAATCGGGTAATATATCACCTATTGTCATTAGATTACTGTGATTTAAGTAATACTCAGCCGTAACTTTGGGGTACAAACTCCTGACATAGGCCCGCCTTTATCTTTAAACTTACTATAATCAATGCCTTCGATACATTTGACCCTTAGTCCGACCTACAAGCTCAATCAACATTGGCGGCCACCAAGTGCCTTTGTCTAGTTGTTTTTGACTCATGCGGTCCAGTTCTTCGTAGCTAAAGTCTCGTTCGGGCAAAAATATTTGAGCATAATCCTGAAGCAAGCTTGTACGCAGTGCGAATCGTTCGGCGTGTTCGTAAAAAACGGTACAGTCTTCATTCTGGATTTAAATAAATCAACAAAAAATGGCTTCAAAGTGGCTATGTTTTCGGAAAGTTATGCACAGGTTTATTTGGAAAAGCATAAAAATCTTGTTGACAGTCTTTTTATCTATATTTAAGATGATAACTAGCACTGAGTAAAAAAAGTGCTCAAAAACAAAAAGACCAAGAAACAACGGCTTCTCGCAAGCCGTTGTTCCAAAAAAAGGTCTTTTAAACAAAAACGTTCTAAAAACCTAAAACCTCCAAACCCTAAAGAAAACGCCCGGATAAAACCGGGTGTTTTCTTTTCGGACCAGCATCGTTTTAAGCTACCCCGAACTATTTTTAAACTCAAGCAATTTTCATATTCAAAGCCTAGTGGCATACTCCAACTTATGACAAAAGCCGTGAAGAGCATCGCAGATCATACGGGCACTTCGGCTTTACTGGTTGGTGTGGAGTGCCACATCACCAATGGCCTACCGGCGATTGTGATTATTGGTTACGCCTCCAAGGCCGTGGATGAAGCCAAAGACCGGTTGCGGGCCAGCTTTGCCAATTGTTCGATTCAATTCCCTAAAAAACGAGTTACCCTAAACTTATCGCCGGCTGATGTACCCAAAGATTCAACCAGCTTAGACCTGGCGATGGCCGTAGCCGTGCTAGCTAAGAGCGATCAAATCCAAACCGAGAACCTAGGTAGCTACCTCTTCTTGGGCGAGATTGGTTTGGATGGTTCGCTGGGGCCAGTGCGGGGCTTAATTGGCCGAGTCTTGGCTGCCAAGCAGTCGGGCTATAACAGTTTTTATTTACCAGCCGCCAATCTAGAGCAAGCCCTGCTGGTACCGGATATCGAAATTAAAGCTGCCGCTAATTTACGTGATGTTTATATGGACTTAGCCGGCACTTTGCCTTTAAAGACCGTTACTAGTGGCGACGGGCAAGCCCCTGCTCAAACCGAAACCGAAGCTGAAATCGACTTTAGTGAAATTGCTGGCCAGCCAATTGCCAAGCGGGCTTTAGAGATCGCCGCCGCTGGCCATCATAATATTCTGCTACACGGCCCGCCCGGCACCGGCAAGACCATGCTGGCCAAGGCTATGTGTGGTATCTTGCCAAGCTTAGGCCACCAGGAAATGCTGGAAGTAACTCACTTACATAGTTTAGGTAGCGGTAGTTATGATCAAATTATTACCCAGCGGCCATTTAGGGCACCACATCACACCGCTAGCACTACTGCCATTGTCGGCGGTGGCACCAATCCTAAGCCCGGTGAAGCCAGTCTAGCCCATCGTGGTGTGCTATTCCTTGATGAACTGCCGGAATTTAGCCACAGCAGTCTAGAAGCCTTAAGACAGCCGCTAGAAAATGGTCAAGTAACCATTGCCAGGGTTAAAGATTCAGCCACTTACCCGGCCGACTTTATTTTGGTAGCCACTCAGAACCCTTGCCCCTGCGGCTACTACGGCACTTCCAAACCCTGCGTTTGTTCGCCATCCAATATTGCTCGTTATCAAAAGAAAGTATCAGGCCCTATATTAGACCGCATCGATTTGCACTTGCCGGTCCACGATGTTGAATATTCCCAGTTGCTGGCCGCCCATAGTGGCCCTGGCCAAAGCCAGCAAATCAAGCAACGAATTCAAAAAGCCTACGATATTCAATTCGGTCGCCTGGGCCGGGGCCGGTTTAACTCATCAATGAATAACCGCAAAATCCGAGAGTTGGCGGCCCTATCGGCATCTGCCAAAGACCTATTAGATAGTGCCGCTGAAAAACTAGATATTTCAGCCCGAGCTTACGTGCGGACAGTTAAAGTCGCCCGCACAATTGCCGATTTGGATAGCTCAATAGATATAAAACCGACCCACATCAGCGAAGCTTTGCAGTACCGTTATCAATCGGCAGCCGCAGCCATACCAGCTTTTAGTTATTAGTTGCTTGTTATTCCCGCCCCTGTTCTGCTATGATATTTTCACCTACATGGAGTTAATGAAATAGCCAAACAATCCAGAGTCAACCGGGCCATCCGGGCCTCCAACCTGCGTGTCATAGGTGATGATGGCCGCCAGCTTGGGGTTTTATCATTAACCGAAGCCTTAAAAGCCGCCGAAGATGCTGGCCTAGACCTAGTCGAAGTATCGCCCAACGCTAGCCCACCGGTTGCCCGAATCGTTGATTGGGGTAAGTATAATTATCAAAAAACTAAGCAGGCCCAAAAAACTCGTCAAAAAACCCTTGATTTGAAACAGATGCGGATCGGTCTAAAGATTGGAGAGCATGACCTTGAGGTCAAACTCCGTAAGGTTGGTAGCTTCCTTGACGCTGGACATAAGGTGAAAATTGCGGTAGTCTATCGGGGACGAGAGTTGGCTCACAAAGAGTTGGGCTACCAGCTAGCCGATAGAGTAACTGAATTGTTGGGCGAGAATATTGTTGTCGATCAACCACCCCAGTTTGCCGGCCGGATGCTAAGCTTTGTCGTCAGAAAGAAGTAGTTTCGCCACCGAAACTTTCCATCTCGGATGTTTCGTATGACGATAATAATAAGGTTAAAGTAATTATACGGATGATATACACTAATCAGACAATGCATAATTTGATGAAAAGTTTAGGCGGTCGAAATGCCTAAATTAAAGACCCACAGCGGAACTAAGAAGCGGTTTGCCATCACCAAGACCGGTAAGGTCATTAGGCGTCGCGCCAGTGGTAATCACCTATTACAGAAGAAAAGCGCCAGCCGCAAACGCAAGTTTGCCGGCACTGAGACAATTTCCGGCAAGCAGGTTAAAACCCTCAAACGAAAGCTAGGAGTTTAGTTTATGAGAGTAAAGCGCGGCGTTACCAGCCACAAACGACATAACAAGATTCGAAAAGCGACAAAGGGTTATACCAAGTCTAACCGCAGCTCTATTAAGCGCGGAAAGCAAGCGGTTACCCGCTCGCTGACATTTGCTTATCGGGATAGGCGCAACAAAAAGCGGACTTTCCGGCAGTTATGGAATGCCCGGATTAACGCTGGTGCCCGACAACACGGCACTACTTACAGCCTATTAATTGCTGGGCTAAAGAAAGCCCAGATTCGTTTGGACCGCAAAATTCTGGCCGAGCTGGCCGTCAACGAACCCGCAGCTTTTGAAGCCGTGGTCAAAGCTGCCAAAATATCTAAATAAAACATAGCCTGCTTTTTGTTCCGCCAAAAAAGTAAACAAAAAGTGCCTGGCCCGAATTTAGAGATACAGCTGGCTACTTATGCCCAGAGCCATAACCATTATAATTTTGGGTATGAAAAAAGACCCCGGGTGGCAAATGGGTCTGTTGGGGCGTGCAAGATTTGCGGCGCCCCCTTTGCGAATCGATCGGATTCGCGACGGTTTTGAAGCTTTTCACTTCGAGCGCCGTGTAGCACCCTTCATGATGTAGGCGTCGAGGAGGAGTGTGCCGCCGGTGATGCATGCCACCAGTCCGAAAAATCCGGCTGCTAGCTGTTTGTCGGCGTTGAGCTGGAGCATGCTCCAGGCGAATCCGGCCACGCCACCGAATAGCAGAACGATTCCGATTAGCTTCATTATTGCTTTTCCTTTCCGACGGGTGAGCGTCAATTCACGGAAGCTGTGTGCTTAGCTCCAACCCATGTTCCCCTAGCGTTTGGAGAACTTCCTTGAGGCACTTCTTCCCAAAATATGGGAATGCGGAAATCTCTGCCTGACTCTTTGATACCAGATCGCCGATGGTCTCGATGCCTCGTCTCTCGAGGGCGTTGTGAGGACGCGGGCTGAGCTCCAACTCATCCAGCGGAAAGTCCCAGTACCGCTTGGCCCTCTCCTCTGCAGAAGTATGCGGTCTTGGAACGATGACCGTGGCCACCTGCTGCAGAATCGCTTTGCCCTCCGGCTGGGTAAGCCGGAAGATGTCTTCCGGTTTCCCGCCGGCTGCATTCACTTCGGTAACAAGCTTGGCGAAAAGCTCCGTGACAAGCACGGCGCCAGCAACCATGTAGTCAGCATCGTTGTTGTCCACAAAAGCCTCCTTGGGCTTCAAATTGTAAGGTACGATAATTGCAATCCTTTTCGGATCACATCTGTAAAACTCATTGGTTTCAGTAATGTGGTTCGAAAGTTTAGTGTGGGGGCGGACCGAAGTCCGCCCCCTTTCGGAGGTTCACACCCCGGTGAGGTCTCCTCCTACCGCCCGGCGGGCGGGCGGGTCTGGTTGAAGCCTTATTCGTTCAAGGCAGCAGGGTCGAGGCCGAGTGCCTGGACGTCAACTCGGGGCTGGCCCGCTTCTGCAGCCTCTTCACATTCGCTGCACTCTGGGAGGTAAGGCGGGTGATCCTCTGGATCGGCATCGAACATCTCGACTGTTTTTTCACCGAAGAGACGGACCATCTCTTCGTTGTCCAGCACTTTGACATGCTGGCCAGCCTGGCATGTAATGTAGTACTGCTTTTCCATTTGTGCTCCTTTTTGGCCTTTAACGGCCGGTAGGCGAGCCTTGATGCTCGCAAATTTGATACTTGGCCATCAAGAGCATGCCCGTAATGGCAACGCTCAGGATGAAGTACAGGCACATGAAAATGCCATTCACCGTGCTCGGCCAAGAGCCGTAGCTGGTGGAAAACACCAACGCGAGCATCATCAAGGAAGCGATGGTGCTCAAGACAATACCCAGCTTGCGCAGAGTCTTGCTTTTGTGGCTAGTCTTCACGACAAATCACTCCTTATGAGGGGTTTATTTACAGGGAACGAACAGATAACTCTATCTGTTAGCTGTTCGCTCCCTGTAAAATGAAGGCTTCAATCTATAAAGGTTCCACCCAATCCAACAGAGGTCGATCAGATTAGATACATTATACTGTTTTTTACTCGATATGTCAATAATGCTTAAAGTTTCTGGTATACTTGTAAATGGTCAGATTACCGGCTAGTCGCTCGCCTAGGCGAGAGGAAAGTCCGGGCAGCATCGGGCAATGGCAGTTGCTAACGGCAACCGGGGGCGACCCTAGGGAAAGTGCCACAGAAACGACACAACCTGTCCCGTCATACGGGGCTGGAACTGGTGAAACGAGTGGGGTAAAAGCCCACAGTCTGGTGCGGTGACGCACCAAGAGAGGTAAACCCTGCCTGCTGCAAGGAGATACCCGTAATATGAGCGGCCCGCTCACGGATTATCACAAAAACCGCTTGAGCCTAACGGCAACGTTAGGCCTAGATAGATGGCTAGAATGAACAGAACCCGGCTTATGGGTAGTCTGACCACTAAAAAACTCCTCCTTAGACTGAGGAGTTTTTTATTACTGGGCGTCTAGAATACGGTTGACTTCTTTGTCAGCTTGGGCATTAAGGGCCCGAGGCACATGTTGAAAAGTTATTTCATCAAACTTACCTGCCAAGCGCTTGGCGTGGTTGTAGTGGGGTAATAAATCGACGTTTTTAATCTTATATAGCCCGTTAATCTGCTTGATTACTAGTTCACTATCCATATTCACAAACAGCTTTTTAACCCCAAGCTCATGGGCTTTTTCCAACCCAGCCTTCAACGCTTGGTACTCGGCCTGATTATTTGTGGTATCACCAATATACGAACCGGACTTTTCTACAACAGTATCATCCATTTTACAGATGACATAAGCAATCGCCGATGGCCCAGGATTACCCCGCGACCCACCATCGGTGAACAATTTTGCTTCGCTAATTTGCATTTTTTTATCTTGTCCGTTTAATTCTTGCTCCACCCATTGTCTCACACACTCAGATGCCCTAACTACCGGATAGGCCATCAGCACAAAAGTATCATAGCTGTGGATTTCTTTAACGGCGACTTCGATGGCTTCAAATTTATCTTCGGTTGAATCTATAACCAGTAACACTTCTTTGGCAGATTCTGGTTTAGCCTTCCATAAAAAGTCAGAGCTCACATCAGTACGTTTAATACAGACAGCCAGTTTTTCCTCTAATAATTTATCACCAATTTTTTTAGCCTCCGCTTCGTCTGCACAGGTTAGTAATAGAGTTATTAGATTCATATCCATCTATCTTATAATACTTACTGTCCCTGTTCTAAGGGAAAGGTAGTAGCTCGGCATGGTTTGCGGTTGCAAACTCGGCTTTTTGCCGACCGAGCGTTGAAAGAAAACCATAGGTTGTTCTTCAACTAACGGGGTGTGGCGCAGTTGGTAGCGCGTACGGCTGGGGGCCGTGAGGTCGCAGGTTCAAGTCCTGTCACCCCGACCATGTAAAAAATCCGAGTTATTTGGCTCGGATTTTTTAGGCGGCCGGGTTAATGGCACTCAATTTACCTCTGCTACATTGCAAAGTGGGTGTCCTCACTGCCGGGCCACAGCCTGGACAGCATGGTTGGACTCCCTCGTAAATTGTATTGAGAAAAATTAATGTACCCTAACCACGACCAATTATCATTATACTACTGGCTAAATAAATAGTGTTGGGGCTAAGAGGTGAATTAATTTGAGCATTAGATCTTGAATGGGGCCACCAAACTGGTAGAACAAGAAAATAAAGATGACTAGGCTCATAAGGCCAGAGCGTTCAATATTCTCCATAACTTCTTGTAACCCACGCGGGGCGAAAGCATAAAGCAAGCGCGAGCCGTCCAGGGGCGGCCACGGTATCGAGTTAAAAACAAACAGCCCAACATTAAGGGTTATTGATAAACGAAACACATCATATAGGATTGTCCCCTGTTGAGAATCAAAAGTCTTGAATAGAATGGCTGCTATGCAGGCTAAAACAAAGTTGGTAATTGGACCAATCATTCCCACGATGGCTCCACCGTATTCGCCAAACCGCAAACGGTGGAAATTCACCTGCACCGGTTTAGCAGCACCGAACAAAAACGGACTGCCTGACAAAAGCAGAAATAGTGGTATTAAAACGGTTAAAAAGGGGTCGATGTGGGGTAGCGGATTTAAAGTTAACCGGCCTTGTAGCCGGGCGGTATCGTCACCCAGCCAGTTACTGGCAAAGGCGTGCATCATCTCGTGTATAGACATGCTAAACAGCAGTACTACAAACAGGATTGCCACGGTTTGAAGATCAACATGCATCATAATTAGTATATCTCAAGAGTTGATTTTATCTGTTGCTATCTGTAGAATAAGGCCTTGATTATGCAACGACTAGAATTTGATAAAAAAGGTAAGCAACACGGCAGTAATGTCAGCTTCACTCAGCGCCACACCAAGCGAGTCTGGAAGCCTAATTTGCAAGTTAAAACTCTTACTATCGAAGGTAAGAAGGTTAAAGTGAGAATTAGTACCAGTGCTCTTAGGAGCTTAAAGAAAAAAGGCCTTCTGTAGAAGGCCTTTTTTAGTAGACTACTGGCGTTCCAGGACGACCAGTTTGGTGCTGTCACTCAGTTCAGCGGGTTTTATTTTGAATTTGGCAACAGTTTCGGAAGCTTCCATGCCCATATTCTTGATAGCATCGGCTAGCTCGGCTTGAGGCACTTCATACTTAATGGACTTATCGTTATAGTGGGTTGGAATTACAACCTTTGGCTCGATCTGCTTAATGACTTTTAGGGCCCCTACTCCGTCCAGAGTATAGCCACTGCCACCAACCGGCACCACGGCAATATCTACCATGCCAATCTGTTCTAGCTGGGCTTCGGTTAGCTCTGGATAGATGTGACCCAGGAAAACGACCTTTGTTTCATCGGCTTCTATTGTGTAGATTACAGCGTTATGCTGACCATCTTCGTCCATGTGCGAACGGGCGGAAATGCCGTGAATCACCACTCCAGCTACCTCGTATTCGCCAGGCATTTCGGCTCGGAAAGCACTGTTAGAGTGCATTGGGAAGTCTTTATTGGTACGCAAACTTATGTCGGCCGGCTTGGTAACACTCTTTAGACCCAGCTTGTCTAGATTATCATCGATAACAATCTGGGCTTTCTTGGCTGATAGCCTGACACAATTAGCACCATAGTAAGATAATTCCACTGTGTATTCTCCCGTTTAAACGTCTAGTTCTTGAGTATTAATTATAACCTGCTTCTTAGCCGCCAAGACATTACTAATAAACCGGTCGTTGATTTGTAGGCGATATTGATAATTATCCAACGGCAAAACTGTATAACGTAACTCTTTGTTTTCGGTACTTTCCAGCTCGGCCATGAATTTATCTACCTTTGATTCATTAACATTACCAACGATAAGCACATCGATGCCGGCGGAATCATCGCGGGTGAATTGACCGCTAAGGATTGCCAAATCTACTTTACCGAGGCTACGGAAGCCTTTGGCCATGGCGTGTTCGGCACCAACATCGGCCTTGGGTGCGACTGAGCTTGGAGTCGGCTCGGACTCGACCGGTTTTTTTCCATCTTCTTTTTTAGGAACCGGTTTTACAGGTGTTTCGGTGATAGCCATACCACCAAAAATCATGGCTAACGGCTTATAGTACTCATAATCTTGGCTGACTTCGTAATAAAGCCGATTGTTGGTGGGATCGGAAGTGATAATCCCAATGCTTAAGAGGTTGGACAGTTCCCGGCGGACCGAGTTTATTTGCTCATCAATTTTACGAGTAATTTCGCGCACATAAAATGCCCGGTTTGGATTTGAATAAAAAAGCTGTAAAAGCTTCACCCGTGTTTTGGACCCAAATAGCTGTTCAATCATCCCATTTCCTCTGTTATTTATTGTAGCAAATTGTCGGTCTAACTCGTAATTAGTTGTTCAGTTTAGCGTTCACATAGTCGTAGGCCGGCTGGGCTGAACTAAACCAATGGATATCAGAGTTACGTTTGGACCAGGTGCGCTGGCGTTTGGCCAAATTGTTGGTGGCCGAGACGATGCGAAGTTTGGTTTGGTCTAGGCTTTGGTTATCTTCAAAATATAACTGCCACTCTCGGTAACCAATACCTTTCATTGGCTCGGTTTCCCAGCCGTACTTCTTGGCCAGGCCTTTGACCTCAGCTTCCAGTCCACCTGCCAACATGGTGTCGACCCGTTGTTCAATGCGTTGGATTAACTCCTCTGGTCGCAGTTGTATGCCAACGATTAGGCTGTTTGGCCGAAGTTTTTGTTTAGTTGGTTTTTGGCCACCGGACTCAATTGCCCTAATAACTCGGCGCTTATTACGTGTGTCTATGTCCTTTAGATCAATTTTTTTAGTTTTAGCTTGGCTTAATAGCTCATCAAGGGTCCTGGCGTTAAGTTCTTCCCTGTTGTCGGGTCCTACCGAGGGCAGAAAGCCGAAATCATACAGCAAACTGTCAATGTATAACCCGGTACCACCAGTTAAAATTGGCAGTTTACCCCTTTTGTGGATGTTATCTACAGCTCTTTGGGCCAAATCCTTAAACATTGGGGCATTGAAGCCTTGGCTTGGCTGTCTAACGTCCAAAAGCCAGTGTTTAACAGCCTTTTGCTGGCTAATAGTAGGTTTCGATGTTCCAATATCAAAACCTTTGTAGACGGTCCAGGAATCGGCACAAATGATTTCACCATTTAACTCCTTAGCCAATTTTAAAGCTAGATCTGATTTACCAGAAGCGGTGGTGCCAACAATGGCTAGGAGGTCGATTTTGGTGGCCACCATAGTAACCCTTCTACATCCACCCGAAAATCATCGCTTACTTGTAGGCCTTCGGCCTGTAACACCTGTTTATGGCCGGATAGACCGCCGGGGTAACCCTCAGCCAAACTGCCGCTTTTTTTAACTACCCTCTGCCATGGTAAATCGGGGTCGCCCCAATGTGCGATGCCGCCAACAACCCTTGCGGCGTAGGGATGGCCGGCTAAAGCGGCTAGCTGACCGTAGGTCATTAGACGGCCCTTGGGTATCTGGGCGACTAGAACGTAAACCTTGGTCCGAAAGTCTTTATTTACGATTTCGGGCATCTTGGGACAGCTTGTGTAACAGGTCTTCGACGGATGATTCGGGCAGTTCTGGCAGGTCTTTACGGCCCCGGGGACTCAGTTTGCCAGATTCCAGCTCTTTGCCACCGATTACTAGAGTGTAAGGTACCTTCATGGCCTCGGCGTTATGGATTTTCTTGCCAACCGATTCGTTGGAATCGTCAAGTTCGGCCCGCAAGCCCAATTCTTTGGCTTTGCTGACTATGTCTTTGGACATTTTTACGACTGCTTCATCATCATTTAAGGTAGCGACCCGTAGTTGTTCTGGGGCCAGCCAAACCTGGAAGTTGCCGTTAGTATGCTCGAGATAAACCGATAGGAATCGCTCGAATGAACCTAATAAAGCTTTGTGAATCATGACCACTGGCTGTTCGGTACCGTCTTTGTCGATATAAGTTAGGCCAAAGCGTTCGGGCATTACAAAATCTAGCTGTTCGGTAGCGCACTGCCATTCCCGACCGAGCGAGTCGGTGACCATTATGTCTATTTTTGGGCCGTAAAAAGCGGCCTCGCCTTCGGCGATTTCGTAATCTACGTCTAATTTTTTGGCAACTTCTTCGATGGTTTTTTGGGCTAAGTCCCAGTTTTTCTGCTCACCCAGATAGCCTTGGCCGTCATCTCGGAAGGATAAGCGGGCCCGAAACTCCATATCGAACACCTTGTACATTCGTTTAATCATTTCCATGATGGTGCGAAACTCCTGCTCGATTTCATCCAACCGGCAGAAGATGTGGCCGTCGTCGATTGAGATGGCTCGAACTCGGCTAAGGCCATTTAGTTCACCTTTCTTTTCGTCACGGTACTGGATGGTGTTTTCCATGTAACGGATTGGTAATTCGCGGTAGCTACGGGGCCGGCTGGCGTAGATTTGAATGTGGTGCGGGCAGTTCATCGGCTTTAGGACCATCTGATCTTTGGTCTCTTGGCTTTTGACCAAGAACAGCTCGTGGCCAAATTTATCCCAGTGGCCGCTAACTTTATACAGATCTTCTTTGGTGATATGTGGGATGGCAACTTTTTGGAAGCCGTTTTCCCGCTGTAACTCTTCTGAAAAACCGAGTAACTCATCGCGTAAGATGGTGCCCCGAGGTGTAAACAACGGCAAGCCTGGTCCGACTAAGTCAGAGAACGTAAATAAATCCAGGTCATAGCCTAGGCGGCGGTGGTCAGGAGCCTGTTGTTCCTCTGTTTTAGCCTCATCCATATTCAGATTACATAATAACAGTTTAATTAGGGTCCAAACAGTGCTCTAGAAGCTTTTAAATAAGAAAAAGGGTTTGAATGATCTCGCAACGTCATTCAAACCCAATGTCGAGCCGTTAACAACTCGGCAAAACTCAACCTACAAAGGAGTATATATCGGCTAGCAGTATTTGGCTAGTAGTTTTTTGTTAGATTTTTCAGCATAATCATTATCTAATTTTTATATCATATATGAGTATTTGTTCGATATCATAGATGAGATAGTATAATTAAGGCTCCGGGCACATAGCTCAGCTGGCTAGAGCGCCACATTGACGTTGTGGATGTCGGGGGTTCAAATCCCTCTGTGCCCACCATAGAAAAAGCCGGAAAAAATCCGGCTTTTTCTATGGACGGTATGATTCGCAGATGCGTTGCAGATAACGGAGATTATGAATGCTGGCAAGTTTGCCGGCTAAGGGGTCGTTGGCTTTAAAAAGATGCCTTAATAAGGCCCGGCTATAGCCGGTTTTACAGGTATGGCAATCGCAGTTTTTATCAATTGGACCCTTATAGGTAGCATGCTCTACATTTTTGAGGTTTAACTTCTTATCGCCAGTTACCCAAACACTGCCATGACGAGCGTTACGGGTCGGCAGAACGCAGTCGAACATATCGATGCCGTGTTCGATGGCGAAGCGTAGATTATTGGGCTGACCGACGCCCATTAAATAACGAGCTTTATCGGGGTCGTACAGTGGTGCCAGGAATTCAAGCATATCGTGCATTTGTTGAGTGCCTTCGCCCACCGATAGGCCACCAATCGCTAGACCATCTACCCCACTTGATTGGACAAATTCCACAGATTTTTGACGTAATTGTTTGTCTAATCCACCTTGGACAATACCGAAGAGAAGCGGGCGTTTGACTTTGTGAGTTTTATCGGTTAAGCGATTGAACTCGGTAATACAGCGTTGTAGCCAGCGGTGAGTGTGCTCTACGGCTTGCTCTTCCCTGACTTTGGCCTTACTGGGATCCAAACCAGTTAAATCATCGAAAGCCATAATAATATCGGCCCCTAAATCCAGCTGAATTTGCATGGATTTTTCGGGAGTTAGACTAACTTTTTGACCACTGACTGGATCTCTAAAAATAACCCCTTCTTCAGTGATTTTGCGGGCGTGAGCTAAGGAGAAAATCTGGAAACCGCCGCTATCGGTTAGGATTGGGCCCGGCCATTGGCTAAAATTGTGCAGACCACCCAACTTTTTGATGTGCTTTTCACCCGGCGCCAGGTGTAAATGATAGGTATTTTCTAATAGTACCTGAGCGCCGGTGCCGGCAACCTCAGCCGGCTCTAGACTTTTAACAGCACCGCGAGTAGCTACCGGCATAAAGAACGGGCTTGCGACAGAGCCAGCCCGGGTTTTTAGCAACCCTGCCCGGCTACCGTCTTTACGAAACTGTAACTCTTTGAACATCTAAGTAATTGTAGCAAAGGCAGTTTTGACTAACGCTTATGGTTATCTGTTGGTGATTTTACCAAAACGCTTCTAACAGATTGAAAGTGATGAATCTGTTTGAATTACCAAGCATAAGCGTTTGACCTGGTATAAGCGGAATGGTAAGTTAGGCTACGTTAATTGTGAGGACATTTTGAGTAGACGCAAACGAGGCGAACCGCTTGATAACTTCAAGCTTTTTTACGAAGAAATCGTAAATGCCAACCCCGTGAACACGCGAATACGGCGCATACGCCAACAGAGTAGCGCCAGTTCGGTAAATTAACACAGAAACGGGCAGAGTCGCCCCAACCATTACTACCAAAGGGTAATAATAGGTTGGGGCTTTTTAGTTATACGGCCATTTTCTAAGATTATCCACTGGAATATTCACTAGCGTTATGACAATATGTTGATATGGTTTGTATATATTGTGGCGGTGAGACGAAGGTGACCAATAGTCGGTTGCAAAGCCGGAGTAACCAAGTTTGGCGGCGGCGACAGTGTTTGTCCTGCCAAGCGGTTTTTACTACCCACGAATCAATTGAGCTGGAATCCGCCCTATCTGTTAATGACGGTGGGCGTCTAAAGCCGTTTTTACCGGACCTTTTGCTGAACGAGCTAATGTTGGCCCTAAAAGACCGAAACGACGTTTATACGGCCTCTAGAGAGCTGTTAGGCACTATTGTTAAGAAGTTATTAGCCCTGCCCCAGAAGCCGGTCTACCAACCAGCTGATATATCCAAACTTACAGCCGAGGTTCTAAGCCGGTTTGATAAACAGGCTTTCTTGAGGTACCAAGCCGATCATCCTTCGGTTCAATAGCTATTTGAGCATGTTGCCGACACTGGAGCGTTCGGATTTGGTGGCTTTTTCGGTGATCACAAAGCCGATATATTTGCCTAGGGCTAAGCGGGTTTGAGCGTAAATAGCAGCTGAAGCACTGTAAACTATCGAGGTTAGGGGTAGATAGACCCATTGGATTATCATCCAGATAGTTCGGTGTTTTTTGTAGCGGGCCGGCTTGGGTGGCAGGCTGTTCATGCTTAGATATAGCGAAATTAGGATGCCAGCCATGGCAACTTGCTGTAATCGACTGGCGTACTGGGGTAATTCGTTGGCCAAAAAGCCGAAGGTGGGGCTTGAAGTATGGAAAAAGAATACCGGATAAGCGGCTAATAACAGGATAAGCGGAGCCGTGGACCAGCTGATGTGGCCTTCGATTAGCCTAAATAATTTAGACAGGCGCTTGTGAAGCGGGATGTTATTAATCTTAAAGAAAGCCTGATTAACAAAGTAAGCGATGTCGCTAGCGCCCCAGGCCCAGCGGCGGACCTGAACAAATTGCATCTTGAGCGTTCGGCGGTAGCTCTCGGTTAGAACAGCGTCTTGGTAGATTGGTACAAATATTGGGAAGACTTGGTAATCGCCGTCATAGCGGAACCAAGTGCGCCAGAACTGATGACCGTCTTCGACGATGGTGCGGACTGACCAAAAATCAGTATCGATAAGGGCGGCCATTGGTTGGGCATGGGCCGAGAAGTTGCGTAACAGATGTGGCCGAAGGCTTAAAACCACGTTCCAAAAGGAGTTACCCGTAGCGATTACCCGCATCGGAGCTGGGGCATCCCAGATGTTGTTGGTATACATTGTAACTGGCTGATAGCTGGCACGTTTGGGGTCTTCGGTGGAGCAATAGGTGTATGTTAGGGCACCAAAGTATTCCCGGTCTGGGCGGTTATCGGAATCTAGGGTTGTAACCAAGACATTTAGGGGGTCGATGCTGGACTGCTCTAGGAATTTTTGCAATCGGCGACCAGCGAAAGTTACATTGCCACCTTTGCCGATTATCTCGCCGGTCATTGGCCAGGGGTGCATAACGGCTTCGGCGTAAAAGAAATTGGCGCCGTATTCTTTCACTAAATCGTTGGCCAGCTTGGATACTACCTCGCCACCACGCTGTTCGTAGGCCAGAATAAGAATAATTTTTTTGTGATCAAAGTTGGTGTCTAAAACTGATTGAACTGTGGGTTCTACGATGTCGCGGGACTCGTTCCAAAAGGCAATAATTACAGCGTGATAGAGCTGTGAAGGCATGATGCGAGTGGTTGGAATATTGCGTCCGACTCGCTGTACATTACGAACGTGCCATTTGGGAGCATTTTTGGTCTTGGTTTGGAGCTTTTCTAAATCTACTAACATGCTTTTCCAGGGGAGCTTTTTGTGGAGTTTCATGGTTCGCCAGCCTTGGATTGAGCGAACGTCAAGCCCAACTGCTCTGACAAACCATAGCAACAGATAGGCTACCAACAGATAGGCGGTGGTTTTGGGTGCGATTTTCCCCAGAATAACTGGTAGTAGCAGGATGGAGTAGGTTAAAACGGCCGGTAGAATTTCGAATAATCGGTAGCGCCAATCGCGGTCCTCGGGTTGAGGGATTTCTATGGAGCGCATACTATTGAATCGATATCAGCGAATTAGCCACAATCATCGAAAGAATAACTAAAAAAACCGTAGAAGACAGTAAAAATAAAGCGGCTGGTTTTTTAACGACGTAGATTCGGGAGCTTATTATAATGGCCGCCACCGAAGTAAAAATCATAAAAATTGCCAAGCTGTAGATATCAATTGGCTTGCCGGAAAGATACTGAGTACCGGATACGTTGGGGCGATAAGCTACAACTGTAGTGGGGTTACGCGACACATCAAACCGCAGTAGGACGATGCTCACCCCTATTACTACCAAACCGGCAATTACAGTTATCAAAAGTAGTACCAGGCGGTCGTGCAAAAATTTCTTGGGTATATCCACTATCGATAATTTTACACTAAAAGCCAGCCTAAGACCGTCGTTTTTGGTATATTTAATCAGTAGTTTGCCACCTTAGCTCAGTTGGCTAGAGCACCGCTTTCGTAAAGCGGGGGTCTGGGGTTCGAATCCCCAAGGTGGCTCCAGCGGGTGTATTTCAATGGTAGAATATGACCTTCCCAAGGTCGAGACGCGGGTTCGATTCCCGCCACCCGCACCAGACAAGGGCTTTGTTTCTACCTCTGTTCTTGGTAAAATGGCCATGTTCTGCAATGAGGGCTCGTAGTGTAGCGGTTAACACGCCTCCCTGTCACGGAGGAGATCGCCGGTTCAAATCCGGTCGGGCCCGCCAAAATGATTAATCTAAGTCTTAAAATTTGAAAATTGTAATACCAAAAACCTTAAAAAAAATTCTTATAAGCATCGTTGTCATGGTGATGGTGTTTTTGATTGTGGGGGTTGCGTACGTTTATTACGTGGACAACCAGACACCTTTGCCTAAAGCCACCCAGACCGCTAAAAACCCCGTGGAGCAAGAGGTTATAAAGCCAGTCCAGCCATCGGCCAATGCTCCGGAAGGTGTGGCGGTTGAAACCTTACTATCCCCCGTTAAGGCTGGCGAAAACACTTCAATAAGTGTGCGTAGTAACGCTGGTTCGAGCTGCACCATAGTTGTAAGCTATGATGGTGGACGAGTTAGTAAAGATTCTGGGCTATTACCTAAGCCAGCCGACGTATACGGGTTCACTACTTGGACTTGGACGGTTGAGCCAAACGTCCCAGCTGGGACTTACCCGATAAAAGTTACCTGTGTCTATAATGGCCGAACCGGTTTAGTAATTGGCAACTTAGAAGTAACTAAATAGCCATGCTGGCTTAGCATAAAATTGACCTAAAAGTTATAATAGCTTGAGCGTAAACCATATAAATATTAGATGAGCCAAAGCTTGAAACTCAAAACTATAACTCAGAAATTAACTAGCCGCTCTAGTTTGATTCTGGTTATCTTAGTCGTTTTTATTTTCACATTATTGTTGTTTCTGTATAAGCCGAAGGCCAGCGCTCAAATTTTTCTGACT
>JBBRSU010000007.1:0-40384 GCA_038245195.1 Saccharimonadales bacterium (SeqCode) | reverse complement strand
TCGAAAGCTCATCTGCTCCCACAGTTAACGTAAACAGCCTACTAACTTTTGCTGCTACAGCTGGCTCCACTGTTACAGCTGGCGTCTACCAAACAAATGAGATGATGATTGCTACCGGTACGTTTTAATTGATAGAAGTAGTATTAAAGACAATATGAAAAACATTTCCTTTTTGCTAACATTGTGTTTAAGTTAATGACTGACGAGGAAATGGTTTTGAAAAAGATGCAGCACTTAAAATCGAGCTTATTGGTTGTTCTAGTAATGACCTTTGTAACAGGGTTATTATCTCCGATTCGAGTTGCTGCAGCAACAAATTCGATAGCCTCTGGCAACGGTTACAGAATATCTCCAGTACGAACTGACCTTGTTATCAACCGTGGAGAAACCAAAACCACAACCGTATATCTTACTAACATATCCACAGCAACAGTAAACCTACAAGTCGTAATTAATGATTTTCAATCCAGAGATGATACCGGTACTCCGGCATTATTGCTAAATGGCCAAAGCCTTCCACAGCACGGACTGAAGCAGTACGCATCAGTGGCGACAGCCGAACTTACGATAAAACCGGGCGAACAAAAAACAATTAACGTTACTTTGTCCTTCCCGTCGAATGCCACGCCAGGCGGTTATTATGGTGCAGTCAGGTTTCTCCCAGCAAACTCCAACGGAACTAGAAACGTAAACCTAGCGGCTAGCGTGGGCACACTCATATTAGTTAAGGTGCCAGGAGATGTACATGAAAACCTGTCACTGACTACATTTGGTGTCAGCAGGGGAGTAAAGCCATACAGCCTATTCTTTAATAATCACAACTTAAACATCATTACCAAATTTCAGAATAATGGCGATGTCCAAGAGGAGCCCTTCGGTAAAGTACAGCTAAAGAAGGGCAATAACGTGTTGGCAACATACGAAGTTAACAATACCGATCCTCGAGGGAATGTGCTGCCAGGAAGTATTAGAAAATTTACCATACCATTAAACAATAAAGTGGGAAATTTTGGCAAATATACACTTGAAGGTAATTTCGGCTACGGATCTAATGGGCAACTAATTAGTGCTAAAAGTACATTTTACATTGTGCCGCTGGTTCTAGTAGCCGTCATTGTTGTTATAACATTACTTATTGTTATTGCTATCTTTGCAGTACCTCGGGCAGTCAGACGACATGACAGGCGAATCTTGCGCATGACTCGCCGCCGTTAAGCCACGCTTAGACATAGCAAAGCCGTTATGTTTAAATTAGTGATAATGGTATTCCTCAATAAACTGCTCATACAATTAATTGTTTTTATGTTTGCTTTCAATACTGGGGCTTTGGCGTTAATCCCACCCCCCGGTCCGAAAACTGATTCGACGGGAGTAGAGGGCACTATCCAAGGTAATCCGCCATCACAGGCGGCCACTATAGATGTCCCCAAAACTGGTCAAACATTCGCTGAACTACCAATTACGGTTTCGGGACTTTGTCCGAATAAAACCTTAGTCGAAATCTCTAAAAATAATGTTTTTGCCGGCTCAATAGACTGCATAAACGGCAGCTACAAATTACTAATTGATTTATTTGATGGCCGTAACGACCTGGTGGCTAAAGTTTACGATAATCTAAATCAATCCGGCCCAGATTCTAATACGGTCACAGTTACCTTCAGCTCACCTCTTGATTCCAGCGGCCCACGCATTTTACTGACTACTCAGTATGCCAAGCGTGGCGCTGATCCCGGCACCATCCTAAACTGGCCAATTACCCTAAGCGGTGGTACTGGACCGTTTGCCATAAATGTTGATTGGGGCGATAAAACTGACCCCGACCTTATCAGCCAACAAATACCTGGCGATATAAATCTGCAACACACTTATGCTCAAGCCGGTATTTACAAAGTAACTATTAAGGTAAGTGATGCCAATGGCAACAGTGCTTTCTTACAACTTGTTGGAATTGGCAATGGAAAGATACAACAACATACACAAGCTGTCCAAGGCATTATCTCTAGCGAAAAAACTAAGGTATTGTGGTGGCCGATGGGGGTTTTGTTCGCACTGAGCATCGCGGCTTATTGGTTGGGTCAAAAACATCAGCTTGAGGCCATTCGCCGCCGTTTACGAAAAGGTGAAGAGCCTTTCAAGTAGGCTATAAAAACAGCTTCTTCTTAATCTGTTAAACTGTATCGGATGAAGACGGTGTATGTTGGTATGTCCGGCGGCGTTGATAGTTCAGTGGCCGCGGCTTTGCTCAAACAGCAAGGCTACAACGTAGTAGGCGTATTTATGAAAAATTGGAGCCAAGATCTGCCTGGTTTGCCATGCCCCTGGAAAGACGATTACACCGATGCTAAGCGGGTCGCAGTCCAGTTAGGAATCGAATTCAAGATGTATGATTTCGAAAAAGACTATCGCCACAAAGTGGTTGATTACATGCTGGAAGGTTTTAAAGCCGGCTTAACGCCTAATCCAGATATAATGTGCAACCAAGAAATTAAGTTCAAATTATTTTTAGACACCGCTATTCAAGACGGTGCCGATATGGTGGCTACCGGTCATTACGCCAAAACTCAAGGTGGCCGGTTATTTATGGCGAAAGATGACAACAAAGACCAAACTTACTTTCTATATAGAGTACCAAGCAAATCTTTATTAAAAACCTTATTCCCGATTGGGGATTATACTAAGCCCCAAATTCGGCAACTAGCCAAAAAATTCAAACTAGCGACGGCTAATAAAAAGGACAGCATGGGCATTTGTTTTGTTGGCAAAGTTGGCATTAAGGACTTTTTGAAACAGTTTATAAACGAAAAACCCGGCCCGATTATCGACCAGAACGGCCATGAAATCGGCCAGCACGACGGAGCAATTTTTTACACCATTGGTCAACGTCGTGGCCTGGAGGTTGGCGGTGGTTTGCCGTATTACGTAACTGGGAAAGATATGCAAAACAATGAAGTCTACGTTACCACCGACTTGCAGGATGAAAAATTATGGAGTACGGAGATTAAGCTATCGTTGATACATTGGATCAGGCAGCCACTTAAACAGGAAGTACTAAGCGTCAGGATTCGGCACCGCTCAAAACTGATCCCAGTTGAATTACTTAACAAGTTAAGTAATTCTGAATACTCTGCCAAATTAAGTGACCAAGTTCGGGCACTCTCACCAGGCCAATCGGCTGTATTCTACAGCAATGGTGAGTGCCTGGGTGGCGGAATCGTAACTCCTTAGAATAGTTGCATATATATAATTAATATAGTATAATATTGATTATGATGAGTTTCGAGCCTTTTATAGGCCCTCTTGAAGAACAGGTCTATATTGATGTAGCTGAAAAATATAAAGTTTCACTGGATGATCAATTTATTCACGAGGTCACTCCTTATTATGTTATCGGTCGAGATACCGAATATGTCAGTAATTCACTACTTCGGGCCCGCGACACTATTAGAAATGCTCGTATAGACAAAACTGGTGCCACCTCCGAGGGAGTATTTAGAACTGAGTTTGAAGCCGAAGTTAATAACCTAGAGCAAAAACACGACCGACTGACTGATCTAAAGCTTGGCATAATGATAATACGTTTAGATTTTCTAAAATTTAAAGATATAAATGACACACTTGGTCACGATGGTGCTGACGATTTAATGGCTAAAATTGTAGCGTATTTCAGAACAATAACTCGAGCTAACAGTGGCGACCAAGTCGCACGCTTGGGTGGAGATGAATTTATACTCAAACTAAATTTTGACGAAGAAGAGATAACAAAAGAAGAATTTTTAGAGATCATCGAGAAGCGAATGCAGGAATTTCCTATATCTGACTTTAAGAGTTTTGAGGGCTTTAGATGGAATCATGCCCTACATACAAAAGGCCTGACGGCCAAAGACATGCTCAACCTCGCCGATATAAAAGGCCCTAACGAAGATAAAGGTTATGTTCGGGACCATGCTAAGTCACCAGAACTAAATGCTCAGATATTAGAAAACAGATTAGCTGCCGAACCCGCATTGTCTAAATAATTACCTCTGTTAAAATAGAGGTAAATGACAGCAGAGGAAATTCGTAAACAATATCTCAAATATTTTGAGGAAAAGACGCATAAAGTGATTCCCCGGGCTCTTTTAGTACCACAAGACGACCCAACCACTCTATTTACCGGTAGTGGCATGCAGCCGCTGGTGCCGTATTTGCTGGGCCAGCCACACCCGTCGGGCACCCGATTAGTAGATAGCCAAACCTGTTTTAGAGCCGAAGACATGGACGAAGTCGGCGATAACCGCCACACCACGTTTTTCGAAATGCTGGGCAACTGGAGCCTAGGCGATTATTTCAAAGAAGACCAGCTAGCGTGGTTCTGGGATTTTTTAACTAAAATCGTTGACTTAGACCCCCAGAAACTCTATGTAACTTGCTTTAGCGGCGATAAACAAACTGGCGTACCAAAAGATACCGAAAGTGCTAAAATCTGGAAGGATTTATTCGAGCAAGAGGGAATTAACGGGATTGAAGTTGAAATCGGCAGTGAAGCTGATGGCTATGCTAATGGTATGCAGAATGGTCGAATATTTTTTTATGACGCCAGTAAAAACTGGTGGAGTCGCGAGGGTTTACCGGCTAACATGCGTGACGGTGAGCCGGGTGGTCCGGATAGCGAGGTTTTTTACGATTTCGGCACCCCCCATGATGAAAAATTTGGCAAACATTGCCACCCCAATTGCGACTGTGGCCGGTTTTTAGAAATTGGCAATAGTGTGTTTATGACTTATCGAAAAGTAGGTGATAAATTCGAAAATCTGCCAAAGCCAAACGTTGATTTTGGTGGCGGTTTGGAAAGGATTGCTGCGGCCGTCATAAACTCACCGGATGTATTCCAAATTAGCCTTATAAAACCGATTGTTGAGGGGCTGGAACGGCTTTCTGGCAAAAGCTATGAACAATACCAAGGGAGCATGAGAGTTATAGCCGACCACCTTCGGGCTGGAGTCTTTTTAGCTGTTGATGGGGTTGTGCCCAGTAATAAACAACAAGGCTATGTATTACGACGTTTACTGCGGCGGGCTATTCGTTATGCTTTCGAATTGGGGATAGAGCAGGACTTATGCGCCAAAGTCGCACCGATTATTACGCAGTTATATAAAGCCGATTTCCCAGAGGTTGCCCAGCAGCAACAGCACGTTCTAGACGTATTTACCCGAGAAGAAAAAATCTTTCGCCAAACGCTTAGGGCAGGAGTTAGGGAATTCCAAAAAATTTCCATCTCTAGTAAAAAACTAACTGGCAAGGATATTTTCATGCTTTATGACACTTATGGTTTTCCGATGGAGCTAACGACCGAGGAGGCTTTTACGAATGACATTGAGGTTGAGGAAAACTGGCGAACCGATTTCGACACCCTCATGGACCAACAGCGTCAGCGTAGTCAGACAGCTAGTGCAGGAGTCTTTAAAGGCGGTTTGGCCGACCACTCGCCAGAAGTTGTTAAGCTGCACACTACCACTCACCTTATGTATCAGGCATTAAAAAACGTTTTAGGGGGCGATGTAGTTCAACGTGGTAGTAATATCACTGCTGAGCGAACCCGTTTCGATTTTTCGCACCCCGAAAAAGTTACACCTGAGCAAATCGCTGAAGTAGAGAAGATTGTAAATCAAAAAATCGAGGAGGATTTGCCGGTTACCTGGAAAGAAGAACCTACCACCGAAGCTTTCAAAAAAGGCGCCTCGGGGGCATTTGGCGATAAATACGGCGACACAGTCAAAGTTTATACAGTTGGCGACGAGCAAAAACCATTTAGCCGAGAAATTTGCGGGGGGCCACACGTTGAACACACCGGAGTAATTGCTGAAGGCAATAAAAAGTTCAAAATCACCAAAGAAGAATCAGTAGCCGCCGGTGTCCGCCGCATCAAAGCCGTACTAGTGTAAAACCCTTTACAAATCCCTACAAAAGAGCTAATGTTTAGGTGTTCGTATAAAAAACAAAAAAATGGCTCGGCCAAAAAACAAGAAGCGTTCGGCTAAACCAGCTAAACGCCAAAAACTGCTATTTATTCCATATCCATTGGTGATTTTTTTGATGCTTTGCATTGGCGTCTATTTAACGGCCTGGACGTTTAATGCTCACGCCGATGACATTATTGTAAAAGCTGTGATTAAGGGCAAGTCTATAACCGACCCAGCTGTAATTAACCGCCCGGCCGACGGTTTGCACTTCACGGCGGTGCCGATTATTGTTAGTGGCACCTGTCCGGCCAATGCGGCGTATGTGGAGATCTTTCGTAATAACGTTATGGGAGGTAGTGCCATCTGCTCAGGTAGCGGTACTTTTGAGCTGCAAACCGATTTATTTACAGGCTTAAATAAACTTGAAGCCCATGTTTTTAATATTACCGACGATGAAGGCCCGGTCTCGGTGCCAATTAATGTTTATTACGATCCACCACCGATTCCACAGCCTGGTCTACAAACTTCCGGTCAGTCCCCCTCTTCTAAAAAAGTCCAGCCACTACAGCTCCAAACCGCCTTCATCTATAAAGGCTATTACGTTGGCCAAGAAGTCCAATGGCCACTACAAATTAGTGGTGGCTCAGCACCTTATGCACTTAATGTTGACTGGGGAGATGGCAATAACAGTATTATCAGCCGTAAAGATGACGGCCAATTCATCATTAACCATACCTACAAGAGTCCGGGTGGTTTTCATGGCAGTTATAAGATTAAAATCCAAGCGTCAGATAGCGACGGCAACTACTCTTATTTAGAATTCTTTGTAATTATTACTTCCAAAGCCACCATTGGTATTAGCAATAATATATATTCCAAAGGCCCGCCGACTTTGGGCGGGCTACACCAATGGGTGTGGCTGGCTTGGCCTGTCTATGTCTCGGTCTTCCTGATGGTTATTGCATATAAGCTTGGTGAACGTGAGCAGTTGTTGCTATTGCGTAGAAGCCATCGATTAAAGGGTTCTTAGGGGATTTATAGAGAAGGTGCGTGTTATAATCTAATCTGATTATGCTTGATAAGGCCAAAACTCTGAGCCGCTCTATAAAGAGTAAAATACCAAAAACGCCGACCAGTGGCCCTAGGGGTAAGCAACCCGGCGGGGAATACTTGGTAGCCCTTGATGTGGGAACCGAATTTGTTAAGGCCTTAGTTGGGCAAGTAATCGGTAACCAAATTGAAATTATTGGTGTTGGGCGGGCTCACCAAGAACTAGCCGATATGCAAGCTGGGGCCATTGCTGACATTGCCGCAGTGGTGGCTAATTGTGATAAGGCTTTGGCGGCGGCCGAACAGCAAGCCGGCGTTAGTGCCCGAACTGCCGTTTTAGGGATTGCTGGCGAACTAGTTAAGGGCACAACCAGCACAGTCCGATTTACCCGTAAAAACGCCTCTAAAGAGCTGAGCATTGACGAGATGGGCCGAATTATTGAGCTAGTCCAAGAACGGGCCGAAGCCAAAGCTCGCCAGGAGCTAGCTTGGGAACTCGGGGGCAAGGATGTGGAAGTCCGATTAGTTAACAGTGCACTAGTGCGGATTGATATTGATGGTTATAAAGTTACTAACCCGGTCGGCTTCCAAGGCCGAGATATATTAGTAGAAATGTACACGGCTTTTGCGCCAATGATTCATATTGGAGCGTTAGAACGCACTGCCGCCGAACTCGATCTAGAGCTCCTGGCAGTTGCCGCTGAACCATTCGCTGTGGCCCGCTCAGTTGTGGGTGATGACCCCAATGCCGCGGTTAGCGCGATTTTGATGGACGTTGGCGGCGGTACTACTGATATTGCGGTGGTTAACGAAGGCGGGGTTGAGGGAACAAAAATGTTTGGCATTGGTGGCCGGGCTTTTACTCATGCTATTGAACGCGAACTGGACATAGATTATGTGAAGGCCGAATCGGTCAAATTGTCTCTGGCCGGCGGTGCCCCTAAACACAAAGCCGAAGCCGAGAAAGCTTTAGGCAAAACTCTGAAAGTTTGGAGCAGCGGTGTCGAGCTGGCTCTAAGCGAATTTACTAAATTGGATCACCTACCAAACCGAATTTTATTATGCGGCGGCGGCTCATCCTTGGAGATGTTAATGGACAGCCTAGGCGATAGCGAGTGGCACAAAGGGCTACCATTTACTAGGAAGCCGGTTATTCAACATATCAAACCAGAGGAAGTTGTGGGCATTACCGATTCTACCGGAACGATTAACGACCACACCTACATCACAGCCATGGGCTTATTACGAGTCGGTATGGACACTTTGACTTCAGCGGTTGCCGAGGGAGATAATACACTCAGAAACAAACTCAATAGGATGCTTAGAGTATGAGCACTAAACCGCCGCCAAAACCAACAAAGGATGTAATTTACGTTGATGTCGATGATGAAATCACTGGCATAATTGATAAAATTGAGAATTCACCCCACAAGGTTGTAGCATTGGTTTTGCCAAAACGGGCGGCCAGCTTGCAGAGCACAGTTAATATGAAACTGCTAAAACGCAGTGCCGATGCCGCCGATAAAAACCCGGTGTTAATCACCAGTGAAGCTGCCTTAATGCCACTAGCTGGGGCTGCCGGCTTACATGTGGCTAAAAACTTGCAAAGTGTGCCGGGTGTGCCCGATTCACCCGTTGGTAGTCCATCGATAACCAATAACGAGGTTTCAGCCGAAGATCTACCAGATGATTCAGCCGAAGAAGCTGACGAGTCGGATTTACCGAATAAAATTGATTACGCCAACTCGGTGGGAGCTTTGGCGGCGGCTCACGAAGCCGATAATCCCGAAACAATCGATTTAGACGATGAAGACGAAGCCGATGCTCCAGTCGCGAAAACCGCAAAAGTGCCGAAAGATAAGAAAAATAAGGTGCCCAATTTTGACCGCTTTAGAATGTTACTAGGTTTAGCTATCTTGGGCGTTATCGCCCTAATTGTATTTATAATCATGGCAATTTTTGTATTGCCCAAAGCCACAATTACCATCAAAACCAGCAGTGAGTCGGTGGCAGCCAATTTTACATTAGCAGCATCGTCCGATACCCCGGCGGTTGATTCTGCCAAAGGAGTTATTCCGGCCAAACTAGAATCTATCGACCAAACCGGCAACCAGAGTGTTACGGCTACCGGCCAGCAAAACAACGGTCAAAAAGCCAGCGGTTCTGTAACTATGTCCGCACAGGTTTGTGCACCAAATTTAGGGACTCCAGACCCGGTTGCCGCCGGTACTGGCATTAGTAATAACGGACTTAACTTTATCACTCAAGAAAAGGCTACCTTTACTTTTACCGGTTTTTCATCCGGTAGCTGTGCGAACTATTCATCTAATACTGTAGCTGTAACTGCGCAAACTGCTGGTTCGAAGTATAACTCCCCTAGTGGGACTTCCTTTAGTGTGCGCAGCGGGGTTACCGCTAGCGGCTCAGCATCGGGAGGGTCAGATAATATCGTTACAATTTTGAGCCAAGCCGATGTTGATAGCGCTAAACAAAAAATAACTACTGGTGCCAACGCCGACCAATTCACCAAAGACTTTCAGACTAAACTGACTGCCCAGGGTGAATACGTCCTCAGCTCCACCCTAAAAGCTGGCGACCCCGCCATTAACGCTTCTCCGGCAGTTGGCCAACCGGCTAGTACCGCCACAGTAACCATAAAAACTACCTATACGGTCCTAACGGTAAAGAAAGCCGACTTAAGTCAAGCCATTCAAGATAAATTGGCCAGCCAAATTGATAAAACCAAGCAAAAACTTAACGGTAATTTCCTGAATGACGCCACAATAACCGTTCAAAGTCAGGGTGCACCCAACTCTGCGGTGTTAGGCATCAACGAAGACACAACCGCTATACCAATTATCAATATTGCCAGTGTTAAAACTCAATCCAAGGGCAAAAAAGTTGGCGATATTAAATCCGCCATCGGCAATTGGGCCGGTGTTAAAGAGGTGGATGTTAAACTTAGCCCATTCTGGGTGTCCAAAGTGCCCTCGAAAACCACTAAAATTACTGTCGTGCTACAAGAAGTAAAGACAACCACTAGTAACAGTGCACCGTAACCAAGAATATTTGGGTGTTGATGTCGGCTCGGTGCGAGTTGGGGTGGCTCGTGGTGGCAGTTTAGCTAAGCTGGCCCAACCCCTAGTAAGCTTGCAATCGGCGGTTGCTGTAGATGAAATCGCCAAATTGACAACCAAGTCAGAAGTTGTCGGCATTGTGGTTGGGTTACCCCGTAGTCTGGAAGGCTCAGAAACCGACCAAACTAAAGCCGTCCGCCAGTGGGTAGAAGTTGCCAAGACTAATATTGGCCTACCGTTTTACTGGCAAGACGAGGCTTTAACTAGCCGCGAAGCGGCCAGCCAACTTCAAAAATCAAACCCCAAACACCAAACCGTCGATGAGCATAGTTTGGCGGCCGCGCTGATTTTGCAAGACTTTCTGGACGCCCAGGAAAGTGATAGGGTGGTTGTATGAAAAATACAACCAATAGACGCTTCGGGCTCCACACTTGGCGGATATTATTAATAGCTCTAGTCATTGTTTTGGGCGGCGGCTTTTGGGCGGCCCGTAGCTGGTACAATCGCAATTTAGCTGCGGTTTCGTCGTCTCAGCAGATTAGTTATTTCCCAATTGCCCCAGGCAGCTCACTCCAAGAAATTTCTATCGATTTGGCCAGAGTCCATCTGATACGAAGCTCTACCGCTTTCCAGACTTATGTCCGAAGTCGGCACCTTTACCCCAAAATGCAGGCCGGCACCTACGCTCTTAGTCCTTCGATGAGTGCTACCCAAATTGTTAGCAAAATTGTAAAAGGTGAAGTATCCAAAAGCTACGTTACCATTCTACCTGGCAAAACCATCAAACAAATCAGACAAACTTTTAAACAAGCTGGATACTCCGATGCCGAGCTAGATTTAGCCTTTAACCCGGCTACCTATCAAGGAGAGGTGTTGCTAAACTATCTACCGTCTGGAGCAAGTTTAGAGGGTGTGCTTTACCCAGATTCCTTCCAAAAAGATGCCAGCACACCCGCACAGGTGCTCATAAAA
Source organism: Saccharimonadales bacterium (SeqCode) (assembly GCA_038245195.1). Lineage (GTDB taxonomy): Bacteria > Patescibacteriota > Saccharimonadia > Saccharimonadales > UBA10212 > JAIFWC01. The sequence goes on along the minus strand of JBBRSU010000007.1, from coordinate 29,346 downwards.
GAAAGTCTTGATGAGATGCAGAAGTATTTAACTGCCGATGTTCTAGCCGGTTTCACTGCCCAAGGCTTAAGCCCCTACCAGGGAATAACCCTATCCTCGATTGTTTATGCCGAAAGTGGTGATGCTACCTCCGAGCCAACCGTGGCTCAAGTTTTCTTATTAAGAATTAAACAAGGGATGGCCCTTGGCTCTGATGTTACCGCTTTTTATGCAGCCGATTTAGCCGACCAAGGCAAAACCCTCGGGGTAGATTCACCGTACAACACCAGGTTGCATACCGGCATTCCGCCTGGGCCAATTGGTAGTTTTCCAGCCAACGCACTAAATGCCGTGGCCCACCCAGCTACTTCAGATTATCTGTTTTTTGTTGCCGGTGACAACGGAGTTATACACTTTTCTCACACCGAGGCCGAACACGAGCAAGCAATCAAGCAATTCTGTACCAAAGCATGTTCCTAAAGTTTGTCAATAGCCTAATAACAGAGGTATAAAACTGCATTATGCGTAGGGTTTGCTATAATATTTGGGTGGCAGTGAAACATCTGCCCAATTTGGATAGTCGAGTTCTCGCAAAGGCTCTCCAAGGAGTAAAATATTCGTAAACGAATCTTTTCTATAATTCGACCGTATAAGTACCGGCCTCAAGAGGCCGTTTTAGCTTTAGCCAACCCTATAAGCAAGCTCAATAAGAGCTCACGTCGGAAGCTGGTTCGCTGGAGTCTTATTTCGGGTAATATCACCCTGCTTTTAGTTGTTGGCGGTTTTATTATGGTTAATCGTTCGGCTAGCCAGACGGTTCGGGCCAACACCTTAAGCGGGGCTGTGGCTACGGCCAGTTCGGCATCAAACCCACTAGATACCCTATCTTCTGCTCAGATTGCTTTAACCGCCGCCCAAATTAGCCACCTGCCAGAGCTAACAGTTATTCGGAACCAAGCTGATTCTGATAGCTTGGTGCTAGCGGCCCCGCCAACCGACTCTTCGGTTTTGTCTAAACCGCAGTTAGTAGCTACTGCCCAGAAGTCCAAACAGGACATCCTGCATTATGTAACGCTTAACGGTGATAGCGTGTCGTCTCTAGCTACAAAGTTTAACGTCTCGGCTGATAGCATCCGTTGGTCTAACAGTTTGAATGGCAATAACGTTGCTGCTGGTATAAAACTGGTTATTCCGCCGGTAAACGGCATTGTTTATACTGTAAAGTCTGGGGATACTCCGGCCTCAATTGCCCAAAAATACTCAGCCGATGAAGGGCAGGTAATTGCCTTAAACGACGCCGAAATAAATGGTTTAGTTGCCGGCGAACAAATTATTGTCCCAAATGGCAAGATCGCGCCAGTCATAGCCTATAGCTCATACAGAACGACCTTTACACTGGGTTCGTTTGCGGCTAACTATGGCAGTAATGGCTATGATTACGGCTGGTGCACTTATTATGCGGCCAGCAAGGTGGCAGTACCAACTAACTGGGGCAATGCTAATACTTGGGATGACTATGCCCGGCTAACACCTGGCTGGATAGTCAGTACTGTGCCGGTAGCTGGTGCTGTTGCTCAATCGGACGCTTTTAGTTATTTGGGCCATGTTGGCTATGTTGAAGCAGTTTCGGCTGATGGAACCATGATGAAATACTCCGACATGAATGGTTTGGCTGGCTGGGGCCGAGTTGGTTTTAGCGATTGGGTTCCTTCAACCACCTTCCAGCATTACATCTACCACTAAAATTACAAAATTTTCGCACTTGGATGCAGTGCTAGGAAACAGTGAAGCGCGGACTGAACTGTATAGCTAATACTGTGAAGGAGCACTGGAGCTGTTGACGCCGCAATGCCACAAGAACATTAGCGATGTGTACAGCTGTGCTGGACAACAGGCTAATGTGATGCGAAACTTTGTGTATGTTTGTAGATAGAGTGAGTGTGTCTATCCGGGCCGGCAATGGTGGCAACGGATCGGTAAGTTTTAGACACGAAAAATTTATTAGTCGCGGTGGGCCCGACGGTGGTGATGGTGGCCACGGCGGAAATATTGTTTTGTTTGCCAGCCGTAATCAAAATACACTGGCCGATTTTCGTTACAAAAAATTACTACAGGCCAAAGACGGCGAGCCAGGGGGCAAGCGTAACCGCCATGGCCACAATGGTGAGGATTTGCGATTGGATGTGCCAGTGGGGACTGTAGTGGTTGATGAGGGCGGCAAGGTTTTAGCCGATTTTACAACCGATGGCCAAAGCGAAATTTTAGCCAAAGGTGGCGGTGGCGGGTTTGGTAACGCTCACTTTACCAGCTCGGTTCGCCAAGCGCCGCGGATAGCTGAAAAGGGCGAACCTGGTGCTAGCTTTGAAGCCGTTCTAGAAATGAAAATGATTGCCGACGTTGGCATAGTCGGTTTGCCCAATGCTGGTAAGTCCACTCTGCTATCTGTTATTAGTAATGCCAAACCAGAAATTGCCGATTATCCTTTTACAACTCTTCGTCCCAACCTAGGAGTGGTGGATATCGATAAAAAAACCAGCTTACTGTTCGCTGATATTCCCGGCCTTATAGAAGGTGCCAGCCAAGGCAAGGGTTTGGGCGATGAGTTTTTGCGCCACACCGAACGTACCAGCGTGTTACTGCACCTAATTGATGCCTACAGTGAAAAAATATCTGACGATTACAAAACAATAATTAAGGAACTGGCCGATTATAAAATAGATCTTTCCGGCCGACCTCAATTAGTGGCTTTAACCAAAATCGAGGGCCTTGATAAAAAACAGCTGGCCCGTAAGTTTAATTTACTCAAAAAACTTGTTCCTGAAGATACAAAAGTTTTGGCGTTTTCCAGCAACAGCCGCCAGGGCCTTGATGAATTGATGCGAAGCCTTCAAAAACGAGTTCTGCAAGTTCGGAAACAAACTAACAAAGAGACCAAAGGTGATGGAGTACCGGTAATAGGCATTCGAGAGACCGAAATACCTTGGCAAGTCTTAAAAACCGACAAAGGCTTTTTGATTACCGGCGATAAAATTGAGCGGTTTGCCAAGCGGACCGATTTTAGCAACCAGGATTCCGAAGACCGTTTTCGAGATATTATGCGCAAAACCGGTATAACCAGGGAATTAGAGCGCCAAAACATCAAACCCGGTCAAAAAATCACCATTGGCCACCCAACCTTAGGCCGACTAGATTACTAAGTTGACTCCTTGACGAATATTTCCTAAATCTGTAGTCTAGCAACATAAGCTTTATATAAAAAAGGAAACCAACCATGGGATTAAACCCCTTTAATAGAAAACAGAATCAGACCGAAATGCCAAATATACCGGTTTCTTCGGACCCAGTCCAAGCTCCTGCCCCCCTTGCGGATCCAGTTAGCTCAATGCCAAGCCCACCAACAGTGAGTGCCCCAGTTGTTCCAATAGAGCCGCAAGCTAGTGATACAACCGCCAGTCAATCGAGTGGCCTCGACATGCCAGCCGTACTGGTCGCACCACCAGAAACAGTAAGTAATGCTTTGGATAGTAGCTCTACTCCTGCATTTCCAACGACTCCGCCCAGTGACGCTATGGCTAATGTGGCCAACCAACCGCCTCAACCGGAACAACATGAAGATAACCCAGTATTAGGCACAACCATGCCCAGTCAGCCGCAATTTGATGCACCAATCCAAGGAGTATCCGTTCCAAACACCGATCCGACGCCAGCTTCGACAAATGTTCCTATCCAAAACACGCCAACTGCACCCGAAATATTCCCTCCAACAGAAATGTCGACTAATGATTCAGTAGTAACACCGGCCAGTACACCAATAGTCCCATTGCCCAACAGCCCGCCTGAACCAACTAATCAAAACTTCGCCAATTCCATTTAAATCACTAGCTTTACTCTAGATAAACCCCTTGGCGTAATATAGGTGTAATGACTTTTTATTTTTTTGATTTGGAAACCAGTGGGTTTTCAGCTCGCGACGACAGGATCATGCAGTTTGCCGGTCAGCGGACCGATATGAATCTAAAACCGATAGGCCAAGCCGATAATATCTTGGTAAAAATGACGCCGGATATTTTGCCTCAACCTGATGCTGTATTAGTTCACGGCATTACTCCTCAAAAAACTCTAACCGAAGGAATTAGCGAAGCAGAGTTAACAAAATACTTGACTAATCAAGTATTTACACCGGACACGATCGTGATCGGCTTTAACAATATTCGCTTCGATAATGATTTTATTAGGTTTTTATTTTGGCGGAACTTTACAGATGCCTATGAATGGGTCTGGAAAGATGGCCGTAGTACCTGGGATTTATTAGACGCAGTTAGGATGACCAGGGCGCTACGGCCAGAAGGCATTGAATGGCCATTTGGGCCCAACGGTGAACCATCGAATCGCTTAGAATATCTCTCATCTGTAAATAACTTAGAGCATAGCGATGCCCACGATGCCTTAAGTGACGTGATGGCCTTAATTGGTTTGGCTACATTGCTTAAATCCAAACAACCTAAACTTTATGATTACCTACTGAAGCATCGTGATAAAAAACTAGTGGCTCCGCTGATTAACAGTGGCCAGCCGGTTGTTTATACTAGCGGGCGTTATCCTAGCGAGTTCAACAAAACCACAGCCGCTGTAATGGTCGCCCAAAAAGACGATAAGTCCGGGGCTCTAATGTACGATCTGCGAATTAACCCGGATGATTTTAGTAGTTTATCATCGGCCGAATTAGCTAAACTATGGTCAGCCCGTGGCCCGGATGTGCCCTATTTTCCAGTAAAATCTCTCAGTTATAATAAGTGCCCAGCAATTGCTCCGATATCCGTCCTTGGAGCAAACGACAGCTACACCAAACTGAAGTTAGACAAAAAAATAATTCAAAATAATCTGAAAAAACTTCAATCCACCCAGGGATTTAGTAAGAAACTACTTCAGGCCCTGGATATCATGTGGCCCAAGCGACAACCAGAACTTGTTGCTAATCCCCAAACTGTTGATAGTCAGCTATATGATAGGTTCATAAAAGATGCCGATAGGACCAAACAGGCAGTCGTCAGGGCTGCAAAGCCACAACAGCTATCTAGTCTAGACTTAGACTTTAAAGACGACCGATTAAAAAGTCTGTTACCCCTCTATAAAGCCCGCAACTTCCCTAAATTATTAAATGAACAAGAAACAGCCGACTGGGAAGAGTTCAAGCAGATTAAATTAGTTCAAAGTGGCAGGGCCACAAGTTTCTTCGAGCGTTTAGAAGAAATTACTAAAGCCCCGGGTCTAGACGGAGAGAAAAGCTATTTGCTTGAGGAACTTAACCTCTATGCCCAACTAATATTGCCGGCTGCTTAAATCGTAAGTTAAAAATTGCTACCCAAAACTCTAATTTGGCGATAGCATAGCGGATTAAACGAGGGTTACGTCGCCATACTAAGTCCAAAACCAATATACACATCACAGCGATATAGTCGTTGAAGGTGATTTGAATGTTTGTCCCAGGAATCTGACCCAGAATCATTAGCTCGTTTATCATTTTATTCGCTCCCACGATTTATTTACTTTTAAATTTATAATTAAATTGCCAAATAAGCAAGAATATTATAAACATAAGCATAAATATTGACATAAAAACGACAAAAAAGCCCCAGACACTAGAAAAAAGCCCCGAAAACCGGTATAATCACTTGGCTTTATGAGCGATATGATTAGTATTCGAGGGGCCCGTGAGCACAATCTTAAGAACATTAGTCTTGAGATTCCGCGAGGCAAGTTAGTAGTTATTACCGGACTTTCGGGTTCTGGTAAATCTTCATTGGCTTTCGATACGATTTATGCTGAAGGTCAGCGCCGTTATGTAGAATCGCTAAGTGCCTATGCTCGCCAGTTTTTGGGCCTTATGGAAAAACCAGATGTTGACCAGATTGACGGACTTAGCCCGGCGATTAGCATCGACCAAAAATCAACCAGCCGAAATCCCCGTAGTACGGTAGCCACGGTCACCGAAATTTATGATTATTTACGGCTCTTGTTTGCCCGTATTGGTATTCCGCACTGCCCAATTTGTGGCAAGCCGGTAACTCGGCAGACCACCAACGCGGTCTTGGATTTGATAGTGGCCACCGAAAAAGATTCTCGGTTAATAATTTTGGCACCGGTGGTAATCGATAAAAAAGGGGCTTTCGAACATATTCCCGAACAGTTCCAACGGGCTGGTTTTGCCAGGGCTCGAATCGACGGAGTTATTTACGCACTAGACGAGTTTCCGCAACTCGATAAAAACTACAGACATAAGATTGATATTGTCGTGGACCGGCTAGTTAATAACCAGGAGAATCGCTCGCGTTTAGCTCAAAGTGTCGAGCAAGCCTTCGAAATTGCCGAAGGTTTACTAATTGTTCATAATGCCGATGCTAAACACGATAAAAACTATAGCTTAAAGTATGCTTGTGTTGATCACCCAGATGTGGCTATTCCAGAACTAGAGCCCAGAACTTTCAGTTTTAATAGCCCGCACGGTGCTTGCCCGGTTTGCACAGGTTTGGGTAATCGTCTAGAAGTTGACCCGGAACTAGTTATTCCAAACGGTCGTTTGACGATTGCCGAAGGTGCCATCCGGCCCTACAACCGTATCAACACCGACGCTTGGTATACCAAAAAACTCCAAGCTTTGGGCGAGCGCTATGGTTTTAGTCTTCATGTACCGACCAGTGAGTTTACTCAGAAACAAATGGGGTTAATCCTATATGGCACAGGCGATGAAACCTACAAAGTCAATTTGGGTATGGGCCGCAGTTTTAGCACCACTTACGAGGGTGTTGTTCCTAATCTTGAGCGGCGTCACAAAGAGACTGATAGTGATTTCATCCGGCGTGATATTGAACGCTTTATGCAAGAACGGCCTTGTCACGCCTGCGGTGGCAAACGCCTAAAACCGGAAGTGCTGGCTGTAACGGTTGCCGGAAAATCAATTATGGATATTTGTGAGCTGAGCATTGATGATGCCATCGACGTATTTAAATCGATGAAATTGAATGCTACCGAAACCAAGATTGCGCTTCAGATTCATAAAGAAATTAATGCTCGGCTACAGTTTTTAATCGATGTGGGGCTTAATTATCTAAACCTAGCCCGAAGTGCCGTTAGTTTGTCGGGCGGTGAAGCCCAGCGGATTCGCTTGGCAACCCAGATTGGCTCGGGCTTGCAAGGAGTTTTATATGTTTTGGACGAACCCAGCATTGGCTTGCATCAACGAGATAATGCTCGTTTGCTAAAAACCCTAGAACGCCTCAGAGATTTGGGTAACAGTGTGATTGTGGTGGAGCACGACGAAGAGACCATTCGCTCAGCCGATCATTTGGTAGATATTGGACCCGGAGCCGGCATTCGCGGTGGAAAAGTCGTAGCAACTGGTTCACCTACAGCAGTATCAAAAGTTAAAGATAGTATTACGGCCCAGTTTTTACGGGGTGAACGTAGCATAGCCACACCTAGAAAACGCCGTAAAGGCAATGGCAAAGAGCTAGTAATTAAAGGCGCCAGGGAAAATAATCTCAAAAACATCACCGTTAGTATTCCACTCGGCGAGTTGGTGGTTGTCAGCGGGGTCTCGGGATCAGGTAAATCCAGTTTAATAAATGACATTTTGGCAAAAGAATTATCAGCTAGATTAATGCGAGCCCAAACCGTGCCGGGTCGTCACGACGACATTATCGGCATTAACGAGCTAGACAAAGCCATCGTTATTGATCAATCACCAATCGGCCGCACGCCACGGTCCAACCCAGCAACTTATACCGGGGTTTTTACGCCCATCCGCGAATTATTTGCTCAGATGCCAGAAGCCAAACTCCGCGGTTATAGTCCTGGCCGTTTTAGTTTTAACGTCAAAGGCGGTCGCTGTGAGAATTGCTCTGGTGACGGTGTTATTAAAATCGAAATGCATTTCTTGCCAGACGTTTATGTATCATGCGAGGTCTGCCACGGTAAACGCTACAACCGTGAAGCCCTAGAAATTCACTACAAAGGTAAAACCATCAGTGATGTATTGGCTCTAACTTGTGAGCAAGGACTAGAGTTTTTTGAAAACATCCCAGGTATCGCTAGAAAACTTCAAACACTGGTCGATGTGGGGTTGGGTTATATAACGCTTGGCCAGCAGGCTACAACTCTATCCGGCGGCGAAGCTCAGCGCATCAAGTTGGCGAGTGAGCTTAGTCGGCGCCCAACTGGCCGAACCCTATACATTTTAGACGAACCAACCACCGGCCTTCATATGGCCGACGTAGATAAGTTATTGCACGTACTACACGCATTGGTTGATTCCGGCAACAGCATGATAGTCATCGAACATAACTTAGATGTAATTAAAAATGCCGACCACCTAATTGACATGGGTCCGGAAGGTGGCGAAGCCGGCGGTAACATCATAGCCGAGGGCACACCCGAACAAGTTGCCAAAAACCAGGCCAGCTACACCGGACAATACTTGGCAAAAATGCTTAACTAGTCAAGTATTTTTGATTCCGCGAACAAAGTAATTGTAATCCTCTTTGATGCCTTTAATCAGTGCCGTTCGGCGGGCGGGGCTCTTAGCAATTCCCCAAATAGCAAAAATATAAATAATCACTAGACCACCGATGATAACCGGAAAGAAATATTTATCAACGTGGGGTATGGTTGAACCTAGCCAATAGCCCAAAAGCGTTACACTGCCACCCCAAAGTATGGCCCCCGCTACATTACAGATAAGGTATTGGCGTTTATCCATTTTTCCGGCCCCGGCAATTATCGAAACAAAGGTTCTGACGTGGGCAATAAACCGGGCAGCAATTATGGTTACGGCACCGTATTTTACAAAATACTCTCGAGTTTTATCAATGTAATCTTCGCGCAGTAAAATACCGTTTTTGCGGCGAAATAATTTAGGACCTAATCGCTCGCCGAAAATATAGCCAACTTGATAGCCGGCGATGGCCGCCACAATGATTACAAGCAGCAGCCAGATAATCGGCAGTTTGCCTTGCCCAGCAAATAAACCAGCGGTTAATAAAAGGGTGTCGCCCGGCAAGAAAAAGCCCAAAAGTAAGCCACTTTCGGCGAAAACAATCGCCCCAACAGCTAGTAGGCCTCCAGTTTGAACAATGGCATTTACGTCTAACACACCTTCATTGTACATTTACTCCTTAAATTTGTTATAATGTACCAAAGTCTTAAGGAGATAGTTGTTTTTATGTCTGATATTGATGCACCCGTAAAACTTTCGCAACGACAGGTTTTAGGTAAAGGCCTAAATCATTTGCGCGCCGACGGTGAAGTACCGGCGGTTATTCATAATCATGGCCAAGCTTCAGTTCATGTAATGGGGCCGGCCAGTGAGTTATTAAAAGTTTATCGGATTGCCGGCAAGCACCACCCTCTAAACTTAGAAGTCGGCAGTGATAAATATCTGGCCTTGATTAAAGATGCTCATTTCGACCCCGTCAAACGCCGGTTACAGCACATCGTGTTCCAAGCTATCAAGCAAGATGAGAAAGTTGAAGCCGAAGTCCCAATCCGATTGGCTGGCGACGCTCCAGCCGAGAAGGTCGGCCTAATAGTGCTTCATCAACTGGATACGGTTGAAATTGAAGCTTTACCAAAAGACCTGCCTGACGAACTGGTAGTTAGTGCCGAAGGCTTAGCCGAACTTCATGATAAAATTACCGTCGAAGATTTAACAATTCCGGCCGGCGTAACGCTTATAACCGAAGCTGATCACCCAATTGCTACGGTCGTTGAATCGCGTGCCCAAGTCTCCGAAGACGCTGAAGCCGAAGCCGAAACCGAAGACGGTGCTGAGGCTGAGACCGCCGAAGGCGAATCCACCGAAGCCGATATTACCGAATCCAAAGACCAGCAAAACTAGTCCTCTAAAAAACCGCCCGATTGATGGGCCCACAATTTAGCGTAGACTCCATCTTTTTGAATTAGCTCTTTATGTGTGCCTTGCTCAACTATGCTACCTTCATCTAGAACCACAATCCGGTCCATTCGCTGAATAGTACTAAGCCGGTGGGCAATTACAATCGCAGTTCGTTCTTCCATTAATTTCCAAAGTGCGTCTTGTATTAAAACTTCACTTTCTGAGTCCAGGGCACTTGTCGCCTCATCCAAGATTAAAATCGGAGCGTTTTTCAGTAGAGCCCTAGCAATTGCAATTCGCTGGCGTTGGCCGCCAGATAATTTCACACCACGCTCGCCAACCATTGTTTCATATCCCTTATCGAGCTTATTTATAAATTCTTCGGCGTGTGCCAGGTGAGCGGCTTGTCTAATTTCACTGGTGGTAGCTGAAAGCTTTCCGTATCGGATATTTTCAGTTAATGTTCTGTGGAACATTGCCGGCTCTTGCGGAACATAGGCTATTTTCTGGCGTAAATCTTTTTGAGTAGAATTGGTGATATCTTGTCCGTCAATCAAAATTGCGCCAGCCTCAATGTCCATAAACCTAAGCAGTAGTCGGGTTATGGTAGTTTTACCGCCACCGGAGCGACCAACTAAGGCGATTTTTTCGCCGCTTTGAATTGATAGATTAAAATCCTTGAAGAGGTGCTCACCAGAGCCATCGGCATACCTAAAGGTAATGTTATTCATATCAATCACACCAGCCTTTACATTTAGTTTTGCTGGCTTTTTAGGGTCAGTCAGTTTAGGACGCTCTAATAAGAATTCTGTGAATTGGGCGGCTTCGGTTAGTGCTGATTCGACGTTTCTATAAACTTGGTTAAACTGCCACATCACGGCACTCAGCTGAGAGAAATAACTAAACGAAATAAACACAACTTTAATATTTCCAATCCCACGTGAACCTAAATATAAGGCTAGGGCTAAACCTAAAACATTAGTAAGGACGTACAGTGGGGAAGTATAAACATCAATTTTAAGGTTTTGGTAATCCCATGAACGCTTTGCTTTTGTTACATAGTCGGCAACCAGGCGTTTGTGTGTACCCAGCTCTAGGTCTTCGTGGGCGAAGGCTTTAACGGTGTCGATGTTGGCTATCGTATCCGCAATATGTCCAGCGACTGTGTTGCTGGCTGTTTCTCGTTTCGAAACTAATCTTTGTCTACGAATAATAAGGGGATACATTATCAAACCAGTAACGGCTATTAGTCCAATCAAAACTAAGACAAGCCAGGGCGAATATTGCCAAAGCACATAGGCCACAAATATTGTGGGCAAATAAGACGCAAAAATTCTGAACGCCAAGGTGTCCATTAGATCAACATACTTCCAGGAGTAGCCTATAACTCGTTTAGTTAAAGCCCCCGAAAAATTATCATTAAAAAACCCAATGTCCTTTTCAAACAAATAACCCAAGGAATTGTTATACAGTCGCTGGACTCCCGAAGACTCGGCCTTAATAAGCATTTGGATGCCAACCCTCCAAACAATTTCACCCAAACTCCATATTGCTGCAAATAACAAAACATAAGGCAATAAATCAGACAGTTTAGGAACGCCAGAAGTAAACTTCCCCAAAATGTGGGCGATAATTAATGGAGGAGAATAAAAAACCAGAACGTTCCCGATTGCCGGCAGCAAAAAAGCCGGTATTGTATATTTCCAATCCCGTTTCATTTGTTCGAAGTAATGCCTAACAGCCAGCTTTGTAGCTGGTACATTTCTGTCTAATGAAGTCGATAAGCTTCGTTGGGGGTCCATTAAGCGCGGTCTCCTTGGTGCGCGGTTGATTAATTTAAAAAGTAAGAAATTTTTGCGGTTTTTGGAAGAGTTACAGGCCTGTAGGAGCAAGCTCTGTATGGATTAAGTTTAGTTTTGTCATTTTTTGCTCCTTTCTCCCTGTTAATTAGTTTTAAAATATTATCATACCGCCAGCCATCTGACAAACACCTTAGGATTTGCTAGGCTGTTATATGCAATGGATAAGTTACAGAATAAATTGCAAACACTCCCAACAACACCGGGTGTTTACTTCCATAAGTCGGCTAAAGGCAAAATTATATATATTGGCAAAGCCGCCAATTTACGCAATCGGGTGCGGCAATATTTTCAAAAAAGCCGAGCCTTTGATCCCAAAACCGACGCCTTAGTTGCCGAAATAGCCGATATCGATTGGACCGAAGTAGAGACCGAAGCCGACGCTCTGTTTCTAGAAGCCGAGCTAGTTCGTCGATATCAACCTCGGTTTAACATCATGCTGCGTGATGATAAAAGTTTGCAGTATGTCAGAATTAACTATAAAAGTGATTACCCAACCGTGGGCCTGGTTCGCCGGCCACTGGATGATGGCGCCGAGTACTTCGGGCCTTATATTAATGGCTTGGCGGTTAAGAAAGCTTTGCGCTATCTGCGCCGAGCTTTTCCCTACGCTATCAGCCGGCCCAGCGGTCAAAAACGGGCCAATCTATACTATCAGCTGGGCTTAGACCCGGGTTTAGAGGAAGGCCGAACTAGTTTAGTTGACTACCGGGCTAATCTTCGAAAATTGATGCAGTACTTGCGTGGTGACCGCTTGGGTTTAGTACGCAACATTGAGCGTGAAATGAAAAAAGCTGCTAATGCCAAGCAGTTCGAGTCTGCGGCCGCTTATCGCAATCAGTTGCAGAGTTTGCAAGCCCTAAGTCGTCAAATCTTGTTTTCGGACCGTGAATTGCAAGATGCTTCCAAGGATTTGGGCTTGGTCGAGCTCGCCGAACTCCTTGGTTTGGATAAACCACCAAGACGCATAGAGGGGGTGGACATTAGTCATATGCAAGGCACAGACACAGTAGCCAGTATGGTGGTCTTTACAAACGGCTTACCAGATAAAACCAACTATAGAAAATTTAAGATGAGATTATTGGGCAATGACGATTTTGGGCATATGAACGAAACAATTCGTCGACGTTTAAGAGATGAAAATGTAAAAAAATGGGGCTTAGCCGACCTAATCTTAATTGATGGGGGCAGGGGACAGCTAAACGCAGCGCTTTCGGCCCGCGATGAACATGGCAAACAGGTACCGATGATTGGGCTAGCCAAACGCCAAGAAGAAATCATCATAAAAAAATCTTCCAGCCTTCATTTCCAAAGATCATCTTCGGAGATGGTAAAAAGTGCCAAAAAACTTGGAGCTTATGTAAATGAGTCAGACGATTTTATAAATATCAAACTGCCTGAGAATTCACACGCCGTAAAACTACTTCAGAGAATTCGGGATGAGTCGCATCGGTTTGCTGTCAGTTACCACAGCACTCTAAAACGCCGCCGCCAAACTACCAGCTTACTTGATGAAGTCCCCGGGCTTGGACCACTAACTCGTAAAAAATTAATTCGTCATTTTGGTTCTGCCAAAGCCGCTATGTCGGCCAACGAAACCGATTTACAAGCTTTACTGGGCCCGACCAAGGGCAAGTTATTCAGTAGCTATTTTGCTAAACTTCGGTGATTTCACCGTCGCTTTAAGTTACAATAGTAGATATGCTTCAGCATTTTGCAACCAAGTTTTTGGCACGTTGGGTAGTATCCTCATTGGGCTTGTGGATAGCTTCTGGCTTACTTGGCCCAACTCGATTAAGTGTGGGCCATTCATGGACCACAGTCTTGGGGGCTGGTTTTTTTCTAGCAATTGTTAATATGGCCATCAAACCAATCCTGGTAATCTTATCGTTTCCAGCCATTATCCTAAGCTTAGGACTATTCATGTTAGTCTTAAACGGCTTTTTGGTGCTATTGGCTCACTGGCTATATCACCCCCTATTTGTTAGTAGCCTAGGGGTTGCCATTATTGCCGGTCTAATTATTGGTTTAGTAAACTTTTTAGTAAGTAAAGTTTTAGAGGACGTTTAAAGGAGGAATTTATGACTATTTGGAGCTACATAACGATTGTCAGCGTGGTACTACTAACAATTTTAATCCTGATTCAAACCCGCGGAGCTAGTTTAGGGGCGGGCTTAGGCGGTGGCGGTGAGGTTAATACAGTGCGTCGTGGTTCAGATAAAAGCCTGCACCAGCTAACTATTATCCTAGTGTTTATATTTGCTGCCAGTATCATAATGGGCATAGTTGCTAAATAGGGCTAATACCGCTAGCTAATGGTTGGGATAAAAGACGGAACTAAACGGCGATTTCGGCGGAAGCTTCGCAAACGACAAAAAAACGCCCTAATCTTTGGCCAACAAGCTGACCAGAAAATTGAACGGTTGCTAATCCGGCGATTCGACCGATTAATCTCAGTTAGACGGTTTGTTGCACTGTGGGTCAGCTTACTGGTCTTGCTGATATTTAGCGGCATAATTCAAGCTAGAAGCTTATCGCAATATTATCAATCTCTTCGGCCGGTGCCCGGCGGTCTTTATACCGAAGGTTTAATTGGCAACTTCACCAATTCCAATCCACTGTATGCCACCGGAGCAGCCGATACGGCGGTCAGTCGGTTGGTTTTTTCAGGCTTATTCAAATACGACAATAAAAACCAGCTAGTTGGTGATTTAGCCCAAGACTATAAGTTAAACGAGACACTAAACAGATATACGATTCACTTAAAACATAATTTAAAGTGGCACGATGGTCACCCGTTTACGGCTGCCGACGTAGTATTTACTTATAAAACCATTCAAAACATTGAAGCCCAGTCGCCACTTTACTCCAGCTGGCAAAGCATAAATGTCAGCAAGCTAGATGATTACACAGTTAACTTTGATTTACCCAATGCCCTAAGTGCCTTTCCATACTCGCTTACTAATGGAATTGTACCGGAACATTTGCTAAAAAATATTCCGGCCCAACAACTACGCAGTTCACCATTTAACATTAAGCCGGTGGGTACAGGCCCATTTGAATGGGAGTTTATAGAGGTTAGTGGGACTGTACCGGCCGAAAAACAACAGCGGATTAGTCTGGCCGCCTATAAAAACTACGTTGGTGGTAAACCCAAACTCGATGGCATTAATTTGCTGACTTTTAGTGACGACCAGCACCTAGTCCAAGCTTTTAAAACTAAACAAATCAGTGCCATGAGTGGCCTAGAAAATGTGCCAGCCGAACTACGCAAAGATAAAGGCCTGGAGGTCTACACCACGCCACTAACAACCGGCGTTATGAGTTTCTTTAATAATTCACGGAGACCATTTGATGACCCGGCGGTGCGCAAGGCTCTGATTCAAGCTACGGACCGCTCGAAACTAACATCTATATTTGACGAAACAGTCCGTCTGGTTGATAGTCCGTTATTGAAAGGCCAGCTGGGATATGACGCCAGCCTTTCTGAGCCGATTTATCAGCCGGAGGGGGCTAATCAAACCTTGGATGATGCTGGCTGGGTCCGGGGAGTTGATGGAGTACGCGTTAAAAATGGGCATAGTTTAATATTCACACTCAGTGCTCAGGACACACCAAACTACACTAAAGTCGCTCAATTTCTGCAGGAAAGCTGGAAGCCGGTTGGTGCCAAAATTCAAGTCGTTTATTCTAGCCGAGATGAGCTACAGGGCTCGATAATTGCTAACCACGACTACGATGTGCTTTTGTATGGCATAGCAATCGGTGTTGACCCAGATGTTTATGCTTACTGGGACAGCTCACAGGCAGCCATAACTTCACAAGGCCATCTGAACTTGAGCGAGTATAAATCAACCGCGGCCGATCAAGCTGTGGAGTCTGCCCGGACCCGGGCCGATCCAGCCATCCGAAGTGTTAAATATAAAGCCTTTCTAACCCAATGGAGTAAGGACTTACCGGCTATGCCGTTATATCAACCTAACTACCTGTATATTAGCCGAGGGCCGGTGTTTAACTTCGAGCGTAAATCGGCCAATTCCGGAGCCGATAGGTTTTACAATGTCCAAAACTGGATGGTCCGCCAAAAACGTCAAACCACCAACTAGTGGCTATCTGCTACCATGGGGTGACTATAGTAATATATACTAGATGTAGTGGCGCGATGGCCGAGGAGTTAGGCGAGGGTCTGCAAAACCCTAAACACGAGTGCGAATCTCGTTCGCGCCTCCATTGCCTGGGCGAGTGGCGGAATTGGTATACGCGCAGCACTTAAAATGCTGTGCCCAAAAGGCTTGAGGGTTCAAGTCCCTCCTTGCCCACCAGAAAAATGACCCTTTAAGGGTCATTTTAATTAACAGTCTTGCAGAATCTAACCAATAACGGTATTGTTTAAGCACAAACTTTAAGCGGTGGGTAGAGAGGAAGCAAATGAGTTGGGACTGGAGCTCACCCATCGCACTCGGGATTTTTTTACTGATGTGCGGCGGTACACTGGTGCTGGTAGGGATAACAGCAGCTGTGGCCTCGAGTAGTGCCCGTTGGGCAATGCCGGCTACAACCAAGAATCGTCGTCGCTAACAATTTAGTCACCTCACAACGTCGCTAACCCAAATCACTTCACAGCCTCCCCGTAAGGGGAGGTTTTCTCCTGATGCAGTTCAGAGGAGTCTATCGGCTGGTCTTAGTTTTGGTGCTTGTTTATAATAACGCCCTTGAAGGGTAGCATTTGGTGTATTTACATAATCTTAATGTATAATTTTGGGGTGAGCACCAGTAGTCCGACGTATACCACCAACAACCCAAAAACCTTAATTATTATTGCTGTAATCTTTTTGGCTGCCGGGGCACTATTTGTGGGGCTATATATCCGGCGCCGGGAAATTGTCTTTGAAGGCGTGGTGATAGATAAAGACATTATCGAAAGCCAGGTGCAAAATAATAATATGAATAGTCCCGGAATAATGCTTGGCAACTCAGGAGGCGTTACTCATACATATCGTATTAAGGTTAAGACGGACGCGGGCAAAGACATTAATTACAAGATATCCGAAGGTAAATACGAAATCATAAAAATCGGAGATCGAGTTAGCAAGGCTAAAGGCAGTACTGAAATAAATATTACTCCACAAGCTCAAAGTGCTAGCCAGCCCTCACGGCCACCGACCGAACCGCCAATAACTACACCTCCGGTAACACCAACAGCCGGTACATTTGTTTAGATTCAAAGCTTATTTTTGACAAAAAATCCTGGCATAGTACCAGGATTAGATGTGGTGTAGCGAGCAACGAGTGCTTTAGTAAGCTTTTGTTGCGCCGTCTTCTACTGCTTTTTCAGCATTATCTTTAGACATCATCGCACAAACAGTTGTTCCGCATTTCTCGTGCTTGCCTTTGGCCATAAAACCACCTTTTGCAGTTTGGTGAATTGCAGGTGCTGATAAGTCAACGCCCTTTTCCTTACATTTAACACAATATCCTGTAACCATGACTATCTCCCTTAAACTTACTGTTACTTTATATGCTCATTCCATTATACGCCTGTTTAGAATATACCAACCCTAAAGATATAGAAATACACTGAATTGCCCAAAAATGATCTTCTGGTGCAGCACGTGTATGCATGGTAAACATTCGCTACCAATGCACAAAATTACAATAAACTAAAGTACCATGTGGAAGTATTCAAGTTATCCGGCAATCTGTTTGATGCTTAGCAACACCGAAACGAGCATCCCTTATATACTTTACTGGGATACTGGGCTTAAGCTCTCACCTGAACTTTACTAATACGACTAGAGAAAGCTAACATTGTTACACCCCCAAGTGTCAGAGAGCTACCAAGAACCACTAGATACCAGAGACCACTGCGAGCAACATCTCCTAAGAATGCAATACCAACCACTGCTGGGATTAAAGTTTGGCTAGCAGTCATGCTAGCATTCATCACTGTTGCTTGTGCACGTTGCAGAGCAGTCGAAAAAAGCAGGATGCCTAATACCCCGCTAGCTAACAGAGAGTAAATTAGCGGACTATAGATAGTGTGCGATAGTGGTTGTGAAAAACTGAAAATTCTACCTATTACTGAAGTACCTCCAAATGCTAGACCGCCAAGCACGGCTAAAACGACTGTAGATTGATAACTTTTAAGTCGAGCTAAGATATAACCAGCAATGCCTAGCGGAACAGGTGAAAAAATTATCAGCCACCTCACCACGCTGCTTATTGGCTCCGATCTTCCGGCCGACGAGGCAATCGCCACTAAGATAAGCCCCACTACGATAGTTATAATTGCGAAATAGGACCGACGACTTATTTGTTGATGCCTAAACAATCGCTCAATAAAAGCCGTAACCACAATATTAGTTGCGATAATTGCTTCTACTAAAAATAACGGTAGGTAATGTACAGCGTATAGGGTTAACATCCACCCGAGAACATCCAGTCCAATGCCGCTGACATATGGTGCATTCTGAAAAAGCCGCCATAATAATCGAGCGTCCAGTGACGTCACACTTTTCTCTTTATCGGCACTTATCTTCTGGAGTACGGCTGCCGTACCATTACAGAGAGCACAGGCAAAAGCAGCAAGCATAGGGATAAAGGCATTAGGCATGAGCTCATATTAGCAAATAAGCTTACCTCCTATGGCAGGCTTAACAAAATTAGAGGTGCCGTATCAAGAATATTTACTAGATAGTGAGAGCTGGGAGTTACATGGACGAGAGGCATCGACTCGCCTGCTATTGATCTAAGGTAGCCTTAGCTATTCTTAATGGTATTTGTGATTCCTTTTACAGATCCACTAGCTAAGCACATAACCGTATCAGACCCCGAATAATAGACTTTAATATTGTCGCCCTCTTTTATGGCACCGCAGCAAAAAACCGCCTGAGGCAAT
Source organism: Saccharimonadales bacterium (SeqCode) (assembly GCA_038245195.1). GTDB lineage: Bacteria > Patescibacteriota > Saccharimonadia > Saccharimonadales > UBA10212 > JAIFWC01. The sequence goes on along the minus strand of JBBRSU010000007.1, from coordinate 10,721 downwards.
TTACCTTTTTGACTCATTACCTGCAGGTCGTTGTCGTCAAGTCTTCTCAGTTTTGCCATACCACCTTTTATGATGTCAATCTTGCCGACTTTCTCGAATAGTTCCGACGGCTCCAAAATAGGTAAGTCACTCCTCCATAAGGTTATTCTTGGGTTATGATAGTCCATAATCGCTGCACCGAGCCGATAAACTCTTGAATCATTACGTCCACTTATACCGTGATAAATAATAAGCCAACCTCTATCTACCCTTATGGGTGGCGGTCCCATCTCGATATAAGAGGAATCGAAGTATCCATCTCGTGGACTGAGCACAGGTTGTTTTACGGCCGTCCAATGGATTAGGTCACTAGACTCTGCCTCCCAAATACTATCGTCTCCAAAAAAGAGCCTATACTTGCCACTAATTTTCTCTGGAAAGATTGCTGCTGCTTTATTCCAAACAGTTTGCTTGGGATTCACCCACCTACCTTCTTTCCAGTTGGGGAATAGAATGTGCCTTTCTGACCAAGAAATAAAATCTCTAGTAGAAGTTAAAGCTACCCTGGCTGTCAGCCCATCATAAGCAGTATATGTCATCCAGTAGGTATCATCGATAAGTGTAATTCTAGGGTCTTCGCAACCATAAGTTTCAAACTTAGTAACGGGTTTAAATACTGGTAATTCTTGGATGTTAAAATGCACACCATCAGAACTACTCGCCATTCCTAACCGTGAAATATAATCTTCTCCAATCGCACGGAAAACAAGCCTGTAGGCATCATCTTTGATAAATGCTGCTGCATTATATACCTTCCTATTTGCCCACCATAACGAGGGAACTGCACAAACAATAGGATTTGCAGGCGATTTAAGGAGCATTAGTCGAGTATAACAAAAGACTCTTTCGAGCCTTTCTTAGTCAGTTTTGGTGCAGCAAGTATGTAATAGTTACCACAAATCAGGGATGAGATAGCTAGTTGGAAGAAGATATTAGAAACACCTTATCAGGAGTACTTGCTAGGTAGATGAGAGTTGGGGGGCTAAACTTTACTATACTGAAGATGTACAGAGCCGTTTTCAAACTGTCGCATATTTACCAATTTGAGTTTGAGATTAACGCCTTTGGGTAACCAATAATTGCCGCTTCCTATCATTATGGGGGCAATGATCTGGCGATACTCATCAACGATATTGGCTATTATTGCTTGGCCAGCTAGGTGCGGACCACCAATGTCAAAATCTTTATTAGACTGGGAAACCATTTTTTGGATTGTGCTTGGGCCAAAAGCCCGCTCTAGTCTTGCGTTAGCTATTTTTAGTTCAGTCATAGTCTTGGAATAGACAATCTTACTAGCAGCACGCCAAATTTTAGAGTAGTCATTCATCGATTGGCTTGGTCCGTCCATATAATGCCCGCTAGTGCCTTCTGTTGGAATGTCATCCCATACTTTCATAGTCTCGTACAGCTTGCGCCCCATTAGGATCGTCCCAACATTACTTAAAGTTTCGTTTATGAAAGTATGCACTTCTTCGGTTGGCATAGCCCAGCCAAAATTACCATCTTTATCGGCAACGTAGCCGTCTAGTGATGTAGTTATAAGATATATTAATTTGCCCATAAATTTATTGTCTCCCAGTGCTCTTAAGTAAAGGCTTTTTACTGATTTGATATCTAATATGCGTCACAAGCTCGGTAGTCCTACACTCCTTAGGTTTTAGGTGCAAATCTGGCATATCAACAAACAGACGCTGACCTTTACCAAGAATTACTGGTGCAATGTGCAGCCAAAGTTCGTCTATTAGACCTGCTATTAAATATTGATTAATAACATTAGCTCCGCCCGCTATGGCTATATCTTTTTCGCCGGCCGCAGTTTTAGCCATGTCAAAAGCATCTTGAATACCGGTGGTAACGAACCTAAAAGTTGTGCCTCCCTGCATAGTTATAGGCTCACGTTTTGTGTGCGAGAGCACAAATACAGGTCCGTGATATGGGGGATTATCACCCCACCAGCCTTTCCACTCAGGGACTTGTTGAAGATTTTTCGGACCAAACATATTCCTACCCATAATGTAAGCTCCGGCAGAGGTAAGAGATTTAATTTCTGCCTTGTGAGCCTCTGGCTCTTCAAACATCCAGCGATGCAATATGTTTTTGGGGATGTCGCCCATAGGTTTTTCTAGCGTCATATTGTCGCCGGCAATAAAATTATCCAAAGATACGGTTACACCGCAAATTACTCTACTCATGTAGTAATTGTAGCAGTTATAGAGTGCCAAAATAGGCGACAGAATGCGATCATAATTGTAATTCAATAAAGAGCCTGAAAGATTACTTAATAATCAAAGCTTTATAGTCTGTAAATGTGATGGTGCAGCATAGTTGACGCATTTCAAACATCAGCACTAGCTGCTATTAATGATTATAAAATAAAGTATTTGGCCGAGGTGTTTAACCTATCCGATAGTCTATTAGGAAGTTGAGACTGAGACTGAGACTGAGACTGAGACTGAGACTGTGTGTTTTCGCTAATTGCCTTCCAATTTAGTGACTCCCACAACCATAACTTTGACAACGTGTAATAGGAGAATATATAATGACGGACGTGAATATGCTGGAACTAAAAAAAATAATAGAAAAAAGTAGTGATTTACCTGAAGCGGCTAAAAAAGCCGGAATATCCCGAAACAGTGTTTATTACCATTTAAACCATAACGATTTAAAAGTAGTAAAACGATTAAAAGTAGTTAAGAAATAAAGAAAACTCCTGATTTACTTAAGAGCTTTCGAACAATTTAAAAAGCCCCGCTGTAACGGGGCAAATCTACTTGGAACGTGCCTTTATTATAGCATCTTTCGGTAGCAACATATAGCCTTGTTTCGCAAAAGGCTTCTACTACTATGATCAAAAAGGATACAGAAACGTACATCAATAACTCCTTGCAAATTGCCTTAACAAGAAAGTGAATTAACCGTACAATAAAGGCAAATGAAGAAACACAAAAAGTACTTAGATGACTGGTATTGGTTTCTAATGGGAGATGATTTAATAACCTTTAAATACTACAGACGCTGGTTCAAGAAATACTTCCTGCGCTAATTTGCTATATAATATTGTCATGATTACACACCTACGCAGACTCAGACCTAGCTTTTGTTAGCTATGGCTCCGTAGGTTAAATGGATAGACTGTAGGCCTTCTATGCCCGAGGTGCAGGTTCGACTCCTGCCGGAGCTACCAAGACAATTAGCGTTTTTTGACTATATGTTCATAAAACAGCAAGATGGTACTAAGAACATATAGACCAGTAATCCACCGAATATCTTTATAAGAAAAATTACCGCCAGCTAACCACATAATGATAAATAAGCCAGTTAAACCAGCCACGGCTTTTAATAGCTCACTATAATATTTTTCTAACACTTGCTAAAAGTATACGCTTTACTTACAGTATCGTTGACGCATTTCAAACATCTGCAATAACAGCTGTAACTGATTATAAGCTAAAACGTCTGGTTGAGGTATTCGGGCTGTGGGGGATTACTCAACAGTTCCACGACGATATTGCAACTGAGCTAGAAAAGCGGCAACAAGAATTGAATGACCGCCTCAAGTTGCTAACAAGTGACAATAAGACGTTCCAAGTGACCGCCTCTTATCTGTTAGATTTGGCTCAACGAGCAGAACAGCTTTTCAAAGAGAGCGATGATGGGCTAAGACAGAAGCTTCTGGAATATGTACTTTCAAACATTGAACTAACAGACAAAAAGTTGTATTACGTGCTAAACGACCCCTTTAGAACCATTGTTGAGGCAAAGAAAAAGAGCCTTTCGGCTCATAATTCAAATATTTGGTGCGGGTCAGGGGACTCTAACCCCTGGCCTCGTCCTTGGCAAGGACGCGCTCTAAACAACTGAGCTAGACCCGCTTATTTAAGAACAGCCTACGGTTTTCCTGCACGCCGAGTTGGCAAAGCCGACCCTAAACGGGCAAGCTGGGCTAGTCTTTTCCCTTGGCTACGAGCGAAGGGAGTGACAGGTCAAATTGTAGCAAATACCCCTGTTAAAAGCAAAAAACCGATTTTCTGTTAAGTAAAGTCAGTCTAATATAATAACGCTACTTAAAATGTATAAAAAGTTATTTAGGACCGGGGCAGCGTATAGCTGCCCCGGTCCTGGGCTTGCGTTCAAAGCGGAGGAATCCGCCGAACTTGCAAGCGCGTCCTTAGCACCGATGAATCCCGCTTAGTTGGCGGTGTACGAATCGAGGACCAAGCCCCCCATGCCGTTCGCGGTACCAACGCCGTTCTCGAAGAAACAACCGCCACCAAACGACAAGCCGATGGTGGTGACGTTCGAGGCCGCGGCCGCAAAGCCTGCCGGCACGCTTGTGCCGGACTGGCCGTTCCAATCAGACCAACTGGCCGGATCGACGGTTGCGCTGACACTCAGTGTGCCGTTGGCCAGGACAGCCGAGGCCGGGTTTGACCACCAGTAGTGGGTGTAGTCAAAGCCGCCGCCGTTGCTGGTCTCGAAATACAACCGAGCACTAGCCGGCGTATTGCAGGCATCGGGCTGGCCGTAGTAGGTGAAGGCATCGGTGCCGTTGACCGTGAAGGTCGCGGTGATTGTCTTGCCGGCCATGTTGCCTAGCAAACTGCTGTTCTTGGCCTTCTGGCTGGTCACCAGCAGGGCCGTGTTCGGCTGGCTGGTGAAGTTCAGGCTGGCCAAACCGCCACCGCTTGTTCCGGCTTGAGTATTGGACATCGAACCGCCCGGCGTGTAGTAACCCACATGCCAAGGCGAACTGCTGCTGGCGGCCAAGGCTGAAGTACCACCAAGGACGAGCACGGCCAAAATGGCCAAAAGCAATGAAATCCGTTTCAAGGGATTCCCCTTTCTGGTTGAAGGCGACCCGTTTTTGAGTTCACCAGGTTATCAAAGGACAAAAAATGAACTGGACTACTTTAGGGCCCAAATCATCTTTAAATTGTAATATAAATATAAATATTTTGCAATAATGTGTTGATGTAAGTGGGTTTTTTAAAGAAAAAGCGGGTGATTAAGCCGGCTTTTTTATAAAAAAATTACAAAAATTTAGTTAAGAAAAGCACTGATGATTAGGCCCATAACTAGTAGAGTCACTAGGCGGTTACCAAGGTTTATATATAGCAAATCCTTGGGCCGTGGGTCCCAAGCCCCGTGGGCCACTAAGGCTGTACCAGCAAAACCAAACCAGGCTAAAACAGCGGTGTCAAAACCGGACATTAGCCAACTGTCACGGGTGAAATTCTGGAAATATACAACGAACAGTGACATCACAAGGGCAGTAAGCAGGGATACGGCGATTAGAATTGGCATAAGCCTAGCTCGGGCTTTGGCCATTTCCTTCTCGGTTGTGCCCATGGCTTTGGCCCAGGGTTTTCCAAACAATACTGGGCTGTACCACAGCGCACCTACTACCATGGCTGATAATCCGCCCAGAATAACTCCCCAAATTGATATACTTGCGTGCATCTTTTTAGACCCCCTTATTTATAATTTGAATTATATACCCAAATAGGCCAAAGCGGACAGTTTTGATAGGGTTTGACATTGATTTTTTAGGGGAATAAACTTTAGCTGTAACATTAAATAAAATACTCAAGGAAAAATATGCATATCAATAAGTTAGGAACTGTAGCCTTTGCTGTAGTAGCTATGACGCTGAGTGGCGTGCCGGCCCTAGCGGTAGAGGTGGCAAAATCTCATGACAGCAACCAAACAACTGTGGCCAGCGATAAAGTCGCCGCTGCCGAAACCAGGTTAGCTGAAACTAAACTAAAAGTTTGTCAGAACCGTGAAAAAGCAATCGATAATATCATGAAACGGATTGCCGAACGGGGACAAAAACATATAGATTTGTTTAGCACCATCGCTACCCGGACCGAGACGTTCTATACCACCAAGGGCAAAACCCTCAGCAATTACGACGCCCTAGTGGCCGCCGTGGATGCTAAGAAAGTGTTGGCCCAAGCCGCTGTAGATAAAGTTAAAGGCGATAGCGTTACTTTCAAATGCGATGGCACCGACCCTAAGGGTGCAGGCGAGCTGTTTAAGGCCGATTTAAAGTTAGAGATTAGTGCCCTAAAGGAATATCGCACTAGCGTTAAAAACCTAATTGTAGGCGTTAAGTCGGTGCAGGGTACCACTAGCTCAACCGAAAATAAGACAACTTCTACCGATAAAACCACAAGTGGGGGGAGCCAGTAATGAAATTACGCAATAATCAATCGGGCTTTTCGGTTTTTGAACTAGTTTTGGTGTTGGTTGTAGTGGCAATCGTCGGTTTGGCCGGCTACGCTGTTAAGAATCGCAGTACCACCAAATCGTCTACGGCTGGCGAAACTTCCAGCCAAACATCAGCAAAGCCAATCAGTACAGATGCCAGCACTGTTTCGACAGCCCCAGCCATTAGCTCTACAAGCGACCTAGACAAAGCCTCAACAATGCTAGATCAGAATGACCCGGGTACCGCCAATAACTCGGATTCTAGCCAGCTAGACTCCGATATGTCCACTTTCTAGAAAGTCTTAAATAAATTAATTTAACCGGCTGTTCCAGGCGGGGTATACCAACTTTTGGATGGCCAAAAGTAGGCAAAAGCCACCGGGCCCGTCGCCAGCTTGACTAGTTGTTGGTTGAAAACAGGCTCGCTCGAGAACTCCTCACAAATAAGCTATCAGCTTATTTGTTCGTCAGACAGCTCTCGCGACCAAGTACGCCTGTTATTCAACAACATCTAATCTAAGCTGGCTTCTTATGCCCGGACCTAATTCGCTAGTTTAAACCTGGGCACCGATTATGTATTTTTTAGGATAACCGGGGCTTCGCTGGACTCTTTGACCTAATTTGTAACTCATAAAAACCTCCTTAATTACATACCTACCATAGGTGTTAGTGTGATGTTTGGCAGTGATATTTCATACAAATAAAAAACCAGCACTGTGTTTTTCAGCGCTGGTTTTAAGAGCTAGTTTATTTTAGTTTTATCGACCGCGGCCGTTAGTCCAGCTAACGCATTGGCCTTGGTTTCTGAATCCATTGCCATTTTGGTCTGTAGTATTCATCCAGCCATCTTTTTTACAGCTATCCTTATCTGAAGCTACGGCATAAGGTTCAAAATTATATGTTGTGCCATTGAAGTTAACTAAGTCAGTCTCTACGTTATAGCTAGGATTATTTGAGCCTATGTTTACTCCAAATCCTACTGCAACAGCATTAGGGCACGCAGTTTTTAATGCAGCTAATGTATAGAATGGAGCTCCACCGTGTCCTGCGGTAACAGTACAGGATGGGTTGCTTGGATCTGTGTAGTCTCGGCTAGACCAAAATTGCCCAGTGGACACAGGCCATTGTTGCCAGTCTCCAGGGACTACGGTTCCATTCTCGTAGGGTTCATATACAAAAGTAGTAAATCCCGCAGAAGTTCCATCTAGAAAAACTGGTAACTGGTATGAAGCGTCGGCGCCTGGAAAGGGTGCAGAATTTTGCTTTGTATAATAGCTAAGTTCTGTTATTGAGGAAAGCAGTGTATTCGCTGCGTGCATATAATCTACCTTATCAACTGCACTTAGCGTGGTTGTTAATTGTAATGCTCCTGCTTTTGGATTTCCTGGCGACGGAGGATCCACGGCGTAAGAAACGGTTCCACCGCCACGTACATCTGTCGAAGCCCATCCTTGCGTATTAGTCGGTGTAACAACTACTTGTGTTCCCGCTGCTTTTGCACCTAATGGTAATGCTACTGCCAGGACTAGGCCAGCGAAACCTAGGGTTGCACCAGATACAGCTAGTACTGTTTTGGTTCTTATTTTTTTAATACCCGAACGTACGTCATATGTATACATATGTTCCCTCCAATTAAGTATTTAAAGTATATCACCATAAATTTGCACAAGCATAAACTACAACGCTTAACCGAACAGTCATTGGCCTTAAAATAAGGAAAATGCCCAGGGAGATTTTGGTCTCCCTGGGCCGTAGCCATCGTTCAGCTCTTCGTTAGGCGAGCACGAGCTCGCGGTACTTGGCGGTCCCGTACTGGATGGGCTGGAAGTCTGTGCTGAAGGCGCTTCTCAGCGCCGGGAACACGATGTTGGCTTCCACCTTGGTCCAGCTGCTGTTCGGCAGCTTGTAGACGCGGACCGACAAGGGCCGCAGAGTGATCCTGGAGATCGTCTCTGAGTGGCGTGCGTCCATGAGCTGGTCGGCGAACTTCTTGCCCTTCGGGCCGAGCTCCTCAATCTCCTGCTCGGCACCGTACAGCGGCTGGAAGAACTCCGCATACGGCATGTCGGTGATCTTGTCGCCGAGATGGTACTCCCGGACGTTCTCGTCGGACGTCGTGCGGATGGTGACCTGCTTGTCCTGCGAAGTCATGGTTCTCCTTTGAATCCGATGAATGAACAATGGCGGTTGTGGCCGAAAAAATCCTCCTTTCGGTAGATTGTTGACCACACCTCCATACTGCTCGTGTCTAGTGAGGAATGCAGTGACATTTTGCACCCGGGTATATCTGAAAATGTGTTCATATAGGCCAATACCTAAGCAAAAAAAATCATTCGAAGTCTGCAAGCCTTTATTGACATTCCCACCAGAAAAGCAATAATAAAGCTTAAGATTAAGGGCTAGAGATGCCACACCAAACTAAAAATAGGAAACCTAAAGTGACACCAGAAACAACGCCACAAGCTACAGTGAGTAGTTCGCCATTTAAGAAAGTATCATTTTCGCGCAACCAGCTAATAATGTTTGGACTCGTGTTTGCCGCAATTGGCGGCTTTATTATCTATCGCTCTTTTGCGGCATCGGTGGGCACGCCATATGCAATTACTTCAAGTCTGGCCGACAACTCTACAATTTCTGGTAAATTAGCTTGGACAGCGACAGTTACACCACAGCCCTATGAGGTTGACTTTTATATAGACGGAGTCAAAGACTCGCACATTGAATACTACGGCCCCTACCAATACAAAGGTGACCCCAATGGAGTACTAGATACTACTTTGCTAACAAATGGAAAGCATACCTTCCAAGAAGTAGCCATTTATGACAACCAAGGCAACACAACCATAAGCCCGGCTGGCTACCTACAGAATAAGGCAACAATTAGTGCCCTCCATAACTTAACGGTATCTAATACCGCGGCCGGATCGGCACCAACTATAAGTTTGAGTGCCTCACCCACAAGCGTTTCATCCGGAAGTGCTAGTACTCTAACTTGGACTAGTACTAATGCAACTAGTTGTTTAGCAGGCGGTGCATGGACCGGTTCCAGAGCCACCAGCGGCTCGATTAGCACCGGTGGGCTAGGCCAAACTGGTACATTCACTCTGACTTGTACTGGCGGCGGTGGAAGCACTTCAGCCAGCGTAACTATAACCGTTGGCACCACCACCTCGCCCACTACCTGTACTACAACCCTAACGGCCACATCTAGCATAATTAATGCATATAACGCTGCGCATGCGGGGGATACCATCTGCCTACCTGCCAGTACTACATACACCGGCGATATTGATTTTCGTAACTCAATTGGCACAGCAAGTGCACCAATAACCATCACTAGCCAGAATCACGCCAGCCCAGCCACCATTAAAGGTCGGATTGTTACGCATCCTGGGGCCAATTACTTAACTCTAAGTTGGCTGAAACTCGATGGCATAAGTTCCAGCGGGAACCCTAGTCCGACAATTTCTTCGGATCATATGAGCTTGATTCATAACGACATAACCGACGAAAATACCTCAATTTGTGTTAATGCTATCGACGATCCGACTTACGGCACGGCACACTATACCCTAATTGACCACAACCGGATTCATAATTGCGGGCCCTTGCCATCTACTAACCGAGCCCACGGCATCTATGATATTGGTTACTACACTACGATTACCAACAACTACATATACGATAATGTTGACCGGGGTATCCAGCTAAGAATGGATCACAATGCCACCGTTAAGTACAATGTATCCGATAGCAATGGCGAGGGCATGATAATTGGTGATAGCAATGTATCGGCAGTTAACGACGATATTTCATACAATATCTTTTCAAACTCGAATATCCGTTACAACATTGAATACTATTGGCCAGCCGGGGCTCCATCTAATCCCAATAACAACATTCACAACAACTGTTCATGGACTACGGCTACTGGCACTTACGCTCAAAACAGTAGTATTCAGCCCGGATTTACAGGTGCCACACTAACCAACAATAAATTTGCTAACCCGCAATATAATAATCGTTCAGCTAAAGACTTTAGTCTGGCAGCTGGCAGTGCCTGCACTGGTTACGGCGTGCAGCCAGGGGCTACACCTGGAGCCAATTAGTAATTATTGGTCTTGATAAAAAATCTCAACACAAGACCAATAGATAAAAAAACTATGATGGTCGTTGACATTCCCAACAGATAAGTAATAATAAAGCTTAAGTTAACAATCGGGATTAAAAGTTAAAAACAAATGAAGTCCAATAGTTGGTCATATCTAGCCAATCTCAAACCCAACAAAGCTGGCTATAAGCGTAACCAATTCTCAAAAATGCAGTTGCTAGTCTTCATCCTAGCCTTTGGTCTAATAGGTATTATCCTAATAAAGTCCTTCGCTGCTCCTAACCCTAATCTCCCAGGTGATCTTAACAATGACAATAGTGTTAATATCACTGATCTATCTATCCTTCTATCTAACTAT
>JBBRSU010000006.1:0-40441 GCA_038245195.1 Saccharimonadales bacterium (SeqCode) | reverse complement strand
TGTTTATATCAGCTGTAGATAGAGCGGTAGTGGTAGTAGATCCATAGTTAGATAGAAGGATAGATAGATCAGTGATATTAACACTATTGTCATTGTTAAGATCACCTGGGAGATTAGGGTTAGGAGCAGCGAAGGACTTTAGGATTATATAGCCGCCTATGGCGGCAAATATAAGGATGAAGATGACTAAGCTGCGTTTAGAGAAGGTGGAGTGGTGGGGGTGGGAGAAGGTGGAGCGTTTGAGGGAGTTATTTGAAGAAAGCCAGCCTGACTTACGCATAGTTCACTTTATTTCGGAGGTTGTTTAGGAGCTATGACTTCACCTGGAGTCTGGGGGTCTTCAGCTTTAAGCTGGGTCGGTTTTTGAGCTGATTGGGCCTGGGTTTGAACGGCTGGTAGTTGTGGTTGGACAATAGGCTGTGGTTGCGGAGGCGGAGTGCCGCCGCCGACGATGATAGGTTTAGGAGCTTTGTAGGTTCGGTGGGCTGCTATGGCACCTACACCACCAAATTTGAAAGCTCCGGCGGCCGTCGCCCAAACACCGGCTCCTACTACCACTGCTCCAGCCGCAACCTCTTTCTGAGTTTTTGTAATCTGGATACCGCCGGTGCTAAATGTCATGTCCTGGCTGGATGCTTGGTTGCCCGCCGCATCTACGCTTTTAACTATGAATTGATATGTTTTATGGCCGACTAACTCCTTAGGATCGAGTGTTAAACTGTGATTTGTAGTTAGGGTTGCATCTGACGTGCTTAGAACAAAATTTGTATCCAATCCATAGTCTACTTCGGACGTCGCAGGTTCTGAAGTTAGCCAGCTAATAGTAGCTGAAGTTGCTGAAAGATTAGTAGCTTTAATATTACTTATTTCCAGAGCCACAGTGCTTGCGGGTGTAGTAACTGGTGACGGTATTGATATGCTGGCTTTTGGGTTGCTGGCGGTATAGCTCTTTGGGATACTTGGAGCCGGCGAACTGGTTTTGGTCGAAGTTGGAGGCGAAGCTGTGCCACCGCCAGGTGTAGATGGGGCTACGCTAGTAATCGTATAGGAAGCACCTGTGTTAGTTGAAGGCTCTGGGGTATTATCGCTGGCTTTAATAATGGCACTACCACTAGCAAAAGCCACTTGAGCACTGCCAGCATTGGCGGCCTTAAACGTAACGGTAGCGACTAATTGGCTACCTGTAACGGGGTTAGTGGTGCCGCGACCGATTTGAACTAATCCATTCGAACCAGTGTTTTGAGCCTCAATTGGCCAAGCTGCTGTGTTACCTGTTGAGCTCACAAAACTTAATGTACTTGAATAGCTTAGATTGGCTTGAACAGAATTTACGGGGTCTGTGCCGCTATCTTCATAAATTAAAACTTCGAAACTGCTGCCTTGACTTACCGATTTAGTCACTGGCGATAGGGACATCGTGGAAGAGGAACTTATGCTGTAGCTAGCACCGGTTTTAGTTAAGCTTTCAGCACCATTATCAGTAGAACGTACTACCGCCGACCCAGTATCAAAGTTAAGGCTGCCTGTTCCAGACTGACCGGCATGAATATGAAGTGTAGCCACTATGTGGTCGCCTGTAACGGGAGTCGTGGTGCCGCGGCCAATTTTTATTAAGCCGCCTCCCACAGTGTTCTCTGCAACAATCGAAAAATCTGGCGAACTACTGATTGATATTGTGTCTAGGGCCGCTGAATAGATTAAGTTGGCTTGGACAGCATTAACACTGTCACTTCCGCTATCCTCGTGAATAGCTACATCAAACGTAGATCCTTTTGCAAAAGAACCGCTTGGGGGTGTTACAAATAGCGTGGCCGTGCCTGAAGCATTGACCGGCTTGAACCAAGCTAAAACCGGCAGAACAGTTATTAGTAGAGTAGCGGACAATAGGCTAGTTTTTGTTAGGTATCTCATCTATATACTTATATGAGTATGGCCGTTCTAAGACGCTTAAGTCAACCTCTTTTATAAAAGGCTTGACATTTATAACCATTAGTCTAATACTCAGGCTCAAGGAATAAGCTAAGGCTTAATCAAAATGTTTCTAAAAAAGAAAAACACCGGCTCAAAACTAGCCTCAAAGACCCCTTGGAAAATCAGGGATTTAGCCATTTTTGGAGTTATTTTTGCGGCCGTGGGAGGCTTTATATTATGGCGGAGTTTCGCAGCACCCCTACCACCTACTGTCTATTTAACACCGGCCTCTCAGACTTTTGGACCCAGCAGTAGCTTCAGTGTTCAGGTCCGTGAGAACAGCGGTACTACGACGGTTAATGCCGTCCAAGCCAACTTAAGCTATAACGCCAACCTGCTAACTTTTGTAAGTATTAGCACAACTGGCTCGGCTTTCGGAGTAACTGCGCAGACTAGCGGCGGTTCCGGTGTTATTAATATAGGTCTAGGTGTGTCGGGTGGCAGTCCTGCCGTAACCGGTGATCAATTAGTAGCAATATTAAACTTCAAGACTACTACTACCGGTGGTACAGCGACCGTACCCTTCACTACTGGCACGGCTCTGGTCAGCTCAACTACCAACCAAGATATACTCGGATCATTGGCAGCCACGGCCGGTGGCAGTTACGTTACTGATACTGCTCCACCGACTGTCTCGCTTACAGCTCCAGTTAATAACGCAACTATTTCGGCTCCCGGCACAGTCAATATCACCGCTACAGCCAGCGACGCAGCTAGTTCAGTATCCAAAGTCGAGCTCTATATAGATGGAATTCTCAAAACGACTCTCACAGCCAGTCCTTATACTTATGCTTGGAGTACCAGCGGAGTTAGTTTGGGTTCCCATACTATCCAAGCTAAGGCCTACGACTCCTTTAATAATATCGGAACCACTACTCTGACCACAGTAACCCTGGCCGATCAGACCCCGCCAACCACATCTATTACGACACCGAGTGGCGGCACAACAGTCAGTGGCACGGCTGCTGTTAGTGCCACCGCTACCGACAACACCGGTGGTACAGGAGTCAATAAAGTAGAGCTTTATGTAGACGGAGTTTTGAACTCAACTAATACAAGCAGTCCTTACAATTTTAGCTGGAACACAACCACCGCCACCAATGCCACTCATAATCTAACCGTCAAAGCCTACGACGGAGCCACACCGGCTAACGTAACTACCAGTTCGGCAGTTAGCGTGGTGGTTGATAACAGCCCGCCAACGGCCCCAACTAGCTTGCGAATGACTGGAAATAGTCTAACAACTATCGCCTTAGCCTGGAACGCATCAACCGACAACATAGCAGTAACAAATTACAAGCTTAGCCGTAATGGAACGCCGATTGCTACCATACCCAACGGTACTCTTACCTATAGTGACAGTGGTCTAACAAGCACAACTACTTATAGCTACGTCTTGGTAGCCACCGATGCCGCTGGCAACACTTCTACGGCCGCAACTCTTAGCGTGGCGACAGTAGCCGCCAAGCCGGGTGACCTAAACGGTGACAATCTAGTTAATATCACCGACCTATCAATTTTGCTGAGCAACTGGAATACTACCAACTCTGTGGCTGATATCAACAAAGACGGCATAGTAAATATCTTCGATCTGTCCATCTTACTTAGTAACTACGGTACTTAAAGAAAACACTGATTAATTAAACTAGCAGCCCGCTTAATATCCGGGCTCTTTTTTTATGTAGCTAAGCAGCTTAAGTTCGCTCAAACTGGCGACTTGGCCTTAATGTTTGTTCCTATAAGACTTGTCTATAGCCTAAATACATACCGTTTAAAGCTTTCTCTGGGATGGTGTTAGAATTCTACCGTTATGGATTACTTAAGCGTATAAACACCGCTACCATCAGCCGCTAGAGAACCAATGATGTTCTGGTTAGTAGTGGAGTCAATTAATGCGGTTCCAGTAGTGTAGGAAAGGTTAGCAACACCAGCCACATTAACTGTAAAGGTTATTTTAGAGATTAGCTGGTCACCGGTTACTCCACCGATTACTCCGCGAGCCAGACTGACTTGGCCATTACTACCAGTGCTTTGGGCTTGGGTTGTAAAAGCACTTGTGCTGGAATCTGCGCTAACGAAAGTCAGCAGGTTAGCTGGGTAGGAGAAGTTGGCCTGGACAGCGTTAACTGTGGCAGAACCACTGTTCTCTCGGACATCTATAGTGATAGTCGAACCAACACTAAAGCTTTGACTTGGCGGATTAAAGTAAACAGTGGGAGCCGCTGGAATTTGTGGTGCTGTGACCGTCACAGAGGCTGTGGCACTAGTACTGCCGCCGCTACCTGTGCAGTTCAAGATATAGCTAGAGGTCTGATTCAGTGCTCCAGTAGACTGTGAACCAGACGCTGGCCAATTAGTGCCACTCCAGGCACCTGAAGCCGCACAGCTGGTAGCGTTAGTCGAATTCCAGGTAAGCGTAGACGATTGCCCAGCATTCAAGCTAGTTGGTGATGCACTCAGGCTAACAGTTGGAGCTGGCGGTGGTGGCGTTACATTACCATAAAAGTTAGTAACATCTAGGAATAAGTCTCGGGAACAAGCCCTTTTACCCTTCCCTTTGGTGTAGTCATTAGGGAAATTGACTGACAGGCTATGAGTACCGGCCGCGTAGTTGGCTGTAGCACTATAGGCAGTCCAAGAGGTTGAGCTTATCGAAGTATTAATCAGGCTACTACCGTCGAGCGTTACCACCATCTGCGGTGAACCTTGGCATTGAGCACCGCGGGCCAAGATGGTTAAAGAGGTAACAGCCGATGCAAAATTGACTGAACCTGTTGCACTGCCATTACTAGATAAATCTACGGCTTTGCCACCGGAAGCACTGGCATCTGTAATCACACTGCCGCCAGCCGGAAGCAACATCTGCTCTGCTTCTAACGTTGATACTGGGGTACCGGCCGCGAAACTGTGCCATAATACATAGCCGCCGACTGACGCAAAAACTAGAACAACAATCGCTAATTGAGCCCGTGAAAACTTCGAAACATGTCTTAATCCCGATTGTTTGGGGGCCTCGGGTACTTTTGTTTTTGTTTGCTTAAACCCGGCTTTATCTTGCATAGCTGTATCTTAAAACCCCCTGCTTTCCCTTTTTACTTATCCTTAAGTTAAATTATCGTTTTTTCTAGCCCTATGTCAAGTTGTGGCATAGGCCATAACTTCGTCCAATAGTGGAAATGGCCGGTCTTGCCATAATTTTTGCAACCGGCCGTCCTCGCTAATCACCAACATCGCCGGATAACGCACCACATCATATAGCTTGGCTAGCTCCGAGCCTTCAACCACTTCTAAACTCACCAACTCCACTTCTGGCCGATCCGAGAATTTTCGATGATAATCCCTCGCAAAATCTTCGGCCATGCCGGCAAATTCGGCGTTAGGATGATACAAAATCACTGTCCGCATAAGCATTATAATAGCATTTTCTTACCCCTGTTGCTAAAGTATTAATTTTGTTATAAAATAGTTTTTGAGATTTTGGCATCGAGCTGAAATTTAGCTCTTTCCCCTGGAAGGAACAGCGTGCATAACAAACCGCTAATTATTGCTCTTATAGGTGAGTTTATGGAAATTTGTAAAGATTTCTTTCCAGAAGTGTACTTCCGCGATAGAAAAAACCCGCTGTTTTGACCCGAAAGGAGAATCTCTTGGAACCATTCAGGATAAGGCTTGAGGCAGGCAACCGACTCACCCTGCGTGATCGAGTCTGCAAACTTGTAGGCTGGCAACCCGGCGACTACATCCAAGTAGATGTGGTCGGCAACACAGTGGTGCTTAGCACACCCAAACGCTCTTCGGGTGATAACGTCGTGGCACTTCGTCGCGACCATCGCCGCCCCCAACCGAAAGGAGCCTGATGCGATTCAGCCGTGAGACCAACTTCATGCTGGGGGGCCTAACCAGTCTAGTGCTGGTGTTCGTGATTGGTATCTTCAAATACATCCTGGGACGCGACAAGCACCCATAACCGAAAGGGGCAAGAAATGCCTGGTTTTGTAATTATGTTTGCGATAGGGCTGTTTTACTTAGCTACCGATGGTGTACACCGGCTCAACCACGGCCACAGTGTTGTGGGCCTCACCGAAATCATCATCGCGGTTTTAGTCGGCCTATTCCTCTACGTAGCCGAGTTCCAGCCTCAGATGCTCGGCAAGTACGGCCGTAGCCATGAGGGCTAACTGCCTCGCAATCGGCGGAGTGAAGCCTAACAGCTTCACTCCGCCCTCAAGCACTAAGGACGGCCACCAGAATAGGTGGCCAAAGCGCGTAACCAATCGCAGCACCTTGGTGCTTTTTAATTAGTTATTATTTTCGGTTGGTTCTTCGGGTTTATTAAAGCACTCTCTGACACCGAGAGCTCCAGTGGCTTTGGCTATCTGCATTTTCTTTACTTCTTCGGTTAGGACCTCAACTCTCGAGCCCTCCGATGCCTCATCTGAAAGCTTAACGTCATAATCTTCAATTGTCTTACCCAAAGCGTCCTCCTTAAATTAAACTAGAGTGCTCAGCTTAGCAGACCCTGGAGCATTACCATAATCTAACCGAACAGCTTAAACGCGGCAGGCTTACACCAGTTTAGTAGGCAAAGCTAGGTGGTCGACAACCATGTGTTGCGGTTCGGTTTGAGTACCTTCGCTATCAACTACTTCTCTGGCTTTACGTTCTCTAAGTGCCTGCAGTCTAATCCCGAAATAGTTCGGCTCTTCGCCTGTAGGCCCGGCAAAAACGCACTTTAATACGTACATTATCAATTCACTCCTGTCACTATTTTTTTGCTTTTCGGCAGCAATTTCAGGATTAGTAGGGTTAGTATCGGAATAGATTGCTTCATAAGGCTGGTCGAGCTGGTCTATCCATATCAATAATTCATCTATTCCATACTCTGAAACAGTCGGCATCGGATTTTCTTCAATCCATTGCTCAGCGTTTTCAATACCATCAATCTTACCCATATAACTCCTTCTTGTCAGATTATATTCCTTGCTGACCCTTCAGCCAAGCACAAGTAATATCCCGACAGGCCCGCCGGCGTATAATTTGAGTTATGGAAAATGAGTCTAGTTTTGAGACCCAAGGCCCAGAAGATTTAGGCATGGAATTGCTGATGTTTTAAAAGCTTACGGCGAAGAACACGGGTTTGATGCCGAGACCTGCGATGAAATAGCTTCAATGCCGTTTCCAGAAGCCTTCGAGGCGGCTTATAGCTATCTAACATCGGCTGGGCTTGAAGCGGACGAAGTCCTCTCCAGATTCATGCAACCCCCCGACCAAGAAGACTAGCTACTAAAAATACTTAACCTGTCGAGTATTCCCTGTATAAGAAAAGCCAGGCGATGCAAAAACTTATTTTCGGCGCGACTGCTTTGGAAGTCTAGACAAAATGGCCGACTGCAAAAGGTTCCAAGCTAAAGCATTAGCCAGAAAAATGCCGGCGATAATCAAGGCCATGATAACCACGCTATGCCCTTTATCAGCATTGGTTAAACTTACGATTCCGGCAATGAACACAATTATAATAACCAGCACCAGATAGGCGTGTTGCAGTTTCTGGCGCTCGCCGGTCTTGGCGTTCCAAGTAATTAAGGAATTACGGATGCTCTCAAACATAATATATATACCCTAACATTTTATACTTAACAAGTCAAGTATTCTCTTAAGGCCCTGGTGGCTTGAGTCCGGGCATAAGGAACCAGCTATAATTTTCGGGCCAGAACCTAACACAGATTAGATGATGTAAAAGAGTAGCGGGCTTGGCCTCCTGCGGCTGTTTGACGAAAAAAGACTGTCTAATTGACGGTCTTTTTGAGGAGTTCCGCAGGCGAGCTATCTTTTTTATCATCAGATAGTCATGGTAGGTTACGGCCCAGGAGCTTTTTGCCTACTTTTTGGCGATCCAAAAAGTAGGTTGTTACGGCCAAGGCCGGTTAATCAAGTTAACAAATCTAATTTAAAATGATATAGTATTGCTTTATGTCTAAGGAAGAATTACCAAAAGAACAGGAGCCAGATTATATATCAGCTCTAAAGGCTGGAGTTGATGGTGCGACTATTGATGTGCCAGAAGAAGTTATGGCTGCGATTGAAAGTTCGAGCGGTGAACCCGTTTCTTTGGAAGATTTGAGAGCTCGTATATCTAAAATCCACCTGAATAATCCAGGAAGCTCCGAAATTGATTACGATCGTTAATTGTAATCTTGTAGTTTTAAGAAAAGCTTAGCTGCAGCCTGTAGTGCTACCGCAGGCAGTGCAAACGTAGCATGTCCCTGCCCTCTGCGTCTGATTCCCGCAGTTGTAGCACAACGGTGCGGCAGCGTCGCCAATACTGGCCTTAGGTTGAGCTGTTGAGCGAACCGGTTCCGAAGCTGGCTGGCTAGTGCTAGCCGTAGTTGTAGCCATAGCGGCGGTGCTAGCTTCGGCAGTTGGCTCAACCGCAATGCTTTGCTCTGCGGTAGCTACTTCTTCGGCGACTTCTTCAATTTCTAACAAACTGGCTTGGCCAACCGGCATATCATCGATGCTAGCCAGACCAACTTCTAGCTGATCATCAAAGCTAAGGTAGGTCTTGCCCAGACGTTTGAAAATGTAGTCCACGATAGAGCTAGCCGTGCGGATATCTGGGTCATCGGTAATACCGGCCGGCGCAAAACTGGTGTTGGTAAAGTTGCGAACGTAGTTTTTGAGTGGTACTCCAAACTGCAATCCGTAGCTAACCGATACCCCAAAGGCATCCATCACTCCACGCAAAGTACTGCCCATCTTGGCACTGCTGATAAACAGCTCCCCAGGCGTGCCGTCTTCGTATTCACCAACAATCATGTAGCACCGACTGCCACCAACCGTGAATTTAAAAGTCTTACTGTTGCGAATACGCGGCAGTTCCTTGCGCACCGCACCCCGGGGCATCATGTTCTCGGTGGCAATCGCCACCACCTGCTCTGGCGATTCCGCCACGTTGGCATTAACCAACGGTTTGTCTTCACTACCGGCTTTTTTAGCCATGCTGAGGGGTTGGGCAACTTTGCAATTATCGCGATAAATCGCCACCGCTTTTAGGCCCATTTTCCAGGCGTCCATGTGCAGCTGTTCGACTTCCTCAATCGTAACTTCCTCGGGCATATTGACGGTTTTGCTAATAGCACCGGATAGGAAAGGTTGAACGGCACTCATCATTTTGACGTGGCCCAGATAATGGATGGCGTTATCGCCCATAGAGCAGGCAAAGACATTTAGGTGCTCGTCTTTAAGATGAGGTGCACCGATAATGGTCTTTTCGATATCGATGTAGCTAACAATATCTTCCACTTGGGCCCGGTTGTAGCCCAAAGCTTTAAGTGCCCGGGGCACGGTTTGGTTAACAATGAACATAGTGCCACCACCAACCAATTTTTTAACTTTGGTTAGGCCGAGGTCTGGTTCAATACCGGTGGTATCGCAGTCCATCATTAGACCAATGGTGCCGGTTGGGGCTAGCAAAGTTGCCTGGCTGTTGCGTACTCCATAACGCTCGCCCAGCTCTACGGCCTCGTCCCACGAACTAGCGGCGGCACTGAGTAGCTCCTCGGCGACCATGCTTGGATCAATCTTGGAAACTTCGTCGCGGTGCATTCGCAGCACCTTATTCATGCCTTCGGTATCTTTATGATAACCAGCAAAGGGGCCGACAATTTTAGCGATTTTGGCACTAGTGCTATAGGCGTGGCCGGTCATTAGAGCAGTAATGGCGGCGGCTTGGGCCCGGCCTTCGTCACTGTCATAGGGCAAGCCTTGGGCCATTAGCAACGCCCCTAAGTTGGCGTAGCCCAGACCTAGCTCGCGGTACGCTCGGGCGGTTTTGGCGATGTTCTTGGTGGGATATTCGCTGTAACCAACCAAAATTTCTTGGGCAGTAAACATAATTTCAACGGTGTGTTTAAAGGCGGCGATATCAAAACTAAAATCGTCATTAAGATAATGTAGTAGGTTGATAGAGCTTAAGTTGCAAGCCGAATTATCTAAGTGCATGTATTCACTGCAGGGGTTAGAGCCCTGGATTCGCCCAGCATTAGGCGTAGTGTGCCAACGATTAATAGTGGTATCAAATTGCATTCCGGGGTCGGCACATTCCCAGCTAGCTTCGGCGATTTGGCGGAAAATGTCACTGGCCTTTCGGGTTTCAATTATCCGGCCGTCGGTTACGGCCACCAGGTCATAGTCTGCATCGTCTTGGACAGCTTGCATAAACTCATCAGTGACCCGCACCGAGTTATTGGCGTTTTGGTACTGCACACTGTAGCTGTCTTTGCCATCTAGGGTCATATCAAAGCCAGCGGTTTCTAGAACCCGGGCTTTGCGCTCCTCAATTGCCTTGCACCAAATAAACTCTTCGACATCGGGGTGAGTGGCATTCAAAATTACCATTTTGGCAGCTCGGCGAGTTTTACCACCAGATTTGATAGCCCCAGCGCTGGCATCGGCCCCGCGCATAAAACTCAGTGGTCCACTGGCGGTGCCAGCTGACTTGCCCAAGCGTTCTTTAGACGAGCGCAATGAGCTGACATTGATACCGCTACCGGATCCACCCTTAAAAATCATGCCCTCTTCGGCATACCAATTCAAAATAGCTGGCATGGTGTCTTCGACAGCCAAGATAAAACAGGCACTGGCCTGCTGGGCCCGTTCCGGCACACCAATGTTAAACCAAACTGGACTGTTAAAAGCTGCCCGCTGGGTAGCTAAAATGTATTTGAGTTCTTCACGGAAATCTTCGGCTTCGTCTTGTGATACAAAATAGCCTTCCTGAAGACCGGCACGAGTAACCGTATCGGCCACCCTGTTAATCAATTTTTTAAGAGAGTCTTCGCGGGTCTTACTACCGGGAGTACCGCTAAAATACTTCTGGGCCACAATATTAATAGCGTTCAGGCTCCAACTTTCGGGGAATTCTACGTCTTTTTGCTCAAACACGGCTACGCCGGTCATCGGGTTCACAATCGCGCTGTCGCGTTTAACCCACTTCAGCTGCTCATAAGCCTTTGTTTTGGGCTTAGTGAACACCCGCTCTAGATTTTGTTTAGTTGCTTGTGCCATCGGACTTCCCCTCTCTTACTTTTTTATTGTTATTTATCATCTGCAAAAATTTCTTGGAAATTTCGGCGGATGGCTTGTTTATTTTGAGCTTGAACTATCAGCCACCCTAAACCTGTCTCTCACTGGTCGGTTTAGGACTAGCCGTCCTTGCTCCCTTAGACTTTCTAATGATAAATCACTAGAAGCTTCCAAGGCAACACTTAAGCTTTGGAATTTTGCGAAGATTTATTTCGCAGCTGTTTTTTTCGGGTTTTTCGGCGTTTTACTTTGGCGAATTTTGGTTAGCTCTTTTTCAAAGCTAGATATATCGCGAAACTTTCGGTAAACACTGGCGAATCGCACATAGGCGACCTCGTTAAGTTTAGGCAATCCGGCCATTACTAGCTCACCAACATCGGTGCTGGAGATCTCTGGTTCACCCCGGCCATACAGTTCCCGTTCGATGCCAGCCACAAAACTTTCCAACTGTAAATTGGTCACAGTGGTTTTCTCGGTGGCATGCTGCAGACCTTTGAGTAGTTTCTCGCGGCTAAACAACTGGCGATTACCATCGCGTTTAACCACTACTAAGCTCGGTCTCTCTAGGCGCTCGTAAGTGGTAAAGCGATAACCGCAGTTTAAGCACTCGCGTCGGCGCCGAATAGCGTCGTTATCAGCGACGTCTCTAGATTCGACTACCTTATTGTCCAGATTTCCGCATTGCTGACATTTCACTTTACTAAAACCCCTTTCAAACAGTTATTCAAGGTACACGCACTACTATATGTAGCGTGCGTGAGATTCATATTACCCCCACACATAGTGCTTGTGCAAGTCGATTTTTGGTGTAGTTTTAACAAAGCCGTATCCTGCTAGAAATTTTACTTTAAGACTTTTTCGATTTCTTATCCTCAGACTTTGGCTCGGCCTCGGCTTCAGGCTCATTGTCTGGTTCTGGCTTTTCGCCGTGAAATGGTGAGTCGTTAGGCTCATCGTCCTTAGATGTATCTTCGGACTGGCTAGTGCGATGGCTGGCTGGTGCATGTTTGTTGGCCGGCTTGTCCTCAATCTCACCAAAAGTGGTCAGCTCTTCGGGCTTGCGGCGTTTGGTTAGCCGGCGCAAGAAAGATGGTTTATCTAACTCATTTTCGGACTCCGTCTCTGCACTATCGCTCTGCTCATCCGGCAAAGCCCAAATGTTAGGCGTGTCTTCGCTATGAAAATCCTCGGCCGGGTGGGCGTCGTCCTTGAGATCCATGTCCAAATCGGCCATGGCGGCCTCGTCGATTTTGTTGTCTTGGCTAGTCTCCACGCTAGTTGCTCGCTTGATTAGCTCGGCAGTTTTAACATCGCGGGTAGCATAATAACTTTCGTCAAAACCGGTAGCCACCACTGTTACAATAATCTCACCTTCCAAATCAGGGTTGATTGTGGCTCCAAAGATAATGTTGGCTTCGGGGTCAGCCGCAGCTGTAATAGTTTCGGCCACACTGTTAATCTCATGCATGCTCATATCTAGCCCACCAATCACGTTGAATAAGATGCCACGAGCGCCATCTATCGAAACTTCTAGTAATGGGCTGGAAATGGCCTGCTGAGCAGCTTCTACGGCCCGGTTCTCTCCACTAGCTCGGCCAATGCCCATCAAGGCACTACCGGCATTGCTCATCACAGTCTTAACATCGGCAAAGTCTAGGTTAACCAGGCCGTGTACGGTAATTAAGTCTGATATGCCCTGGACTCCTTGGCGCAGCACATCATCGGCTACTTTAAAGGCTTCCAAAAGTGGGGTACGGCGGTCGATGGTTTGCAATAGTCGGTCATTGGGCACGGTTATCATGGTATCCACGTTGCCCCTCAGACGCTCGATAGCTGAATCAGCGTTACGGCGGCGTTTTTCACCTTCAAAAGCGAACGGCTTGGTCACAAAGCCAATCACCAAAGCTCCGGCATCCTTAGCGGCTTTGGCTACAATTGGCCCGGCACCCGAGCCAGTCCCACCACCACCACCAAAAGTAATGAATATCATGTCAGAGTTGGCTACAGCCCCGGCAATATCGTCCTTAGATTCTTCGGCAGCCCGTTGGCCAACCCCTGGGTCGGCTCCGGCACCCAGACCCTTGGTGGCCTCGTTACCAATGTGAACCTTATGAGTGGCTTTAGAGTGATGTAGTGCCTGGGCATCAGTGTTAACTGCAACAAAATCAACACCTGTTATACCCGCCTCAACCATCCGGTTGATGGCCGCGCCGCCGGCACCGCCGACTCCAACCACTTTTATACGGGCAAACGTTTCTACTGCAGGGTCAACTTTAGGCATTTTTTCTAACTCCAATTTAGTATTTCTATTATATGCGGATTGGGCTTTTGAATGCAATTAGTATTCAACCTTTTTTGGCTGAATTTTGGCTGAGCTTCTGCCCGAGCACAAAACTGAGTTTGTCCGTTTTAAGATTTTTTAGATTTACGTAGCCGACCCAAAATTGTGTTCAAGCCGGAATTAACAGATGACATCATGCCGCCACCAGTATCTAAATAGCTAATATTGGCGGCCGGGCCAAGGTACATATCTAACAGCATTAGCCCGACAGCCGGTGCAAATTCCTGCTCGGATATATTATCAACCACCCGCTTTATGTGCTTATAATTACCAACTCGGGCCGGCAGTTCCATGACTTCTTTTGTAAAATCTACTAGTCCGGGTAGCTGGGCCGAACCGCCAGTTAGTACAATCCCGCCGGGCAGTTTACGGCTACGATGGATTTTCTTAAGCTCCTTGTCGGCAAACTCCAAAATCTCCTCTACCCGAGCCTCCACAATCAACCGCATCATGTCCCTGTCAAACCTAAACTCTTCTTTATTAACTATAAAACTAGTCTCACCGGTTGAGCTTTTGCTTAAGCTAGCATGCTTTAGTTTAATTAACTCGGCAATGTCTAACTCGGTCTTTAGCCCGATCGCCAAATCATTGGTGATATGAGTCCCACCCATAGGGATTACAGCGATGTGCTCTACTTCTCCGTCCTCGATAACCACCATATTGGTAGTAGCAGCGCCGATATCCAGTACCGCCACGCCCGATTCTTTCTGTTTACGGTCCAGCATGGCTTCAGCCGCCGCCAGACTAGTTACAGTGCGGTGACCAGCGTGCAGCTCAGCCCGTAATAAGGTTTGCTCTAAACTCTTTAAGGCCGGCGTACTAGCCACTACTATATGAGTATCCACCTCTAGTCTCACGCCATGCATGCCCACCGGGTCTTTGATATTTTCTTGGCCGTCTAGCCTATAGTTCTTGGCAAAAACCTGAATAATCTCTTTGTTGGCTGGCAGCTGCACAACCGTGGCAGCTTCTTCCACCCGCATCCGGTCTTCAGCACCAATTACTCTATCAGGCGAGCTTATGGCCACTACGCCTTTACTGTTAACTCCTTCAACATGCGAGCCGTTAACATTCACGGTAGCCATCTTAATCTCTCGGCCCGAGGTCCGCTCGGCTTCCTGCACAGCTTGGATTACGGCCTGGGCCACCTCTTCTATATGGGCTACGTTTCCCTTTCGCATCCCGCTGTTCTCTACCCTAGAGATTGCGATGATAGTTGGAATCGTCGAATCACTAGATAGCTCACCCACCACACACCGCACAGCGGTGGTGCCGATATCTAGCCCTACGAAATATTGCAATTGGTTTTCGCTCATTTTGATGTTTTTATTATATACTTTTCCTCTATTATCATACCGCTAGAGGTAAGAACTATCAATAGAACAAAAAATCCACCCCAAATGAGGCGGCAGCTTCTTTTGCTTTTTATTAACTTAAATATATAGTATCCTACTTATGCTTAAAAGTCAATATGGAAACACCTTAGAAACAGTTGTGCTTATACACTTATACCTATACTATTAATCATAGGCATAACTCCTTAAAATTAAATAACAATCAAAACAAAAATATGGATAGGCTGCACTCTCCCATAAATAACAGTGTACCACCCGAGAATTGGGTGAGTTATTCTGTGCCAGAACCCGCGGAAGACTATAGCGCTCTTGAGAGCCCTATGCCGGTGATACCGAATGCAATATCTCCAACCTCACAAGTGCTTATTACTGGAAATGATACTTCAGCTCACCGCCTAACAGTTTTAAGTGCTGTGAGGGTTAATAAGCGGATGATCTTTATGGCTAGCGTTACAATACTGGCATTATTGTTGGCCGGGTTTGGTTTCCTAACAACCCAAAACCAGTCCAGCCCAGAGGCACCTGGTACTTCCGGACTACTAGCCGGCCTAGGAACTAAGGACAAGTCAGGACAGACTAACCTCAAGAACTCTACCTTTAACATCAATATCGATACAGTCATTGGGGGGGGCAGTGATTTTACTGCTACCGGCCATGCTAAGTTTAGGAACAACCAAAATTCCTTTACGGCACTGACCATCCAGAATGCCGCCGGAATTAATCTATTGGTTGCCGATACCCTCAACCAACGCATAGGTATTAACATGGCCCCCACTGGCACGGCCGCCCTTCAGGTTAATGGGGACATAAGTGGCACAGCTAATCTAGTCCTTGGAGGCAATACAGTCTGTACATCCACTGGCTGTATCCCTAACAGTCCAGTAACTATTCCTACTACCGGTGTTGTTGGCAGGAACGGTACCAATGGAACTAATGGTGCCGATGGTTGTAGCGGTGACTGTGTAGCATTGCAAGCTGGAGCCCCCGGCACTGCCCAGAACGGTAACATCAATGTAACTGGAGTTATCCAAAGCGGTGCTACCCTAATCCGCTCCCTAGCTAATGCAACCGATACCTTCCAAGTCCAAGACAGCTTGGGCGGTAACTTACTGTCCGTAGATACATTGAACAAGAATGTAACCTTAGGAGCCGATTTACTGCCTAGTGTTAATGCTAGTGTGACTACTGCAGCTGGGTTTAGTAGTTCGGATATATTGAGCCCAAATCCAGGGACCGGCAGTATATACAATGATTCAGTGCATTG
This sequence comes from Saccharimonadales bacterium (SeqCode), assembly GCA_038245195.1. GTDB lineage: Bacteria > Patescibacteriota > Saccharimonadia > Saccharimonadales > UBA10212 > JAIFWC01. The sequence goes on along the minus strand of JBBRSU010000006.1, from coordinate 24,426 downwards.
GAGCACTATAGGCCCTGACGGCTTCGTCAGGTTTATGTATGTAGATAACAGCTACCACGACATGCACTTGGTAAGGTGCACCAATGATGATTGCTCTACCAAAGTAGACACCCTTGTACTTACAGACCCCAACGAGCCGGACTTCGCCACAATCCAGATGGGCACTGACGGCCTGCCTAGGATTTTGTATGAGGGGAATAACTATACGGAATGGCACTTTCTTAAGTGTAGTGATGCTGATTGTACTTCTTTCAGTAACAACATTGTTGCCAGTGGTAACTTCTATGAAGCAGACATGGTCATTGGACAAGATGGTAATGCCCGAATAGTTTATGACAATTATGACGACCAGACCTTCCACTTCATAGAGTGTACGAATGCGGACTGTTCGGCAAACACCGATTCGGTGATAGCAACAACGCCAAGTGGACTCAGATACATAACAATCGGTATAGGACCTGATGATTTGCCGCGGATTGTGTATGCCGGAAACCCCGGCTCTGGCAATGAAATGCATTTTGCGAAGTGTATATCGGCTGACTGTTCCAGTAAAACGGATAATTTAGTAAATAGTTCGAGCGTATATTATTCTTCGATTACATTTGGTGCGGATGGATTCGCCAGAATAATATACAGTGGGTTTGACACTAATCTAAATAGCCAGGAGTACTCATTAATTCGTTGTACCGATAATGACTGTGTTGCTAAAACGACGACAAATCTTGGAGTAGCTGGTGGCGATTGGGGACAGCCCCAGATGTTTATAGGATCAAATGGATTTCCGATAATATCACACACCGACAATGACAATGGGACAGTTTACGAGATGTGTACTGACCAAGATTGTACCAATCCAAATTCTGTAATTATTGACAACACGGGCGGCTATCCAATAGGAATGGGCAAAGGACTAGATGGTTTAGCTCGGATAATATACTACGATACAGCCAATAATTTATTTAAAGTGACTATTTTAGATAATGAGACGGGGATTGGCCCGACCACATCACTTGGCATAAACCTAGGAAGCGGTAGTAGCCAATTCCTGAGCTTAAATGCTATAAACATCTTACAAAATGGCAATCAAGTCTGCGATCAGTCCGGGAATTGTGGCACCAGTTCAAGCGGGAATATTAATAATGGGGGGAACAGCTTTGGATCAGATATTAATCTAGGCACTAACGATAATTTTGGGGTAAACCTTATAACAAATGGTGTTGCGATTATGAACGTGTCTAATACTGGCAGTGTATCGTTTAAAAACTCTACAAACTCCGTAAATGCTTTCCAGGTACAGGATACAAATAGCAATAGTTTGCTTAATGTAAACACACAAACTGGAATCACGACCTTTGGCACAGCCACAAAGACAACAACAATAGATAGTAGTGGCTCAGGAGTCATGATTAAAGATTTTCATGTAGTGGGCTCAGTTAAAGACATCGGCTATTATCCCCAACAACTAACGATATCCGGCAATTACGCGTATATTCTTTCTCAAGAAAACAATAAACAATTGGTGATTTACGATATTAGCAACATTTCTAATCCTGTACTTAAATCATCTGTAAATCTACAGTGTGTCGCGTACTCAATAAAAATTAAGGGGAACTATGCTTACGTTGGTGATTCATGCTCAAAATTGACAGTGTACGATATATCAGATTTATCAAATGTAAATAGGGTTGCTAGCATAAATGTCGGGTCCTGGGTTCCTGATTTAGAAATTTACGCAAATTACGTATATTTACTTGATCCGAATAATACACAGGTAAAAATATATGATATTACTAATCCTCTTTCCCCAAATAATTTAGGTAGTTTTAGTACAAACTCGCCCGATTATCATATACAGGTATCTGGGTCTTCAGCTTACATTTATAACGATAACGTAGATAACATAAACATCTACGACCTAACTAATCCAACTGCACCTGCCTTGGTCGGCCAGATACCGTCCCAAGGTAACAATAAAGTAAAATTAAGTGGTAGCTTACTTTACCTTGCTGATGCGTCTGCGACCCTATCAATATATGACATTTCTGTTCCCTCAAATCCCACTTTGATCAACCAAAGCTCATTAAATTTTGCAAGTCCCGGTGGCGTAGAGATATCTAATAATATCTTGTACCTATTATTTAATGAAAGTATTAGGGCTTATGACTTATATTCACCTACTAACCCAGTTTTAATCGCGGATACGTCTATACCAAATAATAGCTACAATTATCTAAATGTTTTTAAAGATACTGCATTCTTTATCGACCTTTCAAATATGGACATGCTTATGTATCAGATTGCTACTTCAACAACAACATTGCAAACTGATGCGCTTAAGGTACAAAACGACTCTACATTTTTAGGTAATATAAATATCTTTGGAACAGTTAATTCGTATAATTACAGTAACTTAATGCCTCAGGCACTGGGTAATCTAAATGTTAACGCAAATACCCATGTTATCTCGCCTAACAATTCCGACACCCATAGTAGTAATAACTCAGTTTTGGGCAACGATGGGTTCACGAGGTTAGTATACGATGGTGGCGGTACTACATACTATGAAAGGTGCTTGGATGCCTCCTGTTCCCAATATCATACAAATCATATCGACTACCAATCTCCTAACACTGATTGGAACCCCGCAATCACCTTAGGAAGCGATGGTTTCGCAAGGATTACATTTACCGCTACCTCGTTCACTTCTAATGGGAGTTACGGCCTAGTTCTAGCTAGATGTACTGATGATGACTGCTCTAACCCGGTCCTCACAGTATTGGATGATGGAACTAACGGCACCGATTATAATCCAGAAATTTCTATTGGCGTAAATGGCTTTCCTGACATTGTGTATCATAGCCAGTTTTATAATGGTTCCTACACCTATAGTATCCAATATGCTCACTGTACGGATGCTGATTGCACCTCACCAGCTATTAGAACCATTCTGTCTAATTCAAGTTCAGGTTTTGGCAGTCCATATATTACTAACGGTTCTGATAGTTTAGAGCATCTCACTTTCTACGATAACCCTTCCCAAACTTTAAAATACGTCTCGTGTAACGATGCCGCTTGTACTGCACCAGTAATCACCAGTATTGCTGGGACAGGCGATACAACAGCTAATCCAATAAAATTTGCTACTGACGGTTTTGCAAGAATTGCTACTCGAGATACAACGCTTAATAGTGTCGAATATATTAAATGTACAAACCTATCTTGCTCGACTAAAGTTGCAACAGATATAGCATCTACAGCGGTACACCAAATAAGTGCGCTTAATTTAAATAGTTCCGGACTAGCAAGGATTACGTATAGTGATTACTTTAGTGATGGGAATATTGATTTAAAGCATATAACTTGTAACGATCAAACATGTGGCTCTACATCGTTATCAATTGTATATATTGATTCCACTCACCAGGCTGTTAACGCATCCTCACAAGTTGCCGCCGACGGTTTTGAGAGAATGGTTTTCTGGGAAGCAGGATCTAATTATCCTGAATACTTCGTAGGCTATGTAACTTGCAGTAATACAAATTGCACACAGTCATCAGCGGTCGAAGGCACTAACATCGGGAGTTCTACTCAACAGTTTGGGAACATTTACGGTATCAGCCTGTATCAAAACGGTAATGAGGTGTGTGACAGCTCGGGCAACTGCCCGGTTGCCGCTACAAGCTTGCAGAATTCTTATGACGCATCTTCAACTCCCGCCACTATTACATTGCAGAGTAACAAAGATTTTGTGATTGATGGCAGCATCGGCATAGGCCAGTGGCAATTAAATTCTAATCCGGTGCCTGAGGTCCGGGAGAACTCGCTGGTATCAATAAACAATGGATACATATATATAACCGGAGGCTATAATCCTGCTATAGGCACTCAATCAGGTACTTATTACGCCAAATTAAATAGTGATGGCAGTACGGGTGCTTGGAGTCTGGGGACTAGTCTACCTAGCTCCCGTTGGGAACACACTCAGCTTGTGTACAATGGTTACATATATGTAATTGGCGGGCAATCTGGTAACGGCTCATCCACAGCCCAAAGTACTGTGTATTACTCCAAATTTAATGGTGACGGCACTTTAGGCCCATGGCTCACTGGCACTAATATGCCGACTAAGCGAGTATGTCATGCATCTGTTACCGCTAATGGATACATCTACGCTATAGGTGGGGCTGATGAGACCAATACAAATTCTAATACAGTATACTATGCCCAAATGAATGCCAATGGATCTATCGGCTCATGGTCAACTGCGAGTAATAATTTGCCTGATAACATCGCCTGTAGCAGTACAGTAGTGAATAATGGCTATGTATATCTATTTGGCGGTGACAACGGAAATAATTGGAGTAATGTATTACCTAATGTTTATTACGCCGCACTTAATCTTGACGGGTCTGTTGGCTCATGGCAATCAACAGTTGCATTGCCTAAAGCACTGGATGTATCGACGGCACAGATTTTGAACGGAAAAGTGTATGTGATTGGCGGCTATGATAACACTGGAAAACTGCAAACCAGCATGTATTACTCGTCGTTTAATGTTGATGGTACCTTAACATCATGGTCCACTAGTACCACAGCATTACCGACCGGGGATAAATACAAATCAGCCACGTCGAATGGAATACTATATATAACTGGTTCATATCCTACTGGATCAAATAGCGTATATTACACTGGCTCTCCTGGTGGGTTCAAGGTAGGTAGCTCTTCAAAGCCTGTAGCCTCAGTCTTTACTGGAAACGTCACAACTCAGACTAGTATCAATTCTACTAATGCGTTCCAGGTGCAGAATAGTTCTGGGACTAATATTCTCCAGGTTGATACACTTAATAACCAGGTTATAGTAGGTGGAAGTGCTCTGTTCAGGAATGCCGCTAATTCAACTTCATCTTTACAAATACAAAACTCCCAAGGTACTTCCAGTCTATTAACAGCTGATACTACTAACTTGGCTCTGAATGTAGCCGGGGCAACATCTATCAGACAAGCTAGTGCTAATTCCAGCTTGACTTTGACGGGTAATGAAATCACAGACGCAACTAGAACCGCTAATATCCAAGGTGACGGGCTTGTATCGCCCGATAGCAGTACAGGTGTATGGGAAAGCTCCACAAACTTAGAACCGATGGGAGGATTTGAAGGTGGCGTCGGTGGTTGGGTAGCCAGCAATGGCGGAGGCGGAGTCGGTACGTTGACACGCGTTACTTCGGACGCCAAGTTCGGGAGCGCCAGTGCTGAATGGAATGTGACATCGATTGTATCCTATAATGTATCAACCTCTAATAATCTCTCTCTGTTTACCGTTGGTCAGTCCTATACCCTTTCCTTTTGGGCGAAATTAGCTTCTGGTACCGCCGGAACTAGACAAGTGGGCATCATGAATAGCGATGGTTCCAATCAAGTCCTTGGGTTACAAACATTCACTCCGACGGGTAGCTGGCAAAGATTTAGTTTCACATTCACAGCGGCAATTACAGGTAATACGCCAAAAGTATATTTTGCGGTGAATGGCAAAACAGGCATCGTTAGACTTGACGGGGTGCAACTGGAGCAGAATTCAATAGCCACCCCCTACATTGAGACAAATGGATCAAGTACTTCCCGCAGTGCATCAAGAGTCCAAGCCCCAGCGTCTGGCTTAAACGCTACGCAAGGATGGGTCGCTATAAGAATGCGCATGGGTTATAACAGCATAGCCGATACAAGGACGCCCAACATTTGGGGGTGGACTAATGCCGCCGATAATGATGGTATTCATGCCTTTATTCAAGACAATAACCCAACTTCTACATTCTATTTAAGGCGCGGTACCTCACATAATGTTCATGATGATGTATTAATCAACTTTACTTTCAATAAAGGCGACATGATTACAGCCATATATAGGTGGGATGCAAGCAAGATATATATGAGTATTAACGGCAGTGCTTTTGTTTCTGTTGCCTCGGCAAACATTCCATCCACAACTGCGTCGACATTTGATATTGGTTCTTCCGGTGTTGGAAACTTTGCGAATAATCTGAATATCGATTCCGATGTAATGTGGTTTAGCTCTGGTGCTGGTACGCTTAGTAACATAGACGCCACTAACATTAATGCATTCGGTAACACTGATCCAACATTTTCAAGCTTTGCTTCAACAACTCATCCAACTCTGACATGGGCCGCAGATACATCTGCATATAACACGACGAGTGATTCAGCTAGTGCATTCCAAATTCAAGATGCTACTAATCGAAACTTATTGAATGTTGATTCAACCAACGGACTATTAACTGTCGGTAGTGCAGGACTGTTTAAAAACATAACCGATTCATCTACTGCATTCCAGGTGCAGAATGCGGCCGGGACTAACTTATTTAATGTCGATACTACTAGCAGCACTATTACGCTTGGTAGCCCCTCGGCAACACCCGTAATACTAGTGTTAGGGAATAAAAATACTGCCGGTGACCCAACAGGTTCTGCGGGGGCTACTTATTACAATAGTAATTCCAACAGTTTCCGTTGTTATGAGAATGGCGGATGGCACGATTGCTCTGGTGGTAGTCTGGGCTATGCGTCAGTTACAGCCAACCAAACAACAATTACTACCGAGGCTGACCTCACCAGCCTCACGACTACCGTTACGGTCCCGGCTAACCATAGAGTTAGGATATCTACTCAGACTGCCTTACAAAGTTCAGTAGCTTCCGACCAGCTGAGCTTACGAATTAAAGAAGGGGTAACCGTATTGCAGACTTGTCGGACGGCTGTTGTAGCCACCAACTTAGACCAAAACTTGAACTGCTTGGTCATATTGACACCTACCAGTGGCTCTCATACCTACAAGCTTTCGCTACAGCGCACCTCTGGTACCGGTAACGGCCAATTGACGGCTTCCGCAACCCAGCCGGCATATATATTAGTTGAGGATATAGGCCAGTAGTAATGCAAACGTACGACTTTAAAAGTCACAAACCCAAAACCAAAACAACCTCTACTCAGAACTCAGCTACACCTGTAGCATGCTTGGCTTAGGCTAGTAGGGAGAGAGTGCTAGCTTTCGTGAGAACGACAGTTTCTATCCCCTTCTAGTTGACTAGTTTAGACTGTAAATATTTCGCAACTCTTATCGGTGATAAGAACTGTATGCTCGAAGTGGGCGCCCAGGCTGCCGTCTTTCATAAAGATGGTGTTTTTGTCTTTGCCAACCGTGATGTGCCAGTCGCCCAGACAAGCCATGGGCTCGATGGCAATAGTCATGCCGGCATGTAGCACCGGGCCGGTGCCAGCCACCCCGAAGTTGGGGATGTTGGGGGCTTCGTGGATTTGATAACCAACCCCGTGTCCAACTAGTTCGCGGATAATGCCTAAATTGTACTCTTCGAGGGTATTCTGGACCGCAGCACTAATGTCGCCAACCCGGGTACCTTCGCCACTTATGGCTGATATGCCCATGTCTAGGGCTTTTTTGGTGCCTTCTAGTAAGCGGGCAACGCCAGCCGACCCATGGCCACCGGCCAGTACACTAACCGCTGAATCATTAATCATGCCTTTATAACCTAAAGTTAAGTCTAGTTTTACCAAGTCGCCTTGGCGAATCGGCTGATTGCCAGGTATGCCGTGCACAATTGCATCGTTTACAGAGATACAGATGACGTCGGGAAAGCCTTCGTAACCCTGGACCACCGGCTGCATGTCATATTTTTTAATCTTTTCTTCGGCCAGAGATGCTATTTCTTTAGGAGTTATGCCGGGTTTTACTTTATCGGCCAAATCTTTTAATATTTTGGCTAGTAGCTTGCCCCCGGCACGCATGTTGTCTAAATCGGTCTTGGTTTTGGCTTGCATTCTATAATCCTAATCGTTTATTTATTAATTCGGCCTCTTGCTCGATTGTGCCATTGGCATCAACGTCATACACCTTAACTCCGTGAGTCTTTAGAAATTCGAGAGTTGGGGTGATTGATTTATAGTATTCATCAAACCGAGTATCAACTACGTTTTCATCGTGGTCGTCTAGCCGGCCGCGATTGACTAAGCGCTTGGCGGCCACGACTGGTTCGGCAACTAGATGAATGACGGCTTTTACGCTAAAACGGCCGTTGGTAATTTGCTTAAGCCACCATTTAGCCTGGGGGATACTGCGCGGGTTGCCCTCGAACACCACTTCTTGTTTGTTGGTATCAATTGACTTAAGTATTTTATCGATGATGCCCAGCGTAATTTCATCGTTAATAATTTTGCCGGCCAGCATGTCTTTGCGGTCTTGGCCTTTTACTTCGTCACGTATCAGCTGGCCCATTGAAAACCACCGGCAGCCTAATTTCTCGGCTAACAGGCGAGCCTGGGTGGTTTTGCCAGCCCCCGGGGTCCCCAGAATAATAATCACCGGCTAAGTCTTTCCTTTACCAGCTGGGCAATTAGACCGCCTTCGGCTTGGCCGGCAGTTCGAGCCTTTACGGCACCAATTAGCCGGCCCAGGTCTTGCATGGTTGGGCGGGCGGCTTTGGCAAGTTCTTCATCGACAATTTTGGCTACTGCCTCGGGGCTCAGTTGTTCGGGTAGGTAGCCGTCAATCACGGCTTTTTCGGCCAATTCGGTAGTGGCTCGGTCTTCGGCACCCCCTTGTTTGTATAAATCGGCAGCTTCTTGGCGTTTTTTAGACTCTTTTGCCAAGATTTTCTGGATTTGCTCATCCGACAAGCCTGTATCACGGGCACCTTGGCTAATAGCCTCATTTAAGATAGAGCTTTTAAGCCCACGCAGGGTTTCGGCGGTGGTTTTATCACCAGCCAGTAGGGCGGTCTTTAAATCCCGCTCTATTTGGTCTTGCATGTCCTTCTTTATCTCCCGAGTTTTAACTTTTTAATCTTGTCGGCTTTGCGAGCCCGGCGAACAATGGCTTTAGTCCGGCGATCGCGTTTGCTCATCGGTTTTTCGAAGAATTGGCCAGACTTAGCTTCGGCCAATACTCCGCTTTGTTGGACCTTTCGGCCAAATCGACGCAATAAATTCTCTACAGATTCCTTAGAATCCTTCCTTGTAACTTGTATCATTCCTAACTATTCTAGCTTAACAGAGGTGAAATATCAACCCTAAAGCCTTCTAAAGCTGTGGTTGAGTGGGGCGAGGTGTGATGTTTTGATTGGCTTGGGAGCGTTTGTTAGCTGACACCCGTTGTGATTTTAATACAATACTTTGGAGTTCTTTAAAGATTGGAAACTGCTTATTGGTGTAATAGATTTTAGTGTTGCTTTGGCGTTCCGAAATCAAGAATCCGATTTTTTCTAAACGCTTTAGCTCACGCTGAATATTGCCAGCATCCTCTTTAATAAGCTTGGCCAGGCCCCGGACGTGGGTTTTGAAATCGGGGTACTTAGCATAGACAACTATGATTTTACGGCGTACCCGGCTAGTAATAAACGTATCTAACATAAGCTCGATTATTGTTTCCCTTACAACGAATAGTATAACCCAAATTTTACAATCTATGCAACCATCTCTCATACCGTTCAAAAAAGACTACCTAGTAAATTAGTCATTCCGACTGTTGCTACAATTGGGGGATGAAGTTTTATGAGGTATGGCTGGCAGATGCTAGTTATAAAAGTCCGGCACCGCTGACTTATTCGTCAGAGTTAGAATTGCAGCCAATGAGTGTTGTTAGTGTACCGCTTCGTAACCGTACGGCTACCGGTTTCGTGGTTGGCGAGGTCCAAAAACCGTCATTTTCGGCCAAGGCTATCAAGAGTTTAGTTAGCCAAAGCCCTCTACCCAATCACTGTTTGCAGATTGCCCAGTGGATGACTGGATATTACGCTCTGTCACTTGGGGATGCTCTGCGATTGTTCGCCCCCAGCAAGCCGGCTATTAGGCAAATCAAACCATCGGCAGTTTTATCTAAACAGTCGGTTCAAGTCGAGATTAAAACCGTCCTTACCGACGACCAAAAACGGGCTATTAAACAGATAAAAACCGCCCCTAGCACTACCGTTTTGCTACACGGTGAAACCGGCAGCGGCAAAACCCGAGTATATTTAGAACTAGCTAAAGAAGTTTTAGCTGGCGGTAAATCAGTATTGATATTAACACCCGAAATATCTTTAACCACTCAACTATCAACTGCAGCTGCGGCTTATTTAGACCGTCAGCCACTAATAATTCATTCTCAACTAACTGCCGCTAAACGTAAACAAATCTGGTTAAAATTGCATGAATCAGACCAGCCAGAACTGGTTATTGGTCCCCGTTCTGCCCTGTTTGTGCCACTGGCTAACATTGGCTTGATTGTGATTGATGAGGCCCATGAACCGGCCTACAAACAAGAGCAATCGCCACGCTACAATGCTCTTAGAGTGGCTAGCCAAATGGGTGGATTGCTAGGTGCAAAGGTCATTTACGGTACGGCTACACCACTAGTTACTGATTATTATTTGGCCGAAGACAAATCGGCGATTGTGCGGATGACCCAACAGGCTTTGGGTGGCCAGCCTAGCCAAGTTCAAACCCAAGTAATAGATCTTAAAAACAAAGCTAATTTTGCTAATAACCGCTACCTGTCTAAACAGCTAATCGATGATATCAATCAGACATTAACTGTCAAGAAACAGGCTATGATTTATTTGAATCGGCGGGGCTCAGCCCGCGTGATTTTATGCACAGTCTGTGGCTGGCAATATCTGTGCCCCAACTGCGATGTATCGCTGGTTTATCATGCCGATGAACACCTGGCTAAATGCCATGTTTGTGGCTTTTCGCATACTCCGCCAATGGCTTGTTTGAATTGCAGCAATCCGGACATTATATATAAGAGTGTCGGTACTAAAGCCTTGGCCGAACAGGTTGAGAAGCTGTTCCCCGACCGAATAGTCGGCCGGTTTGATAGTGATAATGTGGCTGGCGAACAATTGAATGAGGTCTACAACAAACTGTTATCCGGTAAAATCGATATCTTAGTCGGCACTCAGCTGTTAGCTAAGGGCTTAGATTTGCCTCGGCTGGGCTTGGTAGGTATTGTTTCGGCCGAATCGTCACTAACCTTACCGGATTACACGGCCGAGGAGCGGACTTTTCAGTTGCTCTACCAGGTTATGGGACGTGTCGGGCGCGGGCATTCGGCTGGCAAGGTAGTAGTTCAAACCTACGATCCCGAAAGCATTGTGATCCGCTCGGCGGTAGCCCGAGATTATCAAACTTTTTATAAGCACAGCCTAGTAGAGCGCCAAACGTTTAGGTTCCCACCATTTGCCTATTTAATGAAGCTGGTTTGCCGACGAGCCACCGCTAACGGCGCTCAATCAGCCAGCGATAAGCTAAAAAACTTACTTCAATCTCAGGGCCTGCCGGTTGAAGTTATTGGCCCAACCCCGGCCTTTTATGCCAGGCGCGGTAAATATTATTATTACCAACTGGTAGTAAAGACTAAAAACCGCGACCACCTCCTACAGCTAGCCAAAATTGTGTCGGCCGATTGGCAAATCGACCTCGACCCTGCCGATTTACTCTGAACCCAACGGTTGGGTATTTAACAGGGGTAATATATACTAAGTCTGATGTCAGTTACTAAAGAGTCGATTATTGTATTACCCAACCAGCATTTACGGCGTAAATCGCAGCGGGTATCGATTATAACTGATGAGATACATCAGCTAATTCAAGATATGATTGATGCCACGGTTGATTGGGAATCAAGCCGTGAGCATGAAGTTGGGGTGGCTTTGGCAGCCATTCAAATCGATCAAGCCTATAAGATTATTGTGGTCCGTAATGACTTTGAGAACAAGGAAGATAAGACTTTCAAGGTGTTTATCAATCCCGAAATTATGAAGGCCGAGGGTGAGTTAAAACAGGATTTTGAGGGCTGTTTGAGCGTGACGGATATTTATGGCAAAGTTCCGCGCTACGACAAAGTCCGGATTCGAGCCATGGACGAGACTGGTGCGGTTGTACGGATTAAAGCCGAAGGCTTTTTGGCCAGAGTCTTCCAGCACGAGATTGACCACATTAACGGCACAATGTTTGTGGACCATCTAAAAAATCATAAGGATGCGTTTTATAAACTTAGCAGTGACGGTAAACTGGACCCCGTAGATTATGAAGAAGTTAGAAAAACCGGACTCTTTGAAGCCTAAGCTGGTTTTTTTTGGTAATGAACGACTGGCCACCGGCGTCTCTACCGACGTGCCAACATTGCGAGCTTTAATTGAGGCCGGCTATCAAATAAGTGCACTGGTGGCCAGCCACAACGAAGGGGTTTCTCGCAACCGCCGTAGCTTAGAAATTGTTGACGTAGCCCACGCCTACCATATCCCGATTTTAATACCTGATAAGTTGGAAGAGATTGCCTCTGAACTACAATCTATGAAAGCCCAAGCCGGAGTTTTGGTGGCCTTTGGCAAAATTATTCCCCGGTCAATTATCGATATTTTTCCAAAGGGTATTATTAACATTCATCCATCACTTTTACCGGAATACCGTGGCCCAACACCAGTAGAAACGGCAATCTTAGATGGCAAAACTAAAACTGGCGTGTCGCTGATGAGTTTAGTATCGAAGATGGACGCTGGACCAGTTTATAAACAAGCCGAGCTGGAGCTAGATGCCACCGAGACCAAGCCGGAGTTAGCTAATAAACTACTCAAACTAGGCAACAAACTACTAAACGAAAATCTAGCTTACATCTTGGATGGAACTCTAGAGGCCCTGCCCCAAGACAATTCGGCGGCTAGCTACACTAAAATGATCAGGAAAGCCGATGGCTTAACGGACTTTAAGCAGCCAGCCGAACAAATTGAACGCCAAGTCCGGGCTTTTTTGGGCTTTCCTAAAACCCGAGCGACTAATCACGGCCAAGAAATTATACTCACAAAAACCCGAGCGGTAACCGATAAGTCGGCGGGCCATTTGGTCATAAAATGTCAGCCTGGTTATTTGGAAATACTAGAGTTAATTGCACCATCCGGCCGAACTATCAGCGGGGCTGATTTTCTCAGAGGTTACCAGAAAAACTAAACAGCTTAACTATCGGCTGGAAGTGGGGCTTGGCCGGCTTCGCTGAGAGTGGCTTGCATGATTTGGGGGGCTTGTTGTCTGATTTCGGCCTTAAGCTTCTCTAGCTCGTCAGCCACTACTTGTTTGTAGTCTGGGAAATTAGTTTCTAGCCATTTTAGAGCACCTGGTTCATCATTTCTATCTATAAAGCCCTCGAATTCATCCAATTGGGCATCGCTCATCTGCTCGGCCAGCTTCATGCCAACCCGCAATTCTAGCGTTTCGTAGATATGCGCCAGCATCTTGTTCTTTTCGTCTGCTGGCAACCCGCCCAGGCCCAACTCTTGTAGTAAATTATCGTCTAGCTGAAACATTATGCTTATATTTTACCTGAAATTGCCTAAAAAATGATTCTTTACTTAAATTTATTCAAGACGCCAATTATATAGGACGTTTTGGTTTTGCCGTCTATGCTTAGTATTTCAAGACGACGTCCTGAACTGATACTGGTTGACCATTTTACTTGGTGGCCAGCCATTTGGGCTTTTTTAGCTAACTTATGCAGCTGATTTTCTGCTTGGCGTTCACCATACTGCTTAGCGCTCCAGTTCCACGGGTAACCTGCTGATTGACCTGATGTGTCAGTCCTCTCGCCGCTTGTCCTTGGAATATCGGATAACAAGAAATTGGTCCGCCTGGTCGCATTCCTTTCTTGAACTACGACTTTTTTAGTCTGCTCTAATAGTCGATTACGATATCTATTAGATCTTAGGATAGATTTATTAATATTTTGGTCCTGCAGCGCCAAACGATTGCCATTTTCGGCTAGCTTATTGGCATACTGATCGGCCTTGATATCCGCCGTAGAGTTTTCTATGCGTTGCGGAACGGTTTGTCTATGCTCATTTTCTTCGACCTCATGGGCTATATAAGCAAGACCAATTATGCCAATAAGGGCTGCTGCACCGGCCGCAATTCCCGCTCTTCGCCTTTCCCAAATATTTCGTTCTTCCATAACAGCCGGTATAACTTCAACCGGTTCATCTTCGACTTCGAGTGACTGCATACCTGCTAACTCGTCTGGTTGTACATATATAGCATTACCGTCAGCTAGGACAGTTATGTAATATTCTCCATCTTGAGCCTGCCAAACGCCTGAGGCAACTGTGCCAATTATCAGCCGATTATCTTCAGACATTACTTTGACACTATCTTTTATATCGAACTCCGAGGTATAGCTTGTATCTTGAATGACTGCTTCGGGTTGCTCATCAGTGAGTCTTGATACCAATACTATATCCTCTGGGTCCACAGGCTCTGTTGATTCCATTTCCGGAGCAATTATAGGGCTATGGGAAGGCTTTTCACGTAGCTCGGCAATCTCTTGTTCGAGGCTTTGGTTACGTTGCTCGAGTACATCTAGTCTCGAGATTAGCTGATTAATTAAAAGTCCTTGATTCCAGACTTCTGGATTCTTATTATATGCTTCAAACTCACTAGCCTCGAAGCCCCATACTTCGTCTAACTCCGGCAGTTGAATACGCCTTTTTATTTTAGAATCGCTGTCACCGAGCTCTAAAACTCCGTTATATCTTAACGATCCATCTTTTTGTTTAATTATTTCTAAACCATCAAGTTTTTCATAGCCATGTGGCATTTCGGGATTGATGTTAGCTATAACTTCTGACATTTGGCACTCCTTTAAACATTAGCAATATACCCTAGTTGCGTATTTGCAAATATTATACACTGATAGAAGATTAGTTAAGTAAATTGATTACGAATTATAAAAAGCGGCTATTAACTGAGCCAGCTAAGTTCTTTGAACTTTTGACCTGATTTCATTGTATGAATTTGCCAGTTACTTAGATGGTTTAACCTAACTGTCAGAGCACTAAATTTGTCGGTTAACAGATTAATCTTTTCCTAGCTTGCACCTTTATAATTCGCCAACAAGCTTATGCCTATAAGCTGCGAATTTTGGTTTGGCGGCTAAATAGCTCGATGCGATCATTTTCTAAGACTTCTACCCGACTTTCACTTCGGAAACTGAGTCCGCACATCTCGCCTTCTGGGACTTCAGAAACTTCACTGGGACCACGCTGAAGTTTGGTGACTTCCAGATTATCGGCTACTAACACTTTGTCTCTTAAGACTCGGGCCGAAGCCGGTGTTTTAAGCGTGCCTTTGGTAACCTGGCCACCGCAAATAACTTCGGTTTTGCTAATTTTAAAGATGCCTTTGACTTGAAGTGTACCGAGCTCTTCCTCAATAATCTCAGGAGCCAAAAGCCCTTCCATCTCTTTTTTAACGTCATCGATAAGCTCGTAAATAACAGTGAAGAGCCTAACCTGGACTTTATCGCGTGAGACTAGTTGTTTGACGTGGGCCGGCAGGCTGGTATGAAAACCATAAATAATAGCCCCAGCCGAGCCAGCCGTGTGAACATCACTTTCATTAATTACGCCAACACCAGAACTTACTACCCGCACGGCCACCTCTTCGTTATCTAACGATTTTAGGCTATCGACAACAGATGTGATCGAGCCCTGAACGTCGGCTTTAATAACTACATTAAACTCAGTTAACTTATTACTACGGCTTATAATTCGCAGAAGTTCGGAGCCGCTGGTGGCTGAAGACGAGCCGCTCGACCGGCGGTCCGTGCCAGTTTGGGAGGCAATTTCACGAGCGATTTTTTCAGTTTTAACGGCTTGGAACTCGTCTGCGAATTCCGGCAGATTCTTTAAGCCGGTCATTTTTACTGGAGTTGATGGTTCGGCTTTAACGATTGGTTTACCATCGGTAGATTCCAAGTTACGGATTTTTCCGTAAGTGCCGCCCATAGCCACAAAGTCGCCGTTGTGTAGAGTGCCTTGCTCGACTAGAGCAACCGCCACCGGGCCACGGCCAGTTTCCATGTGAGCCTCGATAATTAAGCCAGTGGCCGGTAGGTTTTTGTCGGCCTTGTGCTCTTCGACATCGGATACTAGTAGAACCATGTCTAGCAGCTCATTTATGCCCGTCTTTTCCTTAGCCGAGACTGGCATTACAATAGTGTCGCCACCAAAATCTTCGGGTAATAGTTCGTTCTCGGCCAACTGAGCTTTGAGCTGATTAAACTGGGCATCGGTGGCCTTATCCATCTTATTGGCAGCCACAATCATCTTAACTCCGGCTTGGCGGGCAAAGCGGATAGCTTCGATAGTCTGGGGTTTGATGCCGTCATCGGCAGCCACTACCAAAACCACCAAGTCGGTTAGACGAGCACCGTGCTCACGTAGTGCCGCAAAGGCTTCATGGCCAGGAGTATCTAAAAAGGTAATTAATCGTCCGTTGTGGTCGATTTGATAGGCCGAAAGGTGTTGGGTGATGCCGCCGGCTTCGCCTTTGGCACGGTCAGCGTCACGGATAGCATCTAATAAAGAGGTCTTGCCATGATCCACATGGCCCATCATAGCCACCACCGGTGGCCGAGTTTCGGCGGTTTTAGAAGCTTCACGTTTGACGCGGATCGCAGCCGGTTGATGCTCTTTTTTAATTAACTCGACATCCAGATCCGGAAGTTCGCCAACCATAATTTGGGCGGTGTCAAAATCAATCCGCTCATTCACCGTAGCGGCTACGCCATTTTTGAATAGCTCAGCAATTAGCTGAGAGACCGGTATGGAAAGAAGTTCGGCCAAGGCGCCGACAGTAACTTGTTCGTCAATTTCGATAGTGTTGGCCATTGAACCGCTCCTTTCATTTTGTTTACTTAATGTCTTTTAGGGACAAGGCAATTTTGCGGTTATCAGTATCAACATCGATAACCTTGAACTTCTTCTTCTCGTTGAGCTTAAACACCGCCTCGGGGTCTACGCTCTCGTCATCACTCATTTCAGAAACGTGCACCAAAGCCTCGACTGATGGACTGAGTTGAACAAAGGCCCCGAAAGGTGTAATTCGGGTGATTTTGCCCTCAACAGAGTCGCCTTTTTTGAATTCTTTAACTTCGCTTAACCAGGGGTCGTCGCTCATCTGCTTAATGGATAGACTTAGGCGATCTTTATCGATGGCGATAATTTTGGCTTTCACATTTTCACCAACTTTGATGTATTTACGGGGGTCTTCAACTCATTCCCAAGAAATTTCACTGATGTGAACTAGGCCTTCAATGCCGTCTACGTTTACAAAGGCTCCAAAATCAATTACGCCGGTAACTACGCCTTCAACAACATCACCAACTTTAAGCTCCGAAAGTCGCGAAGCCATATCGTCGCGCACAGCTTCTTTTTCGGAGAATATCAGTTTGTTATCTTTGCGTGATACATCCAAAATCCGGACTCGCAAGGCTTTGCCAATTAGGCTGTTAATTTTGGTTAGGATTTCGTCCTTATCGCTATCCGATACCCGAGGATAATGCTCGGCACTGAGTTGGCTGACTGGCAAGAAACCACGAATGCCTTCCAGCTCTATTAGCAGACCACCCCTGTTAGCATCATACGGCATAACATCAATTATTTCTTGCTCATCAAATACTCGTTGAAGCTCACCCCAACCGCGATCTTTGACGGCTCGTTTCATAGACAATAAAGCGTAACCCTCGTCTAGCTCGGGGTCAACCACACTGGCGGTGATGTTTTGCCCCTCTTCTAGATTGTTGGTACCGACTTCACGGCGAAAAATTACGCCTACCCCGTTAGCGCCCATATCCACCCAAACCTCATGCTTCTTAACAGACGTAACTAGCCCTTCAACCACATCACCAGTTTTGAGGTGCTTAACTTCACTGCCTTCTAGCAGTTCATCCATGGTCAGGCTTGGAGTCTTATTAATACTTACTTTTGTTACCAATTTAAATTAGTTCCCTTCTTATATATTTCCGCTTTAAGCAGTTGGCAGAGCTATAGGCTTTTTAATTAAGCAAGCCCGAGTTTCCCAAATAATTACGTTGCTAAAGTAGATTAGATCTAATTATAAGGTGTAATCCCTCGGATGTAAACCCGGCTGGCGTGTTAAACTTATTAGCAAATGGGGCAAGTATACTACCTAGCGATTGATATTGGAGCAACCAAAACCCTGTTTGCGGTTTTTGAGACGGGTGGCAAGATAATTTTTGAGCATAAAATTAAAACCGCCAGCGACTATAAGCAATTTAAATCCGAGCTGGCCGACATTCTGGCCAATGAATTAGGTCCTTATAAATTTAGTTACTGTTGTTGTGCGGTTCCCGGCTGGATTGATTTTGAAAAAGGTCTGGCAGTGGCTTTTGGGGTATTGCCCTGGCAGAACGTAGCCATCAAAAAAGACTTACAAGACTTGATGTCAGGTGTTAAAATTACCTTTAACAACGATGCTAAGCTAGCCGGCTTAAGCGAAGCCAAATTACTACACCAAAAGTATAAGAAAGTACTTTATTTAACAATAAGCACCGGAATTGGCGGTGGAGTTATCATAAATGATGTTATTGACGAGAATTTTACTAACTTTGAACCTGGGCAAATGGTGTTTGAACACGAAGGAAAAGCCCAAAAATGGGAAGATTTTGCGTCTGGCCAGGCCCTGCATAATCGTTACGGCAAGCTAGCCAGTGAAATAGAAGATGATTCGATTTGGACTAGTTTTGCTCAATTAATTGCGCTGGGTTTAGAGGAATTATTGGCAACAATTCAACCGGATGTGGTGATAATTGGCGGTGGCGTGGGGGCCCACTTAGAAAAGTTTAAAGACTTCTTAGACGAAGCCATTAACGTTAATAAGAACCCAATGGTACCGGTTCCGCCGATTATCAAAGCCCACCGCCCAGAAGAAGCTGTAATTTATGGTTGTTATGATTACATCACCCAAAACCTCTAATAAATTTATTAGGCAGCTTGAAACCGATTATCCGCAGTTTAAATTTAGGGCTGGCAATCAGGAACATTGGTCGCCACGCACTCAGACGATAACCTACGAAACTGCCAAAGGCGAGGAGTTAAAATACGGCCTATTGCACGAGCTGGCCCATGCCTTGCTGGATCACAGCGGTTATACGACCGATTTTGAGCTACTTAAGCTGGAAAGTCTGGCTTGGCATAAGGCCGCCGAGATTGGTCAAAAATACGCTGTTAATATTAATGAAGACCATATCCAAAACTGCTTAGACACCTATCGAGATTGGCTACATAGACGCAGTAAATGCCCGACCTGTAGCGTTCATGTAATGCAGCAAAACTCCACAACTTATAAGTGTTTTAACTGTGGTGAAACCTGGCAGGTTAGTGCTGGCCGTTTTGCCCGTAGTTACCGAAGACGTTCATAACAAAAAACCGAAGTAAAAACTTCGGTTTTTTTGCAAATCTCTGTTAAGAGATTTAGACCTTTGCGGGGCCTCTTCGTGAAATACGGCCGCCTTTTTGACCAGCCTTGCGAGCTAGGTCACGGTTGGCATAAAAGCCACCGGTGCGACCTAATTTGCCACCCATTTGTCCGATTCGGGCATAGAAATCTTTGCCGTATTTAGACTTGTTGGTAGCAGCAGCCTTTTGACCGCCTTGTTTTGTTCCTGCCATAGGATTTATATCTCCCGTTAGTTGGTATGACCCCACCCGGGTCAGAGAAATAAAAAAGGTCCTGGCAAGGACCCTCGTTACCTCTGAAACTACGCTTATGGTATCACTTTATCCTGCTAACGTCAATACTCTTTTGTAAGCTATAATGTAGTAGTGGATATAGTGGTTTGGGCTTTAATGATTTCGGTTGGCTTGAATGTGTTACTGTTTATTCCGGCTTATCTATATAACACCGATAAACTTACCGACCTGTCTTACTCTCTAACTTTTATTATTGTGGCCTTTGTCAGTTTTTTTAAAAGCCAGCAATCAGCTACTCATCTAATACTTCTAGCTATGGTGGTCATATGGGCGCTGCGCTTGGGGGGATTCTTATTTATCAGGATTAATAAGATGAAGCGGGATTCGCGGTTTGATGAGATGAGGAGTAAGCCTTGGTCTTTCTTTCGATTCTGGTTCTTCCAAGGATTAAGCGTGTTCATCGTCTTAGCAGCAGCTTTAGCCTTATGGCAACAGCCTTTTGATCAGATTAGCCCTCTTTCATACTTGGGATGGGTAATATTCGGCCTGGGCCTAATCTTAGAGTCGGTGGCCGATTACCAAAAATATCGTTTTAACAACACTAAGGCTAGGTCAACCTGGATAGATATAGGCATCTGGCGAATTTCCCGGCACCCCAATTACCTTGGTGAGATTATGGTTTGGATCGGGGTCTACATCTTTTGTTTCACGGCTCTGAGTGGCACCGGCCGCCTGTTAGCTTTAGCCAGCCCAATCTATATCACAGCAATTTTGCTGTACTTCAGCGGTGTACCATTGGTTGAAAAATCGGCCGATAAAAAATGGGGCGATGACAAGAACTATCAAGCCTATAAAAAAGCTGTTCCTCTGCTCGTCCCCACCCCAGACTCTCTCAGACGCTTAGACGACAAACCATAAACATATAAAGTTAAGTTTTAAAGTTACTACTCGGTAACGGTGACTGTTCCTAGCATATCGGGGTGAATATTACACCGGTAATGAAAGGTACCGACCGTATCAAAACTAAAGCTATAGGTTTTACTGCCGGCTAGATCGCCACTATCCGGGCCTTTTTTGCCGTCCACTTCGCTGACAGTATGTACAACACTATCATTGTTCGTCCAAGTTACAGAGGTACCTTTTTTGACCTTTATGTCCCCGGGACTGAAGGCAAAGCCTTGGATAGAAACTGCACTGGTCTGGGTGGCACTGGCTGTTTTAGGCGTAGGTTGATTGGTGGTTTGCGAGTTATTGGTCGCTGGCTTACTATCCTTGTGGCTAGATACGCCAAAGCCAATGGCACCCAATATTAAAACTGTGACTATTGTAACGATTAGTTTTTTATTCATGATTCTTCCTATTCAGCTTATTATTAATTAATTTTTTAATGGCCGGCCAATAGTTGGCACTACCCGCCAAAGCTATAGAGGCCGTCAAGGGTATGAAGAGTCGGCTGTTGGCGGCCGGTTGGCTGGTTGGGTTGCCAACATCGATATCAAATTTAAGATTAAAGGCTTGAAAAGCTTTGGGGGTAATTGGCTGGCCGCTAACCACTACACCGTATGAATAGTTGTTTTTGGGCAGTACTATCCTAAGCTCACCAGTCCTGGTGCCCACCGCCGGCAGTATTCCCGAATACAAACTATGGTTTCCTTCGAATACTTTAATCTGGCAATCGCACTGGCCAGTAATAAACTTAAATTGTTGGTCGTTGTAATACACAAATATATCGTTGAGCTTACCGGCTTGTGGCTTATCAGTGGGGGCAATATGCAAAAAAGCACTAATGTTGCCATCGCTGGATAAGCTATGAGCCAGGGCCGGTGGCGATGCCATTACTAAGGCACTGGCTGATACCATAAAGCCAGCTAGGGCTAGTCTAATTGTCCAGTTGGCCATTTTTTACAATCGCTTCCAGGACTTTATGATAAGCTCCTAGTTCTTTGTCGCTCACTCCCCTTAGCAGGGCTTTGAGGCCGACTTGGAGTCTAGCTTCGATAATAGGAACTAATTTGATGGCTTTAGGCGTCAGTTGCAACGATTTTACACGCTTATCCTGAGTGCTTGGGACCTTTCTTATCAGACCCTTGGCGACTAGATCATCAGTTAAATTGGTGATCAGCGGTGCCTCAACCTTCAACTGATAGGCTATCTCGGCGGCCATTGCCATTTTTTGATGGCTGATTTGGCCTAGAATGAACCATTGGGTAGGATTAAGGTCGAACTTCTTAACTTCCGAAGACACCTGGTGCTGCAGAAGCTTATAAGCTTTCACTTGCAGTATTCCGATTGTATGTGTTGCTCCTGGCATAATCTCATTCTACCTAACTTATTCATTTACTTAAAAGTCTGTTAATCCTACCCAATTAGTTATCTAGCCCTGGAACTTAGCTGGATATTGTTTAACAATTGCACCAGCCAAGATGCTCATTATGTCTTTAATATGAGCCGATGATTGAACGATCAGGGCTTGTTCGGCCGTGTAGTCACCTTTAACGTGATCATCTACGGCTTGGGCTGTCATATCAATGTGCTCACGGAAAGCGGTTTCAACCGTCTTTTCCGGAAGGTTAGGGTTAGCACTCGCTAACAGCATTGATATCGGCTTGGTGTAGTTAGTGTCGATGTCTTGGGCAGCGGCCATTTTGCCGGCTTCGTCGCCGCTCTTAGCAGCTACAGCATACTTAACAAAGTCAACTAAGTGCACATTCCAGATGTCATCAAACTTCTGGCCAGCCGCTTGGCCGTATACACTGCCCACTGCGTCGGATATATCCTTGCCGTTTTGAATCAGCTGAGCTTTTGCAGCTTCAGCATCGGGGCTGCCGTCTAAAGCAGCGTCAACCGCTTTGTGGGCTAATTCTTGGTGTTGAGTACCCAGCGATACTAAGCTGGCCCTTAAGTCGGCAGCTTTGGTACTCGATGTTACCGCGGTTGTACTATTAGTTGTTTGGTTGTCTTTCTTGTGCCAAACACCGTAGCCTATAACTAGGCCGATTACTAGGGCAACTACAGCTGTAACAGCTGTTGCGCCCATGGTTTTTGATTGAGAACCTTCCATACTTGAACTCCTTTTATTATTAAAGTACTTAAACAATATAATTAAGTTTATTAACTATCTGTATGATTTCTCACATACTTCAACCAAGATACATTTAATAATGAAGGCATAATAATATAAGGAGAGAATATGAAATTTTTACCAACTAAGGTTCATGGAGTTCTAGACTACCTGGTCGGCATCGCTCTAATTTTGGCACCGATGATTTTTGGGTTTAGTGATGTTGGTGGGGCAGCTGTGTTCATTCCCCGCCTACTAGGTGCAGTCCTAATTATTTACAGCATCTTTACCAATTACGAATGGGGTCTTTTCAAGGTTATAGGTATGCCCTATCACCTGATGGTCGATTTCGCGGCCTCAGCTTTTCTGGTCCTGTCACCGTGGTTGTTTGGTTTTCACGATCAGAAAAAGGCGGCTTGGCTACCTCATGTTGTGGTCGGAGTCGTAGTAATCCTGGTCGTTTTGGTAAGCCAAACCCAGCCCGGAACTATGGTTAAGCCGGCTCATCAAACCGAAGTCTAAACCACGTTTTATAGTTCTACACTAAAAACCCGCCCATCTCGGCGGGTTTTTTTGATGTGCTCATGCTTGCACTTCCTATCTGTTAGCTCCATAATCCTATCGGCATATGGAAATCGGTAGAGCTACCCCAAGAAGAACACCTGAGCAATACGCTTTTGAGCAGGATTTTCGGATAAAACTAAGCGATGCCTTATCTTTGGCCTGGCAGCTCAAGCAAGGGATCGGTTCGTCTGAAGATTGGCATAGATTAGAAGATGCAGCGGCGAGCCTTTGCTCACACACTCTTTACGATAACCTCTCATTTCTTATGCGGGTCACAGTACCCCCGGAAATCAATGCTCACACCTCCCATAATTACGTAATAGACGAAGCTGTGCCCCCTAGCTTCACTGCTCGTGTTGTCCGAGAAATTTCATCAGAAGCAGTTAAATTTTCGGAGTTCAAGGAGAAGGATGGGGGAAAATGGCTAGTTGTATATGATAACTTTGATAAGTTGATTGTTGAGTTGGTCCCAGAAGTGGAAACTTAGTTCAATTCAAACTTTGTCGATACCGATTGGCAATAAACTTATGTGGAGTGTAAGATGAGCTTATTAAATAAAGCTAATGCTTGAGGTTATAAATCCAATGTCCAAAGATAAGGGTCGGCGCGAAAAAAAGAAGCCCAAAGCCCAAAAACTACCCCCTGTTAGTTCCTAGACAAAAGCCACCGTTTCCGGTGGCTTTTGTATAATTCGGCATCGTGCTATTTTCCCAGGGCTAAAACCCAAGTATTGTAACCGATGTGGGGCTTAACTTTGGTGTTCGGTATGGGAACCAGTGTTTCCCCCACTCCATGGACACCGAGCTACTTTGAAGGACAACCTGCGGTTTTCCTTCAACGCCACTTTCTCGGAATAAATCCGAATTCACTTTACAGTGAACCGTGGCTACTACCTTTCCCTTAAACAGAAAAGTAATGCAGCTCGAGGTCCAAATTACTCCATGTAAAAGTCTCTCGCAAAGAACTTTTACAATTGTTGTTAAGCAAACGACTTTTTTGGCCAGTTGACAGATTAGTTTCTATCAACAGCCAGGTAATCATAGCACAAATATATTTGCACGCAAGTGAGAAAACTCACTTTGATGATTACCCAACAGCTAGTCATGTTTTACACTCTCACTACCAAGAACTACACAGTAAACCATGCAATTCTTGGATCGTAAAAAGTCAATGGCCCTATTAGTACGCTTCCGCTCCATACCTTACGGCACTTCCACGTTGCGCCTATCAACCAGATAGTCTTTCTGGGGGCTC
>JBBRSU010000005.1:0-52251 GCA_038245195.1 Saccharimonadales bacterium (SeqCode) | reverse complement strand
GCTCACTACGCCGAAGCGGTTCCCCTCGATCTGCTCAAGAGCGAACAGGCGCGAATCGGCGACGCACTCAACCACATTGAACAGAGATTTGCTGAAACTGCCCGGCTTGAAGAAGGACAAGACAGTCAGCTCAACGCAGCGCTCTCGCTGGCAACGAATACCCAGGTCGCCTACCAAAGCGCACCAGACGCAGTACGGCGGAAGATCAATCAAGCCATGTTCAAGAAGATCATCGTCGAAGAAGACGGCGAACTCTCCGGCGTCCTGGCAGAGCCCTTTGATCTCCTTCTCAGCCCTGAGGTACGTCAGCTCACCGCGACAACCCCGCTCGCGGCCGCTGGGATGAGCCGTGCCCGGGCGGTGCTGGCGCCCACGACAAAGGCGCCCGCCGGGTGGGGGGCGCCTCGTGTTGGTTTGAATAAGGAAGCTTTGGTGGGCGAAAGAGGACTTGAACCTCCACGTTCTTGCGAACACTAGCTCCTGAAGCTAGCGCGTCTACCAATTCCGCCATTCGCCCTTACCCCTGTTAGCTTAGCACAAAACCCATAGCCATAGATAATACTTAACAAGTTAAGTATTATCTATGGAATATACGCCAGTGCCAGCTTGGGCCGGGCAAAGCGGGAGTAAGAAACAGCCTGGAGTTTGTAGATTGGTTACCACTGGATATGGTAACTGAACCAAGTGTTGAGTTGTAAGCCACTGGCGCTCGGATAGATTGCAGATTATTTGATAATTTAAGTTCGTTGCCCTTCCAGGCTAACTGCGAAACGTCCTTAGTAGATTTTGCTTGAGCCGAAGCACCCCACGGTGCGTGGTAGGTGGCCACTACTTGGTCTTTAGAGATAACTTTTTGTTGTTGGAACCCAGAATCAGCGGCGATTAGCAGGGGTGGGGCAGCTGAAATAGCTGCACTAAGGCTGGGGGTGCCTAAAACAGCTCCAACCATCGTAACCTTGCTTCCCTCTACAACCCGTTTAGCTGCAAACAAGTAGCAGCCGCCAGCTTTATCGGTATTGCCGGTTTTTATGCCCATCACACCGTCACTGCCCAACAGCCAATTAACGTTTTTAATCTGTCCAGCTATTGGGATTGTGGCAGTTGGCTGGTTGACTATATCGGAAATTACCGGGTCTTGGATGGCTTTTAGGCCCAATTTCACCAAATCATCGGCGGTGCTGGTCGTGGTGTCGTCAAAACCATTAGTATCGCCAACAGTTGTGTGGGTCAAGCCCAGCCCGCCCACCATTTGATTGGCGTAGGTGGTATAGGCTGCCAGTGAGCCAAAAGCCCAGCGGGTCAGTGAATCGGCTAAATTATTCGATGAAGCAATTAGCATTGCCTGAAGTGCTTGATATTCGCTGATTTGTTCACCTTGGCTAACCTTGACTACCGAACCGTCGTTGGTGGCGTAGTAATTGTAGTAACCTACATCTGTAGCATCCAACGTTATAATTGGACCCTGGCTGGCGGAAATCAAAGGTTTCTGCTGAAGAACCGCCAAAGCCGTAATAACTTTTGCCACACTGGCAATTGATTGCGGAGCGGTGTTGTTGTGAGCTTCTAATAAACCATAGCCCAAGGCACCGAAGGCCGCTTGCCCACTGGAGGGCCAGGCTAGTTCAACCGCGGTGCTTTTTGGCAGTGTAATATCAGTATTAACGGGTTGGATTTGAGGCAAAGGGCGTAGATATAAACCAACCACTAGTACTCCAAACATTAGTAGGGCTACCATCAACCGGAGCTTGTTTGATATATGTCTCATAACTAATCAATACCATAATACCTTTTTATGGCCGGTGATATTCTGTATAATCTATAACTAAAGGAGAGGATTTTAGGATTATGTCAGGAACAGTAATTGGTTTGATAGTTTTAGGCGTTTTGGTGCTATTGGTCATTTATATTTATAACGGTTTAGTTAGGGCCAAGGTTAGAGTTGATGAAGCGTGGAGTGATATCTCCGTACAGCTGAAACGGCGTTACGATCTAATACCTAACCTGGTAAACGCGGTTAAGGGTTATGCCTCACATGAAAAAACCGTCTTTGAGGATGTAACAGAAGCCCGGGCTCAGGCATTAAGTGCCCAAACCGTGCCAGAGGCCGCTAAGGCCGATAATCAGTTCCAAACGGCTCTAAAGAGCTTGTTCGCGGTGGCCGAGGCCTACCCAGACCTTAAGGCCAACCAAAGTTTTCAACAGCTCCAGGCCGAACTTGTCGATACCGAAGATAAAATTCAAGCTGCTCGCCGTTTCTATAACGGTGCGGCCCGCGATTTGAACGTCAAAATTCAAACTTTTCCAACTAATGTATTCGCCGGGATGCTGGGCTTTAAAATTCGTGATTTCTTCGAGGTCGATGCTGGCGAAGCCGCTGCTGTTGCCGACCCAGTTAAAGTTGATTTCTCAGCCGATTCTGAGCCTAAAGCTAAATAATACAGATACAGATGTACGACCAAATTGCCAGCAATAAGCGCCGGACAGTTTTTTTGATGGTATTCTTTTTGGCTTTGTTGTGGGGCTTGGCTTTGGTCGTTAGCAAGGCCACCGGTAACCCAGGGCTATTGTTCTTTATCGGTATTTTTGCAATTGGCTATAGTATTTTCGGCTATTTTGCTGGCGCCAAAATGGCACTGGCGGTCAACGGGGCTAAGGAAATTCAAAAATCCGATGATCCGCGGTTATGGCGAACCGTTGAAAACTTGGCGATTACCGATGGGTTGCCGATGCCCAAAGTTTATATAATGGACGACCCGGCACCCAACGCTTTTGCTACCGGCCGAGATTATAACCACGGAGTAGTTTGTGCCACCAGCGGATTGCTTCAAATTATGGACGACAACGAATTACAAGGAGTGATTGCTCACGAACTAGGTCACATCAAAAACTATGATGTGCGAGTCAATACTCTGGCGTTTGCACTAGTAGGAGTTATCTCACTCATCGCGGATTTCTTTTTAAGAATCTCTTTCTTTGGTGGCGATGATCGCGAGAACAATAACCAGTTATTTATTGTTTTGGCTATTGTGGCAGCCATTTTGGCGCCGTTTGCGGCCTCGTTGTTACAGCTGGCAATATCTCGCCGGCGAGAGTTTTTGGCTGATGCCACCGGGGCACTAACCACTCGCTACCCGGAAGGACTAGCTAGTGCTTTGGAAAAACTAGAAACCACTGGTAGCGCGACCAAAGCCCAAAACACCTCAACCGCTCACATGTTTTTTGCTAGCCCTCTAAAAGGCCACAGTCTTTTGAACTTATTCAGCACCCATCCGCCACTCGAGGCCCGGGTTGCCGCTCTCCGCGAAATGAAATTGTAGCCATGATACCCCTGTTTTAGGCTATAATATAGCTATGGCTAAAGAGGTTAAAAAACAGCGGTCTAAAGCGGTTGTAGCTGCGAGTCGAACTCGAAAACTAACTAAAAAACAGGCTAAAGGCAAAGCTAAAAAAGCCGTAAAAAGCCGAAAGCCCCTGAAGGGCAGTTTTCGATTAACCTCCCAGGTTTTTAGTGTATTAAAAATGAACTGGAAACCACTAGGTGGCATTGTTTTGGTCTATTTAATCTTAAACATCATATTTGCTAGCGGTATAAGCAATGTCAGTTCGGCATTCTCAACCATTAAAACCGATTTAAACACCAATGGTGGCAGTGGAATATGGCATGCCGCCGGTGGCTTTGCCAGCCTAGTTGGGTCATCTGGTTCTAGCGGTTCTAGTACTGGCTCAACCTTGCAAAGTGTGCTGTTCATTATAGAAAGCTTGGTAATTATATGGGCTCTTCGCCATTTGATGTCGGGCCACACCATATCCGTTAAACAGGCCTATTACAAAGCCATGACTCCACTGATTCCTTTCCTATTGGTTATCCTAGTTATAATTATTCAACTTCTGCCAGTCTCCATCGGTGCGACGGTCGTTGCAGCCATAGCAACCAGTGTTTTTGCCGGCAGTTCGTTAGCGACGGTTTTATCTGTTGTAGCCTTTATTTTGCTGGCCATCTGGTCGCTTTATATGGTCAGTGCCTCAATCTTTGCGCTATATATTGTTACATTGCCAGATACACAACCGCGTCAAGCCCTAAGAGCTGCCAGGGATTTAGTGCATTTTAGGCGCTGGACACTAATTCGAAAAATTTTATTCCTACCCTTAGTAATCTTAATAGCGATGGCGGTGGTTATCGTTCCCCTGATTCTGTATGTGTCGGCGGTAGTACCGGCGGTTTTCTACGTTTTAGCCATGCTATCAATTTTATTCGCACATACCTATTTATATAATCTCTATCGGGGGCTTTTGGACTAATGCCTGATAATCCGTCTCAGCGGACTGCCAAGTTGCGTGAGCTGATAAACGACTACCGTTATAACTATCACGTTTTAAATAAGTCGATAATGAGCGAGGCCGCTGCCGATAGTCTAAAACACGAGCTAGCTCTTATAGAAGAAGCCCATCCCAAGCTAATTACACCTGATTCCCCGACCCAGCGAGTGGCCGGCGAGCCACTGCCGCAATTCAAAAAAATTCAACATTCTAGCCGAATGCTCAGCTTGAACGATGTGTTTAATGCCGATGAGTTTGAGGCTTGGATAAAGCGGATTACTAAACTGGCTCCTGACAACGATTTAGAGTTCTTTATGGATATCAAAATGGACGGTTTAGCCTGTGCATTGGTGTACGAGGAAGGCCTACTAATACAAGGGGTTACCAGGGGAGATGGCTTTGTGGGTGAGGACGTTACGGCCAACATTCGAACCATCGAATCAATTCCTCTGAAACTAAGGACAGTTAAGGGTTACGAACACCTCCTGACTGGCCGGACTGAAATTAGGGGCGAAATTGTGATGTATAAAACCGATTTTGAGGAACTAAACAAACAGCGACAGAAAGCTGGATTACCGAAATTTGCTAACCCCAGAAACCTGGCGGCTGGCACAATCCGTCAGTTAGACCCAAAGCTTGTTGCCGGCCGGCCTTTGCAATTCCATGCTTATGACTTAATTAGACAAGACCCCACAGAGATTCCGACTAACCAGACTGCATACCGAATAATCAGACAGCTCGGCTTAATCGCCAATAAGGTTGCCAAAATTGCGAAAAAATCGCAAGAGGTAATGGAATTTGCCAAAAACTGGGAAGAAAAGCGCAAAGATTTGCCATTAAATACCGATGGATTGGTGATTAAGCTAAATGACAGAGCATTGTATCAGCGATTGGGCGTAGTGGGTAAAGCTCCCCGGGCAGCTGTTGCTTATAAATACCCGGCCGAGCAATCTACTACCAAAGTTAAAGACATTTTTGTAAGTATTGGCCGGACTGGCTCGGCCACGCCAGTGGCTATGCTAGAACCAGTAGTAGTTGCTGGCAGCACTGTCCAAATGGCGACCCTTCATAACCAAAGCGAAGTGACTCGCAAAGATATCCGGATTGGCGACACCGTAATTATCCAAAAAGCTGGCGATGTGATTCCAGAGGTGGTTAAGCCGTTGGTTAAGCTACGAAATGGGTCAGAAAAGCTATTTGTGATGCCCATCCATTGCCCGGACTGTAGAACAAAGTTAGTCAAAATAAAAAAAGAAGATGCAATATGGAGATGCCCGAATAACGCTTGTCCGTCGCGGTCTTGGAAGCAAATTGAGCATTACGCTAGCAAATCGGCACTAGATATAGATGGGCTAGGTGAGAAAAATGTTATTGCTCTTATAGAGTCTGGATTAATTAAAGACCAAGCTGATATTTATAAAGTTAACAAAGAAGAGTTACTGAAGTTGGAACGGTTTGCAGAAATATCAGCTGGAAAGTTGGTGGCAGCTATCAAGGCTAAGAAACGGCCATCTTTGGCTCGGTTTATTTATGGCTTAGGCATTCGCCACGTTGGTACCCAAACCGCTATAGATTTAGCCGATCATTTTAAAACACTTAACAAGCTAAATAATTCTACAGTCGATGAGTTATCGGATGTGGAAGGAGTAGGTGAAGTTGTAGCCGAAGCGATTGTAGAGTGGTTTGAAGAACCTAGAAATAAAAAACTATTGGAAAAATTCCAAAAACTAGGCGTTGAGCCCCAAAAAGCCGAAGAAATTAGTGGTCCGCTGAGCGGCAAAAACTTTGTAGTTACTGGCAGCTTAGACAGCATGAGCCGGGAAGAGGCTGGTGAACGTATCCGGGCCTTGGGCGGAACATTCCAAAGTTCAGTGGGCAATGAAACTGACTATTTGGTAGTTGGTGCCAATGTCGGCGCCAGTAAATTAGCCAAGGCTAGAAAGCTCGGCACAAATCAAATTGACGAGGAAAAATTCTTAAGTGTGATTGGGCGAATATGAATGTAGTTTATGTAACCGGTAATCCGGGCAAAGCCAAATACTTCAATAAGCTAATTGGACTGGATATTCCACACCATAGCGCAGATGTAGATGAAATTCAGAGTTTAGACACAAAAGACATCGCTATTCATAAAGCTAAACAGGCCTATGACCAGATTAAAAAGCCGGTGATTGTCGAAGACACCTGCTTATATATTGATACCTTGAACGGTTTGCCCGGTCCTTTTATAAAATGGTTTGAAATCACCTTAGGTATGGACGCCATTTGTCGTTTGGCAGACTCCGATCCAGTTCGTGCTGGAGTGGCCTCGAATATTCACATTTACTACGATGGACACCAATCCGTAATATTTCGTGGAAGTCTAAGCGGAACAATATCTCAAAGGCCAAAAGGCACTGTCGGATTCGGTTTTAATCCAATATTTATACCAGCTGGAAAAACCCAAACATTAGCAGAGATGAGCGAGAACGAGTTCATTAAAGAGTACTTAAAAATTAAACCGCTAATGAAAGTAAAGGAATTCCTTCTAAATATTGACAAAGATCAAGCTTAAGCGTGTAATGTAGTTAAGCTTCGCGCACCAGGGCTCGCGCATACAAGCAAAATAAACACCCAAGAGGTTAAGGTCCAAATAATTTTGGCCTCGAAAATAAAAGCAAGTACCCGGGCCCACGGGTGGGCTGTGCGAAGAAGTAAAAAACTCGTCAAACCGACGAGTTTTTTTGATGGTGGAGCTGAGGAGACTCGAACTCCTTACCTCGGCAATGCGAATGCCGCGCTCTACCAGGTGAGCTACAGCCCCTTAATAAGTGATTATACTAAAACAAGTGTGTGATACGGTCGTGAAAGGTGGTCGGAGTACTGCCACTACAGCTGGCCGGGTCTTGGGTGACATCTTCCTTGGCGGCTGTTGAGGGAATAGATTTTGTTTCAGTCTGCAGCGTATTTGGTGATTCATCGCCATAATCAACCAGAAGCTTATCGCGGTCACCAATTACCTGGGTTTCAATATTTGGAACCACTTGGCCGTTGACCAAAAATGTAACTTTATGCGTATCATCAGCTAACAATACTTGAGTTGGAGTTTTAACAAAGAAGGGGTTAATATCCCAGCCAATATTCTGGAAAAACTGACCCCAAGTTACCGCGTTATCGTGAACATGTACTAAACCAGCTTCATGCTCGTGCATGTGAGCCCGGTCGTGTGGAGTGATGTTGGCTTGGGCAGTGCAAGCAGCACCTACCTCCTGGTAATAAAAATCGTCCTTAAACAACTGCTGTTGACCGTTAATGAAAACCGCGAAATTAGCGTGATAATGAGTGCTCGGGACTTTGTAGGTAGAGAATCTGACAACAAGCACTACCAAAACTCCCAAAACAAAACCCAGGCTGGCCGCAAGCCAAAAATTTTTAAAGATATGTCTAATTCTTG
This sequence comes from Saccharimonadales bacterium (SeqCode), assembly GCA_038245195.1. Taxonomy (GTDB): domain Bacteria; phylum Patescibacteriota; class Saccharimonadia; order Saccharimonadales; family UBA10212; genus JAIFWC01. The sequence continues at coordinate 44,501 of JBBRSU010000005.1, read as the reverse complement.
GCTCATCGGATTTATTAACCATCTAATACAGTCTATCAAGTTTTTTATTAAGGGTCTGTGCCAGTACAATAAGACTCATGCATTTGGATAACTTGACCAGGCAAGCTATAACCCATACTAGGCACTGCCTAACCGGCTGTGCCATTGGTGAAATATTAGGAATGGTTATAAGCACTGCATTGAAATGGTCTAATCTAGCCAGCATCATTATCTCGATATTGCTAGCTTTTGTTTTCGGCTATGGTCTAACGTTTAACTCTGTTTATCGAAAACTTAAAGACAGAAATAAAGCAATAAAAACAGCATTGGCCACCGATACCGTGTCAATTAGCACCATGGAAGCAGTTGATAATATGTTTATATTGTTGGTACCAGGTGCTATAAGTGCCAATTTAGGCGATGGGTTATTTTGGTGGAGTCTACTACTATCACTGGCAATAGCTTTTATTATTACAGTGCCGGTTAACCGACTTATGATTGCCCGGGGCATCGGCCACGGCCACCACCACTAGAATTAAGAAGTTAATTTTTGTATAATTCACTCTGTTCTTTTGTTCGGGGATATAGCTCAGTTGGCTAGAGCGCCTGCATGGCATGCAGGAGGTCCGGGGTTCGAGTCCCCGTGTCTCCACCATTTTAATGAAGATTATTTTTATATTGTTAGCAACCTTTTGTTTCCTGCATATATACCGGGACTATCTTCAAATTAAGTACGGTTACAATACTTGGTTTACTAAGTTTGGTCATGTTTGGCATGCCCCGCAGCACGAAAAAAAGGGCATGGTTGTTTTTTTCGGCTTGGGCGTAGTGTTTTTATATCTGGCTTTTTATGCGGCTTAATGCTTTTTTGGCTAGGGCTGGGGTAACATCGCGCCGGGGAGCAGATAGACTAATTAAAGCTGGGCGAGTTTCGGTGAACGGACGGCTGGGTCAACTCAATGATGATGTTTCGGATAGCGATGATGTAAAACTAAACGGTCGCCGGGTTGGTACTCAAAAATTGCGCTACATATTGTTATACAAACCAGCTGGCTATGTTACCACGCTAAAAGACCCAGAGAACCGGGTAAAAGTAACTGACTTAGTTAGGATTCCTGAAAGAGTAGTACCGGCCGGCCGCTTAGATTTTAATACTACTGGGGTTTTGATAATGAGCAACGATGGCGAGCTAATTAACAGATTGACTCATCCAAGTTTTAAAGTAGATAAGGTCTATGAAGCCGAAGTCAGCGGAGATATAACCGCTGAAATACTTAACTTGTTAAGTATTGGCGTAGCTTTAGATGACGGCAAAACCGCTCCAGCCAAAGCTCTGAAGTTAGGCGATGATAAAATTCAGCTGACAATTCACGAAGGTCGAAATCATCAAGTAAAAAGGATGCTATCGATTGTTGGTCTTGATTTAAATAAACTGCACCGTTCACAATATGGCTCCTTAACGCTCGACGAACTTAAGCCAGGCCGGTGGCGAGACTTAACGGATGAGGAAATCCAGACCCTAAAAGCCTAAAGTTGTAGCATTAACACCTTGCTTATGCTATAATATACTGCAATAGTTGTTAATTTGCCCTACTCGGGCGCTATTTTTTATGAAGCAAGACCCATCTAAAATTCGAAATATTGCGATTATCGCCCACGTTGACCACGGTAAGACTACCTTGGTGGATGGGTTATTAAAACAGAGCCACACCTTTAGGGATAACCAAGCTGAAATGAGCCAAGATTTAATTATGGACAGCGGTGATCAAGAGCGTGAGCGGGGTATTACCATTACGGCCAAGGTAACTGCCGTACAGCACGACGATTACCGGATTAACATCATTGATACTCCCGGGCACGCCGATTTTAGCGGTGAAGTCGAGCGCACCATAAATATGGCAGACGGCTGTTTACTAATTGTTGATGCTCAAGAAGGCCCGATGCCCCAAACAAAGTTTGTTTTGGGCATCGCTTTGGCAAATGAGCTGAAGCCAATTGTCATAATCAATAAAATCGACAAAAACAGTTCCAGGATTGCTGAGGTAGAAGACGAGTTGGCCGATTTATTCTTAGAATTGGCCGTGCATGAAGACCAACTGCACTACCCGGTGTACTACGCTGTCGGTCGGACCGGTAAAGCCTGGGCCAAACCGCCTACTGACATTGAAACAACTGGTGATTTGGAAATTATCTTTGACGCCATCCGCGACCAAATTCCAGCACCGGCGGTTGACGTCGCCAAACCATTCCAAATGTTAATATCGGCTTTGGCTTACGATAATTTTAAGGGCAAATACGTAATCGGCCGAATAAACAGTGGCAGTGTTAGGCCGGGCGAACAGGTAACTTTGTGCAAAAAGGACGGCACCATGGCTAAAGCCAGGGTGGATAGCGTACTGATTAGCCATGGTACCGGTAAAGCCGAAGTGGCAGCTGGGATTGCCGGTGACATTGTGCAGTTAACTGGCATTGGCGAGGCCCAAATCGGCGAAACCGTCGCCGACGACTTAAAACCCGAAGCTTTGCCAGTAATGGAAGTTGAAGCACCAACTCTAAAGATATATCTTGGCCCCAACACTAGCCCGTTTAAAGGCACTGAAGGCGAGTTCAGTACCAGCCGTCAAATTGGTGATAGGTTGAAAAAAGAACTGGAAACCAATGTCGGCCTAAGGGTTGTAGAAGAAGCTATCGGCTTTAATGTGTCCGGGCGCGGTGAGCTGCACCTATCTGTTTTAATTGAGGAGCTACGCCGAGAAGGTTACGAATTTGAAGTCGGCCGGCCACAGGTAGTTACCCACGAGCAAGATGGCAAGACCGTCGAACCGGTCGAAGAGCTAATTATAGAAGTGCCGGCCGAACACGTTGGTGCTGTCCAGCAAGAACTTGGCACCCGTCGGGCTATGCTCAAAGAACAATTCGCTAGCCCCAAGGGCGTGACCAAACTAATTTACGAACTGCCAACCCGGGCACTACTTGGCCTGCGTAATATTTTGATAACCAGCACAAAAGGCACGGTGATTATGAACAGTTTAATGATTGGTTACAACCCCCTGGGATCGCCACTCCAAAAACTACGCAATGGTGTATTGATTGCCTATGAAACCGGAACGACTATGGCTTATAGTCTAGAAACCGCCGAAGCTCGTGGCACTATTTTTGTTGGACCGGCCGAAAAAGTTTATGCCGGCCAAATTATTGGGCTAAATCGGCGCAATGACGATATGGAAATAAACGTTTGCAAAGCCAAACACCTAACCAATATGCGCAGCAGTTCTAGCGACGGCACTGTCCAACTAACGCCTCCGACAATTTTTAGCCTTGAGCAATGTCTGGACTTTCTGGAAACCGACGAGTTGTTAGAAGTTACTCCCAAATGTCTGCGACTTCGCAAACGTGAGCTTGACCCCAACAAACGAAAACGCTTAGCCCAGCAATAAGCTCTACCACTTGATATACTGAGGTAGTGAAAAAAATAGCCAGAAACATCGTGGCGATTATACTCGGACGACAGGTTCGAGCTCTACTTAGGAAAAACGATGTAAAGGTCATAGCGGTAGCCGGGAGTATTGGCAAAACCAGTACCAAACTAGCAATTTCCGAAGTTTTATCAGAAAAATTCAAAGTTAGATATCAGGTTGGTAACTACAACGATTTAGTTAGTGTACCGCTAGTTTTTTTTGATGAGATGCTACCAAGCCTGCTTAACCCCTTTGCGTGGTTGGCTATATTTTTGCGCAACTCCAAACAGCTTAAAAAAACCTATCCCTATAAAATTGCGGTAATCGAGCTGGGTACGGATGGGCCTGGACAAATAGCACAATTTAAAAAGTATATTAATGCCGATATTGGAGTCCTAACTTCTATAACCTCCGAACATCTAGAATTTTTTGAATCTGTTGATAATGTCGCCAAAGAAGAACTTGTACTGTCGGAGTTATCAGATCAGTTGATATTTAATAGTGATTTATGTGCTGATAAATACATTAATAAATTAGAGAACTCTGTTAGTTATGGACTAAATGAGGCCAATTTACAGATTACAGGCATATCTCATAACGGACTTATTGCCAGCTTTAAAGCTAATTATGAAGGTAATCCGGTACTGGCAACCACTATTGTGCCGGGCTTGGAAGCCCAATTGTATACGGTAGCAGCGGCTATTAGTGTTGGCTTACAGCTGGGTATGAATACTGAACAGATTAAGCAGGGCATTGCTAATATAAAACCACATAGTGGCCGGATGCAGGTACTTAGAGGAGTAAGTGGCTCAACTATTATCGATGATACCTACAATGCTAGCCCTGCAGCTGTAAAAGCTGTGCTTAGGGATGTATATACATTGAAAGCTGATCAAAAAATCGCGATCTTGGGAAATATGAACGAGCTAGGTGATTCCTCAAAAACCGCCCATGAAGAGATAGGTAATCTGTGCGAACCGACCGAACTGGATCTAGTAGTTACAATAGGCCCAGACGCAAATAAATACTTGGCTCCGGCAGCGGTAAAGCGGGGCTGTGAAGTCAAAGAATTCAATTCACCGTATGATGCCGGTGAGTATGTTAAGTCGATACTTAAGCCCGGTGCACTAATTTTGGCTAAAGGTTCACAAAATAGAGTCTATGCAGAAGAAGCCGTAAAAATTTTATTGGCTAGTTCCGATGATGCAGCGAAATTAGTGCGCCAAAGCACTGAGTGGTTGAAAGTTAAACGTCAGGCTTTCGGCCAGTGAAATTACTAATTTTGGGGGGCGGGGATTCTCCGGAACGCGAAGTCTCACTTCGCTCCGCAAAAAATGTCGAGATTGCTGCCCGCCAAGCTGGGTTTGATACTATCACGGCTGACCCTAAAGATGGTTACAAAATTTTTGATGGTCTAGATAAGAACACAATAATTTTGCCAATACTTCACGGAGCAGGCGGCGAAGACGGCACGATACAGGCCGAAATGGAAAAACGTGGTTTACCTTTTTTGGGTAGCGACAGTAAATCTTCAAAAAATTGTTTTGATAAGTGGAGGACGAGACAAGTACTTGAGCCTGCCGGAATAGCGATGCCCAAAGCTGGGTTGGTAAATATAGAAAACTACACTGATCACCCATTAGCGGCAAACCCTCATGTGCTGAAGGTGCCTCATGGGGGATCAAGCATAGGGACTCTAGTAGTATCTCGATCGAAAAAATTAACAACAACACAACTTGACAGCATCTTTACCCTGGAATCGGAAGCAATAATTGAAGAACTAATTGTTGGAACCGAAGTCACAATTCCGATTTTAGATAAAAACGCTCTGCCAATCATAGAAATTATCCCACCCGATAATGAAGAATTTGATTATGAAAATAAGTATAACGGCCAGACCCATGAACTTTGCCCACCAAAATCTGTGAGTATATCAATATGGCAAGATCTTCAACGACTTTCTGAAGGCGTTCATAAATTAATGAAATGTAGCCATCTATCTCGGATTGATATTATGTTGAACTCCTCAAAAAAAGCCTTCGTTCTAGAAATAAACACCTTACCTGGAATGACAGCCGGGAGTCTTTTTCCTAAATCGTCATTGGTTGCTGGTCATGACATGCCAAATTTGGTCAAAAAATTTGTCGAATTAGTTCAGAGAGATAATAAGTAATGGAGTTTTAAGATGGCAAAAGTATATCAAAAGGTATTTTTCAGGGATAAATTAATTGAGCTCAAAGATGCAAACCTTAGTATTACCAGCTCAGCGGTACTTTATGGCCTAAGTGTCTATACAGTTTTCCCAGTTTGTATAAATGAGACCAGCCAACCGGTAGCTTTTAGATTAGCCGACCATTTTAAGAGGTTGTTAGACTCAGCTCAGATTATTGGAATGGACATGTTTGAGAAGGAATGGAGCTATACAAAGTTTGAAAAAGCAGTTAAGAATTTAGTACATGCTAATAAAATCACCGAAGATGTATTCGTAAGGGCGACAGTGCATGTTGACGAGCCAGTAGCTGGGACTCGCTCGCGGGGACTAAGTAACTTACTCAGCATTTTTATCTATGAAGCTTTGCCAATCGTACCGCAGGACGGAGCTAGGCTAAAAACTAGTGTTTGGCGACGAATACCTGATAATGCCATTCCATCTAGGGCCAAAGTAAATGGGGCATACGTTAATTCGGTTCTTGCTAAACAAGACGCCATCGACAGTGGCTATGACGACTGTATATTCCTAGATTCACAAGGACACGTTTGCGAGCTTAGTGCTGCTAATATATTCATTGTTAGGAACAATCAACTGATTACACCCGACGCAACATCGGATTTACTAGAAGGCATCAATCGCCGAACCGTAATCCAAATCGCCAAAGAGCAAGGTATAAAGGTTATAGAGCGACCGATGGATCTTACCGAGCTTTATATTGCCGATGAAGTTTTTGCAAGCGGTACATCGGCCTATATCGCGCCAGTAATAGAAGTTGACGCTCGAAAAATTTCGCAAGCTAAAATAGGCCCAATTACATCCGAGATTAAGCGAATACATAATCGGATTCTTCATGGTCAGGAGACAGATAAGTCGGGCTGGCTAACAAACCTATAGTAATCATTTACTATCCAAAACAAATGCCCTAGAACGGCAGGGAGCCTTCCAGTATTATTTTATTGTTAACGGTGTCAGATTTGTACATTCTTGAAAAGTAATTACCGTAAGTACTCTCGATAATCTGGCAATTGTTAAGGTGGATACAGATAGCACTGTCCTCAGAGGCATAAACATCAAAAACAGCTTTCTTTTGAGCTGTTTGTTCAGTAGACAGATTTGCCGGCAGGGAGTTACTTGGATAGCCGACGTATTGCGTTAGGATGGCTCGAGATTTCGTCGAAGCTTTGGCATTTACCGCCAGCAACCCGACTTGTAAATGATCGCTGTGGTCACCACTACTTAAATATCCCCCTGACAGACTAGTAAAAATACGGTCGGGTTTGTCAGCGAAAATAATCGAGCTGATGATCTTAGCTAGCTGAGAGTAATTATAAGTGGACCGACCATCTATGGTGGACAACACTAATTTTCTATTGTCGTAAAGATTTTTTATAGAGGAGAAGCCAGTATCAGCGAACCCAGCACCACTGGTACCACCATCGGGAAGGCGTAGAAATACTAGGCTGGCAGCACCATAACCATTTAACGTACGTGTCAAAATGTTGTGGTCATCAAGAGTTATCAAACTGTCGTTCCATTCATTTGGCAAGCCAATCATTGATGCGTAGGCTGCTTCTATACCGCTTTGGCGCCTCATCCAGTAGCCTGTATGACGCCCATCGTCGCCGGCTGTTACGTAAATAGTTCGTACACATCTTACTGATAGTTGATTTTTAAGGTCAGGGTTCATGAACAATAAATCATCATCGGGGTGTGCCACAATAACATCTAAAGTGCCTTTACTGCAGCCAGACAGATGGGGCAGGGCTGACGACTGTTTGGCGGTCATTTTATCTAAGAGCCGTCGTCCGATCTTGGGATTATTAGAACCAGAGAATTGTATTTTATCCCCACTGTAGACCAAGCCGGTACCGAACCCAACTATAGCCTCCTGGCGTTGAGGAGATCCAAATTGGGCAATAATGTCTGCTACTGTACAAGTGTATGGCCCAAACTCAATACCACCGTATGGGACTATCACAGGGGTATCTTTACTGTAAAGGTTTAGGTTTAGGAATCCAGAGTTATCAAAAAATAGATTAGTAGGTTCGATAGCATGATCTGGCTGACAGGCCATAGGAAGTACGGTATTTTTGCCTCCGCTAAAGTAGGTGGCAGTAATACCAGCATCTCTGGACGATAAGGCATATGCGTAATTATTCTGTCGCATGTAAGATACCAGAGTATAGATATGGCTATCTTTGGTGTGTCTGCCGGGCCAGCTATTTACCAGAGCACCAACCAGCATCACGGTACTTATCAGAACTACAGATACCCAAGTATAGCGAATTATAGAGGCATATTTCCCCTTTAGTTGATCACCACCGCTAGCCAGCAAAAGAATAATAAATAGGGGAACCATTATAAGGTAGCGAGATGTCTGCCATCCCAGTACCTGTCCACTGGCGACATAAGCCAAGTAGTTAACCACAATTAAAGTAGTTATCAGACCTGATGAAGTTTTTTTATATGACTTAATTAGAACCCGAATTAGTATAACTACTATGGCCAGTAGAACAAAAGCGTTCAACAATTCGCGTACCGAATTGAAACCGTAAGGTCGCTTATAAAAATCTACTCCAAATATTTTTAGCGTATTAATGGCAATAGCTCGAAGGCTTGTAGCCAAGTTCGAGATACTAATAGATGCGTGGTTATTTGATATTGCCAAAAAACTTACATGTAGGAAATGTTTGACCAGCTGTATGAAACCCAGAGATAGGGCGTATCCGCTGGCAATCGCTGCCAAAACACCAGTCATTTGGAGTAGATTAGTTGGCGAACGTCGTAACAGCCAGCGACTAATTACAAATATACTAGTGCCGAGTCCACAAACATAGAACTGCAGAGGATCAGCGAAAAAGACTACTGAGCTGGTTAAAGTCAGCCAAACTACTGTCCGTAGCCGGCTATAACACAAGAATTCTAAAATCAAATATATAAAAAATATTCCACCAACAGTTTCTAAATTCCGTGAATTTGCATAGTCAAGCCAAAAAACATTCCCGGCGATGGTGGCCAGCCAAGCCATGCCTAGATACAACCAGGAAGTTTGTTTAACCGCATAAAGTTTTAAAATCTTTTCGAACATTAAAAAGAGCAAAATAAAAGTGAGGAGATTAAAAACAAGAGCAATCAATAGAATACGGTTCATCGGACTTAAAAAATGCAGTGCATTTACAACGTAATAAAAAGGCATCTTAAGAAGATAGCTAGTGGCTCCTAGTTGGGTGCCTGACATTTGCCCGTGGGCCCATTGTTGAGCAACACCAATCTGGCCGACTACATCAAAGTTTACCCCATTTGTGATATGGCGAATCACTGTCCATAGTCCTACTATTCCGGTTCCACCGATTAGGCTGAGTATCCTAGCATTCTCTAACCCCCAATGACTTGGTTTCCTAGACAGCTTAGTAGCCTGCTTCGGAGGCTTTTTCTTAAGATCGGTTATTGGTTTTTTGGTAATTACAGACTGTTTTTTGTCTATATTTTTTCTGATAGTGTGCAAATTTTTTGAGGGCTTTTTCTTGGCCATTAATAAACAAACTCTTCATCGCGTTTAAAAATTCGGGTCTTGTATAAGTAAAAATTCCAAATGGTAGTGATGAGTAAAGCTAGAGTCCTAGTAGCCACGGCCGGAATAGCGTTAATTAGTAACTTGGTAACCAACACTGTGAAGCTAAAATTAAATAACACCAGTAAGCTAAAAGCGACTATCTGGGGAATCAGGACTTTATGATTTGCCCGTTTATCACCAAAAGTAATCAGTTTCTGTAGCATGAAAGATACTACTAGGCCTATCCAAAAACTAAGCCCTACGGCCACAACTGCCGTTGCTCCTAAAGATTGAGCGATGACAATAACAACCAACTCCAAAGCATAAACACTTCCGCCAATAATTACGTACCGATAGCCTGAGCGCTGCAATAATTGCTTAGGGTTACTCATATAAGTTAATCGAGCGGCCTTTGTCGACAATATACAGAGGGCGATTTTGGGTCTCGGTATGAATATGAGACAAATACAAGCCAATGATGCCTTGCGAAACAAGCAATATTCCAACCAGGAAAACTAAGAATACAACGATATAAGCACTGCCGGTGGCTTTCAGGTGCAGAGGGTCGCCGATCAGTGCGTCGATAATCATGAAAAGCCCTGTTAGGACCGACAACGGTAGTACAGCTGCACCGATATAGGCACTAATATATAGAGGTGATAAGCTCATGGAAATTGTACTATCAATAGCCAATTTAAGGAGCTTTCGGAATGAATAACCGGCTTCGCCGGATAACCTAGGATTGGCATCGAACTTAATATAATCTCTCTTATAGCCTAGCCAATCAATCAGACCGCGAGTAATGCGGCTGCGTTCGGTCATTTTGATAAATTCTTGCTGGACGGAGGAGTCTATCAGGCGGTAGTCGGTGGAGCCTTCGATTAGTCTTACTTTGGTGAGCCGATTAAATATCTTATAAAACAGCTTTGAACCATAGCGTTTGACAAAGCCCTCGCCATGATTCGAGTTGCGAACACCGATAACAACTTTGGCACCGGCTTTCCATTTTTTTATAAACTCTGATATTAGTTCAATGGGGTGTTGGCCATCGGCATCAATTGTCATGATGGCTTGGGCCTCGGCCTCATGGATGCCAGCGGTTGTGGCGATTTCTTTGCCGAAGTTTCGCGAAAAACTTATCAACCTCAAATTTTTATTAGCTTCGCAGAAATCTTTAAGTAGCACACCGCTATGATCTTGACTGCCGTCGTCTATGTAAATAATCTCATATGAATTAGACGAGACTGATTCTGCCTGCTTAACCAGCTGTTCATTAAAAGACTTTAAGTTGGAACCCTCGTTATAAACAGGCACAACTATAGCCAGCAAAACACCATTTTTGTCGCTCATATCTTAGCTAAAAGTATATCAGAAAAACGCTATCGGCTACCTCTGATACAATATTTGCAGACATGAGGAGCTATAACTCAAAAGAAATTGAGCCAAAGTGGCAAAAGCTTTGGGATGAAAACCAAGTATACAAAGCCAATTTAGCTAGCTCTAAGCCCAAATATATCAGCATGAGCATGCTGAACTACCCTAGTGGAGCTGGGATTCATATTGGGCACGCCATGAACTATACAATAAGTGACGTCATGGCCCGGTTTAAGCGCCAGCAGGGCTATGAAAGCTATCATCCAGTGGGTTGGGATGCATTTGGCTTGCCAGCTGAAAATTATGCGATTAAGAGTGGGGTATCACCACAAGAATCGATGGCTAAAATTATCCCCAGCTATCACAAACAGTACAAAGCCATGGGTTGGAGTAACGATTGGTCTAAGGAAATTTCAACCCACAAGCCGGAATACTATAAATGGACTCAATGGATATTTAGCGAGATGTATCGGCAGGGCTTGGCATATCAAGATTCACGCTTGCAATGGTGGTGCACAATCGATAATACTGTGTTGGCCAACGAACAAGTAACGGCTGACGGTAAATGTTGGCGTCACGACGGCCCGGATGATCCGATAGTCGCAAAAAAGGAAGTCAAACAATGGTTCTTTAAAATTACCGAATACGCTGATGAATTACTAGAAGCCACTGATGAGCTAGATTGGACCGAAACCGTAAAGTTGGCCCAGAAAAACTGGATTGGCAAAAGTGTCGGAGTCGAAATAAAATTCAAAATCGATAAACCTGACGTCGAAATTACGGTTTTTACTACTCGGCCGGATACGATATATGGGGCAACATTCTTAGTTTTAGCACCGGAGCACGAACTAGTCGGCAAGCTAACAGCTCCGAATAAAAAAAGCCAAGTTGAGGAATACCAGAAGCAGGTAATTACCAAAACCGATGTGGAGCGCCAATCCGACAAAGATAAGACCGGTGTTTTTACTGGTTCTTATGCCATTAATCCAGCTAACAATCAAAAAATTCCGATTTGGGTAGCCGATTATGTTTTGATCGGCTATGGTACTGGGGCGATTATGGCTGTACCAGCCCACGACGAACGAGACTATGAATTCGCTAATAAATTCGAACTACCAATAACTGAAGTAATTAAAAAACCTTCGGCTAGTGATGAGCTTTATAGTGGTGAAGGAATATTAATTAATTCTGATAAATATGATGAGCTAGAGTCGGCAGAAGCTCGTGAAAAGATTGTGGCTGAATTAAAGAAAACTGGTAGGGCAGTTGAAAAAGTTAATTATAAAATGCGTGACTGGAGTGTTAGCCGACAGCGTTATTGGGGAGCTCCGATTCCGATAATCCATTGCCAAAATTGCGGCGAGGTACTGGTAGACGATAAAGATCTACCAGTAGTTTTGCCAGTATTAGCTGATTTTCAACCTAGCGGTGATGGCCGAAGTGCTTTGTACCGTGCCAAAGACTGGCTGAGCATAATCTGCCCAAAGTGTGGCGGCCCCGCCGAGCGCGAAACAGATACGCTGGACACTTACGTTTGCAGTAGTTGGTACATGATTCGGTACCTGGATCCTTTCAATGACCAAGCAGCTTTTGGTAGCGAAGTAGCCAATAAATGGATGCCGATTGATTTTTACAATGGTGGTGACCACGCCACGGCTCACATGATTTATGCCCGGTTCGTAAGTCGTTTCTTTAATAAGATTGGTTTAATTGACAACCCGGAGCCTTTTAAAAAATTTTTGTTCAACGGCAAAATTACAGCCGCCGATGGCCAAAATTTCAGCAAGAGTCAAGGTAACGGCGTTGACCCGCTAGAGATTATTAATAGTGGTTATGGAGCCGATGCCCTTAGAACTTACTTAATGTTCGCCGCCCCACTCGATTTATGGATAAAGTGGGATCCCAAGGGTGTTCCTGGGACCTACAGATTCTTGAATAGACTATGGAACATTACACAGGAATTTATCGAGTCTGAAGAAATTGATGGTACTAATCAAGCCGTCTTAGCTATTGCCCATAAAACCATTAAGAAAGTTACTAACGACTTGGAGCATCAAAAATATAACACGGCGATTGCATCTATGATGAAAGCCGTTAACGATCTGTACATCCAAAATGCTAAAAACGGCTTTAAAGATAACGACTCATGGAAGTTTGCCATTGAATCATTAGCCCAGTTGGTAGCCCCGTTCGCGCCACACATTGCCGATGAAATGTGGAATAATTTAGGCCATCAAACCAGCGTACAAGTCGATAACTGGCCGGCCTGGGATGAAAAATATATCAGAGACGATATGATGACCATTGCTATCCAAATTAATGGAAAAGTTCGGTCTGAGATAAGTCTGTCGGCAGATACCTCGGAAGACGATATATTATCAGTCGTCAAAGCCGATGAAAAGATTGCTTCAATGTTGGAAGGCAAAGACATTAAGAAACAAATCTATGTGCCCGGTCGGCTGGTCAGCCTAGTTGTCTGACCCCTTGTTTTCTGACTTAAAAATCGTTATAATTCGATATAAGCTACAAGTTAATATTAAAGCTCAAAGAGGAGTAATGAAAGTTGGGTAAGCCCAAAAAACGAACCAGTTCCCGCCGCACTGGCATGCGTCGTAGCCACTTGCTCAGCAAGCTGGCAAAACGCGTCAACGGCAAAAGCCCGGTAAAAGTTGGAGCTAAAACCAAAACTAGCCCAGCCAAAACCGACTCGTAGCCAACCAAAACGCTAGAGTATACTGTAAATTAGTGTCTAGCAAGGAAAGATTAACAACATGAGTGCTAACCGCCATCTAGGACGCATCGTGGCCCTGCAAACTCTTTATGAGCAGGACTTTCGACGTGAGGTTAACGATCCAGGGCTTGATCTTGAGGATGTCTTGGCGCGCAATATTGCCCGCTATGAAGAGACGATTGAAGATAAAGCCTTTATCGAGAGCCTAGTTCGCGGTGTCAGTGCCAAGGGCGATGCATTAGATGATGTGATTCGCCCAGTAGCCCCCGAATGGCCAATCGAACAGATTGCTCGAATGGACCGAGTAATCCTGCGAATAGGTGTTTACGAACTAATGTTCGATGAGACTGTTCCGCCTAAAGTTGTGATTAACGAGGCAGTTGAGCTAGCCAAAGCCTTCGGCGGTGATAACTCATCTAAGTTCATCAATGGTGTACTAGGCACAGTATTGCGAAATCAAACCGAAAAGACCACTAAAACAAGCTCTAAAAAGACTACCAAATCTAAAAAGGAATAATCTTAAACTAGATCATGAATCGACCTAAGCCAATTACCGGCTTTAAGAAGTTTGTAAAGCTACACCGGCCGGCTATCAGCGAAGTTGTTCGCGAGCCAACCGCTGGTGGGATTGTCTATCGCCGGTCCCAATCAAGCGAGATTGAGATATTACTTATCCAGGACTCCAAAGGTCGCTGGACAATTCCCAAGGGGCATATTGAAGAGGGAGAAACCGCCCGACAAACTGCTGAGCGGGAAATCCGCGAAGAAACTGGTCTACAACAGATGAAAATTCAAGATTGGTTGGGCAAAATAAACTTTCGCTATCGTCGGGGCAATAGCCTGGTCCTAATGACCACCGAAATATTTTTAGTTAAGGCTTTAGGCAACGATGATAAAATTAAGCCCGAAAAGTGGATGACCAGTCTTGGTTGGCTAAGCGCCAAAGATGCCTTAGAAAAAATTGAGTATGATGATATCGGCAAACTAATATTGCTTGGTTTAAAGAAAATTAGAACTACTAAATAAGGAGATATTGAATAATTCATGGACATTACCAAATATCAAGATTTCGCCCAAACTCACTTTGGCGGTTTCAACGATATAAAGCTTTTAGTTACCGCTTTCACCCATCGTTCATATTTAAATGAGCACAAAAAAACTGCCCAAGAACATAATGAAAGATTGGAGTTTCTCGGAGACGCCGTATTAGAGATGGTTGTAACCGAGCATCTTTATAACAACTACAAAGAGCCTGAGGGAATCTTGACCAACTGGCGCAGTGCCTTGGTACGTACCGAAAGTATTAGTGCCGCCGCTGAGCGAGAAGAGTTCGAGGTGTTATTACGCCTGAGCCGAGGTGAAAAGCGCGGTTCGGCCAGAGCCCGTGAGCAAATCTTGGCCAATACCTACGAAGCCGTCATTGGAGCACTTTATCTAGATAAAGGTTACCAGGCCTCGCTCGACTTTATTACAAGAACCTTGTTACCGACTTTCGAAGAGATTTTGCGGGCCGGTAGTTGGCTTGATCCTAAATCTCAGTTACAAGAGGTTGTTCAGAACAAGGAAGGCTTTACGCCAGTATATAAAGTGCTAAGTGAAGACGGTCCCGACCACGATAAGTTATTCGTAATTGGCGTGTTTGTTAATAATGAAGTTAAAGGCCAGGGAAGTGGGCCCAGCAAGCAGGCCGCCCAGGTTTCGGCGGCTGCCGACGCCTTGAAGCAATATGCATAGGTTGACAACAGGGGTGCATATCTGTAAACTTTGTAAGACTGTGCAAGGAGTAAACATTTAATGCTAGCTATTCGCTTACAGCGTACCGGGCGTTCCGGACATAGCCAATTTAGGGTGATTGTTCAGGATAGCCGTTTTAGCCCAACTCGAGGCCGAGTGGTAGCTTATTTGGGTAGCTATAATCCTCACACTAAAACATCTGAAATTGATTCTGAAAAGGCCTCCCAGTATTTGAGCAGTGGTGCCCAGCCATCTGATAGGGTTGCCCGACTGATGAAACAAAAAGGTATTAAGCTACCAGAATGGGTCAAGCTTGATAGCCCTAAGGAAAAAACCACCCGCAATCCAGACAAACGCCGTAGCACTCGACCCCCAGACGATTCACCCGCGGATTCTACGGGGCAAGCAACCGAACCCAAGGCTCCTGAAGTGGAAACCCATGCAGAACCAGTTACAGAAGCTGTAGCCACCGAGCCTAAAGACCAATCGGAAAAAACCGTTCAACCCGATGCACCTGAATCTCAAAACCAAGACGAAGTCACTACTAATGACAGTTCTAAAATCGAAGACACACCTGAAAAACCAGCCCAAGACCCAGCCAGCTAGAGCTTTATCGATTCATTAAGTCAAAACCAGCTGATATAATTATTGGTACTAGATAAGGAGAGACAGATGTCCAGTAGTATTGACGAACAATTTATCGAATATATCGTGAAATCGGTGGTCGGAAATCCCGACGCTGTAAAAATCCAACGTACAATCGACGAAAAAGGTGTTTTATTAGAACTCACGGTTGATCCCGAAGACCTTGGTCGAGTGATTGGCAAACGAGGTGCAACTGCCCAGAGTTTGCGCACTTTGTTGCGGGCCTTAGGGACCAAAAACGATGCCCGCTATAATCTAAGAATTATCGATGTTGGTGGTCAACGGCCTCCAAGGTCTCCGCAAGATGATAATCAAACTAACGACAGTCCAGCTGATGATCATAGACAAACTAATTCGGACAGCGATGTTTCCGAAAAACCAGCTGAAGAAACCGTTGAAGCTGAGACACCGGTAACAAAAGCCGAGGCTATTGATATGAGCGAAGACGATTTGCCGAAAACGGCGACTAAAGATACCGACCATGCCGATTTGGCCAGCCGGACTCGTGCCGAGTTAGCAGACCTTGACGACTTAGATTTATAAACCCAGTATGACAATTCAAATAATTACTCTGTTTCCGGAGATGTTTGAGGGTGTGTTTAATTCGAGTATGCTCTGGAAAGCCCAGAAAGAAAACCTTGTGCAGTACAGGCTCATCAATTTACGTGATTTTGGAATTGGTGCTCGTAAGCAGGTCGACGACATTCCTTATGGCGGGGGCGATGGCATGGTCCTAAAGCCCGAACCGCTATTTGCAGCTGTAGAGAAAGCAAAAAAATCTGACCCCAATGCCCAAGTTTTATTAATGACCCCCCGAGGGCAGTTGTTTAATCAAAAACTGGCTCAAGAATTTTCATCGACTCAATCTGGGTTAATTATGATTTGCGGTCATTACGAAGGCTACGATGAGCGAATCACCAGCTTGGTTGATTTAGAAATTTCGGTTGGCAAATATATTCTAACTGGGGGCGAATTACCGGCTATGATTATAGCCGACGCCGTAACTCGGTTAATACCAGGAGTGCTGGGCGGAGCCACCAGCGCCTTAAATGAAAGTTTCAGTTTAGATAGTGAAAAAGAGCATCCGCATTATACTCGACCGGAAGAATTCCAAGGACTAAAAGTCCCGGAGGTTTTGCTGAGTGGTCACCATGCTCAAATCGAAAAGTGGCGCAAAGAAAACCAAAAATAAACCTCCATCGTGGTGTATTATAAGAACATAAATAATAAACGAGGGGAAAAGTAATGAAGTCATTTACTGACTATCGAGCGAACTGGAGTGGGGGAAACACAAAACCAGGTCTATCTCAAAGGCACTGGAACATTCTGGCCATACCAGCCATTGTCTTGGCTGTGATGGCAATTCTACAGATTGTAAGTTTTGGCAAATTTAAGGATTGGTTAGATGAAATTCGGGTCGGCTGGCCAGCGGTTGTGGCTGTAGTTGTAATTGTCGCGGAAGTTTGGGGGGCATTAAGCTTACTGCAAATAAATTTAAATGGCATGGTTAGGATGTTCGGCATCAGCCTAGCAGTCTTGGTCAGTGGCTTTTGGTTTGTCGAAAACTTGCAAGTCACGGTTAACGGAGGTGCCGGTCAACTACCTAACAGCGGCTTCTTTGGTAAATATCTCACCCAATCACCGGGTTGGTGGACTATCCTAGAAGTAAGTATCCTACTTTTCTGGGTGGTATATGCCGCTGAGTTGCTAAAGTGGCATTCAAAACGATAATTTAATTTCAAACTAGGGGAGGGACAGATGTTCAAACTGCCAGATTTAGGCTATGAGTTCGATGCTCTCGAGCCGTATATTGATGCTCAAACTATGGAAATTCACCACGATAAACATCATTCGGCCTATGTTACTAAACTTAACGACGCATTGGCTGGACATGATGATTTATCAAACATGGATATCATGGAGTTAATAACTAATTTGGATAAGGTCCCGGAGAATATTCGAACTGTAGTGCGAAATAATGGAGGCGGACATGCCAACCATAGTTTCTTTTGGACCATAATTGGGCCTAATGGGGATAGACAGCCAAGTGGCGAGTTAGCGTCTGCTGTCACTAGCACCTTTGGTAGTACCGATGAGTTTAAAGCCAAATTTAAAGAGTCCGCATTGGCACGATTCGGTAGCGGCTGGGTTTGGCTTTGTTCATATCAAGGTAAGCTTCACATTTGCTCGACACCTAATCAGGATAGCCCAGTTATGGAAGATAAAAATCACGCTCCCATATTGGGGCTTGATGTTTGGGAACACGCTTATTATTTGAAATATCAAAACAAGCGTCCCGACTATGTAGATGCTTGGTGGAATGTAGTTAACTGGCAAAAAGCTGGTGAATTTTTCGGAATGCTTTCGAATTAGAATTATCCTAAGATATTGACTGCGCGGGCGGTTACAAGTACGACAGTAAGCAATGAAATTAGGGCCTGGGCACTCATTAGAGTTTTGGCTGCGTGAGTAAGTGGCATAGTGTCGGTGGGACTGAAGGCCGTGCCATTAGTGAGGGAAACATATAAATAGTCCGAGAACGTTGGTCGCCAATCTCTATTATTAGGGTTTGGCGGAAATAAGAAATGCTTATCCCCATCACCTTCGTGATGGCCGCTCAAACCGGGGCTGCCGAGCTCCCAATACCATAGCCCAAACATTATAATATTGGTCAGAAAAATTGCCAACGCACCTGTCAGTAGTGATTTCCCAGGCAGATTACTGCCATTAATTAGGGCCCTGATAAGCAAAGCTAACTGCCCGGCATTGGCCATTGAAACTAAACCGATAAGTAAAACAGAAATTGTTCGGTGAGTGGTGGCTGTTTCTTTATGACGGCGGGGTCCGGTATAGCCAACACCCAACACAAGCAGTAGCTCGAGTCCGGCTACTAGAAATTTCGGCCCGACTCGGAGCGAGTCAGATAGTGTCAGCTGTAAAAGAATTGCTATGAAAATAGCGGCTTGGGCGTGCCATAATTCATTACGCTCAATCGGATGCATCATAGTTAAGCTTAAGTATACTCTGTACCTAGTTATATATTAAGTTAAACGCTATAATAACAGGGTTAAAATTGATGGGAGTTGGCCAAGCGGTAAGGCACTGGGTTCTGGTCCCAGGATCGGGGGTTCGAATCCCTCACTCCCAGCCATAATTTGCATTAAACAAGACCTTATAGCAGGGTATGCTTATTTACAGAGGACAGGAATATTTGTATTGCCAAGCTAATTAAAATCTAACCTCTGTTAATGAATTTCACTAATCTGTTATCTTGTTCAAGTTCAGCCCCCCCTTTTTTTAGAGTATGGTTATAACTTCGTCGCAGACAGGCGACTGAAGCATGAGCACAATAAAATAATCTTCTAGAACCTATGAAGTAATAGTAGTCATCTATTAGCGTAAAATAGTCATTTTAACCTAGGTCTCGACGGCGGAAGCTCAGCCAAGACAGCAACAAGCATCCTATGATAAAAATAGTAAAAAACCAGATTGATGACCAATTGAAGTCGCCACGTAAAATGTCTGCCGAACGGTAGTAATGGTAAGGAAAAATCAGACTAGGGGTCTTAAGCCAGTGTATGGTACTGGCCAGTGATCCAAATATATAGCCACCAATGGTGTAGGCTCCCGCAATGCCAAGTGCCGCGGCCCGGCCTCGTCCAGTTGCGGCTAGCAAGAAAGCCACTGCGCTAAAGGTGAGTACGAGGAGATAGCAGGCAGTGCAGACTAGGACAATATTGCCAAGAGGAATACCCAAATGAACCACCCGAGCCATTGCAATAATGAATGCCGAGCCAATGCTGGCAACAATAAAAACAATGAGAGCCCCAGCCAAGGCCTTAGAAGATAACAATTTGGTCCGTGATATCGGTCGTGACAACAAGGATTCGATGGTACCATCTGTCTCATCGCGACCAATCAGGCTACTGCCCAGACCGACTCCCAAAATTGTCAAAAGGAGTGGGAACATCAAATAGACGAGCTGGCTATTTAAATACCCAACTGGTGAAAAGAAGTCGGTGCCGCCAAACAAAGCTAGGGTGTTGTTGCTCAGGCCTCCAAAACTTTTGTTAAGCGAATCCGCTTGATTATGTATAGTTGGATAGAAGACCATTGTTATTACTACCAAACTAATGACACCAACACACCACCAAACTATACTCCAGCGACGTTGCCAGAGAGTCCATTTCAATATACTATGCATGCTGATTTCCTTTGATCTGGTAGTAGTGAACAAAAGCTTCTTCAAGGTCGAGCACCCTTGTATCGATTTTACTAACCGGGTGCTGAGCCAGCAAGGCAAAGAATGGCGTAAGGTCACCTTGGACATGCAGCGTTACACCACGAGGATTATTTACAACTATTTTTTTCACACTTGAAAGTTTTCTTAACTCACTGAGCGGACAGGCATCTCTAAACGTCAAGTCAAAAGTTTGTGAAGCTTCTTTAGCCATCTCAGCAATGTTACGCTCAGCAACCAGCTTGCCTTCACGAATAATTCCAACCCGGTCACATATTTTTTCAACTTCGTCCAAGATGTGGCTACTCATAAAAATAGCCGTACCCCGAGCTTTAGCCTCGGCAATTAGTTCATAAAATACTTCTTGCATTAATGGGTCTAGGCCACTACTGGGTTCATCTAAAATCATAACTTTTGGCTGGTGCATGAAAGCTTGAATAATCGAAATCTTTTGTCTGTTACCACGAGACAACGTTCCAAGAGGCACGCCCAAATTGGCCTGCAGCCGTTTGACGAGGCCTTGTTTATAGTCTTTAGTCGTTGGCGGCTGTAGTTCGCCAAGATACTCTAAATACTGATGACCAGTCATTTTAGAGTAAACTGCGCCATCCCCAGCCAGATAGCCAACTTCTCGCTTAATACTAACGGCGTCCTTAGCAATGTCATGGCCAAGAATTAACGCACTGCCACTAGTCGGGTAAAGAAAGTTCATGAGTGTCCGGATCGTGGTAGATTTACCGGCTCCGTTCGGCCCCAAAAAGCCGTATACTTCGCCAGCATTGATGTGTATCGTTAGGTTGTGCAAGGCATATGAGTCAGCCTGGCGGTATTTTTTAGACAGTTTGTTAGTGACTATCGCATGATCCATTACGTTTATCATAAGTAATTCCATACGTCAGAGCAAATTGCGGAATGGCTGCCCATAATAATCTTGTACCTGTATGACAGATTAAGATAGACTTGCGATCAATTTGGTCCTAACGCGTCTAAGCTATCCAGCGATTATCTGTTTGTCGTTTATACAACCCAGGGGTTAGAATATACATAAAGTAAGGAGTTTATCATGAGTGATGTGGTTAAGAAAAGTTTCGGTACACCAGATAAAACAATGGATCAGGTGGAAAAAATGAAGATGGACATTGTTAAAGTTGGCGGATTAGAGTTGCCTCGGGCTACGGCTGAACCAGGTTGGAAATGGTCAGTGCACATAAAGCCTATAGCAAAAACTGATATTTGCCAGATAGAGCATATTATTTACATGGTATCGGGGAGTCTGGCCATTCTAGACAACAAAGGTCAAGAAACAGACTTTGTGGCGGGTGAAGTTGGCCATATTCCGCCTGGCCATGACGGCTGGACAATTGGCAACGAGAATGCCGTCTGGATTGACATCCCACACTAAAGCCTAGGTGTTTTTCTGCTTCGAGAAATGGTTTTGTATGATAGTTCAACGATAATGCCAGCAACTAACCCCCCTGCAAATAGAAGCAGTGGCACAAAATAGTTATATTTGTATCCCAAATGATGCGTGTAGTAAAGATAGCCGGCGCTTCCAATAATTGCCACGATACCTCCGGATAAAAGGGCGTAGGGTCTAGCTAGGGTCTTGGAGGTTAGCTCGCTAACGTTATTAATGATTGGGTTATGAATAAATTTACTAAAAACCTTTTCCGACGGTGTAAGGTTCCTACGAACTGCCCTTAATGTCCTATTTAGCACCACAGCTGCCGGCTCCATATTAGCTTGCAAGACATTATTAGTGCTAATGCCAGGGCGGTCAGGCTCGTCGGCATTTTTCTCTAAAGATGCTTTGGTGAGTTGCTCTACTTGTCTTCGGGTTTTTTCAATATCCAGCTTTTCATGCTGAGCGATCTTCTTCTCCGCGATCGGTGGTTGAACCTCATGGTTTACCAGTACTTCTTTATTAGCATTAATATCTTGCTCAGATTTTTTCAAATGTTCACTCATTTTTAGACAACTCCTCCGTCCAGGCGTGCCAGCTCAAGAGCAAACCTTACCTCTTTAAGCTGTAGTCTTCGGACTGAATAAAAGTATCCCGCCACTGATGCAATCAAGGCATAGATAAACATAGAGGTGCCTGGACCAGTATTGGGCAGATTAGTGGCAGTTACCAAGATAACCTGGGTAGTTCCTTGCTGAACCTTAACATTAATTGTATCGCCGAATACATTAGTCATAACACTATTGAATTTTAGTGGATCGTCGGCAGACGGAGCTGTGGTGGGTACAGGGTTCTTAACAGTTACTGAAAAAATTCTTGTGACTACCGCCCCCGGCTCAACATTGGTCTCCGGAAAGCTCAAAATACCATTGGCATCTAGGCTTCCCCCACCTAAATCAGTGGTAGCAGAGTAATCTAGGATATCAACAATGTTATCCTGTATCACAAAGTTTTTTGCTGTTAATTTTCCGTTGTTAGTCACACTTAGCTTATATTGAATTACATCGCCGGCTCTTGCGGTCGTATTGTTGGCATCGGCAACCGCCTGGGTTAAATTAGCGGCAGTTTTGTGATACATCAAACAGGCCAGGGAGTCGACTTGAGTGGTTGAGCTGGAACACGGTTTGCAGTCGATGTCTGTCGCTAATATCTGAGAGTTATATTGGCATACCGGCGTTGGCGGTGATGTGGGGCTTGGTGTCGGCGTCGGTGTTGGGAGAGGGGTTGGGAGAGGGGTTGGACTAGGCGTCGGCGTCGGTTTAGGGACGGGGGTAGGAGTTGGTTTTGGGGCCGGAGTTGGCGTTGGTGCCGGTTTAGGTGTGGGTGGAATTACCTCGCTCGGCAAACCTATAGAAACTAAGTTGCCACAGGTAAACAAGCTGAAAAAAGTCTTATTCTGGCTATTGGTGAATTTTAGAGCCGTGTAGGTCGATGATCCGTTGGTATCCCAGGCGTGTAGAGGACGCCAGTAGACCGTCTTACCTGATATATTGACAGGTGTTTCGCCGGGTAAACCATAGGCTAGGTGCCCAACGGAATACAACCGCTTATTATAATCCAATGAGTTTAGCGAAATTACCGTTCCACTGCTCAAATCCGAACAATCAATACCATAGAAATTAAAGATTCGGTCAATACTATTTGTATTAACCTGACAGTCATGAACTAGCTGTTGTTTAGAGGTAACACCACCAGGGATAAGGTCATTGGGGCTAGCTGCGGCAGAGGTTTTGCTGGGCAATATTACAGCAACAACCTGAAGCAGTAAAGCGGTAATTATAAGTACTAAACCTAGGCTTCGAACCAGTTTCTCTTTAGAAGCGACCCGAGCGAACTCTTTAAGTTCTCCCGTATAGTCGGGGTTTAGCATCTTACTTGATATAATTTTGTCTAGCATTTTTTAAACATTTTTGACATTCTTATGCTTAATTAAACCAGAAAACGACTCAGTTAGCGATTTATTTACCGTCTATTAAAGTATTCCTCCGTTACTGATGATCAATGGACCCTCAAGTTTAAGAACAAAGTGACCTGCAATAAAAGTCCAAAAAGTCGTTCACTAAATTCAAGCGTAACTTTTTTGTATATGTAAAAGAGCCAAAAACCGTTATATTGCCTCAGGCATGAGCTTCGGCACCCCAAGGCTTACCCTCATATCGAGGTTCCGAGAATCAGCCCGTAAAGCACGCGATAGAGCTAAATCTACGATGCTTAAAAGCATTGTCTCGAATCCCATCTCCATGCTTAACAGGCAGGCTTTGGGAAAACTACCATAACCTTCGATAAGACTGGGCATAAGGTTAGCTTCTAGAAAATGAGCTTTTCCAAATTCGTCTAGACGAATATCTATGCGGCCATAATCTCGTGCTCCTAAAGCATGGAAGGCATTAATTGCTAGTTCAGTAATTCTGGTTTTGAGTGAACCATCAACAATAGTTTTAACAGTTTCTAGATCGCCAGATTTTATCTCCGAACTTAAAAATCGATCGCCGTTTTTATTATTTGGAGCAACTAACTCGATTGGCATCGCGTTATACTCATTTGAAATTAAGTCTTTGATTATTGCCACACTAAACTCTCTGCCTGGCAGATACTCCTCTATTAATGAGTCGGTCTTGAGTTCGGCACTGATTGATTCAACTTTTGTCGATAGCCCCTTAAAGTTAGTGGCCAGCGAAGCTGAGTTGATACCTGCTCCTCCACCACGGTCCGTCGGTTTAATAAATACAGGGAACTTAAGTGCAAGTTCTCGCGGATTAAGGGTACTTTTTTCTCGGACTACTACAAACGGCGATGTATCAAGTCCGGCTTTAACCATACGTAGCTTTGCTAAGGCTTTATCTGATTCGAGTTCGTGGGCTGGTTTATTCGAACCGGTATAGGCTATGCCGTTGCAGTCTAGATATTCGCTTAACCAGATTTTATTCGGGTCCTTTCGACCAACATTCGTGTCATGGGGAATAAACTTCATACCTAAAAAAACAAGATCAGGTTGATCTGCCACCAGCTCTTCCAGGTCTGATAAATTGTTAACGATTGTGACCCCTACCTTTGTATAGTACTTAGCCAATACGGCCAAAACAGCTAGACGTGATTTCTGGCTCATTGAACTTAGCCCCACCGATGTAGATGACACTATCTCAATATGTTGGTTAATTTTTATCATTTTCGTATCCGATTGTTTAAAGCTAGTTGATAGTCTCGATGCATTAGACACACGAGATCAAATAGCCAGTTAACTACGCCATAGATGTAGGACCAGCTAGCTTTTATAGGGGTTTAGTATGATCGGTGTTGTCCACCACCGCCGGAACGTCGGTCTTCTTGCGGACGAGCTTCGTTGACCATGATAGAACGGCCGCTGAGTTCTTTACCATTCAGCTCTTTGATAGCCTTTTCGGCAGCTGCATCATCTTCCATTTCCACGAAACCAAAGCCTTTTGATTGGCCAGTATCGCGGTCTTTTATAACGGCCGTACTAGTAACTTTGCCAATTTCGGCGAATAATGTTTCTAATTCCTGCTCGGTGACGCTGTAAGCCAAGCCACCTACGTATAGTTTTTTTGTCATATTAAATTTCCTTCTATTAAATAATGTCGCTCGCGTTAAGTAATATCTAACCGAGAGAAACTAAGTTACAAAGAACTAATTACTTCAACGGAGAGGCTATAGTAACCACTTGCTTAGCTATATTATAGCAAAGACCTGCCTGCTTAGACTAATTTGTTCAGTAAACATTAGTGGGGCAATAGTTAAATATATTACCTAAAAATTCTTGAGAGGCGCGCCCCGCCTGCTAAATGGCGATTGATTAATTGGATTTTATCCCCCGAAGGTGAAAGTGTACAAAGAAACTCCAGATGGAATATCTAGGCTTATTGTTGAATCTTGAACAGAACTAAAAGCGGCTAAATGATAAATGCTGGAGTTGCTGAGATTCAAAAGACCATTAGGGTCGTCGGATGTTGTCCAGGATGATGAAGTGCCATCGGCATTAACTTTAATTTGTTTATTTTGACCGTCCGTCGTGCTAACGACCACGTAGACGTCTTTAGCTTGAACGTGAAACCGGAGAGTTGAACCATCCTGAGAGCTTGTGATCCTATCGGCATAGGTTTGCCAACTACCGCTCAGATCCCATTCGTTAACATTAAGATTATTGGCCTGGGTATAGATATCCAACCCATTTTTTTGGACTGAAGTTCCAACATAACCCTGGCGTCGATTAATTCCAAAGTAAGTCTCTGGGCTGATACTACTATTAGCCGGCGGATTATCCGAGCTAGCACTTAGGGGAGATGACTCGCCGAGTAATTTTTGAATAGCCTGCTCAGTAGTTGCATAATCACCTTCACCAAAGTGGTCGCTGCGGATTATCCCATCTCTATCTATCAAGTAGTGAGCCGGCCAATACTGGTTATTATAGGCACTCCAAGTATAAAGATTACTATCTATAGCGATGGGGTAGGTAAGATGGTCATGTATCACGGCCTTCTGGACATTTTTTGGCACTTTTTCAAAGCTAAATTCTGGTGCCTCGACCCCAACTACTACAAAACCCTTGTCCTTGTATAATTCATACCACTTTTCAATATAGGGTAGGGTCCTAACGCAGTTTATGCATGAGTAAGTCCAGAAATCGACCAGCACAACTTTACCTTTCAAACTGACTAGAGTTAATGGTTTAGAGTTAATCCAGGAGCTGATACCAGTAAATTCCGGTGCCGGCGTAGGCACAACGTTAAATAGACTTGGGTTACTTGTATCTATCGGCAACTGCTTAACAAGCTTACTTTTTTTAGACGCTTTATTGTTCTGCTCGATTAATCTCTGGTCAATTTTGGTAATATTGACTGGGCTGTGATTATTGAGCCAGTTTTCGGCCTTGATATCCCAGCCGAAAATAATGCAAACACCTACAACAATAAACAATATTCCCAGACTTCGTCTAAATATACTGTGAGTATCCGATGCCCATTTAAAGCGTACAATAAAGCGCCGGCCGTAGATTGAAATTAACATCAGAACTATAACTAATCCCAGACAGTAAACGATTATATAGACCAGCCCGCTTATAAAATTTCTTGGTAAAACGGTCGCTAAAATAAAAGCATAGGTGGGGCTACAGCTTGAAAAAACTGGTCCAAGGGCCGCACCGATTAGTATTGGTCCGAGCAAACCCTTTTTGCGTTGTCCGCTAGCCAAGAACTGCTGTGAGTTGGCCTGCCAGCCCAGTCGACCGATTATTTTTTCAAATAGTTCAGGCAATAAACTAGCAATACCAAGAGCGATAACAATGCTACCGGATATGTATATCCAGGTTTGAGGTGGAACATTAATTAGTAACGAGGTTGCCTTGAGAAGAATTGTAAAAATGAATAGCGATGTAACTAAAGATGTGGCAATAATAATCGGGCGTGATTTATCTTTTTTGGATCCGCTGAGAGAACCTCCAATAATTATTGGCAGTAATGGCAAAACACAAGGAGCCAATGCAGTCAGGGCACCGGCTATGAATGCCAAAATAAGCACTAACATGAACTAATTGTATCAATATTTTTTCGTACTAGCTGTGGTGGCGGCGATTGAGTCTTGAAATGTTTAGTTGAGCCCGACTATGGCTTAATAGCCGATGAGCTTCCGCCAAAGCCACCTGGTTACCAGCATTGGCCACTAACTCTTCAGCTCTAGCCAGTGCGGCCTCGGCTTCTTTTTCAGTAATTTCATCGTCGGCGGTAACATCGTCGGTTATAAAACGTAAACTCTTGCCGTCGACTTCCAGTATCCCACCATTAACTGCAAAGTGTTCCAAGGCATCGTCCCGATCAGATGATTTTTTTCTAACACTGATTATGCCTGGTTGAGCAGCACTTATTAGGGGCATATGGTCTTCAAAAACCGCGATAGTGCCGCCTTGGGCTGGGATTAAAACTTCGTAGGCTTCTTGGTCGAACTTAGTGCCGCTAACAGATACGAGTTCGAAATGAATCATCTTAATCCTTAACCTGGTCGATAGTACCTTTCATATAAAAGGCTTGCTCGGACTTGGAATCGTGCTTGCCGTCTAGAATTTCACGAAAACCAGCAATCGTATCTTTTAGTGGTACATAAGCACCAGGGATATTAGTGAAGACTTCGCCGACAAAAAACGGTTGAGTTAGAAACCGTTGAATTCGGCGGGCTCGACCGACTAATTTCTTATCTTCTTCGGATAGCTCTTCCATGCCCAAAATTGCAATGATGTCTTGCAGATCTTTGTAGCGTTGTAACACTCGCTGGACTCCAAGGGCAACTTCGTAATGCTCTTTGCCAACAATCTCTGGATCCAAGACTGTGGAGCTAGAATCTAGCGGATCAACTGCTGGGTACAGACCAAGTTCGGTTAAAGCTCGGTTTAGATTAACTGTCGAGTCTAGGTGGGCAAAAGTGGTAGCCGGAGCTGGGTCAGTAAGGTCGTCAGCTGGAACAAAAACGGCTTGAATTGAGGTAATTGAACCCTTTTTGGTTGAGGTAATTCGCTCTTGGAGAGACCCCATCTCGGTAGCCAGGTTAGGTTGATAACCGACAGCACTTGGTAACCGGCCTAGTAGGGCTGAAACTTCCGAGCCAGCTTGGGTGAAACGAAAAATATTATCGATAAACAACAGAACATCACTACCTTCATCACGGAAACTTTCGGCAATTGCTAAACCAGAAAACCCGACTCGTAATCGGGCACCCGGTGGTTCGTTCATTTGCCCAAAAACCAGTGAAGTTTTATCTAAAACCTTAGATTCAGCCATCTCGTAGTAAAGGTCGTTACCTTCACGAGTACGTTCACCAACGCCGGCAAAAACCGATTTACCCTTGTGAAACTTGGCAATGTTGTTGATTAACTCGGTAATAAAAACGGTTTTACCAACTCCGGCACCGCCGAACAAGCCAACTTTACCACCTTTGGTAATTGGACAAATTAGGTCGATAACTTTAATACCAGTTTCTAAAATCTCAATCTTACTGCTTTGTTCGGCTAGGGTTGGAGCACTACGGTGAATCGGACCTAGCTGCGGATTCTTAGGTGCTTCTTTGCCGTCAATTGGCTCGCCAATCACATTAAACATCCTACCTAGAGTTGCATCGCCAACCGGTACGCTAATTGGGGCTCCGGTATCCTCTACTTTGTGTCCACGCTTAAGCCCATCAGTTGGCCCCAGAGCAATCGCTCGGACGGTTTGGCGGCTGAGGTGCTGAGCAACCTCTAAGACAAGTGTTCGGTCGTGGTGTTTAATTTCCAAAGAGTTATAAATCGCCGGTAAATGTTCATCAAACTCGACGTCGACAACAACGCCAACAATTTGGATTACGCTGCCGGATTTGGTACTGGTTTTGGTGGTTGTGGGCATATAATAATTCCTTTCTTTGGTATTAAGCGGCGATGGCTTCGGCTCCGCCGATTATTTCAG
The DNA here is from genome assembly GCA_038245195.1 of Saccharimonadales bacterium (SeqCode). Lineage (GTDB taxonomy): Bacteria > Patescibacteriota > Saccharimonadia > Saccharimonadales > UBA10212 > JAIFWC01. The sequence continues at coordinate 15,671 of JBBRSU010000005.1, read as the reverse complement.
CAATCTCTTGGGTAATGGCGGCTTGACGGACTGAATTTAACTCGAGAGTTAAATCATCGGCTAAATCGGAAGCGTTGCGGTGGGCGTTGCCCATAGCCAGCATTCGCATAGCATTCTCGCTGGCTGCCGATTCAACCTTAGCCGACATCAAGCACGATTCAAAATATAGTCGTAAAGCCTCTTCTAATACAGCATCAATGGCTGGTTCGAATTCGTAAACTACACTACTGGCCTCATCTGGTGTTTCAGTGGTTTCTAGGGAAATAGGCAATAGCTGAATTTGTTTGGTGGCCTGGACAAGGCTGGATTTGAATTCGGTGAAGATTATTTGAACAGATGAAAAATCGCCGTTAGCCACTCCGTTTCTAATGGTTTCAAGAACTGGTGCAAAAACATTCACATCTGGAGTATCGGCGATGTCTTGGTACGACCCAATTAATTCCATGCCGGCGATATGGGCGAAATGATTGGCACCTTTTTTACCAAAAACAATTACTGCCGGAGTTAATCCGTCAGCTTTATCTTGGACGAACGAGCGATGTGACTGGCTAAACACATTCGAGTTAAATGCTCCGGCCTGGCCGCGATCACTCGTGAAGACTATGTACAACTTAGTCTTGCCTAGGCCTGGCTTAAAGTAGGGATGTTGGCCGGCTTCTTGGCTAGGTGCAATTTTGCGCATTATATCAGTGGCGGTTTGGGCATAATGCCTAACTTTAACCACCGAATCTTGGATTCGGCGCATTCGGCTAGCCGCCACAACCTCTAGGGCCTTAGTTATCTGACCGGCGTTTTTTACGGAGCGGATACGCCGCTGAATTGCCTGAGTCTGGGCCATTATTTAGCGGCACCTTTGTACTGCTTAGCGATTTGAGTTGCAGTATCAACAATAACTTTCTTGTCTTCGTCAGTAGGCTTCTCGCCCTTATCTAGCTTGTCGATGACTGCTTTGTGCTTTTGCTCCAGGCCGGAGAGCAAGGCGGCTTGAGCAGTTTTAACATTTTCGATTGGCAGGCCGTCGAAGGCACCTTCGGTGGCAGCCAAGATAGACACAACTTGCTGCCAAACACTTAGTGGAGAATATTGGGGTTGTTTTAAAATTTCGGTCAACAGATGGCCTCGGGCTAAGCGGGCTTGAGTTTCGGCATCTAAATCTGAGGAAAACTGCGAGAATGCGGCTAACTCGCGGTATTGGGCTAAATTGATTCTTAGGCTACCAGCTACCGAGCGGGTTGATTGTGGCTGAGCCGCCCCTCCGACACGGGAAACGGATAAGCCAACCGAAATGGCTGGACGAATTCCCTGATAAAACAGGTCAGTTTCTAAATAAATCTGGCCATCGGTAATCGATATAACATTAGTCGGAATATAGGCCGACACATCACCAGCTTGAGTTTCGATTATTGGCAAGGCAGTCAGCGAACCAGCACCAAGCTTATCGGATAGTTTAGCGGCTCGTTCCAGTAATCTCGAGTGCAAGTAAAATACGTCGCCAGGGTAGGCCTCACGGCCTGGGGGTCGGCGTAGTAGCAGTGACATCTGACGATAAGCATTGGCATGCTTAGATAAATCGTCGTAGATAATCAAAGCGTGTTGTTTGTTGTCGCGGAAATATTCACCGATGGCGGCACCAGCGTAAGGGGCTAAGTATTGTAAACTGGCCGGGTCTGCAGCTGAGGTAGCAACTACAATCGACTGATCCATTACGCCTTCACGCTTCAATCTATCAATCAGTCGGGCGACCTTAGCATTTTTTTGTCCAATAGCCACGTATATGTTGATAACTCCAGTCTTCTGCTTGGCCTGGTTTATCATAGTGTCTACGGCGATAGCGGTTTTACCGGTCTGGCGGTCACCAATGATAAGTTCGCGCTGACCCCGCCCGATCGGCACCATCGAGTCTATGGCGGTTAAGCCGGTAAGCAGTGGTTCATGTACACTTTTTCGCTCAATTACTCCGGGTGCCATCTTTTCAATTTCACCGAACAATTTAGTTTTAACTTCGCCCTTATCGTCTAAAGGTCGGCCCAACGGGTCAACTACTCGTCCAACCAACTCCGGCCCAACCGGTACTGACAAGATTTTGCCGGTTAAGTGCACCCGTGCACCAGCTCGGATTTGCTGGTCTTCGCCAAGCAAAACTGCTCCGATTTCATCTTCTAATAAATTAAGTGCAAAAGCCGTAAGCTTACCACCGTCGGTGGTTTCAATCTCAATCATTTCAGAGTAACCTACGCCCCTTAAACCATAAACCCAAGCTACGCCATCACCGACCCTGGTTACGACTCCGGCCGATTGTTCTTCGCCGTGCTCTTTAAGGCCACCAATCGCCTCCTGGACTTCCTTGGCTAAACTTTTAACATTAAACTCTGATTGCGCCATTAAAATATCTCCCGTATATCTGTTAGTTTCCGTCGCAAGGTCTTGTCCCAACTATGGGCGGCAGTTTCGATCCGTACGCCACCAATCACTGATTTGTCGATATTTTGATTAATAATCACACTGCGGACTTTGGCGGCCTGTTTTATGTGAGTGCTAATTTGTTTAAGCAAAGCTTCACTTAAGGCTCGGGCCGAAGTTATATTGGCATTAGCTACCTGGCCTCGCCGTTCTAGCTCCCAGCCAATATCGTCAGCCAGTAATTCAGCCTGGTTTTGGCGTCGGCTGTTGACCAATACCGAGGCTAATTCTTTGGCCACTTGGTGCGGACTTTTATTAGTTAAAAGCTGGTCGGCTCCATAAACGGCTAGCTGGCGTCTGGATAACTTTGTCATTCTAGGCCAGTTCCTTTAAGCTTTGTTCGATTAAAGCTCGGTCGGCGTGCTCATCAATCGTTTTGTTCAAAATCTTCTCGGTGGCAGTTGCTACTAAACCGGATAGTTCCGCCCGAAGTTCACCATGAAGTCGATCGCGTTCTTGTCCTAGGTGCTCCTCGGCCTCTTTGATAATCCGAGCCGCCCGCTCGCCGGCGGCGGTTTCGCCCTTGGCGATTAGCTCTTCGACTCGCGTATTAGCGTCGGCCAGTGCGGTATCCGCCTGGGCCCGAGCGGCTTGTAGTATTTCGTTGGCCTTGGCTTCGGCTTTACGCAGAGTCTCTTCGGTTTGTCGGGCCTGGACTAAACTTTCTTCCAGCGTCTTTCGCCGTTCTTCCAGAGTAGCTACCAACTTAGGGAATACCCAGCGGCGAAGTATAGCCATCACAATCACAAAGGTGATTAGTTGAAATATAAACGCCTTAAGGTTAATCCCCAGAGATGATATGCCTCCGGAACTGGACTGCGCAAATTCTGTAGCCGGTAAAATCAAGTGGGCTCCTTACTTAACTGGTAGTGAAAACGATTAACAGGACGAAGGCCAAAACGGCATCGACCAAACCGGCCATGACGAAGGCGGTTGATAAGATTCGACCTTGCATCTCGGGGTTACGTCCAATGGCTCCAACAGCTGAGGCACCAATTAATCCGACACCGATAGCCGGCCCGATTGCGCCTAGGCCGATGGCCAGTCCTTTAATTAATGATGGGTCTACATGGTTCATAGTTACTCCTTTTACCTTTAATTAAGCCGCCGCAACCTTGGCCTTAGCGGGCGATTTTTCTTCGTGCTCATGCTGGTCACCGATGGCTACCGATAGGTAGGTGGCACTAAGCATCATGAACACGTAAGCTTGGATAACTGAGAAAAACACCTCAAGCAGAACAGTTGGAACGGCCGTCAGCCAGCCGAAGTTCCCACCTAATTGAGCCACGGCGTTTATCAATACTTCGCCAGCGTATATAACCCCGAAAAGCCTCATCGACAGCGTGACTATCTTGAGTATTTCACCAAAAACTTCGTTGATGCCGATAAATAGATTCATCGGATTGTAAATCGGGCTGGCAAAGTAGTGCTTGATATGGCCTTTAATACCGAGAGTCTTGATAGCGTAAAACTGGACCAATCCAATAGTCAGGATGGCCATCGCCAAGGTGGCGTTGAGGTCGGTGGTGAAAGGCCTTAGCAATGGCTCGGTAACACCGCCGGTATGAGCGGTAATGGTGCCGACGCCGGGCAACAGGCCAGAGCCGGTGAGGTTGCCGACTAATATAAAAGTAAATAGGGTGGCTAATAATGGCAAATGCTTCAAGGCCGTACGGCGATTACCAAAGGTGGCGATGGCCGTGGCCCAAATAAAATCGATTAAAAGCTCCATAATGTAGGCCAAGCGCGATTTGGGGTGCAGTTGGCTGTAGCGGGCGGCCATAAGTAAGAGGCCAACAGTGAAAGCGGCAGTGGTTACTGAAAAGAGCATGGCATTGGTGATGTCTAGCGGGCCGATGCTAAACAATCGTTGAGCGTTGAGCGGTTCGGTTTCCAAGCCAAAAAAAGGCATCATCCTACAAGCCCTCCTCCCATAAAAACGAGAGCGGCTTGAGCAAATAATTGCTTGGTCGCTGTATCACACCTTTTGTGCATTCCCATTAATTATAACAGTTTGAGAGGGGGTCATTCAAGAAGCGTTATACTTATTATTATGAGTGAGATGTTGCAGCCAACTACTTTAGTTATATTTGGGGTTAGTGGCGATTTATCCAAGCGTTATTTGTTGCCAGCCTTAACCGAAATCTGTCAAAACTCCGATTTGCGGGCCCATCTGCAAATAATAGGAGTCAGTCGGCACAAACTTGATACTAAAGATGTACTGGAGCCAAAAACCCAAAGCTTAGCTTCCCAGTTTCAGACTTATCAGATGGATTACGACTCGGCCACAGATTATAAGACATTAAAAGACAGACTTGATTTGAATGATACCCAACAAGTTATCTTCTATTTTGCGGTACCTCCGCAAGCAGTTTTGTCGATCGTTAAGCAGCTAGGAGCCAATCAGCTTAATCAGATAAAGTACCGTTTGCTAATGGAGAAACCATTCGGCACCGATTTGCCGTCGGCTAAAAAACTAATTGCTGAAATTAGTCAGCATTTTAAAGAAGAGCAAGTTTATCGGATCGATCACTATCTGGCTAAAGAAGCGGCCCAGAACATATCGGTTTTTTTGGGCAGTAATGCTTTGTTTAGGGGTGTTTGGAATAAGCAATTTATTGAGAAAATCGAAATTGTGGCCCAAGAAAGCATCGGTATCGAAAACCGAGCCGAACTTTGGGAGAAAACTGGAACTTTGCGTGATTTTGTCCAAAGCCATCTAATGCAGTTGGCAGCCTTAGTTTTGATGGAACCTTGCCCAGATGTGTTTGATTTTTCAATGGTTCAGCCACGCCGGCTGGCGGCCCTTAAAGCCCTGGAACTTATTAGCATAAAAGATGTAGTAAAAGGCCAATATGAAGGCTATCGCCATGAAGTTAATAATCCAAAATCTCAAACCGAAACTTTTGTATCGCTCGAGCTGAAATCTAACGACCCAATTTGGCATGGTGTCCCAATTCGGCTAACTACCGGCAAAAAGTTAAATCAAAAGCTTACCGAAATTCGGGTATACTTTGAAAAAACCCAATCGGCTCAAACCAATTTATTGAAAATGCGGATTCAGCCTAAAGAGGCGATTGAACTAGAACTATGGATAAAAAAACCGGGATACGACCAAAAATTAGAAAAATTACCGCTAGATTTTTCGTATGAACAATACTTTGATAAGTTGCCCGATGCTTATGAACAAGTGATTGTTGATGCCATTCGCTCCCGGACGAGTTTGTTCGCGTCTAGCGGGGAAGTGATTGCCGCTTGGGAAGTTCTACAGCCATTAATCGATAACTGGAATTCTCATAAACTCACCCAATATGAACCGGGCAGCCTTGTCGAAGATATCTTAGAAACGGTATAATAAGGCTTAATGAGTTCTAATTCAGTTATTGAGGCCCGAAATGTCAAAAAATATTTCGGAGAAATTAAAGCAGTCGACGATATTAGCTTTGATATTAAAGCTGGCGAGATTTTTGCATTTTTGGGACCGAATGGTGCCGGCAAAAGCACTACTATTAGCATGCTAACCACCATGCTTAGACCAACCAGCGGTAAACTAATGTTAAATGGACACGACGTAACCAAAGAACAAGCTAAAGCCCGCAAGTCTTTTGGGATCGTGTTTCAGGACCCAGCCTTGGAAGAGGAGCTAACTGCAGCTGAAAACATGAAAATCCACGCTGTTTTGTATGGCATCCCAAAAACCGAGCAAGATTCCCGGATCGAGGAGCTGCTAAGGCTAGTAGATTTATGGGGCCGTAAAGACGGCTATGTAAAAACCTACTCTGGGGGAATGCGCCGGCGCCTAGAAATCGCTCGTGGCTTGTTACACCATCCCAAGATTTTGTTTTTAGACGAACCAACCTTGGGGCTAGATACTCAAACTCGAAACTTACTGTGGGACTATGTTAAGAAACTTAGTGATTCTGAAAACATGACCATATTTTTCACCACCCATTATCTAGAAGAAGCCGAGGGTGTAGCCAGCCGAATTGCCATAATTGACCACGGAAAAATTATCGCTACTGGGACTGCTAACGAATTAGCTAAAAAGACTAAGACCGATAGCTTGGAAGAGGCCTATTTGGAACTAACCGGCCGAACGGTTCGTGACGAAACCAGCATGAGCAATAACGGCCTGAATGTGCGAGGTGCGCTAAGGAACAGCCGGTTACGCTAATGGATGTAATATATATACTTTGGCTTAGGCAAATGAAGCGTTATGTACGCAGTAAGTCGCGGGTTCTGGGAGCGATTGGTCAGCCAATCTTATTTTTGCTAGCGCTAGGCTACGGTATTGGCGCAGTCTATAAAAAAGCCGGGCAGGGCAACTACTTACAGTTTTTAGTACCAGGGATCATTATTCAAACTCTGCTATTTTCCGGCGTATTCTGGGGGATTCAGATTTTGTTCGATAAACGTTTTGGTTTTTTGAAAGAAATGTTGGTCGCCCCGGTGCCGCGCGTAAAGATATTATTGGGCAACGCACTGGGTGGAGCCACTATCTCCCTGTTTCAGGCTTTACTGGTATTTTTCATCTCGATAGGCTTGGGTTTTCGGCCGGAAAATTACGCACAATTGCCGCTGGCCTTTATTATTGTTCTGGCAATTAGTGTTGCCCTAACTAGTTTCGGCGCTGGCATCGCCAGTATGGTAGAGGATTTTCAGGGCTTTCAAGGCATTAATAACTTCTTAATTTTTCCGTTATTCTTTTTATCCAGTGCACTCTACCCGCTAACTAATGCTCCCAGCTGGCTTAGGATTTTAGCCGAGGTTAACCCGCTTAGCTACGTTGTAGACTTATTAAGATTCAGTATGATTAGCCAGCATCACTTTTCATTGTTACTGGATAGCGCAGTACTTATTGGACTTTTTGTAGCTACTACTCTTTTTGCCGTCAACCGCTTCAACCGCATCGAAGTCTAGTTAGAGCCCCAAGTTTAAATTTTATTGTGACCAGTACTGGCTTTGCTTGGTACCGTTAGAGAACCAGGTGCCACCGCGCATTACTTGGTCGATGGTCGGGCCGTTGGCCAAAAAGCCAATTTCGGCGTACTGAGTGTAGGTATCCAGGTCTGTGCCGTTATCACTCAAACGTAAGCAGTAATTTTTGCCAACGGCTGTGCCGGCTGAGGAAAAAATATATTCAACCTCGGTATAGTTGCCGTTGCCTATATTTAGAACCCCACCACCACTGGAATTAGACGGCGAGGCCACCATCACACCGGCTGTGTAAGTACCGGTTGCGCTTAACTGTGTGGTTGTTGGGTCGCCATTTGTAAAGTAGCTAGAGGTTGCCATCTGAAAGTCAGAGCCGCTAGTTGTGGGCACGGCGCTATATGCCAAGCCACTGCAAGTGCCACCGGTTTTCTGAGCATATTCCAACAGCAAATTGCGGTTGGCGGCTGACGCACCGGTGTTGGCGGCCTCAAATCTTAACCTTAGTGACTGGCCGGTGGTTGCGCCGGTAACAGCTGTGTCGGCCGCCGCTACATAGCTAGCCGGCGTTATAGTGTAGCTTACATCTATCTCTGTAAAGTCAAGACTAAAGGTAACGGCCGTATTGCTGTTGCCTCTAGTTCCCGCGGTTTCTAGGACTATGTTATTAACGCTGGCCGGCGTCCAGGCGGTACAGGCGCTGACGTCAACACTAAACGTTGTATCGGTTGTAGGTTCTGTCGCATCAGTGTTGGCCGAGCAGTAAGCAGTAGTGCCGGATATATAGCCTGGCGTAAGATTAAAAGTAGCAATGCTCGAAGTAGTACTAACGTGATAGCTGGCTTTTACTGTAACAGCGGTAATTGAGGCGCTAGAGGGAATATTAAAGCCGTAGCCACTATAGTCAGTAGTGTCCGTGACGTTCTTGCCAGATGGAGTGGCGGTGGCATAGGTAGTGTCCGCTGTAGTTCCATAGGCGGCGGTGGTATTGGTCCAGCCGGTAGCACCTAAGGGAGTAGAGTCTGACGTTGCACCAGCAACCACGCTGCCACCCGATGACTCGCCGCCGTCATCGTTGCGCCAACGGTAGTGGTTTTGGTTTATAATCGGATCGCCAATAACTAACTCGGCGTAAGTAGAATACGTAAACAGGCTAGCGTCACCGGCGTTGGTCACTCTAAAGCAGTAGTCATCTAGCGTAGCAGCGTTTGAAGTGGCAGTCAGAGCGTACTCTACCTCGGTATACTGAGTGGTTGTCAAAGATATACCAGAGGTGGTATTACCGGTATCCTTTACTTGGCCGGCCACAAAAGTGGTATTACCGGCTGTTAATTGGGCGGTAGTGGCCGCACCATCGGTGTAGTAAGTACTATTTACCAGCTGAAATTTCTCGGTCGTGGCGGTAACTGGCACGGCTGTCCAACTGCCTATGGCGCTACAAGTGGACGATTTTAAACCGTATTCAAGTCGATAGGTGGTAGAGCTGGCCGTGGCTGCTCCCAGATTGGCAATCTGTATCCTTAGTCGCCGTACGACACCAGTATTAGCCGTTGCCGAAGTATCTTCGGCCCGCCGCCAGCTGGCAGAAGTCTCACTGCCATCATCGTTGCGCCAGCGGTAGTGGTCTTGCGTTAGGTTGGCCGTGGGCGCGGCTTTTATTTCAACCACCAATGAAACGTATTTCGAGGACGCCGAAAAGCCACTGACACTGGTAGTCGACCAGTTAGTTGCCGTGCCAGCATTGGTGTCGTGGCCGGCTACCAGGGGTGTGGCTGGCGCCGAGGTACGGTTTGTCATACCGCTGGGTGCGGTAGCCAATACCGATTGGCCGGTGCCACGGCCAGCAAAGCCAGCAAACCAAGATGAACCGTCGCCGACGCTAAGAGTTGTAGCTGGGTAGCTGACGGTTGTACCGGAGTTGTTACCGCCGGTAACGGCATTGTTGCCAATAGGCGATGAATTTTGGTTACGATAGACCTGCATTGCCACGTGGGTGGCGTTGGTCCAAGTACCGCTGGTGGTAGTGCTGGCGCTGGCCACTATCCAGCCGGCTCGCATACTGCCATTAGTACCGCCAGAAGAGTTAGAAGTGGTGTTAATCTGCGTAAAGCCAGTGGCTAGGGTCGGAGCGGTGGCGCTATTAGAGCGGTAGGCAAAAACCACCAGCAAGTCGCCGTTTTGCTCTCCGGTGCAGGCAGCCGAGGAAGTAGCAGCGGCCGACGAGGCGCAGACATAGCTGATACCGGCGGCCGAAACCTTAGTCTTAGAAGTCAAGGCTATAATCGAAAGAGCAAAGATAACCATAATGAATAATGACAAAATGCGCAAAGCCCTGTTGGCCACGTAGTTATGTATTACTTTTACCATTTGCTTAAATAATTTACCGTTAATTCACCGGCTCTGACTGTTTTGTTGTTGGCGTTCATTTGCATTCTAAAACTAACTACGTTGCCGGCTGATATAGAGCAACCTGCCGAAGTAATCGTTCCGCCCAGCGCTGTAGAGGTCCAGGCCGCGGTACCCGTAGCCACGTTGGTGGTCGTGCCACAAAGCGTGCCGCTTGCATTATAGAGGCTAAGATCAACAGTGGTGGTAGCCGTTGAGTCCGTACGCCAACCGTACATAGTTATTGGGCTAGAAGCCGCAAAATCAGAGAAGTCGCTAGGTATTTGCCAACGCAGCCAAATGTCATAATCGTTTTGCGACGTTGTCACCCAAGTGTAATAGTTGTGCTCAACACTGGCGGCGCAAGGGTTGCTAGCGCTTGGTATGTTGCGCAGTGAAGAACCAGAACAAAAGTCAGATGTCATAGTGCCGGTATTGTTTGCGCCATCACCGGTTAAAACCGCCCCCGGGTACTCCGGTACAAAAGTCATCATACGAGTATGGCGGGCTGAGCCATTGAGCACTGGTTCATAAGTGCCGGCTGTAAATGTAAGGTTATCAGTTGCATTTCCTACCCTCAAACTTAAATTGACAGAATCAATGTTAAGAATGCTTGCACCCGAGGAGTTCTGCACCTGAAACGCGGTAGAAGAGTCAGCACTGTTCCTGAATAAGGCCGAACCCTGAACAGTCAGTTGTCCAGTGCTATCTGGCCCCGACGGCAGAGCAGCGGCACTAAGCGTAACTGCATTATTATCTGTGTAGCTGTTGGTAGTTACACTTATTAAGGCTTTCTCACTGTTGCTGGATCCTGCCGAGGCAGTTCTATATACTTTGTATCCCGAAGCACCACTAACAGCCGTCCAGGTTAATGGTTCTGTTTGGTTTGGAGAGCCTAAGCTGGCAGTAGTTACCTCATTAGATAAAGTAGTTTCACCACCGAAAGCATCATAAGCAGTAACATAATACTTATATACACCGCTTAGTGAACCGCCAGAAGTAGCTGCACCAGCAGATAAGTTAGTGGGTGCGCCTAACAGATTTTTGCCGCCAGTGAGCTTAACTCCGCCAAGCAGGTTGGCACCCCCAGCTAAGCCCAGGTTGCCGCTGACCTGGATACTTTGCCCTAACTGTAAACCACCCTGCAGGCTAAGATCTCCCGTAAGTTGGCTGTTCCCGTTTACGGTCAGGGAGCCAACCTTAGCGCCACCTGCCTCTAATTGTTGAGTGTAGGTGCCCCCCAGTTCAAATATTTGTATTTTATTACCAGAATAGACGTAGGCATAGTGACCTTGGACAAACAACCCATACCCATCTGTAGAAGCCCCGGCGGTAGCAACGCTAGCTATCTTAATAGGTTTAACGGGGTTAGAAACATCAACCACATTTAGCTTGTATTGAGACGAATCTATACTGTAAGCATACCGACCTTGCACAAACATTGCCACCGAGCCAGACATAGTATATGCATCACCAGTATGTATTATGGTTGCTGGATTGGAGATATCGAAAATTGACCACGCAGTACCAGCAGTACCCGCGTATAAATATTTGCCTTGAATGAATAACCCATACACATACGAAGCAGATACAGCTATACCCTTCCCACTCACATTAGTTGGAGAAGAAGGGTTTGAGACATCAAAGGCTACTAGTCCGTCACCTGCTAGATAGGCATAATTCCCTTGTAGGTATATTCTTCTACAAGTAATTCCGCAAGCTACACCGCCGGAACTAACATCAAAAGGAGAACTTGGCATACTTACATCGAATATCTGCAACTTGGTATCATTAACGATATAAACATTAGAGCCTCTTACGTACAGGTCCTGTGGTGAGGAAACGGTACTAACACCACCGTTTGATATATCCAATGGAATGGCGGGATTAGAAATGTCAAAAACTTGTAGTTTTGCACTGGTCCGAGAGATAACATAAGCGTAATGTCCTTGTACGTTTACAGCCTGCGGCAGCGTCCCAGTGGACACGCCACTACCTGTTAGATTCACCGGACTGGTTGGATTAGAAACATCAAACACTTGTAGTTTATTGACCCCGTTGTTAAGCACATACGCGTAATCACCAACAACGTATAACGGCCTCGCGCCTACTGCTGCACCTGTATTTAAAGAAGCTACTCCACCACTGGTTATGTCCACAGGTGCCATCCCGCTAACATAAACTTGTCCTGTAGCCGTACCAAGTCCGCCTATTGTTAACTGGACTGTGGAGGCAGAGTTATTGGTAGATACTTTTGCGGTGGCGGTGGTGGGTACAGTAGCACTGCCAATGGTTATGGAACCATCGTCAGTGAAGTAAACTGTAGTGTTGTTATATGTGGTATTGCCAACGACAGTAGTGAGGTAAACTTCGGCGTTGCTTGTGGTGGAGCGGTATACCTTGTAGCTGGTGGCACCGTCTACCATCGTCCAGGATACATCATTAGTTAAACGCCCGGCGGCAGTGGTGGCACTAACTTCTGTAGACGGCAATGTTTCACCGCCAGCACTATCGATGGCGGTTATCTTGTAAAAGTATTGGGTGGCTGTAGTTAAACTACCAGCTGGGGTTGGCGCAGAGCCACCACTTGCTGGTCGGCCGTCATCAACAAAGGAAGAGAAAGTAGTGGTACCAATTAGACCTGTAGAGCTCGGGCTACCACCGGATGAAGTACGGTAGACGTAACAAGTATATGTGCAGCTGGGAGTTATGTTGATAGTTTCATAAGCGGTGGCGCTAAGTACAGCTGGCCCGGTGGCGTTAGTAACAGGAGTCGATGCCGCTTGGTTACCGTCTTGTGTGGTCGTAGCGGCTACTACCTCATAGGTATATGAAGTGGCCGTACCACCAGTTGGTACAACGCTGGTGATAACTGTTTGGACTGGGTTGGTGGCCGCTGGGCTGGCTGGTGCTGACATTGCGGAATAAGTTACATCAACCCCTAAACGCATATTGGTCGTATCGGCGGTAAGCAGATTCGTTGAGGCGGAGTTTTGGACCTGGAAGGCTGTTGAAGAGTTAACATTGGTTCTAGATAAAACTGACCCAGAATTATTAATTGTAAAAGTATCGACACCGGCTTGTTGAAGTGTCAGGATATTTGCCGTACCACCTGTCTTATTTATTGCAATTGAAGCATTGGTAGATGATGTATCTGTCTGCAAGCCATTGGCCAACTGAACATAATTAGCTGCCGCAATGCCACCCAAACTATCGGAATTGTAAGCATACGGCACCGATTGTAAGTGCAGTAGCGGGGTCATGTAACCGGCTGCATCACTATTAAATTTCATAGTTAATGACAAGGCATTTTGGGCATTAAAATTAATACCACTATGCCCGCTGTTACAAGCCGAACTAAAAGCACAAACTCCGCCAAGCTCAACCTGGAACACACCGTTTGTAACGGTTAACGTATCGGACTCTTCCCACCAACAGTTCGTATCAGCCGAACAAGTTAACGAATTTGGATTGTAGGTATTTATATTAACGTTTTGATAAAGCCTAAACACAAAGCTATAACTGCCATCTGTAACATTGGTGCCATTAGGATTGGTAACTTTACCTTGAAAATTAACCGTAGCAGGGTTAGCGGCTAAGGTGGGTTTTGGCACTAACAGCAAAAAGCCTAGACTCGCTAGGCCGATTGCCAATAGTGTTAGTTTATGGAAATTTGTTATTCGCATATTTATGTGCGCTTTGCTTATTGCACAACCCCTGTTTGTGTTGATTAAAGCATAACAACATAAAACTAGACTGACAAGCGTAATAACAGATACAAAAATAGGTGTTCAAACTAAGAATAGCTACGTATCAATCTAGCCTGTATAAAGAGCATATCAATCGAATCGCTAAGGAGTAAACGAATAACTAAATAGTTCACTTAATCAATTTTCTTTTAGTAAATAATTAGCGAACAAGGATTAGTGTGTGGACATATTAATTATTCTTTAGTTGTTCTAATTTTTTTACTCGAAATTTGATAGTGCTTTTTCTAATTACGTATATAACGAGACCAACCAGAATTCCCAGAAACAATAGACCATAGAGTAATGGAATATATACCAGTTTGGATTGATATGTCCCATATTTATCATAGCCATCAAACCTATAGATAACTTTCAGATAGTATGTGCCTGGCTTACTAGTAGAACTTATATTGTTTATTAATACCTGGTACTGGCGGTAAGTTTCTGGCAATATAATATTTGAATTTTGGTTAATTATACCGGAGCCCACTATTTTATTTTTACTATCAACTATTGTTACTACACCGCGTGGTATTAGATGGGTGTTTCCGTCGTTCTTAAACCGAAGTTTAATTGAGCTCGGAAGTCTATATATTTTTTTATCTATATATACATTGGCTAGCTTTAGACGATGAATATCGCCACCGAGTTTAGTTACAAAAAATAAGCAAGACGCTACTGGATGCACCGATATTTTGTTTGCAGCTTTTAAGTCGGTAGTAGATTCGGAAATGTTTATGGCTCCGTAGTGGCCACCAGGGTTAAGGCTAGATAGATTAAGTACCTTAGCGTTTACTGTTACCGTTTGCCCTGGGTCTACATCTAAAGTTTTATAAGGTAACTCTACCCATTTGGCCAAGCCGTACTTTTTTTGGATTGCAGTTGGGTTAGAGCCAATAAAAAACAAACCGCCGGTTTCATCCAATGTGTTAAAGTCTGATGTGCTGAGTTTTAATACCAAAACACTAGCTTTATTATTAGTGATTGTGAAAGTCATGGCCTGGCTGTCATCACTTTGCTTGATGGTGATTTGTTGAAAAGCTGGTGAGATTGTTATACCCAACGGTTTTTGTACTGGTGAACCTATGGCCGCGGCTGGCTTGTATGCTAATAGCATTAATCCAAATACTGCTAGACCAAACACATTTAATAATCTTTTATGTTTCATTGGGTTTATTATTTTTTGATGAGCGGCGTTTAACAAACCGAGCCGATTTTCTAAAAGTAGACCATAAGCCGATGCCCACAAATAGTCCTATGAATAGCAGGCCAACTATAACCCTCCACGGTACTACCCAAAAACTAACACTAGCTTCTAGTGGTACATCCCTAGTCCCATTGTCGTAGACTAGCAATAGATGGGCTGTATAATGACCAAACCTTAGATGGTTAACCTTAGAAAAGTCCCACTTTAAACTCTTAGTTATCTTACCCTTAGCATCAGCCCCAGCAACATAGACCGGAAAGCCATCATTCCAAGCAGCATCATAGAACCTAGACCCGCCCGGCAGCACATTGCCCTCGGTTGGATTAACTGCAATTGAAGCTACTTGCTTTGAGCCTTTGTTAATAAAGATATTGCCGTGTGGGGCTACATGGACATTACCGGTATTACTAAGTTTGAGGCTAAAACTAACCGGTAGGAACTCATAGCTTTTTTTATCGGCTCCAAAGCTAACTAGGCTAGCTTGGCGCTTAGCCCCCGGGGCATCAGCATTAAGTAGTATAAAGGTAGCTACGGCTCCACGGGCTACCGCCTTACCAGCTTGGGTTGGTTCGGCATTGGCTCTAAGATACTCTACCGCCCAGTAGTAACCAAAGGCCGCAGTCTTAGGCACATTAACTGTCATCTTAATGGTCTGCCATTGGTTAGAAGGTGCATCAAATACAGTTCTATCGAAGCTTACCCAGTTAACAAAGGCATCATTAGGCCCTGGAGTAGACAGATGAACTACTCCGTTATTATCCTCAGATACTTTAAGTAGTTTAACTTGGAGTTTCTCGGTTTGAGTTCCAGCATTTCTAACTCTAAGATCAGTTGTAAGTGAGCTACCCGGTTTAGCTACTAGCTCAATTGGTAAGGGAGATATCTGTAAGCTAATACCATCAGTAGGTGTAGTAGTTTGTGCGTGGGTGGGGTGGGGG
>JBBRSU010000004.1:0-61889 GCA_038245195.1 Saccharimonadales bacterium (SeqCode) | reverse complement strand
GCTAGCAATAGTCCCTTATTTAATTGACTTAATCCAGCCGCCCAGCATCCGGCCAATTTCATGTAAATGCGATTGCAACTCTAAGTAATCTTTATTAGTTATGCAGTCACAGTCTTTTGCTAAGCGGGTCAGAAGCCGAAGTAGGTCAATTTTAGCCGAAACGCTGCGCAGATACTTGAGCTTAAGTTCACCACTGGAGACCCCGGCTGCCATAATGACTCCTTCCAGAGCTGACAACTGTTGGTTCTGGAGACTAGCACCAAGGCTATAACGGTGGTAGTATTGAGGTCAGATATGCCTAAGATAGTCTTATTAAAACCGACCCTAATTTGTCTATATGGTTTTCCAGGCTCTGGTAAAAGCTACGTAGCCCGTAACCTAACCGAGGAGCTTCAGTTAGCCAACATTAGCTCCGATAGAGTGCGGAGTGAACTATTCCAGACGCCCCGTTATGACGCCCAAGAAAATTCTATCGTTAATCACCTTATGAACTACATGTGCGAAGAATTTTTAAGTGCCGGAGTGAGCGTGGTTTACGATACTAACGTCTTGAGATTAGCTCAACGACGTAGATTACGAGAGTTAGCTAAAAAGCATCGAGCTGAATCATTACTTATCTGGGTACAAATCGATATTGATAGTGCCTACGCTCGCACTCAAGACCGCGATAGGCGAACAATGGATGATAAATATGCCGAGCCCCAAACTCGGACGACTTTTGATAAACAATTAGCTGGAATGCAGAACCCTCAGGGCGAGGATTACGTGGTTATAAGTGGAAAACACACTTTCGGAACTCAAAAAAGTGCGGTTATTAACAAGTTGTATCAAATGGGACTAATTGGTAGTGGAACGGTTCAACACTCAGTGGCTATGCCTGAGCTGGTTAACTTGGTGCCTAACCCCCGGGCTAACAGAGTAGATTTTAGCCGACGCAACATCACAATTAGCTAGTTCATGGTACAGAAGACTGTTTGGCTACCAGAAGTTGGAGAACTAGTTTTATCCAAGCGAAAAGGTTCTAAAAATATTCGTTTAAGTATATCGGCCGGCGGGAAAGTCCGAGTTGGTCTACCGAGCTGGACACCCTACGCAATGGGAATAAGCTTTGCCAAACAACGGGCCGAATGGATTAACGATCATTTACAGAAACAGCCAATATCAAATTTGAACGACGGTGACAGAATTGGTAAGTCTTACCGCCTAAAGTATCTAGAGCTTTCTAATGCTAAGTCCGTGAGTGCCCGGCTAGTCGGCAAGCAAGTAATCGTTAGCTCCCACTTGTCACTGATGGATCAAAGGGTACAGATAAAAGCCAAGGCTGCTGCCGAGCGAGCCTTAAAGGCCGAAGCTCAGTATCTACTTTCTCAACGGCTTATGGAATTGGCAAAAAAAAATAATTTCACATATCAATCTGTAAAAATCCGAAAACTAGTGTCGCGTTGGGGTAGCTGTTCTAGCAAAAAAGAAATTACTTTAAATTATTTCCTAATGCAGTTACCCTGGGACCTAATAGACTATGTTATTTTGCATGAGTTAGTCCATACCAGACATCTAAATCACAGTCCTAGTTTTTGGGATGAATTCGATAAAATTAAACCAAACGCTAAAATCTATAGAAAACAAATAAAAAATTATCGCCCAGTAATTAATAGCCTGGCGTCATCTGTGGCATAATTAAGCATATGCTTAGTAGTGCAAAATTATTTCAAGAATCACAGGGCCAACTGGACCACAACCGACTACTGTCGCTTATTAATAGCTTAAGTGAAGGATTTTTGGCAATCGACGAAAACGGAGCTGTCGAGTTAAGTAATAGCCTGGCACTAAGCCTGCTTGATACAAACTCGCTTGACGGAAAGAACATTGCTCAGGCCATGCCGGTTGTTGATAGAGTCGGACAAACTCACAATATCTTGGAGCTAGTGACTGCAAATACGACTAGCTTTGTGAGTTCCGATTATAAACTTCAATACTCTGATGGATCGGCCATTAACCTGTATTTAAATGTATCGGTTGTTCGTACGGCTTACGGTGGGCAGAACAAAACCGGCTACGTGGTGTTGTTTAGGGATATAACTAAGGAAAAATCAGCTCAACAAGAAAGAGATGAGTTTATAAGCGTTGCAAGCCACGAATTACGTAACCCAGTAGCTGTGGCCGAGGGCAGTATCAGCAACGCCCTGCTGTTGGCCGAAAGATCTCAACTACCCGGAAATATTCAACAGGTTCTAAAGTCGGCTCACGAACAGATTGTGTTTCTGAGCAGTCTAATAAACGACCTGGCTATGATTTCTCGTGCTGATAAACAGCAGTTTAATGCTTCGGCAGCTGAATTTGATCCGATTGCAGTCATCACTTCTTTGCAATCTGACTATATGGCAGCAGCTCAAAAAAAAGGTTTAGAAGTTAAGATTGAAGCCCAGAATTTACCCAAGATTTTTGGTAGTCAACTATATACCAAGGAAGTCTTGCAAAACTTTATTACAAATGCGATTAAATACACCGAAAATGGTAACTTAACAATTAAAGGTGTTGTGGCTGGGGACGGGGTTGATTTTAGCGTAGCCGACACCGGAATCGGAATCCAAACTGATGAACACCAAAAATTATTCGATAAGTTTTTTAGAAGCCAAGATTCTAGAGTCCGACAGATAAACGGCAGTGGGCTAGGGCTTTATGTATCTGAAAAATTAGTCAAACTTATGAACGGTGAAATTTCAATGCAAAGTGAATATAACAAGGGGAGTGTTTTCACGCTGCATTTGCCCTTAGATTTTAGAGTTCATCAATCAGCTGCTGTCGCGTCCAAAACAGTTGCATAATCAATTCTTATGGGTTAATATTGACAGCAGAAGGCCTACTATAGATAGTAGGCTTTTATAGTGAGCAAGGAGCAAGTCTGTGGCCGACTCAAATCAACCCGCCAAGAAGAAGCGCATTCTAAAAAATGCGCCGACTGTTCGTGAGCGAGTTGAAGCCGCTAAAGCTAAGCAAGACGAAGTTAAACCGCGACGCTTGCGTCGTTTAGCGTCCAAATCTGCAGCCCCCATTAAAAAACTCAAATTAAGTGACCGGAAGGCTACAAAAATAGCCACCAAGCCGTTTAGACTAATCGGGAAAGGTCTGTCGTGGCTAATTCCCCGTTACTTTATAAACTCTTGGAGAGAAGTCCGACAGGTTGTCTGGCCTAGCCGTAAAGAAACGTGGCGTTTAACTTTGGCAGTTTTTGTATTTGCTGTAATTTTTGGAGCACTCGTAGCTGGCGTAGATAAGGGACTTGATGAAGTATTTAAGAAGGTAATTTTAAAGTAAGGACTATTAAGTTGAATAAGCGATACGATTCATCGAAACAATGGTATGCCATCCATACCTATAGTGGTTATGAAGAAAAGGTTGCCGAGAGTATTCGCCAGCGTGCCGAGAGCTTAGATATGGGCGATAAAATCTTTCAAGTCTTGGTTCCTAAAGAAAAAATGATTGAAATTAAGAACGGTAAACGTAAAGTTGTTGAAAAGCGAATTTTTCAGGGATACGTATTAGTCGAAATGAAATTATCAGAAGACGCTTGGTATATTGTTCGGAATACACCTAATGTTACTGGCTTTGTCGGAACCGGCACCGAACCAACTCCTCTCGAAGCTGATGAAATTGTCAAAATAATGAAACGAATGGGCCGCGAAGAGCCTAAGCACAAATTTGACTATCGAGTCGGCGAAGTTGTGAATATAGTAGACGGTCCGTTCAAGGGTTTTGATGGGGCGATTAATGAAATCGATGCCCAGAAGGGTAAACTCAAAGTATTAGTTAATATGTTTGGTCGTGAAACTCCAGTTGAACTGGATGGCCTTCAGGTAAAGCGAGTCTAGGAGACAAATATGGCACAAGGTAAACCAGTCAAAGCGAACTTAAAACTAAAAATTAGGGGTGGCCAAGCTAGTGCGGCGCCACCGGTTGGTTCAACTCTGGGCCAGTATGGCGTTAATATGATGGACTTTATTAATCCATTCAACGAAGGCACAAAAGATAAGATGGGCCAAATGGTTACAGTTCATATCACGATATACGACGACCGGACTATGAACTGGCGAGTTGTTGGAACGCCGACCGATGAGCTTATCTTAGCAACCCTAAAAGTGGATAAGGGTTCAGGCGAACCCAACAAAGTTAAACTTGAAAAGAAGTTAAACCAAAGTCAGTTAACTGAAATTGCCGAGGCTAAAGCTACCGACATGAATACTGATAACTTAGAAGCCATAAAGAAAATGGTAGCCGGTACGGCCCGCAGTATGGGTATCGAACTCGAATAGTAATTAAGCTAAGTGTGGGAGGCTATGATCTAGCCGTTAGTACCACAAAGGAGATAATAATGGCCGAGAAAGCCAAGCCAATCATCAAGAAAACCAAACCAGTGCCGGATGTCAGAAAAAAGCCGATTAAGAAGGCTGAATTAACCGCTGAGTCTACCAGCTTAATAGACGAAGATGAAACCAAAGAAGTTACTGAGACAGGCTCGACTAAAAGTTTAGCCAAAGCTGGAAAACGTAGTGCTAAAGCTACATTGGAGCAGGAAGTTAAAGCTGCCAAGCAAGAACGAAAAACTGCTGGCAAGCTTGCAGATGCTGTCGAAGCATCCAAAGCTACACCTAAAGTCCGGTCTAGGTCTGAACGGGCAGGTAAGAAGTATCGTGAAGCATTAAAACTTATAGAAAAAGACAAACGATATAGTCTCGAGGAAGCCCTTAGCTTAGCTATCAAGACCAGCACTACTAAATTTGACTCATCAGTTGAGCTACACGTTAATCTTGGAGTCGATCCGAAACAAGCCGATCAGAATGTCCGAGACAACGTAGTTTTACCGGGCGGAACCGGTAAATCAATTCGGATTGCTGTTTTAGCTGAAGCTGATGATGCCGCCAAAGCCAAGAAAGCCGGGGCTGATATTAGCGATGCTGACAAGCTTTTTGCCGATTTAGAAAAAGAAAACATTGAATTTGACGTTTTGATTTCAACGCCTCAAATGATGGCAAAGTTGGGTAAATTTGCCAGAATGTTGGGTCCTCGCGGACTAATGCCCAACCCTAAAAGTGGAACGGTTACTGCCAATGTGGTTTCGGCTATCGAAGAGGCTAAAGCCGGTAAGGTTGAGTATCGGGTCGATCAGGCCGGTATCATCCATATGCCGATTGGTAAGGTGAGTTTTGGGCCAGATAAACTGCTAAAAAATAGTGAAGCTGTGATGGCTAGTGTCCGAGCCGCTAAACCGGGCAGTATAAAAGGCATCTATATTAAAGCTATACATATTACGACCACTATGGGGCCTAGTATCATGGTAGTTACCAACACTAATTAGTCCATCATTCGGCTAATGCTTGCTGGGTAAAGATAATGACTATAGACTTAAAGGCGTAAGGAGTTAACCAATGGGTGTATTCAGTAACACCGAAATTATTGAAGCCGTAAAAACCGGCCATATTATTTGCACGCCTTTAAATACTAATCATGTCTCACATGCTAGCTTGGATGTGACGCTCGGGCATTACTATTACAGAACCGAACGGTCGGCAGATCATCCAGTTTACAATCCCTTCGATAAAATTGACGTAGAAAGATACTTCGAAGGTGCTCTACAAGCCGTACCTCACAAAAAATGGTGCCAAGAAAATGGTATTAAACCACTAAGTGGCATTCCGGCCAATCATCCGGTGATACCAGTTAGGCCAGGAGAAAGAATCTTAGCCCACACTCATGAATTTTTTGGGATTATCCCACCCGGTGCATGTGAAGTAAAATCACGCTCTAGTTGGGGTAGAAATGGTGTGGCCGTTTGTTTTGACGCCGGTTGGATAGATCCTGGATATATCAACCGACTGACCTTAGAGATTTACAACCTAAATCAAAAAGAGCTTGTATTATTGCCGGTTGGAGAACGAATTGCCCAAATAGTTTTTCACCAAACTGGGCCCGTTAAAGGTAATTATGGCGAAGGCCGTAACAAAGGTTTTAGTGGTAAGTATCAAACTGGCACTGATTTAAATAAACTCATTAAGGATTGGCACCCGGCAATGATGCTCCCAAGAGCTTACCTCGACAAGCGCTCAGTCCCTAAGCCGATTAAGGGTCTTAAGGCACTGTAGGAATCATGAAAAACCGTGGCTTAATTCTGGTTCTGGAGGGCTCCGATGGTTCGGGTAAGGCTACGCAACTAAAGTTACTAAGCGAAAGATTAAAAGCGGCCGGCTATGATGTATCGACATTTGATTTTCCGCGTTACAACAAAGAGTCTAGCCATTTCATAAAAACCTATTTATCTGGAGGCTATGGCTCAGCTAAAAACATAAGCCCCTACACCGCATCGTTATTTTATGCATTGGACAGGTATGAAGCATCTAACGACATACTAAAGGAGGTTGAGGCCGGTAAAATCGTTCTAATTGATCGCTACGTCGGCTCCAATATGGCCCACCAAGGTGCTAAATTCGATGATCCGGTTGAGCAGCGCGGATTTTTTGTATGGGAGGATAATCTCGAGTATCAGCTTTTGAATATTCCCAGGCCCAATATTAATTTGTTTTTAAGAGTTCCAGCTGATATATCGAATGACCTAATAAGCCAAAGGTCAGGACAGAATAAAGCCCGTGATGAGCATGAATCGAACTTAGAATTCTTAAGAAAGTCTGTCGCTACTTATGATTTATTATGCGAACTATTTCCTAAGGATTTCTCGGCCATTGAATGCACTGAAAATGGTAAGTTGTTAAGCGTAGCTACGATAAGTAATTTAATTTGGGACAAACTAAAGCCATTACTGCCTCCAGACAAACCTCATCTTGGCCACAGCTCTGTAGTAACCTTGAGCTCTCCGACCCAAAGTAGCCCTCAGATTGACGATCATAGCCCTAAATTGATTCAACAATTTACTAATTCAAGCTTGCTGCTTAAGTTGAATGTCGAAAGGCAGATAAAATCAGTTGAACCATCTGGTTTTAGTGTCTGGTCCGACTTTGACTATAAGTTTTATACACCAATGGGGCTACCAAAGGAAGTTGACCTGGCCTATAAGGATAGTCTGTTTCAAATTGCCAAACTTCATAAGCAAATGCGCCAAAAACTGGAGCAGCACTACGAAAAGAGCATCCTAACTGGTCAGATGCTATATGAAAAAAATAACATCAGCCAATTACTTTTGCCGGTTACGCCATTGGCAGCCTTATCAAATTTTAGCGTTAAATTATCAGATAAAGCTGTAAATCGACTATCGACTAGCTTATTATCGAGTGACACACCCGAGCTACAATGGAGTGCCAAGCAGCTTTATACGGCCGCAAAGGCCAAATGGCCACGCCAATTCAAGCAGCCTATAGAATCCCAAACTGGTCCGGAGCCGATAAATAACATCATAGCTAAGTTAGCCGAGGACAAATTATCACTAAATTCAAGTGATAAAAAGGAAGTAAGGTTACTCGAGGCTTCGCCCAGACTGGAATTCGACTTATTGGCTGAAAGCATTTACCCTTATAGTAATCTTTCACTCGAAGAAATTTCTGAAGAAGTTTCGGCTTGGTCTTATCAGCAGAAGCTTGACAGCTTTAAACAAGCAGCTGCCGCTGAATCAGTTCTAGAAAAAATAAAGTATAAGTTTGACGTAGTATCTGATCAAATAAGCCTAAATGATTTTAATAATTTGGCAGTTATATCTAACCTTCAAGTTCAAATGGCCTCGCCGCGCTTCGGCTATGAGGTCGACCCGATATTAGAAGACATTGGCATCGAGGAACTCTATCTCGAATGCTTCGATATCAGTCTCAAGCTGTTTAGTATACTTCAGCAGATCGACAGAGACGATTTAACTGTTTACGCAACTCTTCTGGGACACAGAATGCGCTGGCAATTCAGCGTTGACGCTAAGAATTTGAACCTTATTCTGAAACAAGGCTTAACGGTTGGTAATAAGAATTTGATTGATGGCTTGATGGAAGCGGTAGCCGAAGTTCATCCACTGACTTGGGAAGTTCTATCTGAAGGAAACCTACAGGCACAAAATCGTCTGGAGCCCAGAAACCGAATTAAACCTGCTAAGCGTCGGCATAAACCAAAGAAAACTGAAAATATTTAGTTGCACCCCTGTTAAGCATGTGCTAAGCTTGTTGTTAGTTACCGAAGACAGTAGCTGCTTTTAATAAGCTTAATCTGCTACCAAGGTTACTGAGAACATTATTGTAATCTTATGTCTTTGGTTTAATTAGCCAAAGTTTTTTTATTTTTTAGGCTACGCAGTTTAACAATTACGTAATACATATTTCAATTAATAAGAAAGGTTATCTTATGGCATTAAGCAAAGATAAGAAAGCCGAAGTTGTTAAAACGGTTAGTGAGCTATTGAATAGCTCAAAGCTTACAGTAGTTGCTAAGTATTCCGGCACATCAGTTAAAGCAATGCAGGAACTTAGATTACAGGCTAAGCAAAACGCCACAGCCATCAAAGTAGTAAAGAATAGACTGGTCAAACAAGCTTTGGCCAAGACTGATCATCTTAAAGCTGTCGATACGACAATTTTAGGCGGTCAGTTGATTTACGCTTTTAACGCTGAAGATGAAGTGGCTCCAGCTCAAGTCTTAGCAAACTTCGCAAAACAAGAAACCCAAATAGAATTTGTTGGGGCGATTAACGCCGAAGGTCAGATGCTGTCGTCCGAAGATGTCAAAGCTTTAGCTAGTTTACCGTCTAAGGATCAGCTTCGAGCTCAACTGGTAGGCACAATCGGTGCCCCGCTAAGCGGTTTTGTAAATGTGCTGTCTGGCAATATAAGAGGCGTTCTAAACGTCTTGAGTGCCCGAGCTGATCAATTAAGTTAAATAAGGAGAATATAATGGCCGAATCAGAATCAAAAGAAGAAAAAAAGACTGAAAAAGTCGAAGTTCCAAAAGAATTTAGTTCAATTGTAGAGCATCTTGATAAAATGAGTGCTTTAGAAATTTCCAAGTTCGTTAAGTTTCTAGAGGAGTATTGGGGTGTATCAGCCGCTGCTCCAGCCATGGCCGTGGCTGCCCCGGTTGACGGTGAAGCCGGTGTCGCTGTTGATGAAAAAACTGAGTTCGACGTTGTACTCAAGGACGCCGGAGCTCAAAAGGTCGCTGTCATTAAAGCCGTAAAGGACATAACTGGTCTAGGATTGGGTGAAGCCAAAGCCATCGTTGATAGTGCACCTAAAGCTGTTAAAGAGAAAGTTAGTAAAGAAGAAGCCGAAACAGCTAAGAAAGCCCTAGAAGACGCCGGTGCTAGTGTAGAATTAGCTTAAGCAACATTAACTAAACCGCCTTATGTAAAAATTAGGCGGTTTTTTTAGTTGTTATCCACAGAATTTGACAGCTTTTTTGACTTAGCATATTTTCTATGGTATTTTTGGGTTGAATATAGGCAAACAAATACCTATAGAGAGGTTGAGGGAAACTAAAACAAATGGCAGACATTCCAGAGAAGCAAATAAAACGACTCCGAGCTTTAATAGCTGAAGCCGAAACCGCCTTAGCAGCCACTAAAGAGCTGCTTATTAGTCTAGTGGGCGATGATTCAGAGTTAACCGATAAAGTTATCGATAAAGCTTTGGGTAAAGTTATCGAAGGAGTTTTTGATGGCCAAAATATGGTTGGCTCAGATAGCAAAACCTACCCAGTCCCGGCTAACTATGCCTCTAAATCCAAGTTAGTCCAAGGAGATATCTTGAAGCTAACAATCGCCGACGATGGGGCTTTTATGTATAAGCAAATTGGGCCAATACCCAGGCGCCAAGTAGTTGGGGTACTACAACAAAAAGACGGACATTACTTCGTAGATGTAGATGACAACCAATATCGAGTATTACTGGCGAGCGTTACTTACTTTAAGGCCAAGCCTGGCGATCAAGTTAGCGTGAATGTTCCAGAAGACACATCGGTAGATGCCGAGTGGGCCGCTCTCGAAGCCGCACTATAAGTCTAATAGGGTTAAATCACAACAGGCTAACTGCTGTTTAGCATCTATAATATAAAGCAAATGGGACAGGCGTTATATCGGAAGTATCGTTCGAAGTCTTTTGATGAGGTGGTTGGGCAAAACCACATCACTAAGACTCTTCAGAATGCTATAAGAACTGGCAGAATTAGCCACGCCTATCTATTTACCGGGCCCAGGGGGGTTGGTAAAACCAGTGTTGCCAGAATACTAGCCCACGAGGTCAATGACTTAAAGTATGTCGATGAGACAATCCACCTCGACATTATCGAAATCGATGCTGCCAGTAATCGCAGAATTGACGAAATTCGTGAACTACGAGACCGAGTCCGAATAGCTCCAACCTCGTCAAAGTATAAAGTATATATTATTGATGAAGTCCACATGCTAACTAGAGAGGCCTTTAATGCATTGCTAAAAACATTAGAAGAACCGCCGGCTCATTGCATTTTTATTCTTGCCACTACCGAGGCTCATAAACTGCCTGAAACAATCATAAGCCGAACTCAACGTTTTGAATTCAAATCGGTTAATAAGTTTGAGGTGACTGAGCATTTAAAAGAAATTGCCACTAAGGAAAAAATCAGTATCTCTCAAGAAGCACTAGAACTACTAGCCGCTTTTGGCGAGGGCAGTTTTAGGGATAGTATTAGTTACCTTGATCAATTAAGTTCTGTCGACAAGAAGATTGGTCTAGGCGAGGTAAGTTCGTTGCTAGGTTTGCCGCCAACCCAAGAAATTGAAGGTTTAATTAAAGCTATAAATTCAGACAGTACCTCTGAAATCTTAACTATACTAAAAGTCATTGAAATGAAGGGTGTCAACGCTGTTGCAGTAGCAAACGCAATCGCAGATAAGCTCCGTAAGCTAGCACTGAGCGATACCATCGATAGTTGGCAGATTAAGCTATTAGCTGACCTACTGTTGGTATCGACAAGCCCCAGACCCCAAGAGAAACTAGAAGTCATACTACTACAAACACTTAGGCGAGAACCCGTTAAGCTACAAGAAGAAAAGTCTAAAAATCCCAAAACCCATATCACTAGCACAACAACAGAGACCGAGAAGAATGCTGTGACAGAATTAGACGACAAAAAAACAGTACCATCACTAATCATCCCAAAAAACGATAGTTTTGACATGTCTTTGTGGGAACAAGTAATATTGCGTTCAAAACATGAGGACGCTTCAGTTTACACTGCTCTGAGGTTAGCCGAACCAAACTATTCCAATGGTAAATTGGTGCTAAGCTTTCAGTTTCCTTTACATAAAAAGAAACTTGAACAGGCTAAAAATAAAGAGTTGTTAGCAAAACTGATTCAAGATATTTGGGGTAGTAAGATAGAGATAGAAACTGAAGTTAATAAACCGCTTATAGCCAGTAATTCGAGAGAGCACGCCCCAAACGTCCAGACGAGTAAAACGATTAGTAATATTTTTGGTAATGCCGAAGTGATCGGAGCTTAAACTATGGCCAGAACACCGCGTACCGACACTCCTCCGCAGAGCCTTGATGTTGAGGCCAGTTTACTTGGAAGCTTGCTAATTGATACTGATGCCTTTATAAAAATTGGCGACCAAATCCAAGACGATGACTTCTTTGATAGCAAACACCGAACTATCTTTAAGGCG
Organism: Saccharimonadales bacterium (SeqCode); assembly: GCA_038245195.1. Lineage (GTDB taxonomy): Bacteria > Patescibacteriota > Saccharimonadia > Saccharimonadales > UBA10212 > JAIFWC01. Next base: position 50,266 of record JBBRSU010000004.1, on the reverse strand, counting down.
ATGAAAACTCTACACGATAAGCGAAGCCCAATTGATATTTTAACCCTTAGCGAACAGCTAAAAAATGATGGCTATCTTGAAATGATCGGCGGAGCCAGTTTTCTCACCGAATTAACTAATACCGTACCCACAGCCGCTCATCTTGAACAATACGCTGAAATTGTGGCCGAAAAAGCCATTCGCCGTCGACTGATAGCGGCTTCTGAAGATATCGCTACAGTTAGTTTTGACGAGAACAAAAGTCTCCAGGAGTTAATAGAGGAAGCTGAGACCAGATTATTTGAAGTTAGTCAAAAACACGTCAAACAAGATATCACTAGTCTGGAATCCATTCTAGGGGATAGCTTTGATAGGTTAGACGACTTGCATCGTAACAAAGGCGGCATAAGGGGCATACCGACCGGTTTAAGGGACTTGGATAAAGTAATTGCCGGTTTGCAGCGCTCCGATCTGGTAGTTGTGGCCGCTCGACCATCAATGGGTAAAACTGCCCTAATGTTAAACATGTCTTTGGATATCGCTACTAAGGCGAAGCAGGGATCGATCTTATACTTCAGTCTAGAGATGAGCAAAGAACAGTTAGTAGATCGATTGCTGGCTGCCGAAGCTGGTGTCGATGCCTGGAAATTGAGAACAGGCGAAGGTCTAAATGATAACGACTTTGAAAGATTGAGTGCGGCAATGGGCGAACTGGCTGAAGCTCCGATCTTCATAGATGACACCTCAGGTATCACTGTCAGTGATCTAAGAACCAAAGCCCGCCGACTGCACCATCAACACCCATTGGCAGTCATTATGGTCGATTACTTACAGCTAATGAGTGGTGGCTCAAGGTTCGCCGCTCAGTCTAATCGAGTTCAAGAAATTTCTGAAATTAGTCGCAGTTTAAAAATACTAGCCAGGGAACTTAACGTTCCAGTAGTTGCAGCTTCTCAGTTGAGTAGAACCGTTGAAAGTCGTAACCCACCAATCCCACAATTAGCCGACTTAAGGGAGTCGGGTGCGATTGAGCAAGATGCCGACATTGTGGCCTTTATATACCGGCCCCATTACTATGACGAAAGCGCTGATCCTAATATAACCGAACTACACATTAAAAAGCACCGTAACGGGCCAACTAAAAACATTAGTATCTTCTTCGATAGAGATAAACAGCGATTTAGAGATTTAGACTTATCGCACGAACAACCTTTCGAATAGAATATTGATATACTTATGCTAATGTTTAGGGCTATAAAATCCAGAGTAAAGTGGCCAACTTTGAGCAGCTTAATACCGTTCGTAATGGTACTGATAGCTAGCTTTATAGTTTTCTTATGGCATTTAGGTAGACTTTTACCGGGTCTATCAGTAAATGAATATCAGGCTAAAATAGACAGCCAAAACTTAAGGACAATCTATGAGAACCCGATCAACGCACCCCATAAACTAGTCCAGCATCTATTAACTACTATTCTGCATACAAGTCCGGCCAGCTTGAGGTTATCATCCGTGGTATTTGGTATATTCTTTTGTTTTTGTTTCTATAAATTACTGTCTAATTGGTTCGGCAGGTTGGTAGGAATATTCGGTACACTTATTATTTCTAGCTTACCAATTGTAGTAATTTACACTCGTCAAGCATCTGCCGATATCCTGCTGTTATCGCCGATAGTGTTCATGTGGCTGTATGCTTGGCTCCTAAAAACCGACCGTCATAAACACTGGGCTTGGTTGTCTCTTTTAGCCAGCTTCTCTATTTTCATATTCTCTCCTGGAATCTTGTGGTGGATTGTTGGTGCTTCTATTCTTACCAGGAAGAAGATTATCTCGATAGTTTCTGAAGTTTCACCTTGGATTAGCCTGCTGGGATCACTATTGATCGCAGCTAGTTTAGCTGTACTTGGTTATGGGATTTATAGACACCACACTGTCATAAAAAACTTGTTGCTTATTCCGTTACATCTCAGTTCACCGCTAGCGATCTTAAAGAACCTGGGCTGGATGATTTTTTCATTATTCGTAAAAACTGGAACCGATACCGGCTTAGTGCTTGGGCGTCTTCCGGTCTTTAATATTTTACTTTTGTCACTTATCGTATTCGGCGTTTATGCCATGTGGGCTGCCGCCAGGTCTAAAACTCTTATCCTGGGACTGCCCGTTATTTTTGGAGTATTAGTTGCTGGGTTCAATAATAATTTCTCCTTTTTAATTTTTTGTGTTCCGGCGGCTGCAGTGTTTATTTCTGCTGGTTTGCGATATTTATATATCGAATGGCGAGTCATTTTTCCACGCAATCCGGTTCCAAAATCATTTGCATTAGTATTGATTGCACTCGTAACCTTAACTCAACTATATTATGGGCTACGTTACTCATTGGTAGCCTGGCCGAATGCAGCCTCAACAAAATCAACATACGTGCTAAAATAACAGATGTAATAGGAGCAGATAATGAGTAAATTTGACCAAGCAAAAATGGTTATGAAAGCCCGTAAACTACAAAAAGAACTCCAGAATGAGATAATAGTAGTTGAGGCAGGTGAAGGTGCCGTCACAGTGGAGATTAGTGGCGAGCAGAAAATTAAAAAAATTAATATCGACGCCGAGTATGTAGACCTGGAAGATATTGGACAACTAGAAGGTTGGGTAGAAGAGGCGGTGAAAGAAGCCATAAACCAAAGCCAGAAGCTGGCAGCCGAAAAAATGCAACCGTTAATGGGCTCACTGGGTAACTTGGGACTCTAGCTAGACCAGATGGTTGATGTACTACCTAAGTCTTTGAGTGATTTGATTGAATCGCTATCCCAGTTACCTGGGGTTGGCTCAAGAACTGCCGAACGGTTCGCCTACTTCATGCTAAAAGCTGATTCGTCAAAAGCCAAGCAATTAGCAGATGATTTAGCCGATATACATCAAAAAATAGTTTATTGTCCCAAAACTTTTGCCTTAATTGAAGCCGGCCAAAAGCTCAGTCCATTATATACCGACCCTAAACGTGATAAACAGTTGGTTGCTGTAGTGGCCGACCCGTTTGATATTGTGGCGCTGGAAAAGACTAATAGTTTTAACGGTACCTACCATGTTTTAGGTGGTTTAGTCTCACCAATTGATAATGTTGGGCCCGAGCAACTTCGCATCCATGAACTAATTAATCGAGTCGATGACGACGATGTTAGCGAGATTATATTAGCGACTAACGCTAGCGTAGAGGGTGAAAGCACAGCCCTACTAATCATGCAAAAGTTAGCCAGTAAATCAGTTAAGATTACCCGCTTAGCACGAGGCCTGCCAGTTGGGGTCGATTTGGAGTACGCCGACCAAATAACGTTAACTAGAGCATTAGAAGGCAGACAAACGGTTTAAGAGCCTCTAGGGACTGCTACAATAGACAATTATGACTAAGGACGAGCAAGTTAACCAACTAAAAGCACTAATAAGTTCGGCCTCCAAGATAGTAGTGATTCAAGCCGATAATCCGGATAGCGACAGTCTGGCCAGTTCACTGGCACTAGAACATATCTTAGGCGGACAAGGCAAAGAGGTTGTTCTGTACTGCGGCGTTGATTTACCAAGCTATCTTACTTATATGCCCGGTGCGGATAGAGTAGTTAAAGACTTACCTAAGCAGTTCGATTTAAGTTTCATTATCGATACCAGTAGCGACGGTTTATTAGAACAGCTAGATAAAACCGGCTCAAAAGCTTGGGTAGCCGCCAAACCGTCGGTTATTATCGACCATCATGCTACTAAGCCAACTATCAGTTTTGCTTCCCTGATAATTAATTGGCCGGCCGTAGCCACTGGTGAAGTAATTTATGAACTGAGCTTACTCCTTAAATGGTCGTTAAACTTGGCGTCGAAGGAACTACTGGCAATGTCAATTATGAGTGATAGTTTGGGGCTTACTTCGGAGGCCACAACCGCTCGCTCAATAAGCATAATTGCCGAGTTGGTTGAAGCAGGGGTTAGTTTGGCGGCCTTAGAGAGTGCTAGACGAGAAACTATGCGTCGTGAACCAGAACTAATTCACTATAAGGGCCAGCTTTTACAGAGAGTCGAGTTCCACTCTGGAGGCCGGATTGCTCTTATAGTTATACCTCAGGACGAAATTGATAAATTTAGCCCTCTATATAACCCACCGATGCTGGTATTAGATGATATGCGTATGGCGAAGCACACCGACATCGCGGTTGCTTTCAAGTTATATAAGGATGGTCGAATTACCGGCAAGTTGCGTTGCAATTATGGCAAGGGGATAGCCGATAAACTTGCTGAGCACTTCGGCGGTGGTGGGCACTCCTACGCTGCAGGTTTTAAGATTATGGATGAAAATTATGACGAGATTAAAGCTGAGTTCATAAGGCTAGCATCCCAACTACTCGATAATTTAGAATCAAAAAATGAAGCTATTTAACAGCTTAGGCCGAGAGCTCCAAGAATTCAAATCAATCACCCCAAATGAGGTTAAGTTATATACCTGTGGTCCAACTGTGTATGATTACAGCCATATAGGTAATCTAAGGGCTTATGTATTTGACGATACGCTTCGCCGAATATTGACTAACGCCGGTTACAACGTTAAGCATGTCATGAATATAACCGACGTAGGACATCTGGTTAGCGATGACGATCAAGGTGATGATAAATTAGAAAAAGGCGCTTTAAGAGAGCAGAAGACTGTCAGTGAAGTTGCCGATTTTTACATTAAAGCTTTTGAAAATGATATTTCCTTGCTTAATATACTGGAACCGAATGCTTATAAGGGGCCACATGGAAAATATGCTCGAGCAACCGACTTTATTGATCAACAGATCGAGATTGTTAAATTACTTTTCGAAAAAGACATTGCCTATAGGACTAAGCAGGCGATCTACTTTAACACTAGTAAACTACCTGACTATGGCAAATTAACTGAACAGAAGCTGGACGACAAAGAAGTAGCGGCTAGAGCTGAGGTAGTCAGCGATGATCAGAAAGAAAATCCACAAGATTTCGCACTATGGTTTTTTACGGTCGAGAGATTCGCTAATCACTCATTGCATTGGAATAGCCCATGGGGAGAGGGTTTTCCGGGTTGGCATTTAGAGTGCTCGGCTATCATTCATGCAACACTCGGTGAACCAATTGATATTCATACTGGCGGCGTTGATCATATCGGCACTCATCATACTAATGAAATTGCTCAGTCTGAAGCGGCGTTTGACGTAAAGCTAGCTAACTATTGGTTACATAACGAACATTTGTTAGTTAATGGTAGAAAAATGTCGAAGTCGCTTGGAAATTATTATCGGCTTCAAGATGTGATTGATAAAGATATTGAGCCCTTAGCACTAAGGCTTTTATTCCTACAATCACATTATCGGACTCAAACTAATTTTACCTGGGACTCACTCGAAGCTTCGGCTAAATTTTTGAAACGAATTCAATCTTGGTCTGATCTTAGTTTTCAAATTGATTCATCTATCCAAAAAGCTTCGCTAAATGATATTGAAGATGCCTTACGCGATGATCTCAACACTCCATTGGCTCTCAGCCGGTTATCGTCAATCATATCTGATAAGAACAATACTCCGGACCATGAGTTTCTAGTAAAACTGGATGCTGTGTTGGGACTCGAGCTGTCAAATAGATTAGATCTAAGCGATGAAGACAAAAAACTCATAGTAGACAGAACTCGAGCTCGCAAAAACCAGGATTGGTCCGAGTCTGATAAAATCCGCGACTTACTACTCGAGAAAAGCATTGAGCTTAATGACAGCCAAGATAGAACAATCTGGAGTCGAGTATAGTAGCTGGTTCTTAGTTTGAAGTTGGAGCTGGTTGGTGATCATGTCTCTCAAAGTAATCTTCAACTAGTGTTTTGATAGCACTAGCCGTGGGAATTGCAATAATCGCTCCCATCAAGCCCCCAAAACCAACGCCTAAAATAGCCGCCACAAAGACTGTTAATGCAGTGAGTTCGTTTAGTTTGGATTGCACATAAGGCTGAAATGTGTGATTTTCAATAAAGAAATATAAAACAAAGTAAATCAGCATTATTAGGCCCAGGCTGACTGAGTTAATTAGACAAGCTAATATAACAATAATCGCAGCCAAAGGGTTGCCAAATAAAGGTATTAGACCAAATAGGGAAACAATGCCAGCCAAAGCAATAGCGTTAATGTTGGCGTGAGTTATGTTATTTCCGATTTCAAGTGCCAAAAATGCGAAAATACCAGCCACTACGGCAAGTATTACTTGGCCGTTGACAAATCCGGTGACCCCTTTGTACATTTTATGAGCGATTCGCTTATGATGTTCGCGGTTCTTTGCCGGCATTATGCCCCAAAATAGTTCCAACCACCTCGGCCCCTCGACTAACATCATAAAAGTTAAAACTAACACCGCAACTATCGAAGCCACAGCTTCTAGAAGCCGCTTACCGGTATCCAGTAGAGTGCTGCCGTAATTGCTATAGTGTGATGCAAAACTCTTAGATCCCTGGACAATTTTTTGGTCAAAGTGATATTTCTTAGCTGTCCGAGCTAGCTTAGAATCTTGGTTCTGGAAGTTCTGAATGGTATCTGGCACATTACTTATAAAGGTTCGTGATTGCCGAACCAAGGGCGGAACTACCAAAAATAAGAAAAGACTGATGAATGATATTACCATGAAATAAGCCATAGTAGTTGCTCTAACTCGACTGTCAATTTTCAAATGCCGACCCAACCAACCGACAACTGGGTTAAGAGCTAGGGCTAGAAAGAACGAGGCAAATATTAGAGTTAGGCCATGAGAAATCCGTCCTACAAAGTGATAAAGAGTAATCGTAGCAACTACCCAGAGTATTGTTCTAACAATTGTTCGATTGGTAACATTAACAGTTATTATTTGATTGCTCATTGTTTTTTATTATGACTCTTTTCAATCTGACGTGCAATCTGTTCGTTATAGATTGATAGTAGCTTCGGACCCACTACCTCTATATCATATTGCTTAACTGCTTGAGCCTGCCATTTGTTTAATCTCTCAGCCTCGACATTATCAGTCAGGAGCATGTGTAATCGCCGAGTAAATGCCCCCGTATCACAGGGTGATATCAGTAAGTTAGGCTCCTGTGCTAAGACGCTACGATAACCGGGATTATCACCGCCAAGCACAACCTTAGCTCCGGCGGCCATGGCTTCTAGTAAAACTATTCCAAAACTCTCACCGTAAAGAGAGGGGAAGCAGGCGATTCTGGCAGCAGCCAACAATCCTGGTTTATCAGCTTCAGAGACATACCCTAAAAATTTTACTCTATTAGCAATATCTAGCTTTTTACATTTTGATTCTAGTTTAGTTCTAAGCGGACCGTCCCCCGCAATAATTAAACTTACATCTGGATGTAGCTTTGAAAGATTATAGAAAGCATCAATTAACTCATTACAGCCCTTGCGTTTGACTAAACGGCCTAAAAAAACAATGTCATTTTGTACATTTGGAATTCTTGCAGAGCTGAACCGTTTAATATTTACGGGGTTGGGAATGATCTCTGACTGGATCCTGAAGGTCTGTTGGGCATAATCTTGAGCTGCCGAGCTAACGCTGACGATTGGATTTATGCGCTTAACTTTAGTGCCGTACCAAAAACCTAACAAACGGCCACCGAATCTAGCTAGTTTGCCGGCTGGGTAAATATGAAAGGTGCCGACAATAGCGATATTTCTCCTAACAGCCGAAATAACTCTTTGAGCCATAAACGGAGAATAAGGCACCATTATATGTAAGATGTCTGGCTGTTCATGACTAAGAACTTGCTTAATTTTTTTTAAATTTGCAGGCAAGGGGATTGATAGGTGATTGCCATTAAATTTTACTTTGATGTTTTTTGATAATGAATATACTTTCCCGTGTTTCCAATCTTTAATTTTTGTTTCACCAACTAGATAAATTACCTCATGCCCAGAAATAGATAACCATGCTCCTAGAGTTTTGACGTACTGGGCAACGCCATCGCTACTATCTAGGCTGTCGTCGAAAACTAAACCGATTTTTAACTGGCGTTTGTTTGCCATGGTTTTTTAATGCCTCTTTATACGCATCTTCATACAAATCGACGACTTTAGTGTATTCAAACTGTTTAATATACTCGCTTGCCCATTTAAGCCACAGACTTCTTAAATCATTATCGAACGAAAGAATTTCTAATCGTCTAGCAAAATCAACAGTGTCCTTTGGGTTTACCAAGGAGATTGCACCCGTACCTTTCAGCACACTGAGGTAGCCCAAATTATCACCTGCTACGATTGGTGCACCAGCGGCCATTGCTTCGAGTAAAACAATCCCGAAACTTTCCCCTCGAGTTGCCGGTGAGCAAAACACGTCGGCTCGGTGTAAATGATGAATCTTATCCTCATCCGAAATATGTCCTAAAAAAGTAACTCGAGGAATACCTATTTCATTTACGTAATCACGTAATTTTTGATCGTCTGGACCTTGACCAGCAATCATAAGTTGAACATTTGGTTGGCGAGAAGCTAATTCATTAAAGGCCATTAAAAGGTATTTGACACCCTTTCGGCCTTCCAGACGACCGATATACAGAATTGTTTTAATTTTTGGATTTTTCACGGCCATTGGAGGCTTAGTACGATATTTTCTGATGTCAATCCCATTTGGAATATATCGAATAGTCTTGGCTAGTCGGTGGTCTGGATCCTTATCTAAGAAAACTTTGGCTGGAGCTGGCGATACGGCAGTTATAATATCAAGCTTTTCTCCAATCCCCCTACCGTATGGAACAAACAGATTTACCAGTGATTTAGCGGCTACACTATCAACTAGATTGGCGTGGAAAGTGCCAACATGGGCTGCATCTGAAAGTTGAAGCATTTGTCGAGCTAGAATTGGTGCCCAAGGTTCGTGAAAATTAATAACATCAAATTTTTCACGATCTAGGACAGCTGATATCTCGTCACTATCTATATTAAAAGTCCAGGTACCGCCAGTAGCCAGACCCGCATTGAACTTTGTTACCTTGCTAGATTTCCCAAGTAGAATATAGTCCTTTGGCGGACTACCTTCGTACTCAGCCGGGCAGGGGGTAATGATCTTAACCGTATGCCCTTTTTTTGTTAATCCGTCGTGAAGATGGGTAACTACTTCAGCAACCCCGCCAGATTTTTCGAACATGTTATATGGACAAACTAGGGCTATCTTCATATTACTAGTTATAGTTTAACCTTTTTGGTTATGATTTTCCGAAGTTTCTGGGGCATAAAAGGGGCAGCTTCTTTGGCTGTTGCAATCACGGTCGGTGCGTGATTAGGGGCATTCGAATAAAACATATGGAAGTCGGTGAATACTCGACGCATATGCTCTTCTACTTTAGTATTGTTAAAAAACCGATCGTTTTTGGTAGCAACATGATATACGGGTAGTTTGACGGGCCTGTCCGTGTTGTCTAAATCGAACATCTCAAGATAGTTTTTAAACTGAGTTCTAACATCGTTAATATGCCAGAGCTCAATCTCTACATCCATGGTCTTCTTAAACTCCTCTCCCGACATAGCTGTAAATTTTTCTTTAGCATTATGGGTTCGATGATAAACCGTTTTGAGGATAAACGGTTGGAGAGCAATGTAACGAAACAGTATCGCCGGATATTTATATGTGAAGAGCTTGGAGCAAACACGGTACAAGAACAATCTTCTTTTCGAAAATTTTAAATCATCGCCGTGAGCAAACCCGACAATGCTGACCAGAAAGTCAACTTTATGGGATAACTCCGGATATTTTTGTAACATTCTAGTAACAATTACGAAGCCGAGGCTCATCGCAGCAATCGTTACTTTTTTATTCCGGTACTTAAGTTTTATAAAGGTTGCTAAATAGTCGGCCATGTTATCAATCGTGGCGGTTTTTCCGATTGAATAAAGAGGTGACATACCGCCTAAACCCGGTAAATCGGGCATAGTCAGTGCGCCTATCTTGTTTAGTTCCAAAGCGATCCCCCACCACCTTTCCAGCGAAGAGTGCTGGCCGTAGATAAATAAAACCTCTCTCGAGGTCCGAGTTCTAGCCGGTAGTCTTAGCATGCGGCCCTTTAATCCATTAATGTTTAGCGGCACTATAAAATCAGCCGGATTATTCGGTGTGTTGTTCATTCTTAACCTCTATTATAAGATTAATCTCTTTATCTGTAAAACAGTGGTAGACTAAAGCCCGACAAGCAATTAAAATAAAGGGTGCGATTGATGGGGAGTGGCCAAGTGGTAAGGCACCAGTTTTTGGTACTGGCATTCGGGGGTTCGAATCCCTCCTCCCCAGCCAGCAGGTATTTAACAGAGATAGACCGTATTGCTATGCAACGGTCTATTATTTTTGTAAAGACATCTTAACGGGGGTGGGGTATTTCGAGTCCCTCTTCCCTATATCTTTCTATAACGAGTAGTTCTTCCTTGACCAATTCGTTCTATCTTTTTGAGTGTTAGAAGTCGCTCAACAGCCTGGCGCACGGTAGGACGGGCAACGCTAGTTGCTTCAGTAATATCTTGTGTTCTTGCTTCGTCTACTGTTTGAATGTACTGCCAGACCAGTAGTTGGTTAGGTGAAAGGAGTTTTTCGATTGATTCAGCAGACAATAACGCGATTGCCTGCCTAGCTTGTGCTTGAGCAATTTCTAGAAAGAATGCAGCCCATGGTGCTATGGTTTCATCTGCTGCCCTAAAAGTAGTCTGACTTTTCCGTAGAACAATATAATATTCCGTTTTGTTATCTTCTATGAACTTTTCATGAGATACGTAGGGCATGTATTGATACCCGACTTGAAGCATCAGTAGATTGGTGAGAATACGAGATAGACGGCCATTCCCATCAAGAAATGGGTGGATCTTTAGAAATTCAATAATGAAGTTCGCAATAACCAGAAGCGGATGATCCGCCTTTTCAGCTAACTTTGTTCTTGTCCAATCAACCAGCTCGCTCATTTCCTTTGGGGTCAGATAGGCTGCAGTCGTTTCAAAGATGGTACCTACTACCTTACCTGCAACATCTGTCGCCACCACCTTATTCTCTAATTTCTTGTATTCACCACGCTGCCGTTCATCTTTGGTTGAATACTTCAGAAGCTGCGAATGCAGGTTCTTAATACTACTCTCGGTGAGCTCAATGTCTTGCCAAGAATCGAAAACGGTAGCAAGTATTTCGTAATAGCCTCGTACCTCTTGGGCATCACGATCGATTAGCTTTTGCATGGACAAGCCCCGCATGAGCTTCTCCACTTCTTCGTCTGATAATTTTGCGCCTTCAATACGGGTGGAAGCACCAGTCGACGTCACCAGCACGGAACGCTTTAGTCGGCCGAGGGCTTGGGGGCTCAATCGTGCTCCACCAATCCACTGACCGTTCAGATTATCAATCTGACTCAGCAGAGTTACTGTTGACAATGATAGTTTTTCGAGTCGTTCGTCCAGTCTACCCATAATCGGCTATTCCTTCTATATCCAATTATATCCAATTACCACACTATAGGCAAGCAGAAATTTGAACTCTTAAAGACTGAACTCAACCTTTACTATAATCATTTTGACAGGGGTGAGATGTAAGCTAGTATAGGGCGAGTCGTTAGATCCGATGGTAGTAAATTAGTGCGGGTTCGAATCCCTCCTCCCCAGCCAGATGCGACAGCAGAATTTTAGACCTAAGTCCCTAATTCTGCTTTTGCATCAGCAAAGAGAGAAATATTAACAATAAGGGTCGTTAATTCGACTCTTATTGTTTAGTCGGTTAATCTGCGGTAGATTTGCTTGTTTTTGACGAATAATGGGACATTTAGACCCCTTAGAAGTCCGTCTTGCTCGCTTATAGTGCCCTGCTTGAGCACATAGCTAGCATAGTTCCTGAAGTGAGCTCGCTCAGAGAGATGTAGTCCATGATCTTTGATTAATTGGCTCGTTATTCGTTTGTGTTGCTCAATCCTATTGAATAGCTTCTCGGTCGGCTCGATATCGTCAAAGTCTGATGCTTCTATCATCACTAAAATTTGCTCGGTTATCATAATGGTAGTGATCGAACGTTCGGGACAGTCGGGATCTTTAGTTGACTTAGTGCAACGGTAGTAAACATGCCTGTTCTTGCCACCATCTACTCTTTTTTTGAAGTGCTCCTCGACAGTTAGCCTAGAACCACACGACCCGCAGTAGAATAGATGCTTAAATGGGAATTGTTTCGATCCCCATGCAGGTTTTTCGGGTACAAGTGAGTCCATCCGTGACCGAACCATGTCGAATAACTCTTTAGTAATGATTGGTGGGTGCATGCCTTTATATAGCGGGCCACCAGCAGGATACTCGAAGTATCCGTAGTAGAAAGGATTGGTCATGATTCTGTATATCTGACTAAGGGACAATTCTGCACCTGACTTTGTCTTAAAGCCTGTTTCGTCCAGCCAATCTTTTATTGTTCTGCCGCTTTGGTGTAGTAATCCCGATCGCTCAAACATTTCTTTTACAACCGGTGCTCGATCAGTATCAAGCACAATATCTCTAACACCACCGAATGCTCGATTGACATAACCAATGGGTGCTGCACCTGGTCGCCAGCCCATTTCGCATTTGGCACGTATGCCGCGCTTTACGTTGATACCTCGATTATCGTTCTCGAGTTTGGCTTGTGAGCACAGAATCATCAGTAAGAATTTCTCGTTTGGCGTGTTGCTGAAGCTCTGTCCAAATGTGCGGATGCGCTGAAGTCGATTCAAGTCCATTAAATCTACGAGCGATCCTAAGTCTCCTGCATTTCTGCTTAGTCGGTCGGGAGCCCACGTCAGAATTGCATTGTACTTGCCATTCCTCAGGTCGTGCAGCAACTCATTGAATACAGGCCTGTGCCCTGATTCCTTTGCCGAGAAGCTCTCTTTTTTTATGACGACGACGTTCAGCTCCTCGCGAGTTGCCATAGCTTGCATTTCCTTGATTTGAGAGTCGATAGACATTGCTTGGCGTTCGTCAGATTCACTCGACTTCCGAGCATAGAGACAGAATTTGAGTTCTTGTGTTGTTTCCATTGCAAGGTACAGGGTACCGCGAAAGAGTTGGAAGTCTAGGACTTTGTATATTTTAATACTTGAGGTCTATTATAGCTGTCTTCGTAACTTCTTTGATGGCTGCTACTTGAGTAGAGTAAAGAGCCTGGGTTCCATCAGTATTATTTGTAAAAATAACAAGCGCAAAGGAGTGTCCTTGGTATTGGACTATGGCAATATCATGCAAATTGCCCCACAAATCTCCCCATTTGTGATAGACCGTGGCATCGTTTGGTAGAGCAGCTGGGATGAGGGTGTCATTATCAGTGTCTTGCATGAAGGAATATAGGGTAGCGCGATTCTCGTCACTAATAAGCTCACCTTTGTACAACTTAACTAGCAACTTCGCGTAGTCAGAAGCTTTGATCGCATTGTAGTCGTAACCGTAAAATGAAGTCAGACCAATACTTTGGGCATATGACTGGATATTACTGCTGCCAAGGTAGGTAGTGATGGCTGCCCAAGCGTCGTTGTCACTATTTTGAAGCATCCGTTGCAGAAGCGTACGGGCGCTTACACCGTCAATTTGATGCGTCAAGCTGGCTTTACCAGCTTCAACTTGATGCATATAGTACACTGCGGTAAATACCTTTATAGTACTCGCTCCTTTGAACGTCGTATCAACAGCACCTGCATTGTAGGTCTGATTATTCTCCAAATCGGTTAAAGATACCGCAATGGATAAATTCGAGTATTTTTCAATGACGGTATTAAGGTCTGTGGCTACGTCACGTGGTACATCAGCTGGTATATCCTCTGCACTAGCTACTACGCTCGTTGCTGTTAGGTTACCCGCAGATTTTACTGGTAAAGCATGAACAACGTAATAAGAGACTAGCGTAACGGTGATAATTGCGATGCCAAACAATGCTATGCGTTTCATCATATAAGTAGGTTAGACAAACAAGCTTAAACATTACTTAAAAGGTCGTTATTGTGTTTTGGGCGCAAGCAAATTATCGATTGCGTTATCGATCGCCGAAAAGTTATTTAGACCCAGAGCTGGGATTAGGGCTGATTGACCATTCAGTGTACGGTAGTCAATCAACAGATTTGTTCCCTCAATATTGTTTAGCGTAATTGTCTCTATATTGTTGTCGTTGACATCTTTCATGACTGAATATAGAGTTTCCATTTCGTTAATTTGCATATTGGTCTTAACGTTATCGCCCACAGAATCAGCTAATTCTCCAATCTTTAGCGGATTTGCTATCACGCTTGCATTACTGGCCTTACCCTTAAGTGCTAATAGCATAGCCTGTTGGTATTTCGTACGATCGAAGTCACTATTTGGAAAACCGTAGGAATAATACGAATCGCCACGTGATCGAGCTAAATTGAGTGCTGTCTGTCCATCTAGCGTAACGCTCCCATTAGCAAACTTAATACCCGTATTAGAGTCGTATATACCGCGCGGGTTACTGCTACTGATAGTAATGGTAATTCCGCCAACGGCATCAACTGCTGACTTGAAGGCGGTGTAATTTATCAAGCCGTAATAACTTATATCTACGCCCAGTGTTTGTTTTATTGTTTTCTCAAGCAGTCCCATGCCACCATTAGCATAGCCAGCCTCCGAAAAGTTATCACTTTCTCCATATTCGTAGGCTGCATTTATTTTGCTATACCCATAGCTAGGTACATTTACGTACAAATCACGTGGCACGCTAATAACAACCGCTGACTTTGTAGACTGATTCATGCTGAGTATCATTATTGAGTCAGTGAGTTCCGCCCCACTATGACCCGGATCATCTTTAGAATATCCAGCCAACAATATATTAGTACGGCCATTTACTTCCTTAAGGTCAACAGGCGAGAATGCACTGACCAGACTCAGAGGATTCTTGTTGCCAGTAATTCTTGAAGCACTGGCATAGACTTTCCAGCCGACCCATCCTCCGATTGTAATTATTGCTGTCAACGTAATTACTAAGACTAATCTCAACGTATGCCTCAGTGAAGGCATCTTCAAATAACTCAGCCGTGTACGCTCAATGGTTTGCCGCTCGTCCATATGCACACAGCTTAGTAAACTAACCTTAAAAACAGTTTAAAGTTAGTTTGTTGTAGTACTTGAACTAGGTGTACCTGAGGGTACTTGGGGATTCAGTATAATTTGATCGGCCTGTTTTGAGTTGGAACTATTTGGGCGCACCACTACATTATCATCAACCTTAATACTATCGAGGCTGGCAGTCTGGCCATTGTCTGTAATCGTTGTGTCAGAAGTTATATCGAGAGTAGTCGTGGAATTACTCCTGCTATCTTGCACGGATATGCTCGTTGAACTAATTGCGGTAACTTGACCTCGTACTATATTCGTACGCCCACCACCTCCTGGGCCACCTTGAAAACCACCAAATCCTTGGCTTGAGGATCCTCCCGAAGCAGTTTGGTCCGTTGTTGCGGACTTTTTACCCTTTTGGTACTGCATACCGCCAAGAAAGCTTAGTACAGCAACTATGAGTACGACTAACAAACCAGCACCAACCTTAGCAAATAGGCCCGATCCTCCCTTGTTATGATCGTGCTCGTTCATACTCTCGCTCCTACCGGAGCT
Source organism: Saccharimonadales bacterium (SeqCode) (assembly GCA_038245195.1). Taxonomy (GTDB): domain Bacteria; phylum Patescibacteriota; class Saccharimonadia; order Saccharimonadales; family UBA10212; genus JAIFWC01. Next base: position 34,679 of record JBBRSU010000004.1, on the reverse strand, counting down.
AACTTACCGTCAGTAAGCTGGAAGGTTTTGTCTGTCTTTCCGGCGATTTCTAGATCGTGAGTTACAACTACGATAGTAGTATTTTCACTTTTTGCTAGATCGTGCAGCAAGTCGAAGATCATTTTACCGGTTTGAGAATCAAGGTTACCAGTTGGCTCATCCGCCAGGATTAGCTTTGGTTTATTACCAAGTGCTCGGGCAATTGCAACTCTTTGTTGCTCACCCCCACTTAGTCGTCCGGGCTTACGCTTTTGCTTGTTGTCGTCCAAGCCAACTTGGTTAAGTAACAGCTTCGCTCGCTGCAACCGTTGCTTTTTGGAAAGTCCGGCAAACTCCATTGGCAACATCACATTTTCAATTGCTGTTAGGTTTGGCACAAGATTGTAACTTTGGAAAACAAAACCGATCTTTTCGCAGCGATATTTTATGAGTTTGTGATCGTTCAACTTAGTTATATCTTTATCGCCGACAGTAATATGTCCGCTTGTCGGCTTATCTAGTGCGCCTAGTAAGCTAAGCAGGGTACTTTTACCACTACCACTCTTACCAATAACTGATGCGAACTGTCCGTCTGGTACGCCGAAACTTATACCATCTATAGCCGCGACCTTAGTATCGCCGGACTTAAAAGTCTTCTTTAAATCTGTAACTTGTAACATATTATTCAGCCCTCATTACTTCTGCTGGTCTTATTTTGCTAATGAATAGTGCGGGCAGTGCGCTACCGACAATAGCGATAATGAACGCACTGGCAACACCATAGCCGAGAATATCCAAGCCCACTGAGGCTTTAACATTCCGGACGCTAGTTAAGCTGTTACGTCCAAACCCTCCTGGACCACCTTGTCCAGACCGACCAATTGTTTGAGTCGTACTAGTCGTACTGTTGTTGACCAATACTTTTGTAATTGGGTTCGAGGCAGCTACTCCAATCACAAGACCGACAATTAATCCGAGTAGTGTGAGCGTTACTGCCTCACTCATGAACTGGAACATAGTTTTTAAGTTGGAAGAGCCGATGGCTTTCATGACACCTATTTCGCGTCGGCGTTCACGGACAATCATCATCATAGTCAGAAGGATGATTACCGACCCAGCAGCTAGTGCGCCAAGTAAGCTGAACAGGGAAATACTTTTTACGTTCTCTAGTGGAGCAATCGTGGACTTGGCACTCTCCTGCGAGTTCGTAACATCAGCCTTGTCCCCCAACGCACTCTTGATGGCAGTAACCGCAGAGTCAATGTTATCGATGGAGTCAACGGTAGCTGTAGCACTAGTAACATCCCCAGCTTGGTTAGAAAGTCTTTGTAGTGTAGCAAGCGACATTATTAAACCGGCATTAGAGAAGGTATTACCGGTATCGTATATACCAACTACCTTGATAGTTTTGTCGTAAGCAGTAAAAGTAGAGCCGACACTTAGATTATTTTTTTCAGCCAAGGCTTTACCAACCACGGCTACCTCTTCATCCTTTGTTGGATCCAGTGCTTGACCGCTCGTAAACGAGACCGTATCACCACCGTATGCTGAAACTTTTGATAGGTCATTAATGCCAGTCACAATTATTGGAGGAGTAAATGTACGGGTAATTTCTTGATTGGAGCTACCTCCTGGCTGTTGATTGCCACCCTGTGGTGGAGCTTGCTGAAAGCCTACTCCAGAATTTCCAGCTTGACGGTTTCCGAGGCTACCGGCATCTATTGCTGAGGTTAAATTGCTTGTATCGCTCGTGAGACGATCGCTGAGTGATTGAGTAACACCAGTAACGTGGTTTACTGTTTCTAACTTGCTCAGTTGCTCAGTAGTCAAGGGTTCACCACCACCTTGAAAACCTTGAGAGCCAGCAGGAGCTATGCTGACAGTATTACCTATCGAAGTTTTAACCGAATCAATTTTTTCTTGAACGGCCTGCCGAGCAACTAACATAGAAAGTGCTAACCCGACGCTTAATCCTAAGATAACTACAATGGAGAACGTTCGTATTGAATTACGAAAGGCGTTTCTTATTCCTCTAGATACTGGATTCATGCATTATCCTAAATTCCTTTTATTTATTGAAGTGATGCCACAACGATACCAACGGAACTTTAAAGTTTGCTTAAAGCTTAGGCCAGAGGCAATTTTATAGTGAAAGTCGCACCGTGACCTGGCGTACTATCCACTGAAATCTCACCGTGTTGTTGCTTGACTAACTTATCTGCTATCGATAGACCCAACCCGTAACCGTCATATTGTTGCTTATTCCGTGACCGGTCGGCACGATAGAACCGTTTAAAGATATGAGGAAGATCGGCTGCACGGATGCCTATGCCTTGATCACTGACCTTCAAATGGGCAAGCTTAGCATCTGATGATCCGCTCAGCGTGACGACTGTTTTAGGCTCACTGTATTTTATGGCATTATCTAGCAATATGGTGATTGATTGTATGAGGCTTTGTTTATTAGCAAGTACCTTTATATTGGGTACTTGATCATTAACCGAAATGTTTTTATTTTGAGCTAATTGAACCACTTGGTTCATAGCCTCAGCTACTACCTCTTGCAGGGAAATAGGCTTTAAGCTATGATCTGAGCTCTTATCGTTAACCAATCTCAGTAGTCCATCTGTTAGTGCCTGAAGTTTCGAGACATCATCAGTATTCTGCTTAATGATTTCCTTGGCATCAGTCAGGTTAAGCTTTGGTTTGCGTAAAGCTACTTCATTGGTTGTCTTGATCGCAGTCAGCGGAGTCCTCAGCTCATGCGATGCATCTCCAATAAACTGGGATTGTGCTTCCATCGCTTCTTCAATTGGTTTCAGCGTCCGCCTGGCAAGCACATAGCTAAGAACTCCGCCGCCGATCAAAGCCATCACGTTTAGTCCAATTAACCTTATTCGCAGTGCGTCACGGCCTTCAGTGATTCGTTGTTGCAAGAAAGCTTCAATCTCGGCTCGATTTGTTATTGGTGATACTGAGGGGAAGTCTCGTGACGGGCGGTTAAAAACAGACGAAGGTGGAAGTTGCCGTCCAAGTTGACCTGCTGAAGTATTATAAAAAACTAGGCTAAAGCCAATGCTCATCAGCATAATGATGCCTAAGTAAGTCATCGCCAAACGACCCGTTGTTGAACGGGCAAACCGTAACACTTTGTCTGTAGTCATGATGCTTCTCCTATCTTATAGCCAAAGCCACGGACAGTGCTTATTAGCTCTGGTTCCTTGAAAGGCTTATCGATTTTTGCACGTAAGTAGGTAATGAACACCTCAACTGTGTTTGGCAGTATATCTGCATCAAAGTCCCAAACATGGGTCATGATATTGTTCTTACTTAAAACCTTGCCTTTATTTCGTAATAAATATTCAAGAAGGGCATATTCCTTACTAGATAGTTTGATAATTCTTCCTGACCTTTTTACCTCGTGGGATGTAGTGTTTAACGTTAAACTACCTGCCTCAAGTATCTCCCCGATTGCCTGATGTGGACGGCGTAGCAAAGCTCTTATTCTGGCTAACAAGACTTCGAATGAGAACGGTTTTGGCAAGTAATCGTCGGCACCGGTGTCTAAACCACGTATAACGTCTTTATTTTGATCTTTTGCAGTCAGCATAAGCACTGGTGTGTGATCTTTTGCAGTTCGAAGTTTTTTGCATACTTCGAAGCCGTCCATACTAGGCAGCATGACATCTAAAATAATCAGGTCGTAGTCATCAGAGCGTGCAGTATTGTATCCATCTTCGCCGTCATGACAGACATCTACGGCATAGGTCTCTTGTTCTAAACCTTCTTTTATGGCTTGTGCAATACGATGCTCGTCTTCAACAACAAGTATTCTCATAAACTGATTATATAGCACGAAACTTTAAAAGTAGCTTAAAGTATCGCTGGGTAGAGCGCGCAGACCTATTTCAGTCTATGGTAGTGATCTTTATAGCGTAAAAACCGAGAGCGGTAGCATTTGCTACCGCTTTTTATGTTCGTCTAGGTACTTGATGGCATAGTACTCAACTGTTCGACCGTCACGATCTATATCCCAACTACCGTAAAACTGCTGATATAGAGTTCATAATGCACGTAATCAAAGATCACGACCAAGAACCGGTAGATCCTATAGAAAAGCGACACTAAAAGCGTGCGTGGGCCCTATATGGCCATGAAGTTAAGTATGTAACTGGTGAAATTGGCAAAGACAAGGACACCGAATGGGAAAACGAAGAAACTCTCCACGGGCATCCCTATGCTTACGCATACACAAAGCAATGGTTCGAGAAGTTCCCGGAAATAGAATCAAAGCTGCTATACCACGGGGTTAGTGTTGGTCAATACATCAGCTTACTTGATTTGCTGCAAGAACGTGCGCTACAGCGTCGAGATGATTACTGCAAAGAGCATGGGCTTGATCCTGAAACTGGTGAAAAGTTAACTACTGCAGATAATCCCAAAAAACCTAGAAGTAAGGCTATAAAACACGGCAATAGTCCAGCCGAAGCCAAGCAAAAGTGAGACACTTCAAAATATAGCTGTTTCGTGTCTCATTTGTCTCAAATTATCCTGTTAAACCGTACCAGACCTATATGCTCAGCCATAGTAGATTAGAACTTAAGTAAAATATGTAGCCATGTTAACTATTACCGTGCTCGATCGTTATGCTAAGCCAGTTATATTTTTTGCTCTTTGCTATACTTTGATAGTTAAACAGGTTACGGAAGTATGAAACTACGCTTAAAGGAACAACTTAGTGAGTTTGTCGGAACTAAAACATTTATATTCGAGCCAGAGGAGCCTACTTCATGGCAGGCTGGACAATATATGCACTACACACTGCCACACGCTAATCCTGATGATAGGGGTGAGGAACGTTGGTTTACAATTTCCAGTGCCCCATATGAAAAAAACATTAAAATTACCACCCGCATAAGTTTGGATAAGGGGAGTTCGTTTAAAAATGCTTTACAAGGACTTAAACCGGGCCAGGGAATCGAGGCCGACCTACCAAAAGGCAAATTTGTGGTTGATGACACTGCTAAAAATTATATATTTGTGGCTGGCGGAATTGGCATTACGCCCTTCTACTCTATTCTTAAGCAACTCGATCATGATGGGAAAAATATAAATGTTGAACTACTTTATGCCAACCGCGATGAGCATGACATCCCCTTTCGCGACGAACTAGACACCTTAAGCGAAAAACACAAAACTTTTAACATTACCTACTTTACAGGCGATAGGAAAATTGATGAAGAGACGCTAAAAGAATTTGGTAAAAAAATGGAAGAACCAATTTATTATATATCTGGTCCAGAACCGATGGTCGAGGCTTTTGAAAAGACACTAAAACATATGGGCATAGACGAAGACCACTCAAAATCCGATTCTTTCCCTGGCTATAAATCAGAATAATTAAGCTTTGTGCAGATTAATCAGGGTAAGTAACGCCTATTCCAACTACTTTCGCAAACCGAGTTAGAATATGCGGCTGAGTCGTCTTCACGGTCATAATATCCTCTACCGTAATGTTTCTAACAAGCAAAGCATCACCAATAAGTGATCTATGGCACCGCCACGGCACTGCTTCGGCACACATAATAACTACTCGAGCGGTTTTGGCAATTTCAATTAGCTGTTCAATGCCGGTAGCAAACGGAGGTGTCTGCATATAATCCGCATAGCCACGGAAAGATGCATTTTTCCAGGCTTTGTTAACCGAGTTTTTATTGGTATGTCTTAGCCCACCAAGAAGTTCTAAGCGTTGGTAGCCAATCTTATGCTTATTTAAACTTTGATTCAGGTCTTCATCGTTATATTGAGGGACGAACCTAGATTTGGCGATTGTCCTTACATCAATAACAGTCTCAATCTTGTAGGCCTTAATAATTTTAATAAACTCCTCTATCGGATGCGTGGAGTGACCGATAGTATAAATAGTGTTAGTCATCTTGCTAATTTATGATATCAAAACAGCCCAGACCTAGTTGCCCAGCCAGGGCCCTATTTCGGGTTTTTGAGGTCCTTAATGATAAGCTTTTTCATGCTTAGCATAGCTTTCATGCCAGCCGAGTCGTTAATTAGATCGCTGAGGTTCTTAGGCACAATTTGCCAGCTTAGCCCGAACTTATCCTTACACCAGCCACATTGTTCGGCTTGTGGTACTACCGATAGCTTATCCCAGTAGTAATCAATTTCGGTTTGGTCCTCACAGCTAATTACAAACGATGTGGCTTCGCTAAATTTAAATATCGGCCCGCCGTTTAGTGCAGTGAATCCTAGGCCTTCAACCTCAAAGCCGATTGTTAAAACACTATTTTCAGGTTGTCCGCTGGCTTTGGAGGCAGCGGCATCATACCGATTTGTAGAGGTTATCTTAGAGTTTTTAAATACCGAAACATAGTAATTGACTGCTTCCTCGGCTTGATTATCGAACCACAGGAATGGACTGATTTTTTGCATATATTTATTAACTTAAGTTAGTCCCAATATTCATCATCCAGTCAATGCCGTATTTGTCGGTAGTCATACCAAAAATATCCCCCCAAAACTGTTTGGAAAGTGGCATTCTTACTTTTCCGCCTTCCGAGAGAGAATCGAACACTTTTCGCATATCGGCTTCTTCGGTTCCACCGATAGATATTTCAACTTTAGAGGCCTTATCACTCGCCGTATTGCTATCACTAGCCATCAAATTTACCGGACCCTTAAGACTGGCGTGCATGATATCTGATGGGCTAGAGCCTGGAGCCTGCATACCTTTCGGAGCTTCGCCCATAGTTTGGATTTCTAACTCGCCGCCAAACACTGATTTATAAAATTCCATAGCTTCTTTGCAATTACCCTTAAAAAAGAAGTACGGTTCTACTGTTACACTTGTCATAATGACCTCCATTAATTGGTTACTCTGATTATTTATTCATGTACCAGTATACAGAGAATGCTTAAGCTGCAGTGGTTAGATATCATACAGTGCTGAGCCGAATGATAGTGATATGTTTAGTCACGTGGAAATTACGCGAATAAACAGCAGGGCCTATGACCGAAACTAAACAAGGTCTTCTGATATTCGATTTTGATGGTGTATTTAACGTTGGCTCACAAAAATTATATGAAGAATCATATTTGGCTGCTCTTGCAGATAGTGGGGCAGGTTTAAGTTACGATGAAGCTATCTCTAGGATAAGATTAAACTGGGGGTCGCCTCACCAGGCAATTATAGGTGAGCTTTTATTAGAACAGCCCGAACTACTGCCGACTACTTTAAAACTATACGAGCAAAACCTTACGACTATTTTCACGGAGGGGATCCAAGAGGTACCCGGTTGTGTGGAGACTCTAGGTCGGCTTTCAACCGACTACATATTGGCTCTTAATACGGCCGCTGATCGTAAAACCTTATTGAATAGTGTTATGCCAAGGCTTGGGATTGACCCCTCACTATTTGATGGTGGGATTTTGACAGCTGATATATTGGAAGATGAATCTCTTGCGAAGCCTGAACCTTTCTCGGTTCAATTTCTTATGGGATTCAATGAGGTCTCTGCTAATAGGACAGTTATGGTTGGCGACTCATCAGCCGATATGTTATCAGCAATCCACGCCGGGGTTGAACCGATTGCCGTTATAAAAACCGGTAATTTGGACGAGACAACCGCAAGAGACCTAGGCGTGAGACATATAATTGAAGATATAACCCATATAGAAGCAGTACTGCCGTCAATTATTGGAAAAACGGCTTTAAAGAGCTCTGGAACAGTGGAGTTGCCCCCAGAAGCAGTTGCTTTTGTTTCAAGATTAATTGATAGGGTTGCAACCAACGAAACTAGGTCTAATCATGAACCTCTTGCTCGAGTTTTTCCATATTTGGAACAAAGATATATTTCTCGGTAGTTATAAGTTTATTCTTTCTGAGTTGTACTATTGCCGTCGAAACAGTCTCGCGAGTCAGGCTAAGAATATCGGCTAAGTCTTGGTGGGTGAGTGGAATTAAAACTCTCGCTCCTATGCCTTTTTTTTCACCAAACCGCTGTGCCATATACAGGATTTCGTGTGCAACTCTGAAGTATGAGGTTTTTAAAGTAACATTCTCTAGACCATGTAATGTAGAATGTAGCCGTTTTCCAGAAACCCCCATCAGGTCTTTATACAGGGTTGGGTCGGCATCAACTTTTTCCTTCAATGTTATCTCATTGATGGTGTATATCTCTGCTTCAGTCATTGTTTCATAATAATAAGTTTCGGGACTTTCCGAGATTGATTGGTCGAAAAGCACACTGAAGGCTAGAGTTATTGGGAAAACATCACCCGGACGGTAAATAACTTGAACACCCAAAGAGCCATCATTTCTAATCAAGTATCTTTTTACATAACCTTCTCTAATGTAGTTGAAGACCCGTCGATCATCGGTTGACTGAATGATTTGATTCTTCGCGAGCTTAAGCTTTCGGCCATCAAGCATCATGTCCTTGAGTTTTAAAGAAATTTGTAAACGATACATATAGATTTAGATTATCATTTTCTACATCTATTATAAAGGGTTGCGGTGTTTCCTTACTTAGCAATAGATGTTATAGTTGCATAAATGCCTGAGGAATATTTAGCCAGAAATATTAAGAAAGAAACCGCAGAAAACTACCTCGGTGGTTGGCCATATGGTGCCGATGCCCGTCGGAATTTATATTTAAAATACGCTAAATACCCAGATGATATCGCTTTTAGTCGCCAGGAAACTATCAGACAACTCGAAGTTCGCGATATATGGCAAGAAGTTGCCGGTAAAGTCATCCAGTACTGTGGAAACTCACCCGAACTAATTGGTCTGGACGTCGGTGCTAGTAGTGGGTATTTTATTAGAAAATTGCTTGAATCAGGTTATCAAGGTGCCATCGCTGGATCTGATATAGAAACCGGGCATCAGCCATTTTTGCATTCGGATATTTCGCAAGATAACCCAAATACTCCTCTTCTATTTGGACATAGCGACGCACAGAATTTACAACAATTTAAATACTTGACCGACGAGGGAGAGTCATCGCTTCAAATTAGCAATGATAGTTTTGATTTCCTGTGCGAACTTTTTGTTTTATATCACGTACCAGATACTGAGAAAGCATACTTGGCTGCTCATCGTGTCCTTAAGCCCGATGGATTGGCCATTTTTTCAAGCCGCGGCTTAAAAAACCAACTCCATCTTTGGACTCTTGGCAAAAATATCGCACAAAATTTTAATACGACCGAACCAGAGTCATTCTACTCAGCTCATAGCGTTGACGATATGGAAGACTACCTGGATAAATCATCGGAGTTTGAGATACTCGAAAAAGTTTCACAAGCTGACCATCTTTGGATACCAGCCAATGATGATGGTTGGTTTGATTATAGAGAAGCTTTGATGAGCCTTCGGCCACTTTTGAAAGAACGTAAAAGCGGTAAACTAATAAACGGTAAAATACTTTCCGATTATCTTGATGAAGTCATTCGCCCGACAGAATTTGAGTCGCAGGCAAGTAAAAATGATGGGTACTTTATTGATTATGTTTTTCAAAATTTCTATGTTTGCCGAGCTAACAAATAAAATAGCGAGCACTCTTAATCCAGGTCTCTTCACTAACTGGGTAATAAATCATTCTCCAGTGTGGGTTAGGGCTCGCAATTTTATCACCAATATAACTCTGGTCTGTTTTTAATCAATTACCAACTGATTATAGCTATACGAATCTATAGAGTTCGATAACAATAGATCACTACACCAGTTGATGACGAATTTTGCGCCAGCGTCGAGCTTGAAGCTGTTTAGACTTCTGTCTCCAACCAGGTTCAGTTTCTAAATCAATGTCTTCAAAAGACATATCAGAGAGCTTAGTAGGTCTAGTCAAAATAAAGTACTTATTTACTGTGCTATCATCGAATTCATTATATTTTTTCATAACTCCCCCTTTAAGTTGTTATGCCTAATACTCTACAGGTGGCTGGAATAGTACGCTGTAAGATTTTATAGGTGAGTTAGGTAAGATATCGTACAACTTCAAGAAGCTTCAGTGGTTGGTATAATAACTTTACCGTGGTACATGATGTCGGATAGTATACATTTTTATAAAACTAGCTCAGAGATATCCGTAGGCGATATTTTGGCAGACAAAATTATCTCTAATTTGCGGAAAAAAATTAGTGTTTTGTGGCTAATTTCTGGAGGGTCAACAATTGATATTGCCTTGCACGCACTGTCTCGCTTGGCCTGCCATGACTTATCGTTATTGACCCTTAGCCTAGTTGACGAGAGATACGGCGAAGTTGGCCACCCGGGATCTAATTGGAGCCAGTTGATTGATTCTGGTGCAAAGCTTGCGGGAATTCGGTCACAACCGATTCTTACTGGTCAGAATATTCAGCAGACGACAACCGACTATGAAGATTTTTTCAATAAATTCTTAAATACTGCCAGCTATAAACTAGCCTTGCTTGGTATGGGAGCTGATGGGCACACCGCCGGCATCTTACCAAACAGCCCGGCAGTTGATAATAAGAAAAACGTAGTTTACTATCAAGCCCCGGATTTTTTAAGAATAACTCTGTCGGCCAAAGGCCTAAGACAGCTAGACGAGGTTATACTGTTCGCGAAAGGTAAACAAAAGCAGTCAGCCCTGGATAAATTAGTCCATAAAACTGAGCCGATAAACCAGCTGCCAGTTCAAATTATTAAACAAATAGCCAGCTGGTCAGTCTATAATGATTTAGAAGGAGTAGCATTATGAAAATCGGATTTTATGGACTTGGTCGGATGGGTGGCAATATGGTGGCCCGGCTACTAGAGAACGGGCAGGAAGTGGTGGTTATGAATCGTAGCCCAGAACCAGTTGAGGCGGCCGTGAAACAGGGTGCAGTAGCTGCCAACGATATTCACGAACTAATTTCTAGGCTTGATCCGATTATTGTTTGGTTGATGTTACCGGCAGAAGTTATTGAGCAGAAATTCAGTGAGCTGCTTAGTATAGTCCCCAGCGGATCGATAATTATAGATGGCGGAAATTCTAATTTTCGATACTCTCAGAAAAGAGCCCAAACTGCTAAGGCTAAAGGGATTCATTTTATCGATGTAGGAACGAGTGGTGGCATTTTAGGTCGAGCTAATGGTTATTGTATGATGGTCGGTGGCGAGGAAGAGCCCGTGGGGACTATAAAGCCAATCTTAGACGCTTTAGCCGCCCCTTATGGTTGGCGTCACTTTCAGGGGGCTGGTAGTGGACATTACGTAAAGATGGTCCACAACGCTATCGAATACGGCATGATGGAAGCTTATGCTGAGGGCTATCGAATGATCAAGGAGGGACCGTACAAAGCTCTCGATTTAGCCACGGCCGGAGAAGTTTGGCAACATGGCAGTATTATTGAATCTAAATTAAATGAACTGAGTGTGGACGCCCTCCGCGAGAACCCAAACTTAGAAGGAATAGACGGGGTTGTGGCAGAGAGTGGCGAGGCCCGTTGGACCCTAGAGACCGCCAAGAAAATGGGAATTCCCCTGCCAGTAATTCAAACAGCTTTCGATATTCGCCTTAAAAGCCAAGCCGGGGAGATTAATTTTTCTACAAAGTTGCTAGCAGCCATGCGAAACAAGTTTGGCGGGCACGATATAAACCCAAACCAATAACTCAGTTTAGTCTGTATAATAAGAGGTTGGTTAAACTATGGGCAATATATCTTCTAATCCAGCCTACCTAAGCGATTGCTTGAGACAAAATGCTAGGCTTTATCCCAATAAACCAGCTATCGTCTTCGAGGGACAGACCACCAGCTGGCAAGAGCTGTGGCAAAAAGTTGAGATAATGAGCAGTTTTTTAATTACAGAGCTAGGTACTAAAAATCAAAAGGTCGTAGACTTACTGCTTACAAATTCAATCGACTTCGTGGTGGTTTATCTAGCCGTTGTTCACGCTGGTCATATTGCACTGCCACTTGATCCGGCTTATAAAAAACTAGAGCTCGATGCGATAATCAAACAAATTCCGCCGGCTTTGATAGTAACTAGCACAAGATACATTGAACGGATAGACCAAGCCGGTCTTGAGGTCATTCTGGTAGATAAGCTACTTAAGGCTAAAGGTTCGGATATTAGTCCGCTCCGTTTACCAGCCGATAAACAAATAGCTAGCTTAACCTTCACATCGGGCACTTCTGGCAAACCAAAAGCTGTACCAAACACTCACTCAAACCATCTGTGGAACATTAAGGTTTGTTCGCAAATCTGGGAATGGACGACTACGGATTCATTATTAATTTCATTGCCGCTCAGCCATTGGTACGGTTTAGTAATGGGTCTAAGTGGGGCCCTATATCACGCAAACACCCTATATCTCCAACAACAAGCCTTTAATTCCAAAGAAACCTTAGAGATGCTATCTAGTGGTAAAGTAACGCTTTTTACACATGTCCCGCTCGCTTATAGCAAAATGCTAGCTTTGAATAATCCCCAGGATTACGATTTATCGTCAGTTCGTGTTTGTATTTCCGGTGGTGCTCCTCTTGCAAAAAATGTATGGAGTGATTTTAAAAAGCAATTCGGAGTTGAGATTGTGGAAACTTATGGCTCCAGTGAGACCGGTCGAATTGCTGGAAACCTGCTCACAGCCATCCAACCAGGCTCGCCAGGCAAAGTAATGCCTGGGGTTAGGTTTCGGCTCAGTTCGGCCCAGGAGGTTGAAGTAAGGTCGCCTGGCTTGTTCCCAGGCTATTTTCACAACACTTCGGCCACCAGAGCAGCCACAACTGCTGATGGTTACTGGAAAACTGGCGATATAGCTGAGCTAAAAAACGGATATGTGTATTTAAAGGGCCGTAGTGCTGAGCGAATCCGACGATTCGGCTATAGCGTATCACCCAGAGATGTTGAATGGGCGTTAACCCAAAATCCAGCTATATCAGAGGCCTTTGTACTAGGTCAGCAACAGTTGGATGACCCTAATGATAAGTTAATCTATTTTTTGGTTACTCGTCTCACCGAGGAACAAATTATTGATTACTGCAAGGACAACCTGGTTTTTGCCTGGCGAGCTGATAAAATAATTTATTTACCAAGCCTACCCCGGACCAACAACGGCAAAGTCAAAATTGCTAAACTAAAACAGATGGCAACCTAAGACATTATGGCAGACACACAAGAGAGAGACATAGTGGTTAGTGGAAAAACTAAACGAATACTGTCATTTGATTTAATTCGTGGCTATCTACTGCTAACTATACTGATTGGGCATATCGAACTGCCACCAAACTTTTATGATTTTTTTACCGGTCGTGGCCGACTGTTTGTATCAGCAGCTGAAGGTTTTTTCTTTTTATCTGGTCTATTGGTGGGTATGGTTTATAGACGAAAATTGTCACAAGGCACAAAATTTATTTTCAAAAAAATGTGGTCGCGAGCGGCTGAGCTATATATTGCTTCGGTTTTCTTTACGCTTTTGTACGCTTTTATCATCGCAAAAACTAATCATTTCGCTATCAAAGATGGTCTGCCCAATCCGCTAGATTGGCCACATATCATCATTCAGACACTGTTGTTAAGATTTGAGTACGGCTGGGCTGACTTTTTGAGTCGGTTTGCCATACTAATGCTCATAGCTCCATTTGTTTTCTATTTAATATCAAAGGGGAAATGGAAATTAGTTTTAGTAGGCAGCCTTTTGGCTTGGGTGCTAAGACATCAGAATTTTACGCTCGGTTGGCAAATTATCTTTAACGGCGGTATGCTTATCGGCTACTATTGGAGCGAACTAAATAACTACTGGCTCAAGCTTAATCAAAGACGTCGACGATTGATAAAACAGGCCCTATTGGGCTTGACTGGAGTTAGTTTTATCTTAAGCTACGCCACGGTATATCTGTTGTCAGAGTTCAACCAGTATCTGAACTCCTTACCCCGTTGGTTGCAGCAGTTTACGCTATCCTGGAACCGCTTTACAGACCATATCTGGATATATTCTCAAAAATGGACAATGGGCCCGTTGAGAGTGGTTTTATTCTACTTGTGGGCCAGTGTAATCTTCATGTGGGTGGTTAAACGCGAACAAGCCATTAATCGGAAAACCAGAGGGGTTCTACTATTAATCGGACAAAATAGTCTATTTGTTTACGTCTTTCACTCGGTCATAGTTTTTGTATTTAAATACTTTATACCCGCTAAGACTAATCCCGTTCAGAATTTTCTGATTGTTAGTCTAGCTTTAATGATACTTATCGGCGGGACTTATCTATACAGAGCCGCCAGAGACGCCAAGCCAAACCTAAACACGGCTAATCTATATGGCTATTTGTTTAGAAAAAGTCGAGCGTTTTTCGTTTCTAAATAAACTAAGGTTTTTGAAGAAATTCCAAAGAACGACTCCAGATAGTACTGCGTTGGGCCTGAAGACTATGTTTCCCATCAGGATAGACGAAATACTGGTGGGTTATTTTATCCGATGTTAGCATGTTGTCCAAATCGGCCGAAAGCTGAGTTGGAACAATTTGGTCTAGGGAACCAACGTGGATTTGGATATGAGTTTTTGTTTTGCTCAAGTAGCTAGCGGGTGAAGCATTCGCCCAAAATTTAGAACCTTCACCAGGAGTTCCGAATTTTGAAAAAATATCATTTCTAATCCTGAGTGCCGGTTCATTGTTTTCGTCAGATGGTGGGACATAGGATAAGTAAATCTGTTTCAATGAGCCTACCGGGCCACTTAATAAGATGAGATTTTTTACGTCTGGCGAAACCACAGCCGTCCGTAACGCAACATATGCCCCCATGCTATGCCCCCATAGATTAATTCTGGATTTGTCGATATTAGATGTTAGTTTTAAAGAAGAAATCAAGCTCATAACATCGGTGTTATAAGCCATAGAGTAGTAGGCACCTTCGGGGATACCTTGCGAAGCTGATAGGCCTTGGCCGCGAAAGTCTGGTTTTATAACCGCGAAACCATGCTTACCATAGAACTGCATGTCCGATATGTAACCATCATTTGTATGGTACTCGCTCGGATTAACGTACCCATGGCACAAAATAATAACTGGAAATCCGGAAGCTGGCGCCGGTGTCAAAGGTCTAATTAATAAAGCATACTCATTGAGATTATCAGTTTTAACAGCAAAGCTTACGACTTGGCGGCTGAGGCCATCACTATTACCGAGATCCTTGACCAGCTTAAGAGCAGTGCTAGGGTAAGTCGCTTTGGCTGCTAGACGCAAATCTAAACTATGGCTAAGATTTTCGCCGTTGTAAGTTTCGTCTGTTACTAGCTGGCCAACCTGTGTTTTGTGGCCGTTAATTGATATCACGCCAAAACTAGTCGCCAAACCAATAACGACCATCAGGCAAGGTACTAATAATCTTATTTTCACAATGTTAAACTATTCATTTTTTAGTTGGAAACTACTTGACGGATAGCCTGCATAGGTTGGTAGCCCGAAAAACTGTTCGAGAGTTTGATTAGATTGATATATTTGTGAGGCCAACGTTTGGCCAACAAACCGAATATGCCATGGTTCATATTCATAACCTGTTAGTGCTTGGGTGTCTTTCTGATAGCGAATAATAAATCCGAACTTATAGGAGTTCTGAGAAAGCCACTGGCCTTCTGGGGTCTCGCCAAAGCATTGCTCGACTTCACAATTTCGGCTCAGTGGTTCGATATCAGCTGCCAAACCGGTCTGATGTTCGCTATGTCCCGGACGAGCACTGAAGGTATCGGCCTGGGTAACCCCAGAGCTAGCGACATAGCCCCCATAGACACTTACCTGATCAGTGTACGAGCGATAACCACTCTCTAACCTTAGTTGAATGTTTTGGTTGGCGGCACTACTAAACATTAGCTGTAGGGCATCGGCGGCGTCACTGCGCAAATGCATCTCCGAAGCCGCAGCCGAAAGTCTTAGCGGAATATTTGGTGTAATTAAGTCAGTCGGTACATAGTTGCTGGGTAATTGGCGGCCTTTATTTACTACTACCCACAGGCTGGAAGCCGAATCTAATGTGTATTGCAGTTTATCGAATACCGGTTTTACAGTAGCTGATGGTTTATTAGTAGGATTATTGGAGCCTCGTATGGCAGGGGCTTTGGCATGTGAAGGCCATGCAAAAAAAACAATCAGTCCCAGGGTCAACATGACTACAAGACTTGAACTAATTTTTTTGTTTTGTGATCGTCGCATTAACTCATATTTTACACTTTTCGTAACTAGTTTTGGAGCAATTGCCATTTAGGGATTCTGATGTACAGGGGCTTTAACCATCGAAAGATGTATGGAGTTATCCAATATCCAGCCAGGGCATAGGCAATCCCAGCAAAAACATCAAATGCGTAGTGCTCGGCTTCATAGATGGTTCCAAAAAATATTAATAAAGGATAGATGGTTGCGACTAATCCCCAGCGTCGACCGTATAACTTGTAAACAAAGATTGCTAATAAAGCTGCCCAAGCGGCGTGCAGAGAAGGAATGGCGGCCACAGGGTTAGGCGAAATATGGTTATAGACAGACGGGAAGTCGTGTAGTCCCAAGCCAGCCCAAACGTTACTGGAAATGCGGGTAATCGGCTGAATGTAATGATTTTGACTAGCTAACCACGGCGGAGCAGTCGGAAATAGAAAAAAAGTTACAAATGCACCAAACGCCACGACTAAATAGGTTGAAATAACTCGCCAATAATCTTTTTCTCTGGTTTTCCAGACCAGTATCGCTAATCCGAGAGGCAGTACGAAGTGAAGCAGATATGGAATATATAAGGCATAGTCATACCAACTGGTATGGCCTTTCCATAACCAGCTTTGCAAATAGACAGTTGGCAAATTTCTAAAAATTAAATTATCTATGTGTGGTGATAGTAGGTAGTCAACATGGGTATTGAGCTTATCCGCGAAACTTCTAAATGATTCATATACCAAAATTACTGCCACAAACGGGAATAGTCGCTTAAAAAATTGCCAAGCTTGACCAAAAATCATAAAACCAAAAATTGCAAAAATGAATAATTTATCAGGAGTAGGGAAACTCGGTCGATGAATAAAAATCGCCAAGCAAGCTAAGCTGCCAATTAGCCCAACTATTTTTATATATACACTATAGTGCTTGTTCACTTTAAAGATATTGTAACACCTTAGAAAATTCAGCTAATTTTCAGTCTGATTGAAGTAGAATAGGCTTAATGAGAATACTTGTAGTTGAAGACGAGCACAAAATTGCCAACGCTCTAAAACAAGGTTTAGTCCAAGAGAATTATGCCGTAGATGTGGAGTACGATGCCGACTCTGCTCTAGGCTCGGCCTTAAACGAAGCCTACGATCTCATGATAATTGACCGAATGCTGCCTGGCACTATTGACGGTATGGAAGTATGCCGTCAGGTCAGGGAGGCAGGGATACATACGCCAATATTAATGCTAACCGCCAAGGATCAAGTAAGGGATAGAGTCGAAGGCCTGAACTCTGGGGCGGATGACTATCTTATTAAACCGTTTTCTTTTGAAGAGCTACTTGCCAGGATTAAGGCCTTATTGAGGCGACCCCAACAAGCCCAGTCTAACACTCTAAAAATTGCCGATTTAAGTCTAGATACGATTAGTTATGAAGTAAAACGGGCTGGGAAAACAATCGATTTAAGCGCTAAAGAGTTTGCTCTTCTGGAATACCTAATTCGAAATTCTGGCCGAGTTTTATCAAAAGATAATATTATTTCTCATGTCTGGGATTTTGACGCTGATGTTCTACCAAACACAGTTGAAGTATATATTGGTTATTTAAGAAATAAGATAGACAAACCTTTCGGCAAACCGCTTCTACAAACCAATCGCGGTTTCGGATATGTGTTGGAGGACAGACGCTAATGTTTCATTCAGCCGCTTTACGCTTAACCCTATGGTACTTAGCGATTATTATGGCCGTCAGTCTAATGTTTAGCGGACTTTTGTTTCGAGTCTCGGCTGGAGATTTACAACGTAACGTCAATCACGAAATAGGTTATTTTAATAATTTTTTAGGACCCGGTGACTCCGATAATTATTCACGTCTAAGACAACGTCAGCTAAGCGAAGATCGTGGCCATTTAAAGGCTAACTTGGTATTGTTTAATGTGTTAGTTTTAGTTGGCGGTGGTGTGGCTAGTTATTGGTTAGCCCGACGAACCCTGGAGCCAATTGAGCAAGCTTTAATATCGCAAACTCGCTTCGCAGCTGATGCTTCGCATGAGCTCAGGACACCGCTTACCGCCATTCAAACCGAAAACGAAGTGGCCATACGAAACCCTGGACTGAAAAAGGAAGAAGCTATTGCCTTAATCAAAAGTAATCTGGAAGAGGTGGCAAAGCTCAAAACCCTTTCAGAAGGTCTACTGCGTTTAGCTAACGGCAATGGCCGGATTGAAGATCCGAGAGATGTTTCTTCTAAAACAGTTGTTTCTCTAGCAATTGATCGCTTAGCTAAAGCCGCCGAACAAAAAAACATTAGATTAATCGATAAATCAGACGACCATAGGCTTAAGGGTGACTCCGAAAGTTTAGTAGAACTTTTTGCGATATTTATTGATAATGCAATTAAGTATAGCTCCGCTAAAAGTAGCGTTATTATTACTAGTCGTAAGCAGCATCGTGATGTGCTTATAGACATAACCGACAAAGGTAGGGGGATTAAGCAGACTGATCTGCCAATGATTTTTGAACGCTTTTATCGAACCGATGATTCCAGATCAAAACAAACGGCTGGTGGTTACGGACTAGGCTTAGCTATTGCCAAGAAAATCACTACAGTTCACGGCGGCCACATCGAGGTTAAAACCGCCATTGGCAAAGGTTCGTCTTTCATAGTTCATCTGCCTTCGGCATAATAGGTATTTAATGGCTAAAAACCGCTTAAAATCCGACTTGCCTATCCAGACCGGACGCAATCTGCCACATAGTGTAAGTTCATATTCCCCAAGATCTAGCCTTCGAGAAGTCCGACCCGTTGTTAAACTTAAAACAACAAAAAGCCGTGTTAAAAAGATTATTTTTAGCTTATTGCTATCGCTGTTTATTGGAGTAGTGTTGCTTGGAGTCTGGGACGCGAGGAATATTAGCTCAGCTAGTCAAAAGCTATTTGGTAGCGGTAGTTTATATAACTTAATTAGTGGTGGCTCACTTAAGGCCACTGGTAATGGCCGTGTTAATGTTTTGCTAGTTGGATATTCAGTTGATGATCCAGGGCATGCCGGTGCCAGCCTGACTGATTCAATTATTCTATTAAGTATGAACCCGTCTAACAAATCGGGTTATATGCTAAGTATCCCCAGGGACCTATATGTGAAAATTCCCGGTTACGACTATGGAAAAATTAACGAAGCTTATAAGGATAATGGTATAGGCTTGCTGGAACAAATCATAACGACTAATTTTCAAACCCCCATTAACTACTATGTCCTTGTTAATTATGCAACGGTCAAGCAAACGGTAAATGCGTTGGGCGGAGTTACGGTAAATATACAAAGTACTGACCCTAGAGGCTTGTTTGATCCTAACATCAGCCTGGCTGATGGTGGGCCCCTGAAACTGACAAACGGCCAAGCACAACTCGACGGTCAAACCGCCCTTAACCTAACTAGGGCCAGGGGTGATGCCGAAGGTTCATATGGTTTTGCCCAGGCAGACTTCGATCGAACCCAGCATCAACGCCAAGTGCTTAGTGCTATCAAACAGAAACTTAATTGGAAGCTGGTTCTCAATCCCAGAACTAATGCTCGAGTTTTAAATGCGGTGGCAAGTAATATTAAAACCGATGTTACTGCTTCCGAAGCACGACCACTTTTTGGACTTTTTAATTCGATTCCCGACTCCAAGCTCCAGTCATTAAGCCTAAGGAGTTTGAATTCGCGAAATTATCTTGATAGCTATACGACTTATTTTGGTCAAAGTGCCCTGATCCCGAGTGCCGGCATTGACGATTACAGCCAAATAAATAGTGCTTTAAGCCAGTTTAATTAAACTTTTCCTACTTTATGCGCATAGCCCTCATAAGGGCGTTGATAGTCTTAGTGAAGCCACCAAGCCCGCCCCGGTAGACAATGTAGCGACTTTGCCACTGCGGTTCATACTTAGCTTTAAACCGTTTTAAACCCTGGAATGAATAAAACCGACTGCCGTTCGTATATGTAAAGCTGAGTAGACCAGTAATCAAATTACTCTGGGCTGGGTCGGCTTCATCTAAACCCGATAATGGAGCCAAACCCATGTTCAGGAATTCAATATCATCAGTTTGTAACCGGGTGATAAAAAAACTCATTAAATAATCATTAATATTGCCCGGACTATTGGCCATATGACGTAAAAAATCGAAGTTTGCTTCATTCGGCTTGATGGTTGGAACCTGATTGATGAAGGCTTCGATTTGACCGGTTTGGTCTTTAGCTACAATAATTCTACACCGCTGCATATAGGCTTCGCTGAAATAGCCTAACATAAAGCCCCTCTCAGCTCGCCCCGGCACCGATAACCAGTCCTTAGATATGGCTTTGAGCTGGTTAATAGTAGCTTGATTGTGGGGCGGCATTAACTCTTCGCAGCCATAGCCAAGCTTAGTGAATTTATTATTAATATGCCGAAAGTACTTATTGCCATTCACTCTGTCAGTGAAATTGGTGGTGTTAACCAATGCCTCTTCACCAATCTTCTGATACTCAAAGCCTAATTTTGTATAAATACTAAGATTAGTTTCGCTGCTGTGAATAAAGGCTGGGGTCCAATCGTTGATCCAGCAGAAATTACTGAACTGCTCAATTAGACTATCGAACTCACTGATGGGCCCCAATGGGTCGCCAACAACCAAGGCTGTACCAGCGGTTGACTTATAGGCGATCGCCGCGGTTCTGTCGCTATTAAAAAAGTAAGATTTATCGGCTGGCCAAAGCTTAAAAAAATCTTCGCTTGTCTGAGCATATTTTTTGACTAATGATTCGAAGTCAAGCAGATCCTGATGTGAATGTCGTAACCTAAAGCGGATTGGGGCGAACAAAGATACTGCCGTATATATGATTGCACTGGCACTCAATACGCCTAAGGAATCCAAGAAAAGTGTAGCTCGCCTACTATACGGTGTAATAACTCGGTTGGTTGTGAGACCTATTTGATCGACCGTATAGTGTGCCGAGCTAGTAAGCGATAGCTCTTGATGGAAGTCTTTCTCATCAAGTAAATAAAAACCAGCGATGCCATAGAAGAATGCTACCAGTAGAATAATCGCCGACCGTCTAAGGGCCAAGGCGAAACTTAGTATTTCGCTACGTACTTTGAAGCTATTCCTAAAGACTATCAAAAGTATTAGTCCTAGGATTGGTAATGACAGGTTCAAAATGGACGGCAGAAGTCTGTTTTCATTATGGAACTGAATGACGAAGTGCTCATAGTTACGAACAATTAGGAAAGTATAAACCGGCATGGCAATTAACCACGCGTTGTATTTACCTTTACGCAGTAGCGCTGCTAAATAAATTAAACTTACACCAGCAATTACAGTTAGGTGAGCGTCAGTTAGCACAATTCGAACGTGGTGCCGAGAGTGAGCAATTGATACCAAGGTACTACTAAGTGTTAATAGACCGCTTAGACCGGTTAAGAAAGAAATTATTAGCAGTTGTCGCCAGGTATTGGGTTTCATAAAATAGCTAATGATATTATACGGATAATGTCTGATTCACATAGAAACTGGAAGTTAATACTTTACTATGGTGCATCAGTCTTGGCAGCTGTTTTTTATAATAACTGGTTGCTGGCTGGCTGGCTCAGCCCCAAACTACTGGCAGCCGATGGTTCGATTAGCGAATATAGCGTGACCTCCCAGCCTCACCATTTTATATTTCAGTTTTTGGACATTATATCTGGGCTAATCATATTCGGCTTAGCGGTCGAACTGTATAAGAAAACCACAATCTACGACAAAGTCCAGCGTTATTTGCTGTTTGGTCTAATGGTTCTGGGAATTTCCAATCTGGCTGACTCCATTTGGGTACTACCTTGCTCAGAAACACTTAATAGAGCCTGCCGTGTGCCGGTTTCGCTATCGTTTCATAATTTTCAACTTCCATCACACGCCTATAGCAGTATATTGATTGCTGCTTGCTATTTTATATTACCCCTGTTGGGCTTGATTCACTCAACAAGACACAAGATAAAATACTTCTTAAGAATTAGTGCATTGGCCTTAATACTGGCCGTAGTCTCGCTGCTTGGGGCAGTTGATGAATATTATAAACAAGGTTCATTTAGTGTTCGGACATCTGGGGCTGGCCAACAATTCCAAATGATAGTATTGGGAGTTTGGCTGGTTACGGCGTTTATCGCTTTAATAGGGACTGAGCGAAAATCAAACACAAACCACTTAACCCGAGCGCCTCTAGACCAAAGGGTTGCCAGCGAGGGTAAGCTGTCTCGAAATGAATGACTAGCAGCGGCGCTACACAACCAACGATTACCAAAAGTCCGACTATAATTATTTTACTAAAGCCTTTGTTAGTTTTGTTATGGGTTTTGAGCATCCTAAAAACCATCATAGGCTTAGATGACAAGCCGGTCAATATACCCCATTTTTTGAACTAAAGCTGGTATAGTTAAAGCTAACCATGAGCACAAAGTCCAAAACCATTATTCTGGTTCTATTGGCATTATTGGCCTTAACCGCGGTTGGAATATACTTAGCTCAAACCAACATACCGGTACTTCAACCGGCCGGACCAGTCGGTCAAAAAGAGAAACATTTGATAATTGAAGCCGGGCTGTTATCTTCGATTGTTGTAATCCCGATATTCGGGATGCTGATTGGTTTCTCTTGGAAATATCGAGAGGGCAACAAAAAAGCTAAATATAGTCCTAATTTTAGTCACAACCGAGCCCTAGAGACGATCTGGTGGGGAAGTTCGTTGATTATTATCTCAATTCTAGGGGTGATAACCTGGCACAGCTCACGGGAACTCGACCCATTTAAGAGTTTGGTTTCTAAAAACCCACCAATGACTATCCAGGTTGTATCGCTGCAATGGAAATGGCTATTCATCTACCCCCAGCAGAAAATCGCTACTATAAATTATTTACAGCTACCCAAAAACGTGCCGATTGATTTTGAGATAACTTCTGATGCACCAATGAACTCATTTTGGATTCCCCAGCTTGGTGGTCAAATCTACGCCATGAGTGGTATGTCGACGCATATGCATTTGTTGGCTGATAAGACAGGTAATTTTAGGGGCGAATCGGCCAATATTAGCGGCCAAGGATTTGCTGATATGCATTTTATTGCGCAATCAACCACCGAGTCAGATTTTCAGGCCTGGGTCAATCGAGTGAAACTTGAGCCGGATAGTTTGAGCTTGGCTTCATACGCTCAATTAGCTTTACCTAGTGTGAATAGCCAAGTTAAATATTATGGCTACAGTGCCGATGGCCTATACAATTACGTTGTGGGTAAATACTTATCACCTGCGTATTTTAGACCAGCTGAGGCCGCTTTATGAGCCTTTTGGGACGTCTAAATCTAGGTGAAGTTCAACACGGTTGGGTAATTGCTGCCGGCCAAGTATCTCTGATCTTAGTCATGATTACTGTCTTAGCCTATTTAACTTATAGAAAACGTTGGAAATGGCTGTGGCACGAGTGGCTAACCACCGTTGATCCTAAGAAAATCGGGTTGATGTATATTATCTTTGCCTTACTAATGCTACTAAGGGCTGCAACCGATGCTGCTATGATGCGAACCCAACAAGCTATATCGGTTGGCTCTAACCATGGCTTTCTAGACCCTAACCATTATCAACAAGTATTCACGGCTCATGGAACAATTATGATTTTCTTCGTAGCCATGGGGCTGATGTTCGGGCTGATTAATCTTGTGGTGCCGATGCAAATTGGCTCACGTGATGTAGCTTTTCCATTTTTAAATGCTACAAGTTTTTGGCTGTACATCATGGGTGGTATGTTAATAAATTTGTCGCTGGTAATCGGTGGTTTTGCGGCCACTGGCTGGTTAGCATATCCCCCCTTATCTGAGCTAGCTTACAGCCCCGGGGTAGGAGTTGATTATTGGATTTGGGGGCTACAGATAGCTGGTATTGGTAGCCTATTAACCGGAATAAATTTCTTGGTGACAATTCTGCGGATGCGAGCACCAGGTATGAGTTTAATGAAGATGCCTATGTTCTGCTGGAGCGTTTTAGGCAGCCTGAGTCTAGTCATTTTTGCTTTTCCGATACTAACCGCAACCTTGACGATGCTAGCCTTAGATCGCACCTTAGGCATGCATTTTTTTACTAGCTATTTTGGGGGTAACCCTATGATGTACGTAAACCTAATATGGGCTTGGGGCCACCCCGAGGTTTATATTCTAGTTTTGCCAGCCTTCGGAGTTTACTCTGAAATAGTGCCCACTTTTTCTAAGAAACCATTATTTGGTTACGTTTCAATGGTTTGGGCTATCTGGGCGATTGTTTTGCTTTCATTCTTAGTTTGGTTACACCATTTCTTTACAATGGGGGCTGGTTCCAACGTTAATGCCTTCTTCGGAATTATGACGATGGCCATCGCCGTGCCAACTGGAGTTAAAATATTCACTTGGTTGTTTACGATGTACCGTGGCCGGATTCGATTTACGACTCCGATGATATGGTTTTTGGGTTTCGTGGCAACTTTTACAGTTGGGGGTGTGGCCGGTGTAATCATGGCCATTCCACCGGCTGATTTTCAGCTACATAATAGTTTATTTTTGGTGGCTCATTTCCACACGATGATCATAGGTGGTGTAGTCTTTGGCTATTTTGCCGGGCTAACTTATTGGTTTCCCAAATTTTTTGGCTTTAGTCTAAATGAAAAGTTGGGTAGATATGCCGCCTACTGTTGGATAGGCGGCTTTCTACTGGCTTTCGTCCCGCTATATATATTAGGCCTAATGGGCGCAACTCGCCGATTGGACCATTACGAGGCTTCCTTAGGGTGGCAACAACTGTTCATTGTTGCAGCCATAGGTGTGGCTGTAATACTGGTTGGGGTTGGCCTACAAATTCTGCAGCTGATAGTTAGCATCAAACATCGCCACCAGAATTTGGATACTACTGGCGACCCCTGGAATGCCCGAACACTGGAGTGGTCCGGTACGTCGCCACCGGCTTTTTATAATTTCGCCGAAATCCCGAGAGTCGAAGACCGTGATGCTTTTTGGGTTGCTAAGCAGTCTAAATTAACGCCTAAAAACCCTGAATATACCTCATTTAAAATGCCCAAAAATACAATTGTGCCGCTGGTTATTGCTAGTCTGGCATTCAGTTTTGGCTTCGGAATGATTTGGCATATGTTTTGGCTGTCGATCGTCAGTCTTCTGGCTATAATTGCTACTATTGTGATTAGAACTTCCACCGAAGATCATGAATATACTGTATCGGTTGCTAAAATTCGTAAAACCGAAGAAGACCTCCAAGGACGCTACGCATGAGTCAATCGACCGACATTGAACAAGAAGCTGAATCCAAAACGCTTTTTGGTTTTTGGGTTTATTTGATGACAGACTGCATATTATTCGCTAGTTTTTTCGCAGCTTTCGCAGTATTAAGGCACAACACCTATGGCGGGCCTGGAGCTCAGAGTTTATTTAGCCTGTCTTTTGTGCTGGCCGAAACCTTAATTCTTCTGACCAGTAGTTTTTTGTGTGGCTTGGCGATCCTGGCTGCCCGGCAAGGCCAGCGACAAGCGGTTTTGGTTTTTTTCAGTTTAACTTTTGTACTAGGATTGGCTTTTTTGGGTTTAGAACTTCATGAGTTTAGCCATTTGTACAACGAAGGTAATAGTTGGCGTCGCAGCGGTTTTTTATCGGCTTTCTTTAGCTTGGTGGGGACCCACGGACTACACATAACCGCAGGGCTTATCTGGATGGGCGTAATGATTGTCCGCGTCAGGCAATTGGGGCTGACCAAGTTCAACCTCAAACGCTTAACGATGCTAAGTCTTTTTTGGCACTTTTTAGACATTGTCTGGATATTTATATTTACGATCGTCTATCTACTGGGGTTAGTTAGATGAACTCAAACCAATCACGGCCAGATTCCAGCTACGGCAGCCTACAGAGCTACTCTATTGGCTTTGGGCTATCGTTGTTGCTTACTGGCCTATCTTTTTGGCTAGTGCATAGGCACATCAGCCAAAATCACCTTAGCCCTTCAGATAACTTTATGGTTATCGCTTTGGCATGTTTATCGATTACTCAATTGTTCGTGCAGCTAATTTTCTTTTTGCACTTGGATAAAGAGTCCAAACCTCGTTGGAATAACATTGTCCTAGCCTTTGCAGCCATCGTGGTTTTTATTTTAGTATTTGGTTCAATTTGGATAATAACCAATCTAAACTATCATCATGATAGCTACGGCACTACCCACGACGGTCACCAGCTCACCACACCATCTCAAACTACCAAATATATTATTAATGACGAAGGAATCCACTAATAGTCTCGGCTAAGGTCTACTACCGGCTGACCAAACCCGGCATTATATATGGTAATTTAATCACCGCTTTAGCCGGCTTTTTCTTGGCAACTCAACACCAGCTGTTAATTGGATTGATGATCCAGGCCATTCTAGGCTTGGGTTTGATCATAGCTTCAGCATGTGTGTTCAATAACTATATCGATAGAGGGATCGATGAGAAGATGGCCCGAACTAAAAACCGAGCCCTAGTAGTTAATCAAATCTCGCCTTTATCAGCTCTTGTATTTGCTTCGATTCTGGGACTTATCGGATTTTTGACGATTGGTATTTTTGTTAATAATTTAGTTCTTAGTTTGTGCGCGATTGCCTTTGTTTTTTACGTAGTAATATACGGCTGGGCTAAGCGTAATACGGTTCACGGCACCCTAATTGGCAGTATACCGGGCGCCATCCCACCGCTAGTTGGCTATTGTGCTGTAACTAACCGACTGGACACATCAGCACTGTTTCTTTTTTTGATTTTGGTTTTTTGGCAGATGCCCCATTTTTACGCCATTGCTATATATAGATATAAAGACTACAAGGCCGCTGGGCTGCCGGTTCTGCCAGTCAGTCGCGGAATGGCTAAAACTAAACGCCAGATCCTGGTGTACATAGCTGGCTTTAGTTTGGCATGCATCGGTTTATTCATCTATGGCGATATGGGTTATGTATATCTTATTGGTTCTATAGCCCTCGGCTCCTATTGGCTATGGCAGGGTGTTCGATTTTCAGAAAGTTTAAGGGCTGATATTTGGGGGCGAAAAATGTTTTTTACATCTCTGATAGTTAATCTTGGAATTAGTTTTCTAATAGCAGTTGGCTCATTTCTATTTTGAGTTCTATAATAAGACGTGAAGATGCTTTTGGTTCACATAATAATTGCTCTAGCCAGTTTGGTAATCACGACATATCTGTATGTTAAACCATCTAAAGCCCGGCTGAATTCGGCCTACGGTTTAGTTGTGATGACTTTATCAAGCGGAACTTATCTAGTTATCAGTACCCACTCGGCTATATTATCGAGCTGTGTTACTGGCTTAATCTACTTGGCGGTAGTTGGAAGCGGGATATTTTTGGCTCACCGAAAACTACTTAGCCAAACTTAGTTAATTATCTAAAAATGTTCGCGAATATGGGCCATTGAGAAATCCCAATCGGCATCGGTTTTTTTATGGGGATTGAAAATGTTCTGGGGGTCGAATATCTGCTTGGTTTGCTTAAACAAATCTACAATCTGAGGTCCGTACATCTGGGTCAGCCAAGGACCCCTTATCATGCCATCGTTGTGCTCGCCCGACAGCGAGCCGCCATACTTCAAAACTAGCTCATTAACTTCTTTCATGGCCGGGGCCAGCTTCGCTCGTTCGGCTGGTTCTTCTATCTTCATTAACGGAATAACATGAAAATTCCCATCTCCCATATGGCCGGCAATCGTCGCCATTAGATTATACTTTTTGATAATTGCTTGAAGTTGCGGTAAAAAATCAACCAACTTAGCCGGTGGCACCACCAAATCATCAATGAAGGGGGCAGTGTGCTTGTTTTTAACTTTTTTCCGTAGTAAATTAAAACTTTCCCGGCGAATAATTCTAAACTTCCAAGCCTTAGCTTCAGTGGAGTCCTCTTCAAAAGCTTCAAGATTATAGGGCTTAAGTAACTTATGCATGTCCTTAATTTTTTGGCTAACTTCTTCGGGGGTGTCACCGGTAAACTCAATTAACAGTACCATCTTGGGGATACCCCTAAGCAGCAGCAGCCCATCGGGGATTAATTGGAGTGCTAAGCGAAATAAACCGCCCCAGCCTAAGGTCTTTCGGAAATATGGGAAAAACTTAATAGCCAACTCTAGCGTGTAGTTATCAAAAGCTTCAAAACTAGCCGGTTTTTTTATGGCCACCTGGTTAATGATCTGGCCCAGCTTCTCCATATTCTTTTTTTTCATGAAGGCTACTAGGACCCCGGAGTGTGGTTTTTCATTAATTAACCTGAAGTTAATGTTATTGATTAGACCGAGAGTGCCCTGTGAGCCAGTAAACAGCTTAGTTAGATCAAAGACTCCTGTCTCCCGATCCCAGACGTCCCATAGATTGTAGCCGGTGGAGTTTTTACTAACATGGGGCTTGGCTTTTTTAACTTGATCGTAGTTATTATCCAGTAGTTCAAACATCTTTCGATATATCTCGCCTTCGAAGTTCTTTTGAGCTTTTTTAGCTTCGAGCTCCGGTTTCTGCAAGGGTCGCAAGGTATAGTTTTTACCATCTGATAAAATAACATCTAGTTTGCTGACAAAATTTTCAGTTTTGCCATATTGGAGTGATTTTTCACCACCGGAATTATTGGCTACCATCCCGCCTACCGTACAAAGCTCCCGGCTAGCTGGGAAGCAGGGCAGCAAGGCACCTTGGGCTAAACTTGCTTTCTCAAAATCCCTATAAAACACACCTGGCTCAGTTTGTGCGGAGTTGTGATCTACTTGTTCGATGTGATTAAAGTAACGATTCATCTCTACCACCACCGATTCACTAATTGAGCCACCAGACATGCAGGTACCGGCACTTCTAGCCGTCAAGGACAACCCCGGTATAGCTCCGCGGTTTTCATTTACCGCTAGTACTAATCTCTGTAAGTCGGCGGTTTTTTTGGGGAATACAACCACTTGTGGAACCATTTCAAATAATGAAGCGTCGTGGCTATAAAACTGCTTTGTAGGCTGACTATCATCGATATCTCCTTCAAAGCCTTTTTGTTTTAGGCTTCTGTAAAATGCTTCCATTACTCTTAAGCTTAACAGGAGTAAAATACAACACGCAAGCCGGCGGTTGTAGGTTTATAATAATTTTACTTATGAGGCAGTATTTGGAGCTCTTAAACGATATTAAAACCAACGGTGTTAAAAAACAGGACCGGACTGGTGTAGGTACGATTTCTGTTTTTGGTCGACAGCTACGGTTTGATCTAGCAGATGGCTTTCCGGCTATGACTACTAAGAAGCTTTACATGAAGGCGGTTATACATGAGCTAATTTGGTTTCTCCAGGGAAGTACCAATATCAAATACCTGGTCGATAATGGCGTTCATATTTGGGATGATTGGCCGTACAAGTCCTTTCTATTAAAACAAAATAAGAAAATACCGCAGATTAATGGACCGGAGTGGAAAGAGGGCATCAAGCAGTTTACTGAACAAATAAAAAATGATGCTGATTTTGCCAAATTGCACGGTGAGCTAGGTCCGGTATATGGTTATCAATGGCGTAATTGGCCGACACCGGAAGGACATCATATTGATCAGATCAAACAAGTTATTGAAACTATCAAGAATAGCCCTGACTCTAGGCGCATGATCGTTTCGGCCTGGAACGTGGCCGATATTGATGAAATGACGATATCGGGTCTGCCACCTTGCCATTTGCTTTTTCAGTTTTATGTAGCTAAGGGTAAATTATCGTGTCAAATGTACCAACGAAGTGCCGACACATTTTTGGGTGTGCCATTTAATATTGCCAGCTACTCTCTCTTGACAATGATGATCGCCCAAGTTTGTGGCTTAAAACCCGGTGAATTTATACATACCTTCGGCGACACACACCTTTATTCAAATCACCTTGAGCAGGTCGACCTCCAATTATCTAGAAAGCCAAAGGCTTTGCCAAAAATGAAAATTAACCCCAAAGTTAAAGATATTTTTAGTTTCAAATTCGAGGACTTTGAATTAATCAACTATAATCCCGAGGCCCCGATAAGTGCCCCGATTGCAGTTTAATCCCATGAAGATATCTTTGGTAGTCGCTTGTAGTGATAATGGAGTAATCGCAAAGGACGGTAAAATTCCTTGGTTCGTAAGAGGCGAACAACTTATTTTTAAGAGAATAACTATGGGCCATCCGATAATCATGGGTCGGAAAACATATGAAACACCTAAAACATATAAAGATAAACCTCGTCTTTTGCCGGGACGGCTCAATATCATCGTTACCCGTAACCCAAATTATAAAGTTGCTGAAGGTGGCGTAGTGGCTCACTCACTGGAAGAAGCACTGTCTTTACCACAACTCAAGAGTGTTGACGAAGCGTTTATAATTGGTGGCAGTGAAATATTCGATCAAGCATTACCCCTGGTAAATAAAATATACTTTACACGCGTTCATACCACTGTTACCAAAGGTGATAAGTTCTTCAAACTAGACCAAAAAGAATGGAAGATGGTCTCATCTGAGCTATACAAAAAGAACCAGGTTCCCGATCGGCCATATGACTTCGAGTTCCAGCAATGGGTGCGTAAATAGTCAGTAATTGGATGGTTTGTTACAATAATGCTTAGATTATGGCTATTCGCAGATTGTTAGCTAACATGCAGGTCCGAATGTGGTTGGCTTTGGTTGGGGTCGCAACATTAGTCATCGGTTCCAGCTTTGCTATGGTTCAACAATCTACCAGACTATCGGCTGATGATTTACCTCT
The DNA here is from genome assembly GCA_038245195.1 of Saccharimonadales bacterium (SeqCode). Classification (GTDB taxonomy): domain Bacteria; phylum Patescibacteriota; class Saccharimonadia; order Saccharimonadales; family UBA10212; genus JAIFWC01. The sequence continues at coordinate 3,762 of JBBRSU010000004.1, read as the reverse complement.
AACAACTTCTCAAGTGGCCAAACAAGAGCTTCAAAGCGACTCTAATGCTTCAGATGTTACGCCAACTCTTAAGACCGATTTAAAGTACGACACCTCGGTCTTTATGATTATTACCGATAACTCCAAGCACGTTATTGCCAGCTCAGCTGTCTTAAATGGCCAAACGCCATTACCCCCAAATGGAGTTTTTAGCTTCACTAGCTTGCATGGAACCGATCATTTTACTTGGCAGCCTCAGACTGGCGTTAGAATGGCTACCAGGGTCACCAAATATGGCCAAGCGCCCGACGATGGTTTTATTATCACCGGCCAATCGCTGAAGCCATATGAAGACCGAATTTCTACATACACCTGGCTAGCTCTGGCAGCTTGGCTAGCAGTCTTGGCTTGGAGCTATCTGCTTTTATTATTGCCTCGAATAAAAAAATAACCTGTCGTCCCCACCAGCAATCTAGTGTCTGCATGAGATAATTAGTCTGTGGATAAGACTTATAAACAGGCATTTTTAGGATTAAACGCTAAACAGAAGCAAGCAGTCGAACAGATTGATGGGCCGGTACTAGTAATTGCCGGACCGGGGACAGGTAAAACCCAGCTACTAAGTACTAGGGTGGCTCACATCCTTAAAATCACCGATACCAAGCCATCAAATATCCTGTGTCTAAGTTTCACCAATAAAGCGGCCGCTAATATGAAGAGTCGGATTATAAACTTGGCCGGTGCTGAAGGGGCACGAGTAGAAGCCAACACTTTCCATAGCTTTGCCGGTGAGATTATGAACAGCTACCCAGATTTTTTCTGGAGTGCTGCTAGTCTATCAGTAGCACCTGAATCAATACAGCTCGATATTATCGAATCGATTGTATCGAAACTGCCTCTCGATAACACTTTATCTCTAAAGTTTGCTGGTCAATACACTTTAATAGGTGATATCCAGCGATCAATTAATTTAGCCAAAGACGCTGGCCTGACTCCTAAGAAGCTCTCCTCTTTAATAAGTGTTAACTTGGCCTACCTTGATCAGATTGAAGAGCAGTTCGTAGTAATTTGTGCTCAGAAATTATCCTACAAGAATCTTGCTGATTTTAGGCAAGCTATATCCGACTTACCTAATCAAAACATTGCTAAATCAGTCTATCCGCTCAGCTCGTTGAGCGATGTAATAGACGAGTCCCTGGATCAAGCAATCTCTAAAGATAACTTGCTCGGTAAGACAACTAACACTAGTGCTTGGAAACGACGTTGGGTTCAAACTGAGGATTCTAAACCAGGGATGTTCGAAGAACGCCGTCGTAATTTGTGGTGGCAAGAATTGGCCTCGGTTTATGAGCAGTACCGCGAGTTAATCCACGCTCGGGGGTTTTACGATTACGCTGATATGCTGGTTGAGACTATATCTCAGCTGGAACAAAATCCTCAGATTCTAGCCGATATTCAAGAACGGTTTAGCTACGTTATGATTGATGAGTTTCAAGACACAAACCCGGCTCAGCTTCGGTTGGCCCACCTGGTGGCCGATCACCACAGTGCTAACGACCGACCAAACCTTATGGCTGTCGGCGACGACGACCAATCGATTTTCAAGTTTAATGGTGCCGAACTAAATAACATGCTCGGTTTCAGAAAAAATTACCCAACCGCCAAGCTGATTATTCTTGAAGATAATTATCGCTCGACCCAAGGCATTTTAGATAGTTCTCAAAGGATTATATCTTTAGCTGAGCACCGGTTAGTGAATATCGACAAGAAGTTAAGCAAGAAACTCGTGGCAGTTAACCCGCCGGCTAACTCTGGCAGAATAGTGGCCCGCAGTTATTCGTCCAGAGAGCTCCAACTCAGCCGAATTGGTCAAGAAATAAAACATAGTTATCGACCCAATAAAACTACCGCCATCCTGGCTCGAAGCCACGATAGTTTGATCAGAATGGCGGGGGTACTCCAACAACTCGGAGTCCCATTGAGATACGAACAACAGAGTAACGTCTTAGACCACGAGATTGTTCAACAAATCTATTTACTAATGAAACTACTGATAGCCGTTCAGAGCGGAGATAAACAACAAACTAATTGGTTGCTTGGCCAAATTATCAGACACCCTCTGTGGAAAATCGAACCACGGCGACTCTGGGAGTTAGCCCTAAAAAACAATCCTGGTGGCTCATGGCTTGATTCAATGTTAAGCGGTAGTGATTCTAGCTTAAAGCAGGTTGCTAATTGGATTCTTGGGTTATCTCAAATCACAGCCTCTCAGCCATTGGCTGTTAGTCTTGAACAGTTGCTGGGCTTACGGGATTCGGGTGAGTTTCGCTCGCCAATTAAGGATTATTTCTATGGCAACGATTCCGCTAATTCCAATAAATATTTCCGGGGATTATCGGCAGTGCAGTTACTTAGATCGTTGGTTTTTGAATTTTCTGAACAAGTTACAGCTAACATCGATGATTTTGTCAGATTTATTGAAATAAATCGTCAAAATAACAAAATTGTAGCCGATGAATCGCCATTTATCACCGGGGCTCATGCCGTCCAGTTATTGACAGTCCATAAAGCCAAGGGGCTGGAGTTTGATAGCGTATATATAATTGATGCGATTGAAGATAATTGGCAGCCCCGAAAAGGCGGCCGAAAGCCACCGGCCAATCTACCTCTAAGACCAGCCCAAGATGATTTTGATGATTTTGTTCGTCTTATGTATGTGGCCGCAACCCGGGCTAAATCCTCACTCAGTATTAGCTCCTATTATCAAAACCACGCCGGCAAAGAAGTAGCTCCTAGTTCAATCACTCAAACCGTATTTAAGCTTGAACAAGTTAGAGAAGACTCAGTCCCTGAGCTAACTGCAATTTTAGAGCAGAGCCTAACATGGCCCAGCTTAAGTGGCGGGCTAGAAAAAGAGTTTCTAAAAGCTCGTTTAGAAACCTATAACTTAAGCGTTACACATCTATTAAATTTCTTAGATGTTACTCGGGGCGGGCCACAAAACTTTAAGGACCGGAATTTGCTAAGATTGCCCGAAATTAAAACTATCAGCCAAGCCTATGGTACTGCCATCCATAAAGCACTTGAGGCTTCTCAAAAACTTCAAAATCAAAATGGATTCAGTTTGCCTAAAGTCCAAAAAGCATTTAGCTTAGCGTTAAAAGCTGAGCAAGTACCGGAATCAGACTTTAAACGCTACCTACCAAAGGGCTATATGACCCTAGAGCGGCTATTCACGGACTTTGGCTATAAGCTGCCAAAATCTAGTTTATCGGAGCAAAATTTTCAAAATATCCAGCTAGATAGGGCATTAATAAGCGGGAAGCTGGATCGAATCGACAAAATTAATAACAGTCTCAGGATTATCGACTATAAAACCGGCCGACCACTCACCAGTCTTCAAACAGTAAACCAATCGGAAGCTATAAAGGCCTACAAACATAAGCTTCAGTTGATATTTTATTCACTTTTGGCTACCCACAACCCAAGATTTAGTAGCCGTTCACCAATCGAGTGTCAAATGGTTTATGTAGAAGCTCAAATATCCAAGAAACTAGTTTTAGCTTACAGCCCAACAGCGGATGATATCGCCAGACTGAAGTCTCTCATCGAAGCTGTTTGGCTAAAAATTATGACCCTAGATCTGCCCGATACTTCAAGTTATTCTCAGGATATCGCAGGTATTATGCAGTTTGAGGCTGATTTAATCGCTAATAAATAAAAAACGTCGGTAAATACCGACGCTTTTTTAGCGTGAGATTGCTATTTATTTTGAAGCTTTTT
>JBBRSU010000003.1:0-92239 GCA_038245195.1 Saccharimonadales bacterium (SeqCode) | reverse complement strand
AGTGTTAATATCACTGATCTATCTATCCTTCTATCTAACTATGGATCTACTACCACTACCGCTCTATCTACAGCTGATATAAACAGCGATGGAACTGTTAACATCCTAGATCTATCTATACTACTTAGTCATTATGGGCAGAGCGTAACTAGCTTTAGTACTAACCTAACCCAAGGTATGACTATAACCACTCCCTTTAACTGGACCTTTGACCCTGGAGTATCTACCACCGCTGGTTACTTCTTCGCTGACGGAGTCCAACTAGCTAAGATTACTGGCCCAGGACCCTATAGCTTCAGCATCCAAACTACCAGTCTATCTGCCGGTACTCATACCCTAGGTGGTTCCTGGGATACATCCACCGGTACCCATGTAACCTTCCCAACTACCTACAGCGTAACTATTAATAATGGGAGTGGGGGAGGGGGAACCGATAATTCGAGTTTCACCGCTGCCACCAGCTACGCTGCGCCGGCCTTTACGGCCATCCGGACAATTGATGTTTCCAGCCAAAGTGCATTTATGACAGCTTGGAATAATATTCAAGCCGGCGATTTAATTAGAGTCCACGGCGTTAGTTTTAGCGGCGAAATTGCTCTGTTGAGTAAAAGGCTATCGTCCTATGCGGAAATTGATTTTGATTCGGCAACTACCTTTACCAATCCCACCAACAATCTTCTACCGGCTGTATGGCTTAATGACGATACTAATATTAGGCTTTTCGGAGGAGATATAACCTCATCGGCTACCGGAATAGAAATATCCGGCGGCTCCAATTATTTATGGTACGGTTTCAAGGTTCACAACACCGGCGGTGCGGGCGTATTCTTAACCGGGGCCTATACCATGGTAGATAATGCTGATATCAAGGGTGAAGTCAGCTACTGGGGATTGGATACTACACTAGATCCGCACGCCGAAAAGGGAACTGGTCTTCATGGGATTAACGTTGCCGACTCAAAGTATGGCGTTCAAAACTCACGAATAGCTTTGTATGCCCACGACGGTCCGGGGGGCGCAGGCATGGAAATTGGCGGTTCTGGAACGGCGGACTTTGCCACGAACAACACTATTTACATGCATTGTGTGAATTTGACCATGAAAGCTGTATCACAAGTTGCTGGCAACTGCGTGCAGGTCTGGGGTGATAACGTTACCGGTAATCACTATAAATACATCGAGGCCGAGAATCTTCAGGGCCGACCCTACGATACCAATGGACTATACTCCGGTCAGTCGTTATCGTCCGATGTTGTAGAGTACGGCATCGCCTCTAACACTAACCTCAACAACCTTTTATCTAGTACTGAATCTTCTATCCCAGCCAATATGCATTGGGACACCCGCGGAGGCACTGTCTTCCAGAACGTTTCTCCTACGCCCTGAAAACAAATCTAAAGTCATTAGTTAATTTTAGATTATTAAGATAGGAGCTATTTAGCACCGAGCTTTTGGGTTTCATCGACCCGCATTTTCTTAGCGGCTTTGGGCTTGGCGGCAGCCTTAGCTTCTCGGGCGGCCTTGGCGGCTTCTTGGCGGGCTTTGAATTTATCAACCCGGCCTTCCACGTCAACGATTCGCTCTTCGCCAGTAAAGAAAGGGTGAGAACTACTAGAGATATGAACCTTAACTAAGGGGTATTCGGTGCCTTCAATCGTGATAGTCTCCTCGGTAGCAACCGTGGAGCGGGTAATAACTGTGCTGCTGTCGTTCAAGTCTTGAAAGACAACTGGACGATAATTTTCTGGGTGAATGGCTTGTTTCATAACTTGGTTAGTTTAGCGGATTTACCTCTATGGGTCAACCGCTTCTGACATGGATAATGCTTGTTCAACTGCTAAACCAAGAGTTCTAATCTAAATTTTGGTTGTCTATTCATAGTTAATTTAAGCTTGGCGTGGTCGGATATGCCACGCCAAACTAGTGGGCCCCACCCAAAACTCGCCATTTTCAAGTGAATTTTGGGTGGGGCGTCCCATCCGGTGCTAGTTGATGGGGAAATGAATGTTGTGCTCGGCCAAATCGCGGCGTAGACCCAGAAGGCCTTGATAATCGTCGCAAAGCAGCTCGAGCACCTCTTCGCGTCTCTCTAACAGATCGCTAATCGTTTGGAAATCTGCACTTTGAAGCTCCAGAATCGTTGCCAACGGAGTTGTTACCAACGCCAGGATAGTTCGGTCTTGTACCTTTTGTGTCATCTCGCTACCACCGTCCGACATCCAGCATCCCAGAGCGACGAGATCGCGTTTCCTGATAGGCCAGTAACACCGTGCAGCCTGATACTATCGTTCACGCTCAACCCCTTTTCTAATTTTGAAGTACGCTTAGGGTTCGCGCCGTACAATAGGCGCTATCCGAGAACCAAATGCTAAGTATATTTTAACATAATAGCAATAACCGGACAATACTTGTAAAAAACCTACAACAGGGGTAGAATTAAGAAGTTAATATTAAGCAGGTAAGCGCAACAATCCTCCTGGTATATCCCGTGCAGGGACTATCGGGTCAGTGCCTTACCGAAGAGAAAGGATTTCACCCGCCTAAACTTATAATTTTATAATTTTCGTTTAAGTTGGGTAAAAGATAATAACAATGCAAAAACTATCAGTTACTACAAACCACACCACAATATTAATTAAAAGTTTTGGAGGCTAAAATGGCTACCTCATCAGTAGAACCTGCTAAGACAAAGTCTTCTGGCAGTGTCGATATTAAAAAATTACTAGAGGCTGGGGCTCACTTTGGGCACCAAACCAGCCGCTGGCATCCCCGCATGGCACCCTATATTCATAGCAAGCGCGAAGGTAACCATATTATCGATTTAACCAAGACCGTCGAAGGTCTAGATAGAGCTTTGGCATTTTTGAGCGAGACCGCCGGCGCTGGCAAGCAAATTTTGCTGGTTAGCACCAAACGCCAAGCTAAAGACCGAATCAAGGAAGTGGCCTTAGCCACTAACATGCCGTACGTTACCGAGCGCTGGCTGGGTGGCATGTTAACCAACGTGGCAACCATTGGTGGCCGCATTAAACACCTTAAAGATCTAGAAAGCCGGATGACTAGCGGGGAGTTAGCCAACCGCTTCTCCAAGCTAGAAGTTCAGCGCATCCAAGAAGAAATCGATGCCATGAACCACATATACGGCGGCATTAAAGAATTGGCAGCCAAGCCTGGTGCTGTGTTTGTGGCAGACGTTATCAACGATGATATCGTGGTTAAAGAAGCCCGAAAATTGGGTGTTCCGGTAGTAGCTATTGTTGATACCAACGCCGACCCTTCACAAATCACCTATCCAATCCCGGCCAACGACGATGCCACCAAAGCCGTAAATTTGATCCTAGACTATGTCCAATCTGCTATAGAAGACGGCCAGAAAAAAATTAAGAACTCAGTTGCTGAACCTAAAGAAAAAGTTGGTGGTTCTAAGACAGAGGCAGCCGCCAAAGCCGAGACCGCCGAAGCTAAAACAAAAGGAGCACCAGCCGCAAAACCGGTCGAGGAAAAGGCAGGGCAATAATATGGCCAATATATCAATCGATGAAATTAAGCGTTTGCGAGAGTTAACCGGTGTGGGAATTACCGATGCTAAAAAAGCCTTGCAGGATTCCGATGGCGATTTCGATAAAGCCTTATCCGAAATGCGCAAAAAAGGCCTGACTAAAGCCGAAAAACGCGGCGAGCGCGAGGCTCGGTCTGGTTTAATTGGTAGTTATGTTCACGACGGCCGAATCGGCGTATTGGTAGAAGTTAATTGCGAAACTGATTTCGTCGCTAAAACTGATGAGTTTAAAGAATTAGTTAAAGACTTAAGCTTGCACGTTGCCGCTTCAGCACCACTGTATGTCAGCAGTGACCAAATACCAGAAGCCGATAAAAAATCGGCTAATAATGAGTTTAGCGACAAAGCCAAAGCTGAAGGTAAGCCCGATAATATGGTGCCCCAAATTGTTAAGGGCATGCTCAAAAAGCACTTTGACGAAAAGACTTTGCTAGACCAGCCATTTGTTAAAAATCCTGAACAAACCGTTGGCGAAGTGGTTAAAGAAGCCAACGCCAAACTCGGCGAAAACATTGTAGTTCGTCGATTCTCACGACTGGCTCTAGGCGAGATTAACTCGCAATCAAAGAATAGTTAATAATCTAAGTATCTATAAAAATAAAAACGGCGGCACATTTGTGCCGCCTGGGGGAGTACTCTGTCGGTTTAGTTAACCGATTTTCCTCTAACCCCGCTTCTTTGGAGATTTACTTTTGCGTCTGTGACGCAGGCGCTCAGCTACCAGAATGACGGCGATTGCCAGCATCAACCCCAGCCCGGACATACTTAGGCCGGTCCAATCATTAGACTTCTCATTGATTCGCTACACCTCTCGTCTCAGCTTGTTGGCTTATTGGTCCAGTTTTCCAAAAAGCCACCACACGAACCCAAAAAAAAGGCTAAATACCAGTTGGGGAATCACAACCTGTGCTACCACTTGGCCCGGCAGAGCCGATTGTTTAGTGCCCATAGCAAAACCAGGTAGACGACAATCATAACCACTACTCCTGCGTCAACGGCTACTCGATGAAACGAAATTGTGCTTATCATCGGACTGCCTTTCTACTGAGATTCGTCGTTAGAGGACCGCCAGCTGTTCCAGCGATCCTTATTTAGTCCCAAGTATATCGCCACCGTTACTCCGGCCAGGAAAACGATGCCTAGCAATAAGCCGACCATCACTTCGTAACCCAGTAAGCTTAAGCCCCCCGTGAGTGCCAAAAGTGCCAACATACCGCCAGCGATAAAATCATCGCGATGGCGATCGTGCAGTGGTAAAAACGCTCCGTAAGCCAAGAGCACGACAACCACAACAGAAACTCCGATTTGCATTTTTAGACACTCCTTTGATTGTTGGAAGGAATCGGCCCAGTGCTTCTCCAAATTGTTCAGATGTGCTAGCCTGTCGGGTCGCACATTATGGCGGTTTTACCCACAAACTTTGAAAAGTTATTCTAACACTAAGCCCCACAACCTTCAACCCGTAATAGTTGTTGTATAATTAAGTTAATGACTCCAAACCAAGTCGTTCAAGACGCCAAAACCAAACTGGCAGCTGCCACCGAACATTTTCGTCAAGAATTGGCTAAAATCCGCACCGGCCGGGCCCATCCAGGCATGCTAGACGGCGTGATAATTGAGGCGTACGGACAGCCAATGCCATTAAAAGCCGCCGCTAGTATTAGTGCTCCCGAACCTCAACTTCTGCAAATTACGCCGTTTGACCCGGCTAATCTTAAAGCCATCTCCGATGCGATACGCGATAACCCAGCATTGGGACTAAATCCAGCCGATGATGGCCGGGTTGTGCGGATTCAAATTCCACCACTCACCGAAGAAACCCGCCAGCAAATGGTCAAGATAGTTAATCAAAAGCTAGAAGAATGTTTAATAACCGCCCGGGCCGTCCGCCACGAAGCTATGCATCTGGCCGAACAAGCCGAAAAAGACAAAGACATCGGCAAAGACGAACGTTTTGGCTTAGAAAAGCAGATTGATGAGCTATTGGCATCTCAAAAGCTCGAGTCCGAAGGCTTAGCAAAGCTTAAAGAACAAGAAATCCTGACCGTGTAGCTTTAAGCCAATTGTTTAGCGACTGGTATACTTAAAACATATGCAAATTCTGGTATTTATAGTTGGAATTCTGTTATTTATTGGTTTGGTGCTAGTCCACGAGTGGGGCCACTTTATAATGGCTCGGCGTAACAGAGTTGAGGTCGAAGAATTTGGCTTAGGCTTTCCACCAACCGCTTGGTCTAGAAAGCTTAAATCAGGTATGAAACTCAGCCTAAACTGGCTGCCACTCGGCGGTTTCGTAAAACTTAAGGGCGAGAATGATTCCGATGAGCGTAGGGGAAGCCTAGGTGCCGCCAGTCTGGCCACTAAATCAAAGATTATGCTAGCCGGCGTCACCATGAATCTACTTACCGGTCTAGTGCTACTCACGGCTTTGGCTTGGCTAGGCATGCCCAAACTGCTAACTCTGGAAAGTGTTGGCCACGAACAGTTCACTGTTGCTAGCGACACTAAGGTGATTCAGCAACGAGTACTAGTTGGGGCTATTCAACCGGGTTCTCCGGCTCAAAAAGCCGGTTTACGGCCCACCGATGAGCTACTAAGCGCCAGCTATAACGGCCAAGCCAGAGAAGTTAAAACTCCTCTGCAGATACATAATGCCACCTTGGCCTTTGCTGGCCAAAAAATCGAGCTAACCTACAAAAGAAACGGCCAAATAGTCCAAAAACCAGTTCAGTTGTTGAGTAAAAAAACAGTTCAAGCCAGCCAGAGCACTAACGATCCCAAAGGCTATTTAGGTATAGTCCCCAACGCTCTACAAATCCAGCGCAGTACTTGGAGTGCGCCAATCGTAGCACTTGGCTTAACCAAACAAATAGTCGGCTTAACGTTTGTAGGTTTGGGTCACGCTGTCGGCGGGCTAGGCTCGTTAATTGCAGGTGGGGTTACCGGTAATCACCAAGCCCGGGTAAATGGCCAAGACCAAGCCACTAGCCAAGTTGGCGGTCCGGTGGCCATAGGTGTGGCTTTGTGGGATTATGGCAATTTGGGTATCAATTTTATGCTATTTCTAATCGCTTTAATCTCCTTAACTCTGGCGCTTATGAACGTCTTGCCAATTCCGGCACTCGACGGTGGCCGCCTAGCTATGATGCTAATCAGCCGCGGCATTTTCAAACGACCGCTCACTCGAGCCACTGAGGAACGGATTGTTGGTGCCAGCTTCGCCTTTTTGCTGGTCCTTATCGCTCTTATTACTCTAGTTGACGTCAAACGATTATTCTAACAATGAGGCGTAGTTTTTTCCCTGGAGTCCTGTCGCTCAAGGCGACTCCCCACCGTCCTCTAACAAGTTCTGCGGTCGGCGGTGTACCCTCCGTTCACGTCACCCGAGGTAAAAAAACACCTCAGAAGGTCTATCGAAATCTGGGTGGCGCCACTAGAGTAATCGCCAACACGATTCTGATTTTTATCATTAGCCAAGTCATTGCGGCCTTCATAGCCGAGCTAGGTCTATCAATTATTCATCCTCACAGCCATCTAAGCCTCACCGACTCAATCACCGGCCAGTTCGTGTATATCTTGATTGCCGAGGGCTTAGCAGCTTACCTGGCCATTCACCTAGTGCTTAAAAGGGGGCTGAGCTTAGCTACAATCGGCCTAGGTCGCCGGCCAGTAAAGGGCGATTTAGTAAAAGCTGCCGCTGGCTTTGCAATTTTTTATGCGTTTTTGATTGCGGCTGGCATTATAGTTACAACTTTATGGCCGGATGTTAGCAGTCAAAAGCAAGATTTAGGCTTCAACGGCATCCAAAACGGCACCGAAAACGCCTTAGCCTTTATATCATTAGTGATTTTGCCACCATTGGGCGAGGAGACCTTGGTAAGAGGTTATTTATACTCCGGACTTCGAAAAGTCTGGCGGTTCTGGCCGGCTTTAATAGTTACCAGCCTATTTTTCGGAGCCGCCCATTTAGAGCTGGGCAGCGGCGGTCCGTTGGTTTGGGCGGCGGCCCTTGATACATTCTTGCTATCAGTAGTTTTGGTTTTTTTGCGGGAACGCAGTGGTGCAATTTATTCAGGAATTTTAGTACACATGCTCAACAACCTCATAGCATTTGGCGTCCATTTCCATGGATAGGTATTTTAGATTAAAATAAGCCAAGATGAGACGCAGCCATTTTTTTATCAAGACCCGCAAACAGGCACCGGCCGATGAGGAATCCAAAAACGCCCAGCTACTGATTAGGGCCGGTTTTATCCATAAAGACTCGGCCGGCGTTTATGCACTACTGCCAATGGGTTTAAAGGTGGTAGAGAACATCAAGCAAATTATTCGAGCTGAAATGAATGCCAACCACGCCAGCGAACTGCTAATGACCACCTTACAGCGCAAAGAATTATGGGAAAGCACCGACCGCTGGGATGATGTCAAAGTTGATATCTGGTTCAAGTCTAAATTGGCTAATGGCACTGATATTGGGCTGGCCTGGAGCCACGAAGAACCCATCACCGAAATGATGAAAGAATTCATCGCTAGTTACCGCGATTTACCAGCTTATGCCTACCAATTCCAGACTAAATTGCGTAACGAAATCCGGGCCAAGAGCGGTATTATGCGCTCCCGCGAATTTATCATGAAAGACCTTTATTCCTACTCCCGCTCCCCAGCCGAGCACCAAGTTTTTTACGATTCAATTATCAAAGCTTATCTTAAAATTTTCCAAAAAATTGGCCTAGGCGACAGCACCTTTGTGACTTTTGCCTCCGGCGGGGCCTTTACCGAATTTAGCCACGAGTTCCAGACCATTTGCGAGGCCGGCGAAGACGTAGTTTATCTGGATCGCCAGAAAGGCATAGCCATCAACGAAGAAGTTTATAACGATGATGTAATCGCCAAAGTCGGGGTTGATAAATCCAGGCTCGAAAAACTCAAAGCTGCCGAAGTCGGCAACATTTTCAGTTTTGGCACCCACAAATCCGAACAGCTAGGGTTGTATTTTACGGACGAACAAGGCAGCCAACAGCCAGTTGTGCTGGGCAGTTACGGCATTGGCGTTACCCGATTGCTGGGAGTGCTGGCCGAGCACTTCGCCGACGACAAAGGCCTAGTTTGGCCCCAAAATGTTGCACCATACACGGTTTATTTGGCCAGCTTGGGCGATGACATAGAAGTAGTCAAAGCCGCCGATGACCTATATGACCAGCTGGAACAATCCGGCATCAGTGTAATTTACGATGACCGGCCAGAACGACCCGGTGAAAAGTTTGCTGATGCCGAGCTATTCGGGATTCCATACCGCGTAGTTGTCAGCCAAAAAAGTCTAGAAGCCGGTGGCTACGAACTAAAACAACGTAGCTCAACAGATACCAAAATTGTTTCTGCTAATGAAATCGGACAATTACTGACAAAATCTTTACAAGGCTGATATAATACTTAACCAAACTCAGGTGAGGCAGTAACTAAACTGTAAGCCGCGGGTTTTTTAAATAATATGATGAAGAAAACATTTAACCTAACACCAGAAGGCCAGCATGAACTAAAAGCCGAGCTAGAGGCTTTGATTAGCCAGCGACCTCGAATTGCCGAGCGGATTAAGTCGGCTCGTGAGCTTGGCGATTTATCGGAAAATGCCGAATACCAGACCGCCCGCGAAGAGCAAGACCGCTTAGAGTCCCGGATTTCTGAGCTAGATCATATAATTCAAAACTCCCAGCTAATTAAAAAACCCAAAAGCGACGGCATTGTTCGCTTGGGCTCCAAGGTTGAGCTAAAAGATGGTGGCAAGCCCATAACCTATCAGGTTGTCGGTACTATTGAAGCCAACCCGGCCGAAGGCAAAATCAGCGACGAATCTCCAATCGGCAAAGCCCTACTAGGAAAAAAAGTCGGCGATAAAGTTGAAATAACCACCCCAGCTGGTAGTCACAGCTACAAAGTCATCAAGATAAGCTAAGGCTTTAGGCTATAATTTAAGTTATGCAGTGGCTTAATAAAATAGCCGATGAGGTGATTGCCGCCCACCCGGACGGCGATATTTTGGTCAGCTCGGGGGTATCACCGTCTGGTATCTATCACGTTGGCACGCTCCGTGAGGTTTTAACGGCCGATGCCGTTATGCTGATACTCCAAGACCGTGGTCGTCAAGCCAGCCATACCCATGTAGTCGATGATTTAGACCCACTCCGTAAAATCCCGGCCGGTATCAATTCGGACTTTGAAAAATATTTTGGAATGTCGCTTATCGATATACCCTCTCCGGATGGAGCAGCTAGCTCCTGGGCAGATTATTACTTCAAAGACTTCTCTAAAAGCGCCAAACTACTAGGCCTGGATATGGAAGTTATGCGGGCCCACAAAAAATACCGCACTGGTTTTTTTGTGCCGGCTATCGAAAAAGTTTTAGCTAACATCGACAAAGCTCGCCAAGTCATTACTAGCGTTTCCGGGCGCCAGTTGGATGAAAATTGGTCACCAATCCAGATTAAAGAGGATGAATACCTTAAAAGCCGACCCTTCATGGGCATAAATACACAAGCCAAAACCATTAGTTATTTAGATAAAAATAACTCTCCCAAAGACGTTAGTTATGCTAAAGGCGACGTAAAATTGTATTGGCGCTTAGACTGGCCAGCCCGCTGGTGGCTACTGGGGGTAGATGTCGAGCCGTTTGGCCGCGACCATGCTACCAAAGGTGGTAGTTACGACACCGGCGTTGGACTTATGAAAAAAATCTTTGACGATAAAGCTCCACTGCCGGTGCCCTATAACTTTATAAATCGGACTGGCCAAACCAAAAAAATGAGCAAAAGCACCGGTGATACGCTGGCGGTTAGCGATATGCTGGAAATTTTGCCGCCCGAGGTTTTGCGCTACTTTATTCTGCGGTCCTCACCCGATAAACTACTGTTTTTTGATGAAACCGACGGCGTAGTTAAGCTAATTGACGACTTCGCTGAACTGCTGGCCAAAGCCGATAAAACAGCTGATGATGAACAACTAATTAAAATTTCAATGGGTAATGTGGGTGAAAGTACAATTAGCAATATTCCATTTTCGCATTTAGTGGCCAGCTATCAGGCGGCTTTAAAAGATACCGATCAAACTCTAGAAATTATCCGGCGCACCGAACACAAATCTACAGTTACCAAGCAAGACGAAATTATTAAAAAAGAGCTAAAGTTTATCGATCAGTGGCTCAAAAGCTGGGCACCCGATGATGTAAAGTTCGAGCTGTTGCCAACTCCGCCAAGACTAATTTCGGAGCCGGAACGGGAATATCTGTTAGCCTTAGCTGAAAAAATCGCTAAAGCCCCGGCTGATGCCGATGGCGAGTGGTTCCATAAAGCCATTTACGAAATGAAAGATACCGCAGGTTTAGCCCCTAAAGCTTTATTTGGTACGCTGTATAAGGTTTTAATCGGCCAAGAACATGGCCCGCGGGCTGGCTGGTTTTTATCAATTTTACCCCGTGATTGGTTAGTGCAAAGACTCAAACTTGAAGCCTAGTATCCCGCAAATCCTAAACCTTAGTGCCGAGTTAGCCGCTCCTTTATTGCTCGGCTGTTATTTAACCCGTCAAACGACGCAGGGGATTATTAAAGTTATGATTGTTGAGACAGAGGCTTATCACCAAAATGATCCGGCTAGCCATAGTTTTAGGGGGCTTACCCCTAGGACGGCACCTATGTTTGAAGCCGGTGGCCGGCTGTACGTGTATTTCAGCTATGGCATGCACTATGCAATCAACATCGTAGTTGGCCAAAAAGGGACAGGGGAGGGGGTGTTGATACGAGCGGCCGAACCAATTGATGGTCTGGAAATAATGAAAGCCAACCGGGGCTTAGTTGATACTAAGAATCTAACCAATGGGCCTGGAAAACTAGCTAAGGCTTTAGGCATTTTTGACACATCCCTATCTGGAAAATTACTTAACAAGTCAAGTATATTACTAAAGCCAGGTAGGCCCGTAAATCAGTCGAATATTAGTGTCGGGCCTCGCATCGGCATCAGCCGAGCCATTGACATCCAGGCCAGGTTTTATATCCGCGGAAACCCGTTCGTATCTAAGCTATAATTAAATTATGCAAACAGCAATATTCGCAGCTGGGTGTTTCTGGGGGGTGCAAGACTATTTTGATCAGGTTCCCGAAGTTACAGACACCGAAGTCGGTTACATTGGCGGACACGTCGATAGCCCAACCTATGAACAGGTGTGTACTCACCAGACCGGCCACGCCGAAGCCACCAAAGTGGTTTTTGACCCAACCAAGGTTAGTTACGAAAAGCTTTTAAAGCAGTTTTTTCTTATGCACGACCCAACACAATTAAATCGCCAGGGTCCCGATGTTGGCGATAGCTACCGCTCAGCTATTTTTTACGCCGATGATGCCCAAAAACAAACTGCACAAGTCCTAATTGACGAGCTAAATGTATCAGGCCAATTCAAAAAGCCGATTGTTACAACCCTAGATCCGGCCGGGCACTTCTGGCCGGCTGAAGATTATCACCAGCACTACACTCAAAAAACTGGCGTCGGCGCCTGCCACATTAAGTATTCGGCTGTATGAAATTCGTTTGATAAATTCGTCTCAAAGGTCTAAGCTAACCTTGTCAGTGACTAATTATCAAAAATTTTTGCCCAGCCGCTTAAATATGGGCCTAATCTTGTGTGTGATTGGTGTGGTTTTAGTAGCATGGTGGTCATCGGCGGTGGGGTCCATGAAATCACAAGCTCAAATCACAACCTACCGACATACAGGTTCGGCTCAGCCAATAAATTCGGGCAGTTATAACGCGACAAGTGCCAATCCATCGGTGGGGCAGGGCAATGGCCAAACAAGTAACCCAAATCAAGTTGTTGTTCCGCCCAGCTCCGATACCAGCTTACCGGCTGGTAGTAGCCCCAGTTGCCCAAAGTATGTCGAAGGTCCTCAAAATTATCCGTATTGCGGTTGTTATGGTGCTGGCAGCGGTGTACATCCCGAAATTATGTGCGCCAACCCTAATTAATCAGAAAACCCCCGCACTGCCTAGGTGTGGGGGTTTTAGCACCGATTACCTTTTCGACCATACTCCGTTTGATATCGTTCGGATTTTAACACCCGGCCGGGTGCTGCATGTTCTGTCTCCTTTGCCCCAGTGAGGGCACAACGCTTTAAAAAGCGCCGCTTTGCTTCGTCGGGAGACTTCTCAACCCTTAGTGCGGCTGGCTATCTAGAACCGCCATCCGTCTATTAGGAAGAAAATTAGTGTGACTCGCAAAAAAATGTGCCATCAGCAGAAGGTTTAATCTCCACTGGTGTCGATTTGATAGTAACGTTTGACCTAATATTAAGTCAATAGTTTAATAGCATTTCTACAACATATATTAAACATTAACGCAATACACTAGCCTTTTGTTTGCATAAATGATATAACCTGTTTATGTCATCAGCATCCATTAACTACGAAGGAGCTCAAGTTACTCCGACACCGTTCCAAGATTATGGCCTAGAACGCTTGATTCGTCGGTCCAAAACATTAGCCGCCGTAATCGGTGAGTTAGGCCTAATTCAGGCCGCTAAAGTAGTTTACGACTCCGAATTTCACCATCCAGTCCGTGAAAGTGAGCTTATATATAAGAATCATCAGGTATTTCGCCAACCAGCAACCGTCACTACGGCTCGCTCCGATATCAGTACCTTAATAGAGATTGTCCGTAAACAGGTCTACCAAATGCCTAATAAAATAGATGAGCGGATTGCTGGGCGGCAAATCGTTGATTTAGGGGCAAATGTGGGGTTGTCGGCGGCCTTTTTTGCTAGCCGCTATCCAAAATCGTCAGTTTTGGCTATCGAACCGCATAGCCGCAATTATTATTATCTAGAGACCAATGCCCTGGCCTACGACGGCCAGATAAGCACTGCTAACTCGGCACTAGCACCGCGGGTAGGAAGGGTAGATATGGTAATGCCAGCCGGCATCTCCCAAAATAACCATGCCGGGTATAGATTCGTTCCGGCTGAACAGGGCGATATTGAAACAGAAGCTTATAATCACTCAATCACACCAAGCGAAATCCTGCCTTTCGCGAAAGACGGAATCGGTCTACTAAAAATTGATATCGAAGGTGCCGAGAAAACCCTGTTTGAGTCTGGAGTCATGGATCCGCTCCTCGGGACTACCGAAGTTATGGCTATCGAAACCCATGATCGATATATGCCAGGCAGTGCCTTAGCCGTTGCCGAAGCTGCCCGGCGGTCAGGGATGGCTTTATATTCAAATAACGGCCATACCGAACTTTATGCCAAGATCTAAAATACTTAATCGGTTAAGTATTTTCAATAATCGGCTGAAGAATTTATAGCAGGGTATAATAATAAGGTTAACAATTTAATATCAAGAGTGCAGTCAGAGTCCTAGCTTGTTTAGCTGTCGCCAACCTAGCATCCGCCAAGGTGGTAAATCTAGCCCGCAAGGGAAGATATGTATCAAACTGCAATCCTTTCTCTTGCTAAAAAAGAAAGGATTTTTTATGTCTAGTTACAAAACCGCCGAAAGTGTTTCACCCAAACACCCCGATAAACTATGTGACCAAATATCCGATGCTGTGCTCGACGCCTATTTAACGGTCGATCCGCAGGCTAGAGTCGCCATCGAGGCCATTGGCGGCCACGGACACGTATTTGTAGTTGGCGAGGTTACTTCCAAGCAACAAATAGACATCAAGCCAATCATCAAGCGGTTGGCTGGTGATGTAGATTTTCGCTCAAAAATAGTCTTACAGAGTTCGGAAATCGCTTCTGGTGTGGACACTGGCGGTGCCGGCGACCAAGGAATTATGGTCGGCTATGCCACCGCCGAAACGCCCGAGCACCTGCCACTAGAAGTTGTCTTAGCTCGCCGGCTCAACCAATATTTATACAAAACCTGGCCACACGACGGTAAAACTCAAGTAACTCTTAAGGATGGCAAAGTTACTACTGTTGTTGCCAGTTTTCAGCATGCCCCACAGGCCAAACTCACCACCGCCGTTAAAAATTGGCTAGCAGACAATAAACACACCCATAAAGTAACTGTCTATGCCAACCCTTCAGGCGACTGGATGCAGGGTGGCTTTGAGGCCGATACCGGTCTGACCGGTCGTAAGTTAGTAATTGATAATTACGGGCCGCAAATTCCGATTGGCGGCGGGGCATTTAGTGGCAAAGATGCCTCTAAGGTTGATCGTTCGGCGGCTTATATGGCCCGGCGAATAGCTGTAGACTATCTCCAAAAAACAAAAGCCAAAGAAGTTTATTGCTATCTGGCTTACGCAATTGGCGTAGCTCAGCCAGTCGAAGCCACGGTTAAAATCGATGGCAAAACACACCTGGTCAGTGGTTACGATTTAAGGCCAAAAGCTATAATCAACCAGTTAAATCTCCTAGAGCCCCAATATGAACAAACCGCCCGCTACGGCCACTTTGGCAACGGCTTCAGCTGGGATAGTTAGGTTAGTTATGGTTCACGGCTGTTATGTTCTTTGACAGTCTTAGTAATCGATTTAGCTAACTGCTCTAGCTCGTCTAGGCTGTTTAAGCGTACGGCCGAGACTACGTCGCCGTGTAAGTGGCCATCGTGCTGTTGGCGGGCTTGAAAGAAAACCAGTGTCGGTACGCCTTGGTCACTTATCATCACCACGTTACCGTCGGTAGTTACCACCGGGCTGGTGTAATTCAGGTTTATATCTTGCTGTTCCATATCTCAATTATACGTCAAACAATCTGTTTTTTTTCACCCAATGGAGCTATACTCTACTTTTATATATGGCAGTTGAGGCAATAAAACTATCGATGCTAGATAACTCTGGTCCAGAACCCGAGGTTTCCCATTTCGGGCAGATTTACTTTGACCATAATATTATCATTGGGCGGCTAATCTTAGCTAAAAATTTAAAAAACGACACCGGGGCTGTCATATATATGGTTGATGATTTCACCAAGGACCCGGCAGCAATCAACCCTAACTTAGTTGCCAAGTTGGCTAATGATTCTAATTTTCACTCCTTGATTCTTCCATTTTTCCAAACCGAACTAGCCTCACATTTTGATAATGGTGAACCAGCTACTCTGACTCTCCGGCAGTACCCATCATACATTCCAGTATTAGCTTGGCGATCTGAACTTAGCTCCGATTAAGCCCTGGCTTTATTAATTTACTTGGCAGGCATATAATGTCCGCTTATCATGGCTAGACCCTATACACATGTTGGGCACAATGGTTACGCCTTCCTGGGTAACCGAATGCACCCCGAGGACATTCATTGGATTAATGCTCAGCTAGACAGCTTTTCTTGTTATCCAGCTAAAGCAATCAGGCTAGAAGCCGAAGTTAGAGCTCATATGTTAACGCCGGCCGAACAACCGCTTGGAGAACAAAATTCAGTTCGTATGGAATATCTGTATGATGCTCGGCTTAGCTTGCTACAGACCCTTGGAGAGCTGGCGTTAGAAGAAAGTGCAGCTTAACCAGTACTGGCCGGACTCGGCGGCATACTAGCCGACGTTTACCCAAACGATGTAGGCAGGCAATACTTAACTTATTAAGTATTTACATAAATCTGGCTGTATTTATTCCAATAACAGGGTTATAATTTTTTTATGAAATTTGAAGAAGCTCAAGCCGAAGGCTATAAGCACACAATTACTTTTGAATCGGACGAAGGCGAGGTAGAGGCAGCAGCAGCTGTTTATACAGAAAAAAACCACATGTTAGTGGCTGCAAATCAGTTTGGCCAAATAACCCAGTTTGATAGGAACTTATCAGAGTGGGATCCTATCTTAGATCACAGAATATTTTTAAACTTACCGCTGGAAATAGCGGAATTGTTCGATAGGTTTCATGAACGAACAGAACGTGCAGTTGGTGTCATCGCTTCTAGGGCTACAGTCGCAGCCTTTGAAAGTGATGCGATAGCCCGGCGCATGCGCTTGGGAGATAAAGCTTTTCAAATGGCCGGGCTTATTAAATTACAATACGACCATGACACCCTTGATCGTATGCTAGAAGACAATGGCGCGGATATGTTTAAAGCCTCACGAGTAGAGCCTAAAACTTCTGACCAATAGCGGTATCATAAATAAACTATATTTATAGCTGTAACAGGGGTATAATTATGCCAATGAGAGGGTTTACTTTTATCGATCTATTCGCAGGAATAGGCGGTTTTCGGTTAGCATTAGAGGGATATGACGGGGTTTGTATCTATAGTTCTGAATGGGATAAGCGCTCCCAGTCTACTTATCAAAAGAATTTTGGAGAGATACCCTTTGGTGATATTACAAAGATCGACGCGTCAGAAATTCCAAAGCACGACGTCCTTTGTGCCGGTTTCCCGTGTCAGGCGTTTAGCATCTCAGGCAAAAGACAGGGCTTCGAGGATACGAGGGGCACTCTGTTTTTTGACATTGCCAGAATAATACAACACCACAAACCTAAAATATTATTTCTTGAAAATGTTAAGAACTTTGCCAGGCATGACGGTGGCAAAACGCTGAGAGTTGTTCTGAAAACACTGGATGATCTGGGCTATAGAGTGAACTATCAAATACTTAGATCGAGTGATTTCGGGGTGCCTCAAGCCAGAGAAAGAATATATTTCATTGCCTTTAGGAAAGACCTAAATGTTAAGAAGTTTGCATTCCCAACTAAATTCAAAGAGACTCAAACTGTAAGGGACATACTTGAGAAAGGTCCTGTGCCACAAGAAAACTACATTACTAGAACAGACATTAAACTTGTCAAGAACTTTACTATTCTTGATAGGAGAAGGCCTAAACAAATCGGAACAATCAACAAAGGTGGACAGGGTGAGAGAATATACTCGATTGACGCAGCCGGTATAACTTTATCGGCACATGGTGGTGGGGCTGCCAGTAAAACAGGAGCGTATCTTGTTGATGGGAAAATTAGAAAACTTACTCCACGTGAATGTGCTCGAATGCAAGGATTCCCTGAATCTTTTAATCTTCCGGCGACAAGAGCCTTTGCTTATAAACAATTTGGTGACAGCGTTACTATGCCTGTGCTCAAATTGATATTTAAAGAAGTTATTAATGCTTATCCGGCTATAGTTAAAAAGAACTTATTAGTAAAAGCCGGAGATCATAAAAACATTCAGCTCATAAATCTCGGTCTTACCTTTCAGAATGACTGACAACATTTCAATCTTAGTAAAAAGGGGGTCAGCTACCGCTATAGCTGGATTTCAAAATGAAAAAGACGTTGTAAATAAATTCAATAACTGGAGACAAGATCTCGACGCACAAAACTGGTTATATATAATGGGCTACGATTTAGAAAAGATCGAATTGATCGAAGCGATTCAGATCACTGGTTCGCATAAAGCCGATGTTCAGGTCAAGATCAAGATATATATTAAAGATCTTATTGCTGCCGAGAACATATCTATTAAGCTCGTGTCTAATCCGGTTGGATTCAACCAAATCGATAAGAGAAAAATATCAAAGTATGTAGATATGTGGGCGGTACCCGAAGACGTTGCGGAATGCTTAAAGTATTTCACAGGTGAAAAAGAGCCATACGTGCGTAACACGAAAGATAAACGGCGGATGTATCTTAATGAAATGGGTAGCGACGAACAAGAAAAAATACTCAATTTCTTTGAGAGTAACAAAATAATGATTCTCACCGATATCTTAAAAGGAACAGATAAATTCGCCGCAGGCTGGATGCTTATATACTTAAAGTCACGGAAAATTTGGTCCTTTCTCCCAATGTCGATAGTCATGAATTATTACGCTGAGGGTGAGGTGAGAATCACAAAACAGGGCAATTTATCTATTGGAAGAGTCGGAATGCAAAGAAAAGGCGGTGATGGCGGGAGAGAGTCAGCAAAGATGCTTCAGTTTAAAATAAATCCTGCCTCAATCGTAAATAACACGTAGGCAATTATTGCAGACCTAAAATGGAATACTACATGTGTAGTGGGCTACAATGCTGTTATGGTAAAGCGATTTTCGGCTAAAAGGGGTAGGGGTGTAGTTTGGGAGTGGCCGAACGGGGCACTTTGGACTTGGATTGTAGCTACAGTTTTAGAGAAGATATTTAAGCACGGTACGGCCCACAAATTGTTCGAGACACTGGCCTTTGGGGCGATTTTTGTCTGGGCCTGGCTGGAAATTTTCCAGGGGCGTAGCCTTTTCCGCCGCATACTAGGTGCAGTTGTTCTAATCTTCTCAGTCTATTCAAGAGCTCGCTAGTAAATAGCGACTTAAGTTCGCCCCCCTATTATTTAGTGGGCCGGGTGGGGGTGTTTTTGAAAACTTTTAAGCAAACCAGCTGCGGCCAAGGCACCACCAACTTCGAGCGAACCAACCGGGTGCTGGCGCAAGAAATTTAAACCACCCAGAGCGATGTCTTTAGCCTCAACTAAGACTGACAATACGGGGTTACGGTCGGTTTCTGATCCACTATTTATGATGAAAGCCAGGTATGGGTCGCCATCAATTGGTCTTGTTTCGGTTGATTCAGCCATTTTTGTTTGCCTTTTCTATTGTTAATTTATAAACGCAGAATACTCCTTAAACTATCGATAAAGTGTGATAATTCGCACACATCAATAAAGGGGCCTAGGACTGGCCTTTTTATGAGTTAAGCTTTAGTGCTATTAAACTTGAGCATTAGCTGATAAATCATCGAAGACCGAGCAAACGGCAGTAGCGTTTTTATTAAACTTGTGCTAAAATATAGTTATTGTTCAGATTGAATCCGGGTTTAGAGGCTAATTAACTCGACTTCAAGCAAGCAAGAGTTAGTTAAACTAAACAATAATAAGGATTCTTTTTTTATGTATAAAAACAATTATCGTTCTAAGCCACGCCGGCCGGGAGTCCAAAGTTTTGGCCCCAGTCGCCGTCCGGCTAGGGGCAATCGCAAACAGCACATTAACCCCGAGCGATTTATCAAACAGGCCGAACTACAGATAGCTAGCGATTATGTGCACCAGCATGAGTTCGCCGACTTTGCCATACACCCACTTTTAAAAGCCAACGTAACCGCTAAAGGCTACGTTACTCCTTCGGAAATCCAGGATAAAACCATAACTTTGGGCCTAGAAGGCCGTAACGTGGTGGGCATTGCCAACACTGGCACCGGCAAAACAGCGGCTTTTGCCTTGCCAATATTGAACAAACTTATGCACCAGCCTAGCTCGCAGGCCCTAATAATTGCACCCACCCGCGAATTGGCTCTTCAGATTGAAGAACAGTGTAAAATCTTGGCCAAAAGCAGTGGCTTATCAGGTGCTTTATTGATAGGCGGAACTCCTATGGGACGCCAATTAACCGCCCTAAAACATAACCCCCGTTTGATAATTGGCACACCGGGCCGTATCAAAGACCACCTAAGACAGCGAACACTTAATTTAAGTGCCTGTGACATGGTGGTTTTAGACGAAGTCGACCGCATGTTAGACATGGGATTCATTGTTGATGTTCGTTCAATTTTGCAAGAAATGCCTAACCAACACCAAGCCTTCTTTTTTAGTGCTACTATCAGCCCGGAAATTAATAGTCTGATTGAAACTTTTGCCACCGAACCGGTAGTGATTAACGTTAAGGCCGGTGAGACCAGCCAAAACGTCAACCAGGACGTAGTCCGCTACAGCGGAAAAACTGAAAAAATCGACAGCTTGCATACAGCACTGATTAGCCAAGAGGCCTTAAAGGTCCTAGTGTTTGGTGAAACAAAACACGGTGTTGAGCGGCTAAGCAAAGAACTAATTGCTAGGGGCTTTAAAGCCGCCAGTTTGCACGGTGGTAAAAGCCAGGGCCAGCGCCAGCGGGCCCTAGATAGTTTCCGCGACAATCGCATAAATATCCTAGTAGCTACTGATGTGGCAGCCCGTGGTATAGATGTTAAAGACATCACCCACGTAATCAATTACGACACGCCTAATACCTACGATGATTATGTGCACCGAATTGGCCGTGCCGGCCGAGCCGGCAAGCCGGGCCAAGCCCTGACTTTCGTAGAAAAGTAATAAAAAAACCCATTTCTAGGGTGTAGCACCGGGGAATCTCCGATATGGAGATTCCCCGGTTTGTTGTACCTCACTACACGCGTGGCTTCAGGAAGAACCGCATGTTGCTCGACCAGCGATAGCCAGTCGAAAACTGCACGCCACTTTCGCGCAGACAGACGCTATAAGGCAGTGAATGTCGCGGAATTGCAAATCGGAGTTGAGCGATCAGTGGTTTGGAGCCGACCGGCGGTAGCCGGTTGACATCCCACTGGACGTTGCCGATTTTGTTCACCTGCAAGTTCCCAGCGTTGTGCTGTGACCAGCTTGGTTCTGGACCAACTGGCAAGCCGAGTCCGGCGCGGCAGTCTGAAAACATCACACTCGCGCCAGGGGCGGAGGCGTGACTGTCGGACGTCAGTGTGACCGTAAAGGTTACGAACTTGGTTGTGCCGCTCGTTGAATAGCCAGTGCTGATGTTTCCGGTATTACCGGCCGAAGCCGTTGCCGAGAAAATCAGCAATATCGAGCAAACCAACAGGAATGATTTCACGGAAACCTCCGAGAATGGTTGTGGTGATGAGGTACTCCCGGGCGGGAGCAGGGCTCTTATCCACCAGAGATAAACACTATTATAGCATAAGAATTATAAAATAACAATACTAATGACAATAAATTACCGCTGTTTGAGAAGTTTGCTAAAATGCTTATGTATGGAGCCAACAAATACCCAACCAAAAATCGAAAACGACCCCGAGATGGAAGCCAAACTGCCCCAAGAAGCCCTAGACCAGCTACCTAATGACCCCGAAACTGAAGCTTTACCGGCCCATGTTACCGAACAAGCCCTACCGCAGACCGAAAGACTAATTTTGCCGCCAAAAAAAGACTACAAAAAACTAATGATAGTCGCAACCATCATATTTTTATTACTAGCGATTGGGGCTACGGCCTACGTTTTGAGCCAATCCACCAAAAAAGCAGTTACTTCTACCAGCCTGAAAACATCAACCAAAACCAGCGTTAAGCCAACCGTAGCCGCCAATCTGCCGGGCATTCAGCTTGATTCAACCAAAAACTACGGTAATAAATATGCCAACGGTATTCTGCCGGTTGGTGACAACCAATATTCCTCGGCAGCCGCCAAAATTGGCTCAGTTTACGCCTGCCAAACCTACGCCCAAAACTTAGCTGGCACTGCCGGCGGAGCCGGCAGTCGCGGGCCTTGGTTTGTGGGTACTACTCAATATGATTTGAACAAAAAACTAAAAGTGCAGGGAGCCGTAACTTGGCAAGCCCAGCTAAGCAACAATGTTTCGGGCACTACCAGGACTGTTACCACTAACGATTTACCCAACCACACTACCGGGGTTTTCCCGATTAACCCCAGCGACCCGGCTTATAGCTACGACCGCAACCCAAATACCATCAAAGGCCAAAGTTTCACTTTTGCCCTAAATTCGGCACCGACCTATGGAACCCCAACCTGCATTGGCGGGCAGGTCGGAATAATGCTCACAGGAGCTAGTTTGTTCGACGGTTTTGACGCTGGCGGGCGGGACGCTGGCGCCTGGGAAGTCCAAGACAGTTGCGGTGGACACCCCGAGAAAAGTAGCACTTATCACTACCACACCCTATCTAGCTGTATAAAAGACACCGCCGTCAAAACCGTGATTGGGTTTGCTCTCGACGGCTTCCCGATTACCGGCCCCCAAGTGAGCCCCAGCAATATTCTGACCACCAGCGACTTAGATGAATGCCACGGCTTAACTAGCCAAGTTGTATTGGATGGCAAAACCATCACTACATATCATTATGTGATGACCCAAGATTTTCCTTATAGCGTCAGCTGTTATCGGGGCACGGCTATTCAGCCACCCGGCCAGGCGGCACCACCAGCTACTCATCCCTAAAAAAACTAATCGGGGGCACCTTGGCCGAGTTCGATCAGCATTGTTATCAGCTTATCTTTAGGTACGTGAGTGGTATCAATTTCGCGGCGATGAGCAATAATGTAGCCGTGCAATAGTCGCTGAAGATGAACTGCTTGGCTTCGCGTCAAAAAGTTAACAGTGCGTTGGTTATCAGCAAAAAACCGAAAGGTTAGGTGTACTGAGCCAAAAAACGGTCCGACATTGGCCTCAACCGTCATTATCTCGCTAACAGGCGTGCTAGTTATTTTTGCTACCCGCCAAAAATAGCGATTGGCGATGGTTAGCTTTTCGCGGTCAAGGCAGACGGTATCTGGGAATAAGGTAAATGGCCACACAGTTGAGACCTCAAACAGGATATCTTGAGACTTTGCAGTCAGCTCAGTAAGGGTTTCGGGACCTTTGGCCGATTTAGAATCGTGTGATGATTGGCGGAGACCCGGTTTTTGGCTGGTTGTCTCTGAGCCGTCCTGAGGCTGCCCGTTTGAACCTACCAAATTTCGGCTAACCGTATCCCGGACCGGTTCAGCTGGTTGCTGGGTTTGCTCCGCGGATTGGTCTTGGGGATCCATGTTCTTGGAATGAAGCCGACGGGGCACGACGCCACGCTTGATATAAGCCCGTTTGAGGGCTTCAAACACGTTCGGTCGCATGTCGTCGATTGAGATAATTCGTTTGGCTCTCATTGTATATAGTTTAGCGGACATTAAGAAATACGCTGTGATATATCAAACATCCAAGATAGGAGACTAATCTTCTACACAGTTTATACACAGGACAACATCTGTTAATAAAACGCAAGCATTTATGAAATAAACTCAAGCGTTTGACAATGTATCTACTTGCCAATAGAATTGTAGATAGTCATCGTGAGGTGATTACGGAAAGCCCAGCAATGAACTTTTCGTTTCGGTAAGCGGACCTTAGGGCGAGCTTATCGTGCACTAAAGGGACCCTCGTGGCCCCTTTTTTGTTTATGAAGATTCTTTTAACCCTGGTTGCTTAACCGTAGGTTATTAGAAGCGTTAACAGTTAATTTCGGGATCGATAAAGGTTCACGCACTGGGCGGCTCCATTGTCGGCGTATGCCAGCCAAATTAAGTCTAACCGGCGGGTGTGCGTAAGTTAGCGCACATATTGAAAATAATATTCCTGTCTCTAGCAATATCAGGTAGTCCAAAGGTTTTATGACATCGAGAATATAGCGATCCAAGCTGGCCGATAAACTACCGGCTAAGCCCACTATAACCAGGACAACCGCCAGCCGGCTAACTAGCCAATATATATAAGAATTTCTAAATTTGGTTTGGAAACTCAGCCAAACTGTAAAGCTGGCTAGTCCTATCAAACTAAGATTTACGACTAAATTATTAGAAAGAAACAAAAACAACGGGTCGTTGGATTGCATCTGGCTCTGCAGGTACACAATCAGGGTAGCGACTACCATAGTTAAGCTGATGACTTTTTTTATCATTATAACCTCCCATAACTCGCCCAACTATAGCCGAGACTAGCCGGGCCTGCTGTGCGTTTTCCCACGCCTGCTTAGTAAGAAAACCCACGAGATACCTTTGGCAAAAAGCCATAATTGCACTAATCGATTCCGCAATCTTTATTGCTAAACTAGAACATATGGAAGTTAGTGACACCCAATTTGAAGAGCTGTTGAGCCAGGCTATCGAAGCCATCCCTAAACCATATAACCAGCGAATACAGAATGTGGCTTTTATATTAGAAGACCAGCCCACGCCTGAACAACGGGTTCGGTTGAATCTTTATCCCAACGAAACGCTATTTGGTTTATACGAAGGCGTGCCACTGCCGGCCCGCAATGGCAGTCTGAAACTCTTGCCCGATAAAATCAGCCTATTTAAAGGTCCATTGCTGGCGGTTAGCCGGACAATGGAAGAGCTAAGGTCTAACATTGGTCACACTGTATGGCACGAAGTCGCTCATTATTTTGGTCTTGACCATAAAAGAATACATGAGCTAGATAGTAAACTATACAACAATTAACAGGGTTAGTGTTCGCAATTTATGCAAAATTGTGGATAGATAGTTGCTTATTTGCAGACTCGGGACTATCATGAGCTTATTAACTAAAGGAGAACCCATGCTGGACTTCTATAAACTTAACAAATCGATGGTGGCGAGAATGGTGGATCTTTTCGTCAACCTGGCGGAACTACTGCTCACCCTGCGCGTAATTATGAAGTTTTTCTTCACCAGCGCTCATGGTAGCTTTGTTCACTGGGCATTTAGCACAACCGATGTGCTATTGGCGCCATTTCGGGCGGTTTTCCCTAACCCAACCCACACCCCGGGCAACTGGTACATTGACTGGGTGGCCCTGTTCGCCATGGCGGCTTACATGGTCCTAGGCTATATGGTGTATAACCTAGCCGTTCGCTGGTCACCATCAGGTCGTAAATAGAAACTACTAAGTAGTAAATAGTTGTAAGTAGTTTTTGAACGAGCCCTTTGGGCTCGTTCTTCTATATTGTTATACTGAAGGGTAATGGCGTATGAGAGAAGCCCGGCTTACAAGCCGGGGCAGTCAGAGGTTTATAAACTTAGCCGCAGCCGGATTGAAAACTTCGTCCGTTGCCGGCGTTGCTTTTGGTTGGCCCAACGACTCAAAATCAACCAACCCAGTTCGCCGCCTTTTTTGATAAATAGTGCCATCGATGCTTTATTAAAGACCGAGTTTGATATTTATCGTGCTAAAGGCCAGCAACATCCTTGGCAGGTGGAATTCAAAGTAGATGCCAAGCCGTTTGCCCATAAAGATTTAGAACGCTGGCGACACGTTTTTACAGGCGTACAGCGACTTCACAAACCCACCAATTTGCTGATTTCTGGGGGAGTCGACGACGTATGGGTGAATCCCAAAGGCGAGCTGGTGGTGGTTGACTATAAAGCCACCGCAAAAGATAAGGAAATTACCGATTTGGAAGAGTCGCGCTGGCACGATAGTTATCGCCGGCAAATGGAAGTTTATCAGTGGTTACTGCGTGGTGAAGGCCACAAAGTCAGCGATATTGGCTACTTCGTTTACGCTAATGGAATCGGCAAAGCCGATGGTTTTTTCAATAAAGTCGATTTTCGGACCAATGTTTTCCCCTATAAAGGTAGCGATAATTGGATTGAACCGACCTTAGTAGAAATCAAACAAGTTTTAGAAGCCGATATGCCAAAAGAGGCCACTGACTGTGAGTATTGTGCCTATGCCAAAGCCCGCACCATATTAACTCTAGACGCTATTGCTAAGAAGAAATAGAATAAAGCCATGCTTGATATCCGATTTATTAGGGAAAACGCCGAACTGGTAGAGACCAGCGCCAAGCTCAAAGGCTACAAAGTCAATGTCCAAAAACTACTTAGTTTGGACGAAAACCGTCGTAAACTGGTGAGCGAAATTGAGCGAATTAGGGCCGAGCGGAACCAACTGGCCGACAAAACCAAAGGTACTAAGCCCGACCAAGTCGCAGTGTGCCAGGCTAAAAGGCTTAAGGATACCCTCAGCCAGCTGGAAGCCCAACTCAGTCCAGTAAACGAAGAATACGACAAATTACTGGCTGAAGTCCCGAATGTTATACCGGATGATACGCCAGAGGGCGGGGAAGAAGCCAGTAAACAAGTAAAAAGTTGGGGTGATATCAGCGATAAAGGCTTCGAAGTCCAAGACCACTTAAGCTGGGCAGAATCGCGTGGTTTGATTGATTTTGAGCGAGGTGCCAAGGTGGCTGGGGCTAAATTTTACTTCTTAAAAGGCCCACTTGTAGAGCTAGAATTGGCCATTTCGCAGTTGGGAATGGAGTTAGCTAAAAAACACGGTTTTGTGCCAATGATGGTTCCCCATATGGTCAATACAAAAACCTTGGAAGGTGCCGGTTTTTCGGCCCGTGGCCAAGAAAAACAGATTTATAAAGTTGAAGACGAAGATTTAAATTTAATTGCTACCGCCGAAATACCGTTAACCGGCTATCATGCCGATGAGATAATCGCCGAACCGGACTTACCTCTACAATATGCCGGCTTAAGCCCAGCTTACCGAGTCGAAGGTGGAGCTTACGGCAGGCACAACCGGGGACTATTTCGGACTCATCAGTTCAATAAACTGGAACTCTATGTGTTTTGTAAGCCAAAGGACAGCCAAGCTTGGCATCAAAAAATGGTGGCTTTAGAAGAAGAATTCTGCCAAATGTTAGAAATTCCATACCGGATAGTGCGAATTGCGGCTGGTGATTTAGGTGCTCCGGCTTATAAGAAATTTGATGTCGAATACTACAGCCCGCTCGATAAAACTTATCGTGAACTAATGAGTTGTTCGAATGTAACCGATTACCAGACTCGTCGGCTAAATATCAGGTACAAAAACACCGATGGTCAAACTGAGTTTCTACACAGCCTAAACGGTACTTTGGCAGCTATGAGCCGTATCCCAATCGCCCTAATCGAAAACCGCCAAACTAAAGATGGCCAGGTGTTAGTGCCTAAAGCTCTGCAAAAATATCTAAATAGTCAAACCAGCCTGTAGAGTTTGTTCGCGCCATGCGTTAGAATATATAGAGATATTTCGCAAAAAATTATACGGAGGTCTGTTTGTCGGCATTTATTAATTCCAAGTCTTTAAAGCGCGTCCTAGGTGATCCGCAAGCTGCTACCATCAAGCGGCTTAGAAAACGTGCCGAAAAAATTAACGCGCTTGCCGATAAATACCAAAAAATGACCGATAAGCAGTTGCGCGAACAAACCGACCTACTTAAAAAGCGATTAGAAAAAGAAACCGTTGATGATATTTTGCAAGACGCCTTTGCAGTAGTCCGCGAAGCCGCTACCCGTACTCTAAAGCAGCGCCACTTTGACGTTCAGTTAATCGGCGGCATGGTTTTGCACGAAGGTAATGTGGCTGAAATGAAAACAGGTGAAGGCAAAACCTTGGTAGCCACCCTAGCACTATATTTGAACGCCCTGGAAGGTAAAGGTGCTCATTTAGTTACAGTTAACGATTATTTAGCCCAGCGCGATGCCGGTTGGATGGGCCAGATATACGATTTCTTAGGTCTAACGACCGGAGTGATTATCCCCGACGAATCGTATATATTCGACTCAAGTTACGAGAATAACGAACACTTTGATAAGCGCATGCAGCACCTACGTCCGGCAACCCGCCAAGAGGCTTACGGCGCCGATATCACTTATGGCACCAACAATGAATTTGGTTTTGATTATCTGCGCGATAACATGGTTCGCGAAGTCGACCAGCTGCGCCAGCGCGACCTACACTTTGCTATCGTCGACGAAGTCGACTCAATTTTAATTGACGAAGCCCGCACACCGTTGATTATTAGTGCACCAGCCACAGCTAGCGGGGCGTCATATCTGCAGTTTTCCAAAATCGTCAGAAACCTAAAAGAAACTGAACATTACGAAAAAGATGAAAAGCGTAAAAGCGTAATTCTGACAGATGCAGGAGTAGAGTTAGTTGAAAAAATCCTGGGCATCAAAAATCTCTATGCCACTGAGAACTTGCGAACCATCTATCACCTCGAACAATCACTAAAGGCCCAAGTGCTGTTTCACCGGGACAAGGACTATGTGGTCACCAAAGAAGGCGAAATTGTAATTGTCGATGATTTTACCGGCCGTCTGCTTAAAGGCCGGCGCTATAACGAAGGCCTGCACCAAGCCATTGAAGCTAAAGAAGGAGTTGAAGTCCAAGAAGAATCCATGACTTTAGCCACCATTTCTTTCCAGAACTACTTCCGCTTATATAAAAAGTTGGCAGGTATGACCGGAACCGCCATGACCGAAAGCGAAGAGTTTCATCAAATTTATAAAATCGATGTTATTGAAGTGCCGTCCAATCGTAAAATTGTCCGCCAGGACTTGCCGGATAGGATTTATAAAACCGAAAATGGCAAGATGAAATCGATTGTTCAAGAAGTTAAACAACACCAAGCCAACGGCCAGCCGGTTTTAATCGGTACGGTTAGTATCGAAAAGAACGAAGTAATTTCACACATGCTAAAAGCCGCCAAGGTCCCGCACGAAGTACTAAATGCCAAGAATAACGAGCGCGAAGCCGCGATTGTGGCTAAAGCTGGTGAACAGGGGGCGGTAACTTTGGCCACCAACATCGCCGGGCGGGGAACCGACATTGTTTTAGGCAAAGGCGTGGCCGATTTAGGCGGTTTGTTTGTACTTGGCAGTGAGCGCCATGAATCACGGCGCATCGATAACCAGCTTCGGGGTCGAGCCGGACGTCAAGGCGATGCCGGTAAAACTCAGTTTTACGTTTCGACCCAAGATGATTTGATGAGAATTTATGGTGGCGACCGGATTGCCAGCATTATGGATCGCTTAAAAGTTGATGACGAAACACCGATAGAAAGTAAGATGATTACCAAAAGCCTTGAGGGGGCTCAGAAGAAAGTCGAAGGTTTTAACTTTGACCAACGCAAAAACGTTGTGCAGTACGACGATGTTATGAACCGCCATCGACGGGCCATTTACTCAATGCGCCGCGAAATTCTGAACGCCGAAGATATCTCGGCTCGTATCAAAAAAATGATAGTCGAGGAAACCGAGATGTTAGCTAATCATCCCGAATCGACTAGCGAGATGTACGAGAATATTTTGACCGAAAGTTTTCCATTCGACGATAAGGTTTTGGATAAACTGTTCGATAACCCAGCCGATAAATTCCAAGTCGAACTAGAAAAGGCCGCCTTGCGCCAGTATCAACTGCAAGAACAACTATTTACTACGGACACTATGCGTAAAGTTGAACGCGACGTATTTCTGCAGGTTCTAGACAACTTGTGGATGCAACATCTAGAAAACATGGACCATTTGCGAGAGGGCATCCATTGGATAAGTGTTGGCCAGCGCGATCCACTGGTGGAGTACCGGCGCCAAGGCGGAAAAATCTTCGACGATATGCAGGAGAATTTACGCCATGACATTATTCGCTCGATTTTGCACGCCCAGCCTGTAGATATGGATTTGCAGCGGGCCGTCGAAACCGACCTAACTCGGGCGGCCCAAGGTTCGGTAAACAACGCCAGCCAAATCACCAAAGCCGAAACTTTCGAAGAAACCGACTTCAAGTCGGCCAAACGTGAAGAGGAAGAAGAAGCCCGCAGCCACGCCAAACGCAAGAAAGCTCGGAAAGCTGAACGCCAGCGCAAGAAAAAACCAGCCACCAAGAAAAAACGGCGTAAATAGATCGCCGAATTATGAAGCATACCGTAAAAGAAATTGAACTTAGTAATGGTGCCAAAGGCCTGCTAATAGATGTACCCGGGGCTACGGTAATGGATTTTGAGTTTAATTTTCGGGCAGGTGAATACTTAGTCGACAAGCCCAAATGGGAAGTTCCGCATCTGATGGAGCATGTTTTGTTAGGGGCTAATCAACTTATACCCAAAGCCCGATTGTTTCAAGCCGAGTTCGAAAAAAATGGCGCCGGCAACAACGCCAGTACTGGTTTGTACCACATAACTTATGAAGCCGAGTGTGCTGACTTTGAATGGCAGCGCATCTTGGATTTGATGATTACTGCCATCAGCAAGCCGCTATTTCTAAATGATGAGTTTAAAGCCGAGTACGGCAATGTCAGAGACGAGCTGACCGCTAGGTCCAATAACCACTTTAGAACTTTGAGCCTAACCGTCCGCGAAGCCCACAACCTACTTGCCATGACCGATCGCGAACGACTCAAACAAATTAAAAATGTTAAACGAAAAGATCTTATAGACCACTACGCCAGTACTCATACCACAAATAATTTACGGTTTGTAATTGCCGGCAATATGTCGGGCCGTACAGCCGCCATCAAAAAAATGTTAGAGGCTTTTGGTTTACCAAAAGGCCGAAGTTTTATAGAACTGCCAGACGAGCGACCAATAAATCTTGATAAGCCGGTATTTGTAGCCCGTCCATCTGTCAAAAACGTTTACTTTGAACTAGAAACCTTTGCTCTAACTAGATTTAATGATCACGACATGGACGCTTTAGAACTCGTTAACGGCATGCTTACAGCAACATTGTATTCTCGCGTTTTGGGCGAAGCCCGTGAGCGGGGGTTGGTTTATAGCATGGGCTCGGGGGTAGATATTATGAAGAAAGTCACTGGCTGGTGGTTTTCGGCTCAAGTTATAAATAAAAACGCCCCGGCCTTATTTGAAATTATTACGCGGGAGCTAACCCGGGTAAAGCAGGGCGATATTACACCGGAAGACCTAGAAGCCGCCAAGCAGTACTGGTTGGGCCGACACCAACGTAGTGCTCAAACCGTATCCGGCACTATGGCCGGCTATACAGGGCGTTATTATTTCGACCAAGTGGTTAATGATTACGAGGCAATCCCAGAGCGAATCCGCTCCGTATCAACCGGCCGTATAAAAGAAGCTAGCCAGCGAATGTTTAGTGATAAAATCGGCGGCTTGGGGGTATTAGGTGGCGGCAGCCGCTCGCGGGAGTTAGCCGATAAGCTGTGTGAACAGGTTCAGCCGTTATGGAACAGCTAATTCAAAAACTAGAAACTTTAAACCAAGAAATTCAGACTCTTAGCCAACAACTGAAGATTGGTGATCAACAAACAATTATCCAAAAACTAAAAGCCGAAATGGCCGAGCCGACTTTTTGGCAGGATAATAAACACGCCCAGGAAATCTCCAGACAAGTTTCGTCGCTTGTGTCCAAAGTTAAGCCATGGCATGAGCTTACGGCTGCAATCGGCGAGTTACAGGAATTAATTGAGCTCGGGGACAGTAGTTTAGAGTTGGAGCTTGGGGCTAAATTATTAAATTTGGAATCTGAGTTTAAAATTCTTAAAAAAGACCTGCAGTTTAAAGGCCCGTATGACGACCACGATGTAATATTAAGTATTCATGCTGGTGCCGGCGGTACCGACGCCCAAGACTGGGCCGAGATGTTACTTAGAATGTATGTTCGCTGGGCCGAAAGCCATAAATTGGCCATAAAAACAGTTGAACTATCGGCCGGCGAAGAAGCCGGCATCAAAAGTGCCACCATTGAAATAACTGACGGCACATATTTGTTTGGCAAATTACTCGGCGAGCATGGCGTGCACCGTTTAGTTAGACTGAGCCCTTTCAATTCGGCAGCCAGCCGCGAGACCAGCTTTGCTAAAGTCGAAGTTTTACCAATGATAGATAAGCCAAACGAAGTCGAAATTGATGGAAAAGACCTAAAAGTTGATGTTTACCGAGCTGGTGGTCATGGTGGACAAAGTGTAAATACCACCGACAGTGCTGTGCGGATTACTCATTTGCCAACCGGTATAACCGTAGCCATTCAAAACGAACGTAGTCAGCTTCAAAACAGAGAAACCGCTATGACAATTTTACGCTCCAAACTAGCTCAATTACAGATAGAACAGCATGCCGAGACGCTAGCCGATGTTAAAGGCCCCAACCAATCGGCCGAGTTCGGTAGCCAGATTCGTAACTACGTTCTTCACCCATATAAACAAGTCAAAGATACCCGCAGTGGGTATGAATCCAGCGATGTCCAAAAAGTTTTGGACGGTGAGTTAGACCCCTTAATCAACGCCTGGCTGGCCACTGTCTAAGCACAAGCCCAATCTGATATACTTAAGCTAATGATTTTATTGGATAGGGTGTCCAAGTCCTATAACCGCCGAGGTCCAGCCCTGGAGCGCATAAGTTTGCATGTCGAGCCTAAAGAATTCGTGATAATCGTCGGCCAATCTGGTGCCGGCAAGTCCACTTTATTTAAACTGCTAACCCGCGAGGAAAAACCGACCAGTGGCAAAATTATTGTCGGTGGCATTGATTACGAACACCTCAAGGACAAAGACGTGCCACTACTAAGGCGAAAAATCGGGGTAGTATTTCAGGATTTCAAACTGCTTAATAATAAGACGGTTGTTGAGAACGTAGCATTTGCTCTAGAAATTGCTGGCATTAGTAGTGCCGAAATCCGCCACACTGTTCCAAAAGTTTTAGATGTAGTGGGACTGAAAGGTAAAGAGGACGCCTATCCCCTAGAGTTATCCGGTGGTGAGCGCCAACGGGTGGCGATTGCCCGGGCAATTATTCGCCAACCCAAAATCCTGATTGCCGACGAGCCAACTGGTAATCTCGACCCTAAGCACGCCTGGGACGTTATTAAAGTGCTGGAAAAAGTTAATCGCTTTGGCACCACGGTACTTTTAACTACACACAATCAGGAAATCGTGAATACCCTTAAACGCCGAGTCGTAACTATAAAAGACGGCCACATCGTGTCAGATAGAGCAGTCGGCCAGTACCGAGGCAATCAGTGAAAGATCACAAGTACATAACACTTGAACGAATTATCAAAAACGGAGTGGTCAACTTTGGTCGCAACGTTTGGCTAGCCATCGCCGCCATTGCCATGATGGCCATAACCCTTACGATTCTGCTATTCGCCATCGTGGCTAACGCCACCTTTACCCACACTATCAATGACCTAACCAGCCACATCGATGTGGTTGAGCATCTAAAAGACTCTGTTACGAAATCCCAACTGGACAATCAAATTACTAAACTCAAACAGCTGCCAAACGTTAAATCCCTAAGTTATACCTCAAAAAACGAAGCTCTAAAGGCATACCAACAACAAAACGCCAACAACCCAGACCTTTTGGCGGCTATTTCACTCACCGATAATCCACTGCCGGCTTCATTGACTATTAAGCCGCTCAACCCTAATAGAATTCAAGACATTCAGGATTTTTTGGATAAGCCCGCCCAAGTAGCGCTGCAATCTGACCCCACCAATTATTCCGGTGATCGTAAAGTTGCCATCGATAAGATAACTTCGGCGACTCACTTCTTTCAACAGGCTGGTGTTGTTGGCATCATCGTATTCATTATTATCTCTATGTTAATTATCTTTAACACTATAAGAATGGCGATCTTTAATCGCCGTGACGAGCTAATTATTATGCGCTTGCTGGGTGCCAGTACGGCTTACATCAGGGGTCCTTTTATTGTCGAGACCATGCTTTACGGAGCTATCGCCGCCAGCATATCGCTAATTGTTTGTTGGTCTTTATTTAGAATCGCTAGCTCAACCCTGCAAGCTAGCAGCCTTGGTTTACTCGACATCGGTTACTCTAGTCGTTACTTTTCAAACCATCTAGCTTCAATTTTGACCATCCAACTCGCGGTTGGTATACTAATCGGTGCCGCTTCTTCCGGTATAGCGACACGGCGGTACTTACGACTTAACAGACAATAAACAATCTCAAATAATTAATTAATAAGGGTTAAATGGGCACCTAACCACCGTTCTATTACAAACTGTGGATAAATGGGGTTGATAAATATAGGGGTATGCTATTATTAAAGAGTTAATTCAAAAACAAAAATATAATCTAAATATGGTCCGAACTAAATTTCTTATTTTTACGATATTGACCTCAGTTTTGCTGGTTGGCGCAACTTTGATAAGTGGCCAAGTTAAAGCCGACCAATTTGATACGCAAATCCAAGCTCTAAAAGAGCAAAACGCCGCCAACCAGGCGGTAGCTAACTCCTTAGCGGCCACAGCCGCTAGTTATCAACAAGCCGTCGACGCCCTGAACGCTAAAATCGACTCACTCCAATCGGCGATTGTAGCTACTCAAAACCAAATAGACTCATTACAAAAGCAAATTGATGTTGCTCAAGCCGAGCTCGACCACGAGAAGCTAGTCTTAGGCGAAAATATTAAGACCATGTATCTGGAGGGCGATGTTTCAACCCTAGAAGTACTAGCCAGCAGTAAAAACCTAAGCGATTTTGTGAATAAGCAAGAATATCGCAATTCGGTATCGAATAAGATTAAGGGCTCGGTTGAGAAGATAGATTCACTTAAAGCCCAGCTTCAATCTAAGCAGCATCAACAGCAGGATTTGCTAAAAGACCAGCAAAGTCAACAAAGCCAGCTTCAGGCCGATGAATCACAGCAGGCCCAGCTACTTGGTTATACCGAAGGCCAAAAAGCCACTTATGATGCTCAAATCAAAAATAATAATGCCCAGATTGCTTCACTCCGAGCTCAGCAGGCGGCGGCCTACGCGGCCTATCTACGCCGTGGTGGCATAACTAGTTACGGGGTTGGTGAGGCCGGCAACGGCGGCTATCCATCGGAGTGGGCTAATGCCTACCAAGACACCCGCCTTGACAGCTGGGGAATGTATAACCGAGAATGTGTAAGTTATGTAGCCTGGAAAGTCGATTCTACCGGCCACCATATGCCGTACTGGGGCTCCGAGGATGCCAACGCTTACAACTGGATAAATCTCGCCAATAGCTATCACATTCCTAACGGCACCGATCCCCAGAGCGGCGCCGTGGTGGTCTGGGGGCACAACGACGGTATGGGCTGGCTGGGCCACGTGGCCTACGTGGAGTCCGTAAACTCCGACGGCTCAATCGAGGTTAGCCAATACAATGTCATTCATGGCCAATTCAGTCGCATGCATGTTGATACCGGCACCGCCCAGTCACTGCATTACATATACTTCTAGAAATCTGTTCAAACCATAAGCTATAATAAGTGTTAATGTTAATAACAAAGAGGGGATTTAAGGGTGCATTCAGAACCTGAGGAGCATTATGTTGAGTCCGGCCATCGGCGCTGGTCATTTAAAAAAATTATCGCCAGCCTAGTGCTGGTAGCTGTGATCTTTGGAACTGGCATGGCGGTTGGCCGAGGAAACATTCGGATTTGGGAATCAAAACAGATCAGCGGCACGAGCTCAAGCCCGCTGGATTACTCGTCAGTCGATTCGGTTTATTCAATCCTAAAAAACGATTTTGATGGTAATCTAGATCAGAAAAAACTAACCGATGGGCTTAAAACCGGCCTAGTTAACGCCGCCGGTGATCCTTACACCGAGTATTTCAATACTACCGACGCAAAAACCTTTAATAACGCGCTTAGTGGCACCATTACCGGCATCGGTGCCGAGCTAGGCACTAACGACCAAAATAATATTGTAATCGTCTCACCACTCTCAGGTTATCCGGCCGCCAAAGCCGGCCTGAAACCCAAAGACATCATTGCCGCCGTCGATACCAAAATTACCCAGGGCATGAGTGTCGATGCGGTGGTTAGTAAAATTCGTGGCCAAGCCGGCACCAAAGTTACGCTAACGGTTGTCCGGGGTAGCGACAAACCATTCGATGTAACCATCACTCGCGAAAAAATCACAATTCCGAGTGTTAAATATCAAGAAGACGGCGACATCGGCTATCTCAAAATCAGCCAATTCAGTAACGACACCGTCGAGCTGGCCACTAAAGCCGCCCAAGAATTTAAAGCCAAAAATGTTAAGGCCGTGGTGCTAGATTTACGCGGCGACCCCGGTGGTTACTTAAATGGAGCCGTTAGTGTCTCCAGCTTATGGCTAGACAAAGGCAAGACAGTTGTTTCAGAACGCCGTGGCACCACCGTAGTTAGTACCGAATATGCCAGTGGCGGAAATTTACTAAAAGGCTTACCAACGGTTGTATTAATCGATGCCGGCAGCGCCAGTGCTAGCGAAATCACTGCTGGGGCCTTGCACGACAATGGCATCGCCCAGTTAATCGGCGAAAAAAGTTTCGGGAAGGGCAGTGTTCAGCAAGTCGAAAACTTGCCAGATGGTTCAGAGCTCAAAATCACCATTGCTCGTTGGTACACACCTAATGGTAAAAACATCGATAAACAGGGGATTACCCCAGATGTTACGGTCAGTAACTCTGATGCCGACATTCAGGCCGGCAAAGATTCCCAAAAAGACAAGGCCTACGAATTACTACAGGCTAAGTTCTAAGAATACTTAACAAGTCAAGTATTTTTAGAGCCAAGATCTCTATATCAGTCATCCTTTCTATGTTATATTTTAAGCAGTTAATTTAAGAGGGAGCACGAGTAAGCAGTGGCTAGAGCCAGGGCTAATACCAAGTATGTGTTTGTAACCGGCGGCGTGCTATCTGGCGTTGGCAAGGGCATCACCGCTGCTTCTATCGGCACTATCTTGAAAGCCCGTGGCTTATCCGTAAACATTCAAAAGTGCGACCCTTATTTAAATGTCGATGCCGGTACACTTAACCCCTCCGAGCACGGCGAGTGCTTTGTAACCCGCGACGGTGCCGAGACCGATTTAGACCTTGGTCACTACGAGCGATTTTTGGATATCGAGTTAACCCAGCCCAGCAGCATGATGTCCGGGCGAATCTTGCGGGAGGTAATCGAAGCCGAGCGAGCTGGTAAATACCTCGGGAAAACCGTCCAAATTATTCCACACGTTACTAATCATATTCAGGAAACTATCGTCAAAACTGGCAAAGGTTTTGACATTCACATTGCCGAAGTTGGCGGTACCGTCGGCGATTACGAGTCCCTGAGTTTTATAGAAGCTATCCGCGAGCTATCTATGAAATTACCATCCGAGGATTGCCTGTTTGTGCACGTTGTCTACGTACCGTACTTAGGTGCTAGTGGAGAGTTCAAAACTAAACCGGCTCAAAATGCCGTACGGGAACTGCGAGGCCTGGGCATAGTGCCAGATGTGCTAGTAGTTCGCTCAGAAGTTAAACCGCCTAAATCAATCCTAACAAAGCTGAGTTTGTTTTCTGGGGTTGACCAACGGGCCCTGGTGCTACTGCCTAATGCTCAAACTATCTACCAAGTTCCCCTGACACTAGAAGATAGTGGTATCGGTAACGTGATTACCGGTCGGTTGGGAGTTCGGGCTCAAACTGCTAACTTAACGTCCTGGAATCGGATGGTCAAAAGTGCTCTGACTAAATATCGTAAAAACGTTAAAATTGGGGTCATCGCCAAATACCTCGATAACCAAGATACCTATATGTCTCTCACCGAAGCTCTTAGAGCCTCTGGCTGGGCTAACGACGTTAATGTGGATATTAGCTGGATTGACGCCGAAGCCTTAGAAAAAGACAAAAAATATCGCACTCAACTAGCTGATATAGACGGCATT
Source organism: Saccharimonadales bacterium (SeqCode) (assembly GCA_038245195.1). GTDB lineage: Bacteria > Patescibacteriota > Saccharimonadia > Saccharimonadales > UBA10212 > JAIFWC01. Next base: position 54,755 of record JBBRSU010000003.1, on the reverse strand, counting down.
GTTGGTTTACCAGGTTTTGGTAGTCGTGGTTCCGAAGGCAAAATTTGGGCTGCCACTTATGCTTATGAGAATAGAATTCCTTACTTAGGCATTTGCCTGGGCATGCAAGTCTCGATAATTGCTATGGCCCGGCGGGCCGGGCTGGCCAAAGCCAACTCCACCGAATTTAATAGCCAAACCCAAGACCCGGTAATTAGCACCATGGCCGAGCAAGTTGGCAAGGAAAACACCGGTGGAACTATGCGTTTAGGCGATTGGGCTTGTGCCCTAGAGCGGGGTACAATTGCCCGAAAAGTTTATGGCCAGGCCGAAATTGTGGAGCGCCACCGGCACCGCTACGAAGCCAACAATAAATACCGCGATCAATACCAAGCTTGGGGCCTAAAGATTAGCGGTACTTCACCAGATGGCAAGTTGGTGGAAATGGTAGAGGCTCTTGGTCACCCATTTTTTGTGGGCACCCAAGCCCACCCCGAATTCCGGAGCCGACCTAACCGCCCACATCCGCTATACATGGCTTTCATAAAAGCCGCCCTTGCCAAAAAAGGCTAACCTGTTATTCATATTTTATAAATAGGAAACAAAAAAATGGGCGAAGATTTATCAACTCAGGAACCTACAATCGATGTGAATAATTCGGAACATGGTAGTGCCCAAGAACAAGATAGTCCAACTTTATTACACGAGACAATAGGCTATAACAATGTCGTAGCGGTTCCGCTTCATAATGGCAGACGTCTAGAATACATGGGCGGGGAACTAGTGGCTAAACTTAAGCTGGGCGGTACTAAAGGAAGCCCGGGTGAAGAAGCTTTTCCGTCCCAAGAATTAGACTTTTACTCGATCCAATTAGTCGATGATTCAGACTACAAGAGACTGGTGAAAAACGCCCTTAAAGAGCGCAGTACATCGAGAGTGGTGGTGGTAAGGCCGCCCGACGAAACACAGCTAGGAGCAATCGGATTTATACCAGAGACTCATCCCTCGACAATCGGCCGGGAAAGCTCTATCCAATGGTACGATCTAGGGTCGTTTCGACCTCTAGAGCAAAACGTTCATTTGTTTTACAGGAGTGTGTCAAGGCGTCAGCTGGCAGTACATATAAGGGACGAGCAATTGATTTTTATTGGAGCGACACAGGCTCCAGAAGGTTACTTGGACTCAGTAACCGAAATAGAAGCTCCAAAAATAACAAAATTCGGTAGCTAAATTATTCGACGGTGACTTCGGTGCGGGGTACTGAACGGCCGCTGAATTTTCGGACTCGGCGTTCGTTAAAGGCCACAACTCCGTCTTTAGCAGCGTGAATCGTAAAATTGCGTGATATAAATGTACCAGCCCCCGAGCGTTTATTCTGGCCAACTTGTCTAATAATAATATCACCGGCTTTAACCTTTTGGCCGCCCCATACTTTAACACCAAGGCGTTGGCCTTGGCTGTCTCGGTTATTTTTTGCTGTACCGCCAGCTTTTACATGACTCATGTGTGTGAATAATTCCTATGTCTTTTTTAGTCTTAATAACCTGCGGGCCACAACTTGGTTTTCTCTAAAGTAAACTAGCTGTTCTAATGGCACGTGTTTTAAGTCCCAATAAGTGTAGCCCATATCTGTTAATTTAGCAAGTAGTGGCAATTGTATCAGCTCACCATTGGGCTTACGCCAAGCTGGTACCGCCAAACACAAAGCTTGGCCAGATTTTAGCTGGGGTGCCAGATTTTTTAAGAACTTTCTGATAATTAAATCTGTATCGCTAACTATTTCTTTGAGCTTATCATGTGGTGGCAGGGAGTTTAGCGGGCGACCCAGATATACTTCACTGGCTAAGCTACTAAAACCGGGCCAAGTAAAACTGGTGGCATCAGCTGTTTCAATGTCTACGCTAGCTTCAAGTTTTGAATATTTCTCAAATAACCATCTTATATTTCGTTGACTGTATTCAACCATCCGCTCGTCTATATCACTGCCTATCACACTGTAGCCCATTAATAATGCCTCTTGTAGGATTACACCGGTGCCACAAAAAGGGTCTAATAATTTGATATTTTCTGGAGTGACACCGGCTTGGCTGAACTGGCCAATTGCAAGATTAACCATAATTTGAGCTAATTTGGGCGGCAACATTCCCACTCGGCTATCGCGGGCCGGCCGGGCTTGGTCACGGCCGGCGTAAGCCTCAATATCCTGCACAAACAAAGTTTGAGCTAAGTAGGTCTTGTCGCCATTCTTGATAAATAACAGCTCCCAGGCCCCCTTATGAGTTAATTTGTTATGTAAAACCTGGGCGCTATTAAGTTCGGATGCTTTGTTAGGCACAATTCGTACCGGACGGCCTGATTTTTTAATCTGTTTTTTAATCTCCAATAAGCAGGCCTCAATCTGTTTTATTGGCACATTTAAGCCGTATAAACTCAAACCTAAGGTAAATTTGCCTTCGTCTAAATCTTTTACGTATGGCGGCACTTTTTCTATCAAATAATTAGCTAACTTTGACCATTGGTTGGTATCAATGATATCCAGTATGCGAGCGGTCTTAATTGTGCCACCCAGCTGACTGAAGTTAATGTAGTCTGCCGGTATATCAAGCAGGACTTGATTACCGATTGGCATTAAGTGGTCTGCTCCATAGATACTCTCTAATTCAGCTAAGCCTAGCTCTGGTTGTCGGCCTAAAATACAAATGGTTTTTGCTTCAAATAAACTCATAGCTGAACTCTAGTATAATCAAATAGAAATGGAAACTCACGTAGAAGGTACCCGCATCAAACGCTCCAAATGGCGAATGGCTCTAACTGCGGTTACGTTTATTGCTCTGGTTGTCTTGATTTATGGCGTCCGGAAGGACATTGGCGGGGTGCTAGATAATCTCGGTAAAGTTAATGCCGTAGCATTGTTATTGCTAATTCCTATCGAGGCCATAAACTACGATGCTTACACTCGCTTGTACATCAGCTTGTTTAAAATTTTAGGCAATAAAGTGGAATACAAGGACATGTATAAGCTGAATCTAGAGCTGAATTTTGTGAATCATATTTTGCCTAGTGGTGGAGTTAGCGGGATTTCGTACTTTACTGTCAGAATGCGGGCCTTTGGAGTCAGTGGCCCTAAAGCCACACTCGGACAATTAATGAAGCTACTTCTGTTATTCATTAGCTTCCAACCGCTACTAATCACCGGAGTGTTCCTGCTAGCCATACGTGGCCACGTTAGCAATCTTATAATGGTGGTGGCTAGCTCGATTGTCACCTTGCTGGTTGTAGGCACTTTTGCCTTCGTTTACATGATTGAAAGCCGTAGTCGCATTAATACCTTCCTGACTACTCTAACTAAACTATTGAATAAACTCCTTAGTGTTGTTAAACGCAAGCCCGAGACAATTAATATCGCTCTGGCTCAAGATGCCTTTAACGAACTGCATGATAATTATAAACTTTTTAAAGAAAATTGGCGGGAATTAAAAATGCCGCTGGTATATATGCTTCTGGCCAATATTACCGAAGTGGCGGCAATTTATGTGGTTTATATCGCGTTTGGCCGTTTAGTAAACGTTGGGGCGGTAATATTGGCTTATGCGGTGGCTAATTTTGCTGGCTTGATCTCGGTTCTACCCGCCGGAATTGGTGTCTATGAAGGCTTGATGACCGGTGTATTAGCCGCCACTGGCATTGCTGCTGGCCTAAGCATACCAGTTACAATTATGTATCGAGTTTTGAATATGATCATACAGCTGACTCCTGGTTACTACTTTTATCAAAAAGCCTTGCGCGGTGGTCCTGATAGGAAGCGCTAATGGACGGACCTGTACTTAGCCCAGCCGATTTTGTAGATCTGCTCAACCAAACTTTAGAATTCGCTTACTCTAGCGTTGTGATAGAGGGCGAGCTAACCAACTTTAGAGTCAGTAAAAATCGTTGGGTTTACTTCGACCTCCAGGACGATATCGCCAGTGTTAAATTCTTCGGTACGGTTTATATGTTGCCGGGGCCGCTGCAAGACGGTTTAAAAATCAGAGTCATGGGTAGTCCGCGCCTACACCCCAGATTTGGCTTTAATATCAACGCCACTTCCATCTCGCCAGTCGGCGAGGGATCCATCAAAAAAGCCGCCGATCTTCTGGCTACCAAACTTACCGCCGAAGGCCTTTTCGACCCGGCTCGCAAGCGAATCTTACCAGTCGTACCCCACCAGTTGGGCTTAATCACCGCTGGTAGCTCAGCTGCCTATGCCGACTTTATTAAAGTTTTAAACGAGCGTTGGGGAGGGGTAGAAATACAGCTGGCCGACGTTTTTGTCCAGGGCGCTCAATCGGCTCCGCAAATCATCAAAGCCATTGAATACTTTAATAACTCGCCTAAGCTTGTCGATATTTTGGTAATTACCAGGGGTGGAGGTAGTCCCGAAGACCTAGCCACCTTTAGCGATGAGCGGGTAGTACGGGCAGTGGCCGCTAGCCGAATTCCCACAGTTGTGGCTGTCGGACACGAAATCGATATCAGTCTGGCCGAACTAGCCGCCGATTTACGGGCCAGTACGCCTAGTAACGCCGCTCAGCTAATTACCCCGAATCGGAGCCAGGTTATTTCTGAGCTGAATAATCTAAGACAATTAATTGCTACCTCGTTAGCCCGAAACTTCCAAGACCACGGACAGGAAATCGGTACTAACAGGGAATACTTGACTAGTCAAGTAGATTTACTTCTTAAAAACATACAAAACTCTCTAATCTCTACTAAGAAACTTCTAAATATCTTAGATCCACATTCGGCCCTAAAGCGAGGCTACGCCATAGTCAGCAAGGGAGGCAAAACTATAAAAACCATCAAAAATTTGAATTCTAGAGATAAGTTAAACATCCAACTGGCCGATGGTACAATAGGCGCAACAGTTTCAAACAACTAATCATTATGGCATCACCAAAAAACCCCAAGAACTATCAGGCCATGACCGACCAGCTCAACCAATTGGTGGAATGGTTTGAGACCGATCAACTAGATTTAGACCAAGCAGTCGATAAGTATCAACAAGCCTTAGAACTTCTTAAGCAAATGGAAGATTATATAAAAACTGCTGAGAATAGGGTTAAAAGAATCGCGGCTAAGTTTGACGGCTAAGTAGATGTCGAGCCTGATTTGGGGTTGGCTGGCATTCGGTCTGCTGACTTTAGGAATTACATTGATACTAGCCAATGGTTACGTACTACTATTTGGGGCACCTTATTTGCCAAGCCTAAAACCTCACATCCAAGCCGCTTTTGATTTACTGGATTTAAAAAAAGGCCAGGTAGTCTACGATTTAGGCTGTGGCGACGGTCGGTTTCTAAAGGTAGCTGCCAGGCGTGGCTATAAGGCAGTGGGCTATGAGTTAAACCCCTTTATGTTTGCGATTGCTTGGTTGAGCACTCGCCGTTATCGAAAGAATATTCAGCTCCATTGTGCTAACTATTGGCCAGCCGATATCTCTAAAGCCGATGCCATTTTTGTTTTTTTGCTCACCAAATATATGGTCAAGTTAGACTCTAAGCTAAAACTTCAAGCTAAGCCTGGGCTCAAACTTGCTAGCCACACTTTTCAAATACCCAACAAAAAACCTACAGCCGAAAAATACGGCGTCTTTCTCTATAAATACTAACAACTTGCTAGCCGGGCCAATCTGTTTTAACATAAGCTATATGAATCCTATGCAACCAGCTTCGCCGGTGTCGTATAACTCAGGCTCTGGTGGTGGCAAAAAAACTCTTACAAGCATAGTTTTGGTAGTCCTTTTGATAGCTTCACTGGTTTTCGGTGGCTGGGCATTTATGAAAATGCAAGATTACAAAACCAACTCTGATAAAAAGTCTGCCGTGGCCGTAGACAACGCCAAAAAAGCTCAAGCCGTTCAACTTCAAGCCAACTTCGATGAGCAAAGTAAATCACCGTATAAGTCATTTCACGGCTCGCCAACTTATGGCAGTATCACTTTTAATTATCCCAAAACTTGGAGTGCTTATGTGGATACCACCAACACTAGCGAACCAATCAATGCTTACTTTCACCCTAATGAAGTCCCCGGCATTCAGAGTAAAACTGCTTATGCTCTCCGCCTAGAACTACTAGCCACCGATTATTCCCAAGTTATCCAACAGCTAAGTTCACAGATTGCCTCAGGAACGGTTACGGCAAAAGCCTTCCTGCCTCCCAAGCTAAATGGTGTTACAAACGTTCAGCCGGGAACACTGTTTAGTGGCCAAATTAATGGCAGCGATGCTAGCCAACGCGGTACGCTACTAGCTATAAAAGTTCGAGACAAAACCCTTCAGATTTCCACACAGTCAAACGATTACCTTAACGACTTCAGTAACACTATCTTGCCCAGCTTAAGTTTCGCCCCCTAATATTTCCGGGCATTTTACAACACTCAATCTGGTTTTTCCGGTGCTATAATTTTAGGGTATAAAGGGGGAGAAGTCTGAAGAAGTCCACGTTAGCAAGAGAGCACAACGAACTGGCACGCCAAAGGGCATTATTAATGACCTTAAGCGACGATTTGTCTTTGCCTCTACTTCAAGTCCGCTCCTCTATCGAACTCTTGCAAAGTCATAACTTTGCTAAAACTGCTGCCCGTCAACACGTCCACAGTTCGGTACTTAGCATCGACACCGGCCTTCAGCTAATCGAAGCTTATAAATTGCTACTCTCTGCCGAAGACTTGCACAGTTTGCCCATGGAACCCATGGCCATCGGTGCAGTTTTGGAAAATATTGCCCACAACCTTAGCTCTTATGCCAAGGAATATAAAACAATCATAGAGGTCAGCGTTCAGTCACGCTTGACACCAATTTTAGCCCATCATGCCAGTCTAAATTCAGCTTTAGAAATTCTTACCACCAGTATTATCAGGGCCCAAGCTGCCCAGTCAGAAAAAAAATCATACAGACTGGTGCTGGGGGCTCACCGATCACCAGATAACGTGATTGCTGCCGGAGTTTTCAGTAGTGTTCATGGTCTAAGCGATAAAACCTTACGGGCCGCCCGAAGTTTAGTCGGCAAAGCCCGACAACCTTTGCCGGCCGTACCCGCTGGTGCAGCCGCGGGAGTGTTAGTGGCCGATATGCTTTGTAGCAACATGTGGCAGCCATTGCGGGCGGCGGCCCACCATAATCTGCCTGGCCTAGCCACCATGTTACCGGCCAGCAAACAACTTCAAATTATCTGATATGGCACATATTCTTCTTCTGGAGCCAGACGCACTCATCGCCGGCAGCATCAAAAGTTATTTTGCAAATGCTGAACATAGCGTTACTGTGCACTCCGACCCCCAGTCGGCGGTCAGTAGTGCCGATGCCAAACGCCCCAATTTAGTCATAACCGAGCTCCAGCTGGCCGCCCGTAGTGGTGTAGAATTTTTGTACGAATTTCGCAGCTACCCAGACTGGCAGGATATCCCGGTTATTATCTACACAGATCTATTGCGCCAACAGGTTGAGCTATATAACGAATCCCTAACCGAGCTTAACGTTAAAGCCTGCCTGCACAAAAATACTTCTGGGCTGGCTGTATTGCTAAATTCAGCTCAGCAACTATTCGTCCATGCAAAGGTTTAATACCACAGCCATAGTTTTAGCACGTACCGATTACGGCGAAGCCGATCGCATTCTAACTCTTCTCACGCCTTGCCAGGGCAAGCTGAAGGCCATTGCTAAAGGCGTCAGAAAAAGTAAGAGTAAACTGGCAGGCGGAATTGAGCTGTTCAGCGTCAGCGAAATCAGCTATATCGTCGGCCGTAGCGATATTAACACGCTTATTTCCACCCGGCTGGTTAAACACTACGGCTCAATTGTCAAAGATCTAAACCGGACTGCCCTTGCTTATGACACCATCAAGCTCATAAATAAAACTACCGAAGACCAACCAGAAGAAGCCTACTTTAATCTGTTAAGGCAGGGTTTTGAAGCCCTTGATAGTCCTAACATTAACCTCGATTTAATAAATTCCTGGTTCTCAGCCCAATTGCTAAAATTAGCCGGCCATAGTCCCAATCTAACATTCGAAAAAAATGGCCAAAAATTAATTGTCGGCCAGAAATATGACTTTGACTACGAAGCCATGGTCTTTTACCCGGGCAAAACCTACAACTCCGACCAAATAAAATTCCTTAGGCTAATATTTAGCAATAATAAATTAGAAATTCTTCAGAAAATTCAAAATCTAGAAGGGTTAGTTAAAGAAACTCAATCCCTAGTTCGCTTGGCCGTGCAGACTTCTGCCCACGCTTAGAGGGCCATCGAATTATATCTTGAGCCACCTCTAGTCCGCCTAAAACCAGCATCTCGTTACTTAGAAAAATCGCAGAGGATGTTTCATTAGACTTTTTTGGAAGTACTCTTGCAACGGCGTTAGCTTCCGTTGGGCTAAACCGTCTTTTTATTCTGTCTTTGTAAGATTCCATCAAGAACTTTATTATACACCGCTATTTTCCGCTATAATCCTAAGCAAGATGAGTGAGGTAAAACTAGAAGATATTATTAGCTTAGCCAAGCGCCGTGGTTTTGTTTACCAGGGCAGTGAAATCTACGGCGGCTTAGCTGGGACTTGGGATTACGGTCCACTGGGTACACTTTTAAAGCGCAATATCGTCAACGAGTGGCTCAAGTACTTCGTAGATGGCTGGGACGATATGTATCAGATAGATTCGGCTATTTTGATGAACCCCAGGGTCTGGCAGGCTAGTGGACACGTCGATACTTTCACGGACCCGTTAGTCGAGTGCACTAAATGCCGTACACGCCATAGATTTGACCATGTTTTAAGAGCAAACCACATCTTGGAAGACGCCATTAATTATGACGAGATGGACACTGGCAAATGGGGAGAACTCCTTTCTAAGATTAAGTGTCCCCACTGTGGCGAGCCTGGTAGCTTTGGCGAACCCCGTAAGTTCAATATGATGTTCAAGACTAATGTTGGGCCAGTAGAAGATGAAAACTCAATAAGTTATCTCCGACCGGAGACCGCCCAAGGCATGTTTACTAACTACAAAAATATTGTCGATAGTTTTTATCCAGATTTGCCGTTCGGAATTGCTCAAATCGGCAAGACTTTTCGTAACGAAATCAGTCCTCGTGACTTTTTGTTCCGCACCCGCGAATTTGAGATTATGGAGTTTGAGTATTTCATCCCAGAAAATATCTGGGAAGCCAAGTTCGAAAAATGGCGCATAGACATGCACGCCTGGTTCAAACACCTCGGTTTACCACAGGATAAAATCAAAGAGATTGAGGTGCCTCAGAATGATAGGGCCCATTACAGTAAACGCACAATCGACTTTGAGTATGATTTCCCATCGTTAGGATTTTCCGAAGTTGGCGGCTTAGCCTATCGCACTGATTTTGATCTTAAAAACCACCAAGAACACTCTGGCAAAAACCTGGAATACCGCCCCAAAGACGGCGGTGCTCCGTTTATCCCGCACGTCATCGAACCAAGTTTTGGAGTTGACCGTAATTTCTTGGCAGTTTTAAGTAATGCTTACACAGAAGATAAAGTTGAGGACGAGAAGCGGACTTACTTAAAACTGCCGGCTCACCTGGCCCCAGTCAAGGCCGCCGTTTTCCCGTTGCTAAAGAACAAGCCCGAGCTGGTCGCCAAAGCCAAAGAAGTCCACAAACTGCTCCGCAAGCAAACCAATGGCCGAGTAATGTTCGATGACAACGGCAACATCGGCAAACGCTACCGCCGCCAGGACGAAATCGGCACCCCCATTACGATCACCATCGACTTCCAAAGCCTAGAAGACAACACAGTCACCGTCCGCAACCGCGACACTACCGAACAACGACGAATAAAGATTGATAATCTTTCAGAAAATGTTGAATGACCAAGCCAAGCATTTTATCCATCCCAAAACAGGCTTCAAGCTAATTCTATTAAGTGGGTGCTAAACAATTATCAGCAGGCCGTTTATCTCTCAGAGTTCTGGGAAGGGAATACTTAACAAGTTAAATATCGCTCTGGTATAAAATAGAGTTAGGCGAGAGGAGCATATGAAAATTACTAGATATTTCCAAAGTTGTTTACTAATCGAAAACAACGGCCGCAGGATTCTAATTGATCCTAGCAAAGATGATGAACAAACCGTTTATAGATTAGGCGAGCTTGATGCAGTTTTTTACACCCATGAACACACTGATCATTTTGATGCCCAGATGGCTCAAATTTTTGTTGAACAAGGCATTGCTCCGGTTTATGCTAACGATAGTACTGCCAAGCACATCCAAGCCTCTAAATCGGTAGTAGAAAACGGCAAATCCTATGAAGTCGGTGGTTTTAAGATTAAAGCTATCGAATTACCACACTGTCTCTTGCCAGATGGTAGCCAAGGGCCTCAGAACACCGGTTATTTAGTAAATGATAGGTTCTTTCATCCTGGCGATGGCAAGGAGTTAAAGGATTTATCTGTGGATACTTTGGCACTTCCGATTACAGGTCCAGACGTTTCAATGAAAGACTGTTTCTTTTTCGCAAAACAAGTTTCTGCCAAATACGTGATACCTATTCATTACGATAAATTGGGGGCAAACCCCGAAATCTATAAGTCATTTGCAAGTCGCTTCACTATTTTTAATTTTAAGTTCCACAACCTGAGCCACGGCCAATCAGTCGAGGTTTAAAAAGCTTATACTAAATCACAAACTAGCGTTGTTGTAAAATATATCTCTTGACGATTTTAACTGTTAGTCGGATAGTGGAACTAACACCAAGGAGTTTTGTATGAGCCAGAAATCCTACCTTAGACCACTAATACGTTCGATTATCGTAATTGGTGCCGTCGGCACAATAACCACGGTCGCTACATTCGCAGCCCTACAGTCATCCCCAGCTGTTCTGTCGGCCAATACTATCGAGACTACCTCGGCCGATCTTAGAATCAACAGAGACGGCAGTAGCTTAACAACTACCGCCATAGGCTTTGATTTTAACGGCGTAACTCCCGGTGGTTCAGCCTACCCTACGGCAGGGAACACCTTTTATCTTAAAAACATGGGTACCGCCAACCTGGCAATCAAATCTTCAATTAGCACAACTCCAACTATCACAACCGCATCGCCAACTGGGGCAATTGTAGATTTAACTAAAATCTTTTTTGAAATCACCAGGGTAGATAGCGGTGCTAAAACCAGCCTATCCCTCAAGTCATTAATGGACGGCAATACTACCGGGGGCATTACCATTAACGACACGGTTAACTCTTTAGCGACAGTTCAATATAGTATACGAGTAACCATTGCCTCCGATGCCTTCACGGCTGCCAGCGCTTCAATCTCCGGCATTAACCTGGTGTTCACCGGCTTGGCCATCTAAACGATGACGAAATACCTCAGAGCTTTATTACTGAGCTGTTTGAGCTTATTGGTAATAGTTAGCCTGGCCGGCCTGGTCTTGTGGAAAACTGAAGGTTTACGGTTTTACAGTGTCCAAACTGCTAGCATGGCACCAATACTCCAGCCCGGTGACTTAGCGATAGCTACTAGACCAAATCCAGCCAGCCTACACATCGGCAATATCATCAGTTATACCAGTACTCAGAGCCCATCCATCATAATTACCCACCGAATATACCAACTAAACCCACAGAATGGTTACCTGATCACCAAAGGTGACAATCTTAAATACCCCGACCCGCCGACTTCATATAGTTCAATCAAAGGCAAGACCGCAAAAGTAGTACCCAAACTGGGCTACATCAGCGATTTTATTCATAAACCAATTGGGTTGATAACGTTAATCTATCTCCCAGGACTGGCCATCACCAGCTACGAACTCAGCCGAGTGATGGGCCACTATTCAAGACAAAGTTATGCCAAACACCCCAACGGTAGCTAATTGGACCCCTTTTAAGTAGAATATAGACAACTATGCGTAGAAAGAAAAAGGGCAATTACGCCTTTATTGATAGCCAGAACTTAAACGTAAGTGTTCAGAAGTATGGTTGGAAAATGGATTGGAAAAAATTCCGCCAATTCCTGGGCGATAAGTACGGGATTACCAAGGCCTATATGTTTATTGGCTATGTCCCAGAATTTGTGGATATTTATGAAAAAATGCACGAAGCCGGCTATGCCGTGGTACTTAAACCAACTTTCGACATGAGCCGACCCCAATCCGAAGAAAAAACCCACAAAAACGGGGAAGAGAAGAAGGTCAAAGGTAACATTGATGCCGACTTAGTGTTGTGGGCCATGCGCGAGATGAATAATTACCAACAAGCCGTGATCGTATCTGGCGATGGCGATTTTTTCGGCTTAGTGGAGTATTTAGACGAACAGCACAAACTACTGAAGGTCCTAACTCCAACTGCTCAATACTCTAGCCTTTATAATCAGTTTGATAAGTACATTGAACGCCTGGACAAACACCGTAGCGAACTAGCCTACCACGACCGTCGACCCAAACGCTAAATCACGCTGCTAAGTTTTGAGAAGATTTCTCAAATTCAGCTCTGTCGGTCAGGGCCTGTTTGGCCATCTCGGTCAGACCGTTAATATTTCCACAATATCGCCTTATGGTTGGCCAGCTATGAAGGTAGGGAGCTTCTATAATATCGGCAACGCACGGAAATCGTCCGTTTTCATCGTAAAACCGAACTGCTCCAGAGACACAAGCTTCTGCATCAGCTTTGCGCTTAACCTTGTATCCTGCGGATTCGATGACTTCACCTATTTGGGCTCCGCAAACTTTCTGAATGATAGCCGGTGATGGGACATTAATGCCTTTGTCTTTATATTCCTGATAGTATTCTCTAATCAATCGTTCACTAACTTTCCCAGCGTTAGCCTCGCCCACTACTTGCACGTGCCTCACCATATCGCCATAAGAGAAATGGCCGTAGGCTCCTCTAATATTCTTCTTACTTATATGTAGTTCGGAATAGAAATTGTTTAAACTATTGTCAAACCTGTTACTTATCCCGTTTATACCAAGCCCCAACCGGAGTCTAGAAGCCCGTTCTAGCGTAAAGTATGTGAACCTATCGCGGCCTTGGAGTTGTTTTAATAACCATTTTCCGTACAGAAGGCAATCTTCCTTAGTCCACTCCTTGAATCTATGTCTATCGGCTTGGCTTTGAATAATGCCTCCGTCGTTAATTAACAATTCTGTAAGTGGGCTAATATTCCTACCGGCCCTCATTGCTTCCTTGATAGCTACCCTACCTACTACAAGCTGAGTGCGCTTTAGGTCAAAGTAAGTTTCATCGGCTTCATATGAAAGCAATTCTTCAGGAAAATTAGAGGAATATTCGGGCTTATAAGGCTTCGGCCTAGCAACTTCTACTAAAGTTTTAAGGTGTTTTTCACGAGATTTGGGGTATATATAATCGTACACACCTAAATCCTCAGCCGCTTCTAATATTTCTGCTTCTGTAGTTTCAGGCCTACTATTTTTAATTGCTCCGATTAGTGACGTGAGAGGTTTACCGGTCATTACAGTAAAGCCCATGGCAATATTTATCTTTCTGTCTTCTGAGACCTCCTCTCCCGACTCAGTCCCTTTGTTAAGGATGTAATCTGTAAGTACATATCTGTAGTATCTCTGCAATACCACTTTAGCGGTTGCAGAACCGCTGGTTAGTCGGTGCCTGGAAAGTTTTTTGCTAGAACTGTTCGAGCCTTCTACTTTATAGCCTTCACTGTGTATGAAAAACTGCGGTGGAATGAGCCCTATTTTAGCTTCTTGCCATAAACCCTCAACAGCTGTCCATTCATTTTCGTTCCTAGTATCCGGTTCAATATAATAGGATTGGCTGACTATTTGATAGTCCTGCCAGTCATGAAAAATATCTTCGACTTCAGATGCTGTATGCGATACGTATCCGGCAGAGTACAAATTAGAGTACTCCTCCTTTGATATATGCGAACCGTTAGTGGCTTCTCGCCAATCATTGGCAATCTCGATTGCTCCATCAAAGGTAATTTGATCAAGCATCCTTTTTTCGAATTCTTTAGTATTAGCTTTTGGCAGTGTGGATAGGGAATTCCCTTGATTCCCGCTAAAAACGACGTTATTAGGCCTGAAGCTGCCTTTTTCCATCCACTACCTGAATCATTGAACTTATTTTAATATCATTAGGGATATACTTCAAAGGTTAGATTTACCACATATAAACGGAGTATAATTTAAGACAAACCAATCTTCTCTCTTTTTTAAATAATCAACCAACAACCAAAAGGGGGAACTATGTTAGCAGACAAAACATCAAGTGCAGTAATCGCTGTTAAAGACATGGCTAGGGCTAAAGAATTTTACGAAGGCAAGCTTGGTCTAAGTCAAGCCGATATGGGGATGGATGACTCCGCTGGTGGCGTTATGTACAAAACCGGAAGCTCCAGAGTCTTGGTATATCCAACCCAATATGCAGGCACTAACCAAGCTACAGCCATAGGCTGGGGTTGTGGCGAAGACTTAGGCACAATTGTCGACGAGCTAAAATCCAAAAGAGTTAGCTTTGAGCATTACTCAGATATGCCGAGAGTAAAAATGGAAGGCGATGTCCACGTCATGGGCGAGCTAAAAGCTGCTTGGTTTAAAGACCCAGATGGCAACATTCTGAATCTCGTCATCAAAATGTAAAAGTGGTTTTGGGTCGCATTCCTAAAACTGTCGTCTGGTACAATTAGGGCGAATATGCCCGAAGATACAAAACCCGAATTTTCCAAAAGTTTTATGTGGGGGGCCAGCACTTCAGGCCATCAGGTTGAAGGCGGTAACCATGACCAGTGGACGGTCTGGGAACTGGCACACGCCGCCGAACTGGCCAAGACCGCTGAACAAAGGTTAGGGCACCTTCCTAGCTGGGATAGAATCAAGGCCCAAGCCATAAAGCCTGAAAACTATATCAGCGGTCGAGGGGTTGATCATTATAATCTTTACCGGCAAGACTTTAAGCTAGCAAAAAGCTTAAACTTGAATAGTCTACGATTTGCTATCGAATGGGCTCGTATCGAACCACAAGAGGGTACTTGGGATGAAGAAGCGGTTGAACATTATCGAGAATATATAAAAGAGTTGAAGGCTCAGGGCATCGAGCCAGTCATGAATATCTGGCACTGGACGATGCCAGTCTGGTTCACCGAAAAGGGTGGCTTTAAGTACTCACGCAACCTGAGATACTTTAACCGATTCATCCAAAAAATTGCCGATGACTATGCCGGTCAGCTTAAGTGGGTACTGACACTTAATGAGCCGAATGTTTATACCACATTCGGCTATCTAACTGGTGAGCCTACCAGTGGTCATTGGCCGCCAGGCGAAACTAGTATTATTAGTTTTGCTAGAGTTTATTGGAACCTAATTAAAGTTCATAAAAAAGCCTACAAGATACTTAAAAATGCCAATCCGAATCTTCAGGTAGGCTTAGCTTCACAGCTGGCGAATATTCAGGCCAAACGTCCGCATAACGAGTTAGATGAATTTACTACCCGCTTTATGCGCTATTTTTGGAACTGGTTCTTTTTACGCCGAGTTAGAAAACATATGGACTTTATAGGCTTTAACTACTACTTCACGGATTATTACTCTGATCTTGGCAAGCGAAAAGACCCTACCACACCGCTAAACGACATGGGCTGGTATATGGAGCCCGAGGGCCTATACCCACTACTGCTTAGCGTATCGCGTCATTATAAAGGTAAGCCAATAATCATCACCGAAAACGGTGTTGCAGATTCCGAAGATGAATACCGTCGCTGGTGGATAGAAGAAACCCTGGTAGCCATGGAAAAAGCCAAAAGCGAAGGCGTTAACCTAATTGGCTACTTTCATTGGAGCCTTTTAGATAATTTCGAATGGGAGAATGGTTGGTGGCCTAAATTTGGATTAGTTGAGGTAGATAGGTCTAACGGTATGAAACGGACAATTCGTCCCAGCGCCAAATGGTTTGCCGAACGCATTAAAAAATTGTCCGCCTGAAACTAAGCTTGACCATTTAGCCAATCTGTGCTAGTATATAAAACATGTCTGAAGCAACAATAAACAATCCGAACATTAGATTAAGTAAAATAAATAAAATTTTAGCACCACTGACCGCCGCAGCTGTTCTGGGTGGAATTGGTTTGGCATTTGAGCGTGGAACAAGCGCAGACAGCGTTTTTAAGTCGGACATAGCAGTACCAACTGAGGCTCAACCACATATAAACTATTCAGTTAGAGCTGGCGATACTGAAAGTTCAGTAGCTGCCCATTTTGGACACGCAAATGATTTGAATTATGAAAACATGCTAAACACTCAACTACCCAAGACCGATCAACCCGATCGGATGTTACGACCTGGTGAGAATTTACGAATACCCGAACACCCTTAGATAGCGTAAGCAAAGTTATACGGGGCTCTATATATGGTGCTAATTGACCTATATATTCAATCTGTGGACAAGTGACCGCGAGGGCGGTCACTTTTATTAAAAATACTATTGCATGTGGGTAACAGTGGGTAGTATAGTGCTGGTAGTGGAAGAAAGTGGGTAGCCAAAATAGCTACCACCACCCAAAAATAAAAAAACCACTAGCAGGTACATCAAATCATATGGGAGACTACTTCGAACGTAAGCTTGACGACAAGCGGCGGCTAACATTACCGGCCGAGCTTCGTGGCGAGTTCACATCAGGAGCAGTCATAACCAGAGGGTTTCAAAACTACCTACACCTATATCCGAAGTCCGTATGGGACGAACTAGTTGAGCCAGCGTTAAGCGGAGACATCCTGGACGAACGGGTGGCTGATCTTAACGTTCAGTTTCGTATGGGCAAACTACTAAGCGATATAGACGCCAAACAGGGTCGCGTCACGCTGGAACAGCACTTACTGGATTACGCCGGAATTGACCGGGAAGTCATAGCAGTTCGAGCTGGCCGTTATTGGCGGCTACAAAAGAAGGGCCTATGAAGTGATTCTGGGCAGGAGCTAAATACGCAACTTAACAATTAGGCGAGATCAACTGACAAATAAAGCAAAAACATATCGAGATTAGCTATTTGGCAGTCAGCCGGTGGATCTTTAAGGTAACCACCGTTATAAAAACCTTTGTACCTTCTACATTTGTAACACCTCCCAAAACTCCACCTCACAAAAAAGTCTCTCACAAAGAACTTTTGGAGCCTAGAAGCAAGAAAGCAATTTCGCGCCCTGAGCTCCACCCAAAAATTCGCTCTCTAAGCGGATAAACAAAAACAAAAACCACAAAAAAACAAAAAGCTGACTGCTAAATAGGTGATCTTGTAAAAACAAAAACAAAAATGCCAAAACCAAAATCAACCAATAATTTGCACAAGCCCGTTTTGATCACAGAAGTACTAGACTGCCTGGACCCACACCCTGGCGAAAGCTACTTGGATTTAACGGCCGGTTACGGAGGCCACGCGGTTGCGGTTATAAACGCTACCAAAACCCCCGAAGCAACGGTGCTTGTAGATAGAGACGATAATGCCATCGGCACGCTAAGCGAGATATTCGCAAATAGCGGTGCGCAGATAATCCATGCCGAGTTTTTGAGCACCACAGAACGTTTGGTAGGCGAGAACCAACGTTTCGATATGGTTTTGGCAGATTTGGGGCTAAGTTCACCGCACATTGAAGAAAGTACCCGAGGTTTTTCGTTCAAGCAAAATGGCCCGCTTGATATGAGAATGGACAGACGACAAGAGTTAAGCGCCCAGCAGATAGTCAACGACAGTAGCCAAGAAGAGCTGGCGCAAATTTTAAAGATGTATGGAGAAGAACCAAGAGCTAAGCTAATTGCTAAAGCAATTAAAGACAGTCGTCCAATCAATAACACCGAAGAACTAGCAAAAATAATTGCTAATGCCGTTGGCTGGAGAGCAAGGCATGCTAAGACTCATCCAGCCACGCGCAGTTTTCAAGCCATCAGGATAGCTGTAAATGACGAAATCAATCAGCTGCGCAAAGCTTTGCCGCTGATGCTGCAATTACTAGCACCTGGCGGTCGGGTAGCTATCGTTAGCTTCCATAGCTTGGAAGACAGACTGGTCAAACAGTTTCTGAACGACAATGCGGGTGACCGCTACGATGCCGAACTCAAACTGTTAACCAAAAAACCGATAGTTGCCAGCCAATCCGAAATAGTTTCCAATCCGCGAGCCCGCAGTGCGAAAATGCGAGCCGCAGCAAAAATAAAAAACCAATAGAAAGGGCAAGGAACGCTCAATGCCAATAAAGGTAGAGTATCGAAACTCCAGAGCAGCTCGAGTGCCGGTTAGAGTAGTAATCTAAACCGAACTCCGGCTAACTATGGAGACAGGCGGTGCTTTATAAAAAGGGCACCGCCGCCCAAAAAAACAAAAATATGACATATTCAAGCTCAATTGCTGCTTCCCGCAGGGGATACGTACGCAAAAATCAAAACTCTGTTAGTTTTGCGGCTAGTGCCCGGACACTTGGTCCAATTAGCAACACCATCATTTTGATTCTGCTGGCTTGCTTAGTCGGACTCTTGTATCTGACTCAAGTCACCAAAACCAACGGCTATGGCTACAACATCAACAACTTGGAACAACAGCAATCTAGCTTAAAAGACCAAAAAGCCAACTTAGAGGTTAGCTCGGCTCGGTTACAGGCCCTTGATAGAGTAGCTGCCAGCAATGCTGCCAAAAGTTTGGTTTCGGTTGCACCTAGTGGTGTAGTTCAATAGTAGAATAATTAGAATGGATCGACTGCCGACCAAAGATAGGGCTCTAAAAGCCAGCTCTAACCGCCGACTATATATATGGTACGGTGTATTGTTATTTATTATCGTTGTCATAGTGTTTCGATTGTTTTATCTACAGATTATTCGACACGATTATTACCAAAAAGCAGCCTTAAATGACCAGCTAAAACAGTATTCGATATCGGCCGAGAGAGGTACAATCGAAGCCCACCAGGGAACTGGCATTGTGCCCTTGGTGCTGAATGAAAAACTTTATACATTGTTTGTCGACCCAACTCTAGTAAAAAATGCTGGTGAAACTGCTCAAAAAGTTGCCACAATTACGCATGGCGATGTTCAGAAGTATACCAATTTGATAAAAACCAAAAATTCTCGTTACGTGGTTTTAGCTAAACGCGTTAGCGGTGACCAAAATAAAAAGATTGCTGGCTTAAAATTATCAGGGATTGGTTTAATCGCCGAAGATTATCGAACCTACCCGCAGGGCACGCTGGCGGCTCAGTTACTAGGCTTTGTCAATGATGAAGGGAAGGGGTCTTATGGTATTGAGCAGTCGCAGAATAAGCAGTTAAGTGGCACTCCGGGACTACTCAAAGCTATCACTGATGTAAATGGTGTGCCGCTAGCCGCTAGCCGTGACAATGTCCAAGTAGACCCTAAGCCGGGGAATAACTTGGTTCTTACGGTTGATTTGGGTATGCAACAACAGCTAGAGTCCTATTTAGCCCAAAACCTCAAGCACGCTTTGAGCAACCAAGGGAGTGCCCTAATCTTAGATGCTAACACCGGAGCCATTAAAGCCATGGCTAATTATCCAACTTATGACCCGGCCCAATTTTATAACGTTACCGACTCTAATTTGTTTAACAACGCCTCGGTTAGCTCACCGTTTGAGATCGGCTCCATAATGAAGACCTTGACTGCCAGTGCTGCACTGGACCAAGGAGTAGTCACTCTCGACTCTACTTATTATGACCCTGGTAAATGGAGTCTGGACGGCAGTATTGTTAAAAACGTTGAAGAAGACGGCGGGCCCGGACCGAGCAATATTGCTAAAATCCTTAATCTTTCAATGAACACCGGTGCTACCTGGATGTTGATGCAGATGGGCCATACTACCGGCACAGTAAACCAAATGGCTCGTGATAAATGGTATGACTACATGGTTAACCATTTCCGGCTTGGTAGATCCACTGGCATAGAGCAGGGTTATGAGGCCAGCGGTTATATACCATCGCCAGATAAAGGCTATGCCTTACAGCTAACTTATGCCAATACGGCTTTCGGCCAAGCCATGACCGCCACACCCTTGCAAATGGCGGCGGCCATATCGTCGGTTGTCAACGGCGGCACATACTATCAGCCACATTTGATAGACGATTCTATTAGCCCAAAAGGCCAGACCATCGCCAATCAGCCTAAAGTGGTTAGAAAAAATGTCGTATCGGCTCAAGTCGCCCAAGAAATGCAGGGCTTGATGGCCGGAGTGGTTCAGACTAAGGTTGACCAAGGTTTTAAGAATATGGTCTTTCCGGCCGGCTATGTAGTCGGCGGAAAAACCGGCACCGCCCAGATTGCTAATCCGGCCGGTGGCTATTATGGCGACCGTTATGACGGAACTTTTATGGGTTTTGTAGGTGGTGATAAACCGCAGTACGTTATCATAGTGGCTGTAAGGCAACCTAAAATTAGCGGATACGCTGGGACAACAGCCGCCATGCCTTTATTTGCCGATCTGGCACACATGCTAATTAATGATTTTAATGTTACGCCAAAAACTGTTAATTAATTTCGAAAACTAAATGATATAATAGGTCTCGAACCTTATAAAACTAAAATGATAACACTTCAAATATTCGCCGACTCCGATACCATTGAAAAAATTTTTCTGTTTGGCTTTTTGAGCTTTATTGTCAGCATGCTACTTACTCCTCTCTATACTACAGCGGCTTTTTCGGGCAAATGGTGGAAAAAAGCCAGAACTACGGCAATAACTGGTGAAAAAGCTGTAATTTATCAAAAACTACACGCCGCTAAGCACACTCGAAATATCCCAACCATGGCCGGTATTATCTTTGTTCTATCGACCATAATTGTGACTCTGGCCGGCAATTTAAGCCGTTCCCAAACCTGGCTACCCTTGGCCGCCATGGTTGGTGCCGGGGGAATTGGCCTAATTGATGATGTTATTAATATCCGTGGCATCGGCGGCGGCATCGCTGGCATGAGGGCCAAGGTTAAATCCTTACTATTAGTAGGTATTGCTCTTATTGGTGGTTGGTGGTTCTACGAGAAGCTGGGGGTGCATAGTATTGATATTCCATTTTTGAGTGCCTGGCATCTGGGGTGGTTAATTATTCCACTGTTTGTTTTAGTGATATTCTCGACCGCCAATGCGGTTAATATGACTGATGGGTTAGACGGTTTAGCCGGCGGTCTATCGGCTACTGCCTTCGGGGCATATGCCATTATTGCCCTTATCGAAAAGAAATATGGGCTATCTGGCTTCTGTATGACGATTGTCGGGGCACTGCTTAGCTACACTTGGTTTAATGTCTATCCGGCCAGATTTTTCATGGGTGATGTTGGTTCATTTGCCCTTGGTACGGCATTAGGGGTAGTTGCTATGCTAACCGACACAGTCTTTATCTTGCCAATAATTGCCATTGTTTTTGTGGCCGAGATTGGCTCGGTGGCTTTGCAGATCATTAGCAAGAAACTCCGTAAGGGTAAGAAGATCTTTCTGTCTAGCCCGATTCACCATCATTTTGAAGCTTTAGGTTGGCCGGAGACCAAAGTAACAATGCGTTTTTGGATCTTAGGCCAGGTAGCCGCTTTAGTCGGACTAGTAGTATTTATACTCGGGGGACCTTAAGGCATGGAATCGCGCCGCTTAAAGGGCAACAGTCCCCGCTATTCTGGCGAAGTGGCGCGACAGCATAAACCAGACTACTGGCTACTGGTAATTGGCTCGCTTTTATTAGTGATAGGTTTAATAGTGGTTTATTCGATTAGCCCCGGCTTAAGTGCTAGCAGTCACACCAGCCAAAGCTACTTTATTGTTAAACAACTGATTGATGTAACTTTAGGAATTGTGACTTTTGGGTTGGCTTCAATGATCCCAATTGAGCTGTGGCGACGTTTAGCCAAACCATTAGCCATCGTCGCTGTAGCCGGTTGTCTAATTGTCATGGTAACCCCAATTGATGCTATCTATCAGGCCCATCGCTGGATACGTTTAGGCGGTTTTTCGTTTCAAGTGGCTGAACTTATCAAATTGGCAATATTAATCGGCGTAGCCGACTTCCTGGCTGTTAAATGGAAGCAGGCCAGGTTAGCCGACGCCACAACTCTAAAACCTTTAGTTTTTTTGTTGCTGGGCATCGGACTATTTGTAGCCAAATTGCAGAGCGACCTAGGCTCTTCAGGGGTAATGGTGGCCATGATTGTACTAATGGCCTTTGTTGCTGGAATACCGTTAAAAAAAGCGGCATTGATTTGCGGGATTGTGGTAGCCCTCGGCGTTATTGCCATTTCATCAAGTTCTTATCGTCGGGACCGCCTAACGACTTTTCTGCATCCCCAAGCCAATTGCCAAACCACTGGCTATCAGGCCTGTCAGGCCTTAATAGCCGTCGGTTCAGGAGGGGTTCTGGGCTTAGGCCTTGGTTATAGCGTGCAGGCCTATGGTTATACCCCAGAGGCTTCAAATGATTCAATTTTTGCGATTATGGCCGAACAGTTCGGATTTATCGGTACAGTATTAATTATTGTGGTCTATGGAGCTTTCATCACAAGACTGAAGCGGATTGTTGAACATACCCCAGACCAGTTCAGGCGATTACTGGTCATTGGTGTAATGGCCTGGCTTAGCACTCAAATGATCATTAACGTAGGGGCCATGATTGGGCTTCTGCCATTGAAGGGAATCACTCTGCCACTGATTAGTCAGGGCGGAACCAGCTTAATATTTCTGACGGCGGCTCTGGGCATCGTTTTCCAGATTTCACGCTATACTAGTTACAGCGTAGTTGAACCAAAACCAAGCATTAATGAACCAAACGACACCAACTATAATCTTAACGGGCGGGGGATCCGGCGGCCACATAACGCCACTCTTGTCACTCGCCCAAGAACTTAAGTCACAGGCCCCTAACTGTCAGATAGTTTATGTCGGCCATAAGGGGGATAATTTCGATAAACTGAAAATTAAGTCACACAACTTCGATTTTTTAGTGTTTATTAACGCTGGAAAGTTTCGGCGCTATCATGGGCAGAGTCTGATTCGGAATTTATTTGATTCTAAAACACTCCTACTTAATATCCGAGATATTTTTCGGCTACCAGGTAGTGTAATAATGTCCTACCGAATTCTACGCCGGTTTAAACCCTCGGTAATATTTAGCAAGGGTGGGTTTGTGGCGGTGCCAGTTGGAGTTGCGGCAAAAATCAGGGGTGTACCAATTATCACTCACGACTCCGACGTCATGCCGGGTTTGGCTAATCGGATAGTTGGGCGTTGGGCTAAAGTTCATGCTACTGGTATGCCGGCCAAATTCTATAATTACCCCAAAGCTAGTATCGAATACGTTGGCATTCCAATTGATGCCCGCATTCAGAAAGTCACTCCAAAGTTACAAACAAAATATAAGTCCGAGCTAGGGTTGCCCGAAGATAGCCAAGTCCTACTGCTTTCCGGCGGTGGCAACGGTTCTAAATATCTTAATGACACACTCGTAGCGATCGCTAATCATTTATTAGAGGCTAACCTATCACTTCACATCCTTCATTTAAGTGGCAAACAGCATGAGAGCCAAGTTAAAAATGCTTACAAGCAACAATTGACCAAAAATGTACAAAGTAGAGTCAAGGTAATGGGATTTAACCCGGATTTTTACGCTTTAATTGCAGCTTCTGATCTAATAATTACCAGGGCAGGGGCCACCACGCTGGCTGAGCTGAGTGCAGCCGGTAAGGCCTGTATTCTAATACCAGCACCGTTTCTAGCCGATGGTCATCAACTCAAAAATGCCGAAGAGTTAGCCGACAAAGACGCGGCAGTGGTACTCAATGAAAACGTCCAGCCAGATGAGCTTTTAGTTATCATTAACGAGCTATTAAAAAATGATGCTCGGCGCTGGGAGCTAGCTGAAAATCTGCACAATACGTCACAACCTAGAGCGGCAGCCAATCTAGCTAACATAATTCTAAAAAACGCCAGGCCAACAGATTAATATGGCCCGGCTCAGTAAAACACCCAGGTCATCAAAACAATCTCAGGATAGTTACAAACGAACACCCCTTAACACTTATTATCGTTCTAAAAATGAGAACCTACCGGCTAGTCCATTTGAAAGAAAACCACTTAAGAAAAACCATCGAAGATTCGTTATTGGTATCGTCGATATATTAGTGATAATTCTGCTACTAGCCGGATTAATTAATAGTCTGATGCTTAGCTCAAACCCCAGCGTTAGCGTCACTGATCTAACTTATCGATCAGCAAAAGTGTATAGTGCCGAAGTTCGAACTAGCTTTGGGGGTTATAAAAATCACAACAAAGTAACTTTTGAAGAACAGGCGGTGATTTCAAAGATACAAAACCAGTTTCCAGAAGTCCAAGCGGTTCAAATCGAGTTACCATTTTTCTCGGAACAGCCAAAGGCTAAGTTAATTATCTCGCCTCCAGCCTTTAAAATAACCAGTAACAACCAAGCATTTGTGGTAGACTCTCAGGGCGTCGCGGTAGCCAAGGCCGAGACTTTGCCGACCAGCAAAAATCTAGTAACCTTAAACGATCAAAGTGGATTTAATGCTCAATTGGGCCGCCAAATCCTAAGTACCCAATCGGTCCAGTTTATCCAGAGCCTAATAACTCAAACCCAACACGCCAAGGTCCCAATTAGCTCTTTGAGTCTGCCGGCACTGCCTCAAGAGCTAGACCTTCACATTTCGGATCAATCGTATTTTGTAAAGTTTTATCTGGGTGGTGACGCTGACCTTCAGCTCGGCCAATTTTTAGCTAGCCGCCAAAAGTTTGCCCAAGCTCATATTACGCCGTCTGAGTATTTAGACGTCAGAGTGTCCGGCAAGGTGTTCTATAAGTAAAGATTTTCCTCTAGAAGGCTAGCTGAATTATCATAACTAGCGAAGCACCGCCTAGTAACCAGCCTGCTAAGACGTCACTAGGGTAGTGAAATTTCAGATAGACTCGTGAAATTCCAATTAAAACCACAATAATCCATAGTCCCAGGCTAATCAACCAGTTCCAGGGGTGGGTTAAGTATTTTAAATCCAAATATGAAAACAAACCATAAAACACCACAGTGCCGAAGGCATGGCCACTGGGAAAGCTGTAACTCCGAATACCAAGCGTACGAATGTCCAAATTGTCGGGCCGAGCACGGCGTAGTATGTATTTAAGGATTGTACTTAACAAAAAAGCAACTACTGCGTATACAAAGGCAGTTTGTATTGGTTTTTGATGCTTCTGAACCGCCGAGATGTATCCGCTGCCAGCGATAACTAGAACTACAATCGGTTCGCCTAAAAATGATACATTTTTCATAATATCTATCCAGGGAGCCGGTAAATCCTGAATCAGCAGTGTGGTTTTTTGGTCAAAATGGTTTAATAACTTCACGAGAATTCTTGGCTCCTCAACTCTTAGCTTAATTATACTAAGTTTAGGACTTTTTGGATGATATGATTTAGGCATGGATCGTAAAAACTGGGTTTTGGTGGCGACCATTTTGGGTAGCGGGATGGTTGTTTTGGATGGATTCGTGGTAAATCTGGCGTTGCCGTCTATACAGGCCTCATTCCATGCTAAATTCTCTGATTTGCAGTGGATTGTCGACGGTTTCTTATTGTCCCTGTCGGCTCTAATTCTGATTGGTGGCTCATTGGGGGATATTTACGGCCGTAAAAAGATTTACTTGATTGGTCTTTTCGGATTTACGGCCGTTTCACTGGTTTGTACTTTGGCACCAAACAGCCCAATACTCATCGCAGCTAGGGTGATACAGGGTGTTTTCGGAGCTTTACTGGTTCCTAACGGACTGGCTATAATTAACACCAATTTTCCTAAAAAAGAGCGGGGCCGAGCTATTGGAAAATGGTCGGCCTGGTTAGCTATAGTTATCCCGATTGGACCTGTTTTTGGCGGATTTCTGATTAATGTGGCCTCATGGCGGTGGATATTTCTAATAAACCTGCCTCTCGGCTTTATATGTGGTTATTTAGCCACAAAATACTTTAAAGACAGCCAGCCAGAGACAGCCAGACGCTTAGACGTCATCGGTTCAGTATTAGCGGTAATTTTTCTAGCTGGCCTTACCTATGGATTGATTGAGGGGCCTGTTAACAGTTGGGCAATAAAATCAGTGATCGCCTTAATAATTAGCACAATCTCACTCCTTCTATTTATATGGCGAGAACGTAGCTATCAGGACCCGATTGTTCGCTTCGGACTATTTAAATCGCGTAATTTTAGCGGTTCGAACCTAATGACTTTTCTGATGTATGGAGCACTCGGTGGTTTTAGTTTTATTCTACCGATTTATATGCAGACTAAACTTGGCTACTCGGCGTTTGTTGCAGGTCTGAGCATGTTACCAATATCCGTTCTGTTGCTAACTTTATCTAGTCGGGTTGGAGCAATTAGTGCTAAAATCGGGCCTCGGCTATTTATTAGCGTTGGTCCGCTAATATCAGGTCTGGCGATTATTTCATTGCTTGGCTATTCACCAGGTGATAGCTTCAGCCTGTTCCTTATACCTAGAACTCTTCTATTTGGGGTAGGTATGGCACTGTTGGTCGCGCCTTTAACTTCGACCGTGATGTCATCGGTAGGTGATGAGGAATCGGGCATTGCCTCCGGTATAAATAATGCTGTGGCCCGGGTGGCAGGCTTAGTGACGATAGCTTTACTGGGCATAGCTGGACAGGGGAACATCTACAGATTCACCATTGTGTTATGTGCGGTACTAGCCGGTACGGCTGGTGTGGTTGCTTACATTACGATTCAGAATCAACCTAAGCCTACAACGGTTAAGAACTAGCTTCTACCCTACCTCAGTTCGTAATTTGTTCATTAATATAAAAATACTAAATTTTAAATAAAACTATAGCAGGGCAGTATTTTAGCTAAAGTCAAATATATAATGATAAATAGGGCAGTAGGGGAAAAACATAAACATAATATGAAAGCGATAAAAGTCAAATATGTGAAATCAACTGTGGATAACTTGTAGTTTTCACAGCAACTGTAGATAACGTAAAAGACCTAATTAGGAAAGACGCAACTAACTAATTTAATTAATTAAGCCACGGCCAACAAACAGACGATTAAATCATGTATATCAAATACACCCCTGTTATAAGAGGCATTGGGTATCAACTCCAATAGGTATAAGTCAGGTCGTAAAATATGCATTGTGCGACGTAACTCATATGACTGAAAATGGTATTGCCCTGCGACTTCTATCCCTTGATTTTTCAAGCCCTTAATTTATATATTAAATATTTACTTATATATTCCATGCCCTGGCCTTTAGATCGCTGGTTTTGCTCACCTACCTACCAGTGTCTTCAACATGTTCGTAAAATGTTCTAGTTACTAAAGATAATTAAACTGATTAACGTAAGTGGACTGTCTGCTCGTACTGACTATCGGAAGACCTGTTAGCTTGTACAGGGGCTATAATCGTAGGGTTTTGTAGCTGAGAGGATCGGTTCTTTTTACCTCCGCGCTTACCCCTTCGTCGTTTTCTAGCCGGTACTTCAGGACTGACTGATTCGGTTTTAAGCGATTGTAAGATGTTAGCCCCAACTCGTCCAGCTTTTTGATTACTTGATTGGTTAGACTCGATTATCTTAATTTGATTAAGTTGAGCCTGGACCTTGGGTTTGGGGGGTTGGGGCTCCGGTGACTTTTCATCCATAGCTAGCCCGGCATTTTTGCGGACCAGCTCTTCGACAACTGATCGGTCTTGGGTGTATCGCTCTCTGGATAAGGCCACAATTCGGGACGTTAAATCGTCGGATGGAGGTGGTAGATTAAGAGTCTTGGCAGAGAATGCCGGGGCTTTCTCATCGCCAATCATCATGGTTGTCACAAAAAACCGGCTGTGCTGCTGTATTAGGTCGGGGGCTTCAAATTGAGGCTCAAAGTACTTTTGCAAGAAAGGTGAATCGTCAGGACTGATTCTAAAGCAAACAATCGTGCCCACGTTACCAAACACCGCATTTCTGACTGGCTCGCTCATCTGAGAGATATATTGGTTAGCAACAGTTAGGTTTAAGCCGTATTTACGGGCTTCAGACAGGATTGTCGCGAATGAATCGGTTGCAAAGTTCTGAAACTCATCAACGTACAGATAGAATGGCCTGCGTTCTTCTAGAGGCATATCGGCCCGACCCATGGCGGCTAGCTGAATTTTCGTGACCATCATAGCACCTAAAATACCAGCATTATCCTCGCCCATCAGCCCGCGGCTAAGATTGACCACCAAGATCTTGCCCTCATCCATAATTTTGCGTATGTTAAAGGTACTTTTTGGTTGGCCGATGATATTTCTAATCATAGGGTTGGCCGTAAAGGCGCCTACCTTGTTAAGTACCGGGGCCACAGCTTCAGAAGCGAACTTATCGTTCCAACTAGCAAACTCGGTCACCCAGAAGTTCTTTACAACGGGGTCGTCAATATAGGTAATTACATGAGCTCGGAATTTTTTATCGGTTAGAAGCCGAGTAATATCAAGCATTGTCGAATTTGGGTAATCTAATAAGGCCAGCAGGCTGTAGCGCAGAATATATTCTAGCCGTGGACCCCAGCTCTCGGCAAAAAGTCTTTTTAAGACCCCTACCAACTCGGAGCTAATGTGGCCTTTAAGTGACGGGTCGCTGATTTCTAAGGGGTTAAAACCGATTGGATAGTTAGTGTCAGCTGGATTGAAATAAACTACATCTTCCAAACGTCTTTGGGGAATGAAATTAAGCACATGCTGGGCATAATCGCCGTGCGGGTCAATTACAGCAAAACCCTGGTCATAGTAGATGTCTGATAGGGTTAAAAGCTCCAAAGCCCCAGATTTACCGGTGCCGGTCTGACCTAGAATGTAAACATGCCGACCGCGATCGGCTCGCAGCAGGCCAAAGACGGTGTTTGTACCTCTAAAATTGGTTACTCCCAATAAACTTATGTCCAACACATTACCGGGTTGCTGGATGGGCACATTAGACGGGGGTTCTGCGGTTTTGGTGGTTGCCCAAACAATGTTCGGAGTTTCAACGCTAGTGTGCGGCAAATGGAATAAACTTGCCAACTCTTCGATATTTAATATATAGCCACTATCAATGAAGAAGCGGGCCTGATACTCCAGCTGTTTATCACGGTTGAAGCTCTGCAACTTGGCCTCAAAGCCATTTAGATTAGTACTATTGAACTGCTTAAAGGCGCCGACTAAGGCCTGCATGCGTAACTTAGCGGTGTGTTGGTCGTGGCCAGCGTAAACTAGCCGAATCTTTACTTGATAACCAAGCTTATTACTCTTCTCTTCTATAGCAGAAATCCGTGATTTATCACGTTCTGAAACTTCTGGAACCTTGGTTTCGCCACCGCCAGTTGGGGGTCTAAGCAGGGCTGCGAAAGCTTCGGCAGCATAGGATCCAGCACCGCTACCACTACCCCCGAATAGTCCCCCGCCCCGTTTGATCTTGGCGACCATTCGAGAGCCTTTACGGTGCCAATCGTCGTGAACCGGCCGGGCCATAATCTGAATCCACATTTCCTCATCTTCTTTATCGAGTTTGGCCAAGGTGGCGGTAATCGCTGCCAAGGGGTCTACCTCAAAGCTAGGGAAGGTTTTTATAGGGATGGTTTCATCTGTGGTCAAGGTAAGCTCGGCACTATGAATTACGGTTTGATGCATTTGCCGGTCGGCATAATCTTCGTCTTGCTCAAAGATTTGGACAGTTGGATATTGGGCGTAAATTTGGCCTTCCACGAAAGCTTGAAGGTGTTTGGGAGTCCAGATGTAAAATCGTAAACGTTGTCCAATGGCTGCGACTTCGAGGCTAACGTGCTCTTGCAAAGTCCCAGATAGCTTAAGCTCTCGCTTAGTCCGTAAAATACCGTGCAAAGCGGCTAGCATTTGCTCGGCCGACAATTCCTTTTTATCGTTTGTTCGAGGTACTTCCAACATCAAAAGAGTATGGTCGTGAGCCGCCTCTATTTTTTTATTGGTGTTAATGAATAATCCCATAAGCTGTTTAATATTATACGCCTAAAACCCCTTATGTAAGAGGGCGATGCGTAAGCTTATTCAGCCAGGGTGTAGGTGGCTTTGGCCACTCGCTTGAATTGTGGCTTGCTTTGTAGATTCAACAGGATAGTGGTTTCTTTGACCTGACGACTTTTAAGCACCCTGCGGACAATCTCATCACGGTGCAAAGCCCCGCCCTCTTTACGTAAAACTTCAGCAATCACATCGGAAACAGTGCCTTTTTTGAAGCCCCACTCTTTAAGGGCGTAAATTCCACGACCGATTAGCACAAACCTAGAGTCTTTAATTAGCTCGTTATGAATCGCTTGGGTAGTTACATCTTTTCGCTTTAAATTGCTACCCTTGATAGCCTCGGCGATCTCGTTAAAGTGCATTGGTTGGTTGTTTTCGTGCAAAATCACGTAGATTTTATCTCGTATGTTCTTAGGGTTAACCATCGGCCATTTAACCAGACCCCAGCGACCGTTTAGGCTGGCTATATTCTTTGAAATACTGGCTAACGCCTCGGTATGTTTAACATCGGTGTTACCGACTTTTTCGGAAACACTTTTTATATCAGTTGGTTCACCAATTTCGTTGATGGCTTCAATGATTTTACTGACATGTTCGCGGATGGTCTTTTCGGTGTGTTCATTAGCTAAGCCAATCGAGTGAAAAAAATGATCGTTATCATCTATTACGGCAATATTAGGACTTAAATTAGATAAAAATGCCACACGGGCTTGATCGGTCTTGGTATTAGCCTTCGATAATCGTTGAGTAACGTCTTGAATTCGGGCTACCTTCCCCATTTGAGTAAGATGAGCCGTTAATGCTTTTTCGACGTCGCTCATGTTAGGTAAATCTTTTTCTGCAGCAGTTTTTAATCGAGTAACCACAGCTTTTTCTAGTTGGCGGACTCGTTCCCGAGTAATTCCTAATAATTCGCCAATTTGTTCGAGTGTTTCACGGCGGTCAAACAAGCCAAATCGACGCGACACAATTTCTCGCTCGCGTTCGCGCTCAATCGTTCCCAGAATGTTCTGAACCGACGTTTCAATATTAAGTTTTGGTGTGGTTAATTCGTCTTCCATCTACACTTTCTTATCCGTTAATCAGACTAAAACCGCAATCGGTTTACCTAATTATATAACTTTAGTTTTTAAAAGTCAAACTTCTTGTTCTATAGATTTATTCTATCACGTATTAGACGGATGCGCACTAATCCGTTTATGTTTGTTTTACCACATTCAATATTAAAGAAGTAAAATTGTGGATAACCAAAAAATTGTTTAATAACTATTATTTGTTGACAGTTTTACGCGGGAATCGTCGTTTGGGATTTTTAGGAGCCTCGCTTAACAGTTTTTGACTGGCAACTTCATTTAGGCTTTCAGGTTTAATGTCTTTGGGAATCTTGACATTAGACTTTCCATCCGTTACGTACGGACCGTAGGGCCCATTTAGGACTTTTATCTTACCAAAATCAGCGATGACTTTTTTTCGCTCAACTTCTTGTTTCTCGGCAATTATTTTTCGGGCTTCGGCTTCGGTTATGGTCATGGGGTCTTGACCTTTGATACTGACAAATAACTTATTAACATGAACGTAGGGCCCGAATCGGCCAATATTGGCCGATATCTCATCCCCCTCTTTGGTTTTCCCAACTAATCGGGGCAGTTTAAACATCGGTAAAGCTTCGTCCAGGGTGATTTCCTCTAGGGTTGTGCCCTCAGGGAGGGGTGCAAATATTGGTTTGGGGGCGTCCTTGGCGGTATTGTCACCGGCTTCACCAAGCTGTAAAACCGGCCCATAGCGACCATATCTAACCACTACAATTTTTTTTGATTTAGGGTCGATACCCAGCTGACGAGCTTGGGCGGCTTCGGCACGGTCGGCCTTCTCGGATTGTTTTACCAAGGGGTGAAAGTGCTTATAAAATCGCTCTAAAACCTCTTGCCAACTAATCTTACCCTCGGCAATATCATCAAAGTCCTTTTCAGCATTAGCTGTAAAGTCGTAATCCAAAACCGAGCCAAAGTGTTTAATCAGAAAATCGGTAACTACATCGGCTAGATAAGTCGGCAATAACTTGTTACGATCGGCTCCGACGGTGATTTCTTGGATCGACTCATTTAGCTTACCGGCAGTAAGCTTTATTTCGTTAATCTTCCTTGGTTCACCCTCAACGTCTTTTTTCTCGATATAACCTCGGTCTTGAATGGTACCAATAGTAGGCGCATAAGTGCTTGGCCGGCCAATCCCCAGCTCTTCTAGCTTTCTAACTAAACTAGCTTCTGAATAGCGGGCCGGTGGCCGAGATAGGGCTTCGAGAGCACTAGCCGAGACCAATCTCAGGTTATCACCCTGCTTAATCGGCGGTAATATTTGATCATCCTTGCCACCACCATATACTCTTAAGAACCCGTCGAATAACAGGATCTCACCACTGGCGGTGAATAATTCCGGACGTTTATTGTTTTCTACATCGACCTCAGTTTTTTCGATTGAGGCCGAGGCCATCTGACTGGCAAGGGCTCGACGCCAAATTAACTCATACAGTTTTTTCTGACTAGCATCGTCCCCGGCACTGGTTTTGGAAAAACTAGTTGGCCGAATGGCTTCGTGGGCCTCTTGGGCGGCGGCATCCTTAGTCTTATATTGCCTAGGATTAGTATATTTATCACCGTACTCTTTCTTTATATATGCCTCTGCAGCTTTAACGGCAATCGGCGATAAGTTCAAGCTATCAGTTCGCATGTAAGTAATAAGTCCGTTCTCATACAGCCTTTGGGCTAAAGTCATAGTCTGACGAACCGAATAACCTAAGCGCCGAGCGGCTTCTTGCTGTAGGGTGCTTGTAATAAACGGCGGACCAGCACTCCTGGTACCTGGTTTCTGCTCGATGCGCTTAATGCTAAAGCTGGCGTCCTTAATATCGTCTAAAAAGTGCTTAGCCGACTGATTGTTGGCCATATTTTTAGGTAGAACTGCTGATAAATCTTGGCCTTTAGCATCAAAAATTGCTGAAACTTTATAACTAGTTTCGGCAGAGTGGTCTTTGATTTCGCGTTCCCGCTCGACAATTAGGCGAACGGCCACGCTTTGAACCCGGCCGGCCGATAAACCGGTTCGGACTTTTTTCCACAGCACCGGGCTTAACTCATAACCGACCAGGCGGTCTAAAATCCGCCGGGCTTGCTGAGAATCAACTAGCTTTAAATCGATAGTTCGAGGTTTTTGGATAGCGGCTTCGATAGCCGGTTTAGTTATTTCGTGAAATACTATTCTGTTGGTTTTCTTAGGGTCCAAACCTAAAATACTGCAGATATGCCAAGCTATCGCCTCGCCCTCTCGGTCTTCATCACTGGCCAGCCAGACAGTTTTATTTTTAGCGGCTTTCTTTAGCTCATTAGCTACCTTTTGCTTATCGGGGCTAACTTCATAAGTTGGTTGGAATTTTTTTTCAACATCGACCCCGATTCCCTTCTTAGGAAGATCGCGAATATGCCCAAAGCTGCTCTTTATTTCATAACCACTGCCCAAAAAAGTACCAATAGTCTTAGCTTTGGCTGGACTTTCTACAATCACAAGGTTTTTCGCCATATACTTAAGCAAGTCTAGCAACTACATTCCACAGGTCAAGCGAAAAGGCTTATTATGTGACTACCCAATTACCGCTACCGGTCGGTCTAATATAGCCGCCAATCTCCAGCATTGTTAGGGTACTTGCCAGTAGCGGACTATCGAGTTCGGCGGCCTGGGCTAACTGGTCTTGGGCGGCAATACCACCTTTAATTAAGTCCAGAACTAGCTGTTCGAGTTTAGTGCCAGAAAAATTCATAACTTGTTTAGCTTTAGGACTAATCCTCAGAGTGAAAAATATATCGTCGGCCGAGGTTACAGGTACGGCGCCACTCTTGATCAGATTATTACAGCCTTCACTTATCGGGCTAGTGATATTACCGGGCACGGTCATCACGGTTTTCCCCTGCTCTAGAGCAAACCGGGCGGTGTGCAAACTGCCGCTATTTACCGCTGCTTCGGTGATTAGCAACACTTCACATAAACCACTGACAATCCGGTTTCGGGCAATAAAGTTAGATTTGAAACCAGCGGTACCTTGGGGATATTCACTAATCAGGCTACCCCTTAGTTTAATTTGCTCGGCAATATGGGCATGATTAACGGGGTAGATTTGGTCCAGGCTGGTTGGCAAAACGGCAACGGTTGTGCCGTTAGCCGACAAGGCTGCCTGATGAGCCACGATATCGACTCCATAAGCCAGACCGCTGATTATAACGACTCCTGCCCTGGCTAAGTCAGTCACGATCTGGCTAGTAACACTTCTGCCGTAAGGTGTAATCTTTCGGCTACCTACAACCGCAACTCTGGGTAAACCTAGCCATTTATCTGGCTCAATGCCGGACCAAAATAATGACTCGGGCGGGGAGGAAATTTGTCGTAATTCAGCTGGGTACGAATCCGAACTAAGCTTAAGTATATTGACATTCATAAAATATATTACGTACTATTGACTTTAGGACAGTTTATTGCTAAAATTGCAACCTGTAAGTCAAATTATATGATTTACGTACCTTATACCCCCCAATTTCTAACATTTTGTTAGATTGTTTAAGAGCTCTGGCCGGTCTAAGTAGTACCCTCCACTTACCGACCAGGCCCCTCACCACTTTTGGTTTTTAGCCCACTGCCAACTAGTTTATTACTAATCGGTGGCTACCGACAACTGCTTATGCTAATAAAAGCTAAAAGTGGTGCGGGAAAGCTCTTAAACAAACTAACCCCTTTAACCTCACCCAAGTTTTTAGCTTGGGAGTCCCTCTTTTGTGGGTATGCGGGTCCTTATGGGATGGCCAGCATTGGCCGGCTCCAACATTTAAATAAATGTCTTTGGACGCTTCGCAGATGGTGGGTTGAAGGGTGTAATTATGGGATGAGTGTGTCTCGTCCCCTAAAATGGTCTCCAGCGGTGCCCACCCCCTCTGGAGACCTTTTTAGTTAAATAATTGTGCGAGTTTCGTGGGGTAGCTGACCGCTGAATATAAATTCGGTAGTGATGGCATTGGCCTCTTGAGTGATTAAGCCCAAACTGGTTTGCTCGGCTTTGCTAAATTTTCCTAAAACAAATTCGCTGGCCTGGGCCTTTTGCGAAAGACTATTGCCTACCCCAATTCTTAGTCGGCCGAAGCCATCGCCTAGGTGCTGGATAAGCGATTTAACCCCGTTATGGCCGGCATCAGAGCCGCCGACTCGGGTACGCAATTGGCCAAAACTAATTGCCAGCTCGTCATAGATTGCCAAGGTATTCTGATTATAAACTCGGTAAAAGTGTTGGGCAGCTTGGCCGGCTTCGCCACTGTTATTCATGAATGTGGTTGGCTTAGCTAAAACCACTCGACTTTCACCCATGGTTTGAACAGTTATTTCGCATTTTAAATCTTTTTTAGACAACCAAGCTGGGAAGTTATTAGTTTTGGCGAATTGATCTAATACTTCAAAGCCAATATTGTGTCGGGTTCCGGTATATTTTTTACCAAGGTTACCTAGTCCGATTATTAAGATAGTTTTATTAGCCCCTAGCGTGTACATTGGTGCACCAGATTGTACTTGGGGTTTTTTTTGAAATAAGGCCATTAAATAATTCTACCCTTAATGTTTCTCAATAAACCAGAACTTCAAGGTTGTTCCAGATAAGGGCCAGCGTTCACGGAAACTGCGTTCCAAATAGCGCTTGTAGCTCCAGTGTAAGAATTTGGTGTGAGCCCCAAAGATTTTAAAGCTCGGCAAATCAAGATCATCTTCTTGGACCATATAGTTGAGTTTGGGGCTACGACCTTTTAATCCAGCTGGAGTATGAGCACTAACGGCTTGTCTTAACCACTGGTTTAGTTCGCTAGTTTTGAATTTTTGATGCCGGGCTTCGGCTATTTCCATTATCAAATCATATATTTTGGTGACATTTTGCCCGGTGGTGGCACTGGTGAAAATCAGGGGGGCCCAAGGCACAAACACAAAGTTAGCGGCAATTTGGGGGCTGAGCTGGTCGTGTGTGAAGGCGTCTTTATCAGCACTATCCCATTTGCTGACCACCAAAATAAGTCCTTTGCCAGCTTCTTTTACCAGCCCAGCAATTTTTTGATCAAGCTGAACATTCAGTTCATTGGCGTCCATTAGAACTAAGCAAATGTCGGAGCTCTCGATAGCTGATAACGCTCTAAGCACGCTAAATTTCTCAACCCCTCTCTCAATTTTACCGGACCGTCGGATTCCGGCGGTATCTGCCAGCTCAATTTCTCGGCCTTCATAGCGGATGCTAGTGCGATTCACATCACGAGTTGTGCCAGCCCTATCAGCCACCAAAGCCTGTTGTTTTTTAGCCAAAGCGTTGAATAAACTAGATTTACCTACATTGGGTCTGCCGAGTAATGACACCCTTATGCGGTTGGAGTCAGGTTCGATGTGAGCTGGTGGTAAATCGCTCGCCAGAGCTTCTACCAGGGCTTCTAGGCCGGTTTTTTGTGAAGCACTGGTAGCAATAATGGTTTTAATGCCTAGGCTACGCCACTGGCTTAAATCGCCTCGCTTATTCTTGTCAATCTTATTAACCGCCAAGACCACTGGTTTTTTACTCTTTAATGCCATAGTTGCCACCCGCCGATCTTCTTCGGTAACCGGCACGTCTGCCTCAGTAATAACAGCGATTACATCAGCCGATGCAGCTGCTTCGCTGATTTGCTCCTGGATGGTTAACTCAAACTCATCCTCGGCTGGTTTGAGGCCAGCCGTATCAACTAGCCAAAAATCTTTACCGTCCCAGGTAGCGATAGCGGTTAAGCTATCACGAGTAGTACCTTCTTCAGTGGCGGTGATGGCTTCGCGGTACCCCAGAATCGCATTGAATAAACTAGACTTACCGACGTTGGTCCGGCCGACAATAGCTACAATTGGTACTTTATTACTCATCAAGCCTACTATTATAAAGAAAGTACCCCTGTTTTAACAGGGGTACTTTTAAAACCGTTCTAAAGTCTTAGAGTGCGTTGCTAGTTGGGTCGCTAGGTGCGGCCGGTGTATCGCCAGCTGGCATCGGGTCGGCTGGAGGAGCTACCGGATCAGTACCTGGCATTCCGCCATCGTTAGCAGGAGCAGCGGCATCTGGTGCTGGGCTGGTTGCAAACTGGTCGACTTGGTCTTGAACTACATTAGACTCTTGGGCACTGGTCTGTTGGTCGGTTGAAACCGAGCCATCAGCCGGCATATCGCCACTTACTGGATTAGTTGCTGGGGTGGTTGAATCGGCACTTGGTTCAGCTGGTGCCGGAGCTGGATTGGTAGACTGATCGTCCATACTTGTCTCGCTTTCTGATTGATTGTTATTGGAAACTTGACCTAATTGGGGGGCCGCAGATGCATTAGGATCACCTGGTCCTAAGGCTTCCTTGACCACCCTAGCGAAATCTTCCAAGGTTACTTGTGACTTCACTAAATACTTTACCACGCCCAGCTTTTCGCCGCGAGCCTGGTCCTCGGCTTGGCCTAGGGCGGTCATCATAATGACCTTTATATCTTTAGTTTCAGGAGCCGCCCGCAAGCTCTCGACCATCTCGAAACCGCTGAGCTTTGGCATCATAACATCAGCAATTACCAAATCGGGCTTTTCTTTCATGGCCGAAACTAGACCTTCTTCGCCATCGGCGGCCACAACCGTGTTGTAGCCTTCGGCCTGGAGGCGCATTTGAAAAATTTCTCTTAGGTTATTATCGTCTTCTACGAGCAGTACTTTTGGCATAGTGTTTTTACTTCTTAAGTTTACTTTATTGTTAATTGTAACATGGTTTGATTACTAAAGGAGCTGGGCGGCCGGCCCAATGCTGGAGGCTTGCTTCTGCTGCAAGTCTAAAGCTTGCTGGCCATTTAATCTCGGCAGATTTATAAAGAAGGTGCTACCCTTTCCATAATCGCTTTCCACCCAGATACGGCCATTGTACAACTCTACAATTTTCTTGCATATAAAAAGGCCTAGCCCGGTACCACCAACCGTGCGGGTACTGGAATTATCAACTCGATAAAATTTTTGAAATAAGTGCGAGATATCTTCGGTAGGGATGCCGACACCACTGTCTTGGACTTGGATTTGTATCACCGATTCATCGCCAGTTAACCGTACGTTAATGGTTCCTTCCATGGTGTATTTCATAGCGTTATCGACGATGTTCTGAAAAACTTCCCTAACCCGGTTGGGGTCCACAAAAGCGTAGTACAGCGGTCGGACTACCTTGCCACCCTGGTTTGAGTTATCGGCACTGACACTATATTTCAAATCCAAGCCTTTTTGCTTGGCTGGAAATTTGGCGGCCTCAGACACTTGTTCTAATAGCTCGCCAATTTCAATTACTGTTGGGTAGCTAATTAAGCGACCGTCCTCTGCTTTGGAGCTGGTTAGTAAATCTCGGAATAACTCGCCAAGATGTTTAGTTGAACTGGCAGCTTTTTCTAGCAAGTTTCGGGCGTTGGCATCAATTTGGGCGGTTTTGGGGTTGAGTGCCAGCGAAAGGTAACCTTCAATGGCGGCCAGTGGGGTTCGCATCTCGTGCGAAGCCGTACTAATAAAGTCAGACCTCCGAGCCTCTTCGGCTTTTTCTTTGGCTATGTCCCGAAACACGGCGACTACCCCACCCCGTGGCTTCCCGCCGGAGTCTAGTATCGGCGAAACAATCAATGAAATCGGTACTGGTGTATTGTTCTTAGTCGACAAAGTCGCGTTGCTGTCACGGCTGGACTGACCATTGGCCAGACTTATTCCAAACGGGTTAGCTGTGTCGGCGATAGGCTGACCTTTATCATCTACCAGTCGAATTACATTTTTATAGTTTAAGCCCATGGCTTCTTGTGAGGCCCAACCGCAAATTTGGGCGGCTGCCGGGTTTAACAATCGAACATTCCCGCTTTGGTTAATCACCACCACTCCATCCTCGATAGTATCCAAGATAAAGTTAGTTTCAATATCATCCTGGCCAGGTTTTGGTCTACGGGGCATCTTGCGCTGGCTCAGATATGAGAATGCTAAAAATAGCAGAGTAATCAGGCCTAGTGTGCCTAAGGCTCCTAATAGATATGTACTAGCCATGCCCAAATTTCTTCATCTTTATTACGCTAATGACTACATTATCTGTTTTTTTATCTGGTTAATCAATCTTTAGGCGTGATTGCAAAGTAGCTCAAAGTAGCGAGTACTGCCGAAGGGTATTTTCTGTTTAATAGAGTCTTTGGCCGCCAAGCTGGAAGCGTAGGTTACGGTGAACTCGCCGTACTGGCTATTAATAGTGTCTATGGCTTGGCTTAGCCAGGTCTCGCGGTTGACTTCCTCCAGCAAGCTAATTTGACTAGTGTTACTGGGCTCTAGTCGATAGCACGAAACCGCTATCATTCTGACCCAGTCGTAGCGCGGACGGCGGTTAAATAATAGCAACATCCGTCGGTAGACGTCAGTCCCGTTCGATACCGGGGCTTTAAACAGCTTACGTTCATACCAAATATCGCCGTTAGCGTAGGCCAGATAGATATAAACACCCCGGGCAGCATACCCTCGGTAGCGCAGTTTCATAGCCGTGGTCTCGGCCAGGTGGCTCAGCCGGCTATGAAGGGTCTCGTCGCTGGGCCGCCACTCGTCCATTACAAACTGTCGGCCGACAGTCTTGGTCTCAAACTCCACCGCATCCACTTCCCAGCCCCGCAACCGCTTGTGCCAATCTTCGCCACAAATACTGCCAAAAGCTTTTCGGACCAGCAGTTCGGCCGGTGCGTCCAAGAACTGTAGGGGTGTATAAACCCCCGCCGAGTTCAGTCGGGCCTGATTGCGCTCCGCGATACCGCTTAAATCAGTTAATTGCATAGTTGCAAGGGTTTGGCGTAGGTTTTTGTGAGTGATGATGTCCAGTCCATCGGGTTTGTGCAGCGAAGCTGCGGTTTTGGCTAAAAAGCGATTGGGAGCGATACCGATATTGCACCGCATCCACGAGCCGACCTCCTGGCGCAGGCGGTCTTTTATCTCGTGGCCAATGACGCTTAGTGGCCGCTGGTTAATATTTTCGTGCGTACCATGAAAATCAATTATGCCCTCGTCGATACTTTTCATACTGATAGCTGGCGAGTAAGATTTCATGATTTTGATCAGCTTTTTGTAGGCGTAATGATATTTGGGAGGGTCGGTTTCAACCATTATCAAATCGGGGGCCAGTAGCTTGGCTTCACTAAAACTCATGCCAACTTTAACACCCTGGGCCTTGGCCTCGTAGCTGGCGGCCACCACGCAGGCGTTCTTAGTCAGGCGGTTAGTAACGCCCAGTGGCCGGCCCCGTAGCATCGGCCTGGCTTGTTGTTCCACGGTCGCAAAACAACTATTAAGGTCGATGTGCAGTATCTGGGGCGGCTGGCTATTAATGGGCAGTAGCAAATTTCGGTGATATTGGGGCATAATCGGTGTCGGTTATAGCTACTAGAGTCCAGCTGAGGGCTTGGGCGTCAAACTCCAGCCGGTAATCGGCTTGGCCGTCGGTCATATCGAACACGTGTACCATGCGCTGGCCTTTTGTGGTGGGGTGTACTAGGCCAGTTTCGGTGAAGTCTATGCGCTTGCCATCGTACTCCATGCGCTTAGGAAAACAGCGCAGTCGCCGAGCGTTGCTCTTAAAGTAGAAAGCTACGATGTTAACATCTTTGTTGACTAGCGTTACTTGGTCCATTTTGGGCTCCTTTTGAAGAGATTTAAGAGTTATAAAAGATAGGGCCTCCATCTGTTCTAGATGTGGCGAACGGGTTTTTTTGGAAGAGATAGCTGCTTAGGTAAGACCGAATAACCGTCCGGTATTCATTCCGTTTACTAAGAAAGCTGATGGCTTAAAGGAATCGGCAGCGACAGGCGTTTGCCGTCCTTGGAAAATAGTAGTCTGCGAGGAGGAACCTAGGCTTAGGAGCCCTCACATGGCTGAACTAATTTTAGAGCCGTCGGTGAGTCTTTGGCAAGCTATCGTTTCGGTTAAGTTTATGTTTATGTATGCGAATTTGTGTCTACCATTAACCTACTACCCCAACGACTAGCCCATATAAGTATCTAAAACAAGTCTTAATTCTTACCTTTAAACTGTAAGTATTCTCATAGATTGTTTAGAGGCATAGGATTACGCTTGTAGTTGCTACTAATACAAGGAGGTGAACATGGCAGATAAAAGTCCCCGTGGGTTTGCGGCAATGAGTGATTCTGACGCCAAAGCTATCCAAAGTAAGGGTGGTAAAAGCAGTCCGCAAAACTTCAAAAATAACCGAGAGCTAGCCAGCAAAGCCGGAAAAAAAGGTGGCCAACGCTCTAAGCGAACTTAAAGCCCTTAACAAAAGCGACCCAAAAAAGGGGGTCTTTTACATATTAAGTTGAATTGTGGTCAGCCAGGCACCCAGTAGGTGGAAGTCGCTATAGTCTATGCTACTGCTGATGCACGAGAAATTAGATAGGCTGAAGCTAATATACATTAATGGTTAGGTGATTTAACTCGGAGAGCAGTCGCCTTGAGCCACATGATACTCCTTTAGTCTAAATAAAAGTCTGACAGGCGATTAACTACCAGAGGTTAAATAGGGCAACTCTATTGTAAAGGCACTACCCTCACCCAGTCTGCTTTCAGCAGTGATCTTACCGTTGAGTTGTTCGATAATTAATTTAGTTACATAAAGGCCAATTCCAGTGCCTTCGTAGTTATAAACTAACGTCTCGCTACCGCGGTGGAATTTGGTGAACAGCTTAGGCATTTCCTCTTTTTTAATACCAATGCCGCTGTCGCTGACCTTTATATATACTTTGCCGGCACTGATCTGGGCGGTAAGTACTACCGACCCGTCCTCTGGTGTAAACTTTAGGGCGTTATCCAATAAATTACGAACCGCGCTGACTACTTGATAGCGGCTGGTAAAGAACTTGGCGTCGGTATTCTCAACTTCGGTGTGGAAGTTAATTCGTTTCGTGGTCTTTGAGTAGGCCTCGTATTCCCGGCTGAGCGGTCCTAAAAGATCACTTAGCGAGACTTCTTCCAGCATGGCCCGATTGGTTTGCTCAGATTCGAATTCACTGATTGTTAAAATTTGTTCTGAAAATAGATTTAGGCGGCGGGCACTGTCCTCGATCCCCTGTACCATCTTCTTCATTATCGGACTCAGCTGGGCGTTGTCCATGAAAGAGGCGTTGCTTTGGATGATTGTTAGTGGGGTCCGAAGGTTATGAGAAACAATCTTTATAAATTCGTCTTTTTGTTTATCTAGTTCTTGGAGTTTGGAAATGTCGGCTTCCAAGGCGTCAGCCATGTTATCTATACTGCCGGCCAGGGTACCGATTTCATCATAGCGGCTGGAATGTACCCTAGTTGCGTATCTGCCGTCAGCGATCACCCGAGCAGTCTGTGTCAGCGAGTTTATGGACTGAAGGAAGAAGAAGTTAATAAATTCGTAAGTAGCAATGGCACTGAACAGCAGTCCAACTAGCATCAAGATCAGTATCGTTAGCCCTTCTTTTTGGATGGTCTCCTCAACCCGGCTGGGTGAAATTTCAAATGCGATGGCATAGCTATGCTGGCCACTATCGTCAACATAAGGCTCAACTGCTTGGACTATCTGCCCCTTCTTGTTTGATACGGTCGTTGACTCAAAACTACTCACAGATACGGTTGAAGCATTGATTGGCTTACCGGTAAGACTGAATTGTGAAAGACCGGCTAAGTTCAC
This sequence comes from Saccharimonadales bacterium (SeqCode), assembly GCA_038245195.1. Taxonomy (GTDB): domain Bacteria; phylum Patescibacteriota; class Saccharimonadia; order Saccharimonadales; family UBA10212; genus JAIFWC01. Next base: position 12,004 of record JBBRSU010000003.1, on the reverse strand, counting down.
AACGGCTATATTGGAGACGTTTGGATCGAGGACTGCAAACTTTTGCATTTGCTGCTGAACTAACAAGGTTCCTGATTCATGGTAAATAACAAAATTATCGCCTATGGGCTTGGTGGCTAGGGCCGCGAAGGCCGTAGTTTCGTTATTAAGACCATTGGTCAAGTTATTACGCACACTTTTAACTAGAAAAAAAGCGGTTAATCCGAAAATTATTATTAAGATAACACTAATAACGGATATGAATTTGCCGCGGAGTTTAAGTTGCCACCAGGTTCGTTTTGAAAGTTTTGGATTATATTCCATTATGCTTATGGTTATATCTCATGACTGTGGACATAGGCGGAAAAAAAGTCAATCTAGAAAAGCACCGAGCGGAAAAAGTTCTACTGCGCGTAAACTTTCCAAAAACTTATAGAGCTATAGTTTGCAAGAACATCAGCCTGGACCACTAAGTTAGACTTTACAGCGAAGAAGCCGGGCTCAGGAGTGAAGAGCGGGAAGACCGCCGCATCATCCATGGCCACCTGGTTTATTTGCTGTAGTAGCTTTAGGCGAGCAACATTATTGAATGTCGTGGACGATTGGCTAAAAAGGGTGTCTACCTGGCTATTTTTATAGTTAGCCGTATCAACTAACAATTGCTGGAAAACATCACTGCTATCTACAAGGCTACTACTATAACCGAAGTAGAATAAATCAGTACCACCGCTAAAGACTTTTTTACCGAGAACCGAACCGACTGTTTGAGGATCGAGAGTCAGTTTTATACCCAGTGGAGCTAGTTCCTTTTGTAGTTCTGCTGCCAAGGCTTGGTGAGGTGCAAAGTAGGTAAAGGTAACAGTAAAACCATTTGGAAATCCGGCGGCTGCTACATCGGCTTTGGCTTGGGTTGGGTTAAGCACTGGGCGTTTTATATCGGGGTTGAACCCCGGGATATCCTGTGGTACCAGCTGATTAGCTGGGGTTCCGGTTTTACCGTCGGCTTTCTCAAGGGCACTGGGGTCGATAGCACTATAAATAGCCTTGCGTACCTTTAAGTTTTGAAGCGGCGAACCGGCTTTCAATGTATTTGGAACTATGAAGTATACCTGGATATTATTAGGCCCATAAGCCTTGAAGTTGCTTGTGCCGAGGTCGCTTACCGCTGATTTGGAACCAAGGTCTGCTATATCGAGCTTACCTTGCTTGAGGTCGGCAACCTCTGAGCTGGAATCACTATAAAACTTGAAATCTACTTCTTTAACTGAAGGCTGGCCTCCATGATAGGTATTATTGGCAACAAGCTGGAGACTATCGACGGTAAGTTTAGTACCCGGTTTAATCACATATGGTCCGGTGCCATTCGCCGGATCATTTGGGGTAGCTGACGTAGTGTCATAAATCCATAGATTAGCTAATTCATTTGGCAGCAATGGGTCGGGCGTGGTTGTGGTAATTTGAACAGTAGTGGTGTCTACGGCTTTGACTGATTTTATAGAGCCGCCGTAAGCTTTGCCGTAGTCAGTAGTTTGGAGGGCATCAAGACTGGCTTTGACATCCTGGGCAGCAAGCGGGTGACCATTATGAAATTTAACACCATTCAAAAGCTTAAATGTCCAGGTTGTATTGTCTGGATTAGTCCAGCTTTTCGCCAAATCTGGAACTATTTGATTTCCGTTTTGATACTGGGTAAGACCTTCAAAAATCTGGTTATTTACTTCGAGAGGCAGGATATCGCTGGCCGACTTAGGGTAAAAATCTGTCACAAAGGGTTGAGTAACGCCGAATTTGAGTATATCGACCGATTTTTTTGTCGTCTGTACGGCTGTTTTCTGGGGCTTAGCAATTTTGTTAAGAGCCAAAGCAGCGGCAGTGGCAATCAGCACTAAAACCAATAATAATACGATAAGCTTTATTTTCTTTGATTTGGGTTTGGGCTGTTCGGGTACCGTCGCTGGTGGTGCCGCTTGTGATTGTTCGTTTGGCTGATAGGTTTGGTTACTATTGGCCGCAGGTGGGGTATCTGAAGGAGTATTTACAGTTGCAGGATCTTGCGTGGTGGGTCTGATTTGATCGTCCATTAATAACCTCTTATGTTAATCTTACACCGATTGTCCTTTTATAGTCTGCTGTTGTCAATATTGACACTGTTTGTAAATAAGGTGTTGATTCGAGTATATTTAGCGGTTTTTGGTAACAAAAGACCTGTTAGTTTGGTTCGGTTTTTTTGACGGTCTTCTAAAGGATTTCTTATAGACTGTAATACCCAGGAGATAGTAAGTTATATTATAAAAAAGGATCTGGTTGTCGGGCTCTATATCTTTTTGGGTCGTAACCGCTGGCTGCTTGCTCCAAGTACAAATACGCTAGTCCACTGTAGTAAGGACGTAAGCTTGGTGAGCCAAGTTGCCCATAGGTGGAACTCGCTCTACCCTAGTTTACTACTGATGCATGAAAAGTTAGTGGGTCTTGGGATGGTCTACGATGGCGAAAAGGTTATTTATCCAGAGTTGGAGGATGACAATGTTTAGGCTGATACATAAGACCCCACCCGAGGATTTACTTACCTCCCGATTGTTTGATGAAAGCACCTTCTACAAGGCCTTTATCCAAGACTTAAAGAAGTGTCAAAACGAGGTAATTATTGAGAGCCCTTACATGACAACCGGACGGGTTGCCCTGCTTACTCCAACCTTGAGGAAATTAATCAAAAGAGGCGTAAAGGTTAGAGTCAATACCCGCTTTCCGGGCCATCACGAAGAACTCCTGCGCATCCAAGCCTACATGGCGTCCAAATCCTTAAAACAAATGGGTGTGAAGGTCCGTTTTTTCAATGATTATCATCACCGTAAAATAGCTGTTCTTGATAGAAGGATTCTGTGGGAAGGCAGTCTTAATATTCTTTCGCAGAGCTATAGTAAAGAGATTATGCGGCGGATTGAATCCGTGCCATTAGCCAATCAAATGGTTAGATTTTTGAGACTTAATAGGTATTATTGGTAGATAGGAGTAGATATGGCGAAACAATATGAGTTGAATGAAAAAGACATAGACAGCGTATTGCGATATCTAAAGCTGACTGATTCGAAACACGCTACACCGGAGATGGCAATTGCTATCCTAGAAAGAATGCAGATGACTTTCCACCAAATGTCTCACAACGATCCGGAACTACTTGAAAAAGTTTGGCACGATCTAAAAAAGCAGAAAAAGCTTACTTAAAACGGTAGGATATCTGAGGACTTTACCCCAAGGGCTTTGATAATCTTCTCTAGTGTCTCAACGGAAGGTTTTAGCTCTCCGCGCTCAATTTTGGAGTAATAATTGGAGTTAATGCCCGCCTTTTCGGCTAACTGAAGTTGGGTTAGGTTCTTTTGATGCCTGACCTGCTTTAGCCTACGGGCTATCTGCTGGCTGGTTTTATCTGTCATCACTACTCTCAATACAATTAAATCATAAAACGATTATAACTACAGGAAGAAAGACGTATAATATCAAGAAATGAGATCTATTAGTAGAGCATCTCGAGCTGAAATGGTTGATATGAAAGGTGAGATTGATCCGAACATCGACTACCGCTTCGCAAGATACAAATTGCCCGATAGCGCACTGCCAATTACAGAGAGCTGGTGGCCGCATGTTACGGACGAAGGGCTAGAAGAGTCATTAGCCGCAACTCATGCCAGAATTACTGTGCCAGGCACTGACGAGTTATTGCATCATCTACCTCTGACGGATGAAGAGAAAGCTTTCTGGAGAAGCATCGGCTCACCAGCACTAAACGAAATATTGTCAATTTAGCCAATCACTAACTAAAAGCTGGGTCCGTAGACCCGACTCAAAATGTTTGTTTGATTTTAATTATAAACTCATAAATTAAGTACAGACACTGCTTATGCTATAAAAAGTATTTGCAATAAAAGCAAGTACTGTGTTACATATATACACATTAGGAGGTAATGATGCGAACTCGCACCAAGCTTAGATACATAGCAGTCTATGTAGCTACGGGCTTGCCGTTCGTACTTACCCCAACCGCTTTTGCCGCCACGGGCGATGTCAGCAGCGTCGAGAGCTTTATAAAAAGTGTAATCCAAATAGTTGCAGGACTTGCCGGTTTAATAGCAACCGGCTTTTTTGTAGTCGGCGGCTTTAGCTACATCACCAGTTCCGGTAATCCGGAACACCTAGATAAGGCCAAGCGCACCCTGTTCTATTCGGCGACCGGTCTGGCCATCACCGCCGGCGCCTTTGTTATAAGTAATATTGTTACCACCCTGGCCACCAACGCCTTCGGGAAATAACTATGCTGATGCACGCGGCCAGCATCCTTCCCCGGATGGCCGACACGTCTGCCGCCGGCAGAGCGATGAGTTCTTTTGTCGCACCTGTCTTTACAGTTATGATTGTCCTCGCATCACTAGTTGCGACCTTTTTCTTGGTCAACGGCGGCATCGCCTACATGACTAGCTCCGGTAGGCCAGACAAGCTAGAACACGCCAAGAAAGTCATTCGTAATGCCCTGCTGGGATTAGTAGTTGTAATTGCGGCCGGGACGATGACAGCTATCTTAAGCCATGCCTATCATAGCGCTAGTTCTGGTGGCATGGAGAAATTCCCAAGCCTGGTTGCGATTCAGCCAGCACCAACCTCGGACGGCCTGGTCGACGTGCTTATAAAAGCCATTACCGGATTGTTCCAGCATATTATCCAATCAGCGGCCGCACCATTCCTAAATGCTCTTGCCTACTTTACACATGGCACCCCGCTGATGGCCGCTAATGCCAGCGTTTTTAATCTATGGTTGGCTATAGTCGGCATTGCTGATGCACTGTTTGTGCTAGTCGTAGCCCTGCTAGGCTTTCACGTTATGAGCTATGCCAGCTTAGGCCTGCAGGAGATTGAATTTAAGCACCTACTACCCCAGCTGGGGTTGGGCTTCTTGCTAGTGAATACCTCTATCTTTGCGATTGACGCGGTTATTAGCCTAAGTAACGGCATGATCCACGCGCTGTATGCCGCTTTTCCGACAGTTACGGTTTGGCAGGCGCTTACTGATGTCATTAAACAATCGGCGGCCATGGGCTTGGTTGCCCTTATGATAATGCTGGTCTTTTTGGTCTTTGCCGTTATCTTAGTGGTCTACTACGTTACCCGTCTGGTAACGCTATATCTAGGTGCGGTGCTGTCACCACTGCTGGTACTTCTTTGGTTGCTGCCGGGGTTTAAGGACTTTGCGATTGCTGCCGTACGAACTTATTTGACTACTGTATTCGTGCTATTCGTGCACGTTATGATTTTGCTCCTGGCAGCCTCCATTTTTGCTGGGATGGTGGGTGGTAATCCAAACGGCACACTTGATCCAATAATGGCCACGGTGGTCGGTGTTGCTACTCTGTTGGCGCTCCTAAAAACTCAAGGCGTGCTTAATCAGTTGGCTTACGTCAGTATTGGGCCCAGGGCGATGCGCAAACTCGGCGGCCAGTTTGTAAATTCTGTCAGCTATATTACTACCAAAGGTAAGGTAGCGGGAGCGGCAGTAAGCAAATGAAAACTTCTGTAGTACCAGCTCAAGTAACGACGGTTGAGGATAAGATTGCTGGTAACCTTAACTTGACGCAGTTGCTGCTGCTGGCCGCCCCAATTTTTATAAGCAGCGGTCTGTACGTAGTCTTCCCGCCCTTATTACGCCTGACGGCGATAAAATTGAGCCTCTGCGCTTTAATCTTCGCGGTTTTCGCGGCTTTAGCTATCCGCCTGCGCGGTAAGCTTCTTCTCACCTGGCTAGTATTAATTTTGCGCTACCGCCTGCGGCCGCGTTACTACGTCTTTGATAAAAACGACCCACATCTACGCACTACCGCGGAGCTGCCTCAACCGGCACTAGAAGATAAGCGCCAGAAACGAACAGCTCCCGAGCGCCTGCCGGTCTTTGCTCTGCCTACGCCTAAGTTGGTGCGGATAGAAAGCGCTATTGCTGATCCTAGAGCCAAACTTAACTTTATTGCTAATCGGAAAGGCGGCCTAGATGTCCGTATTACAGAAATCAAATAAGAAAGTTTCTTCTAGGCAGCAGATAGATATTAGGGGCGTTCGAGACGGCGTGCTGCTGTTACCAAACAACCAATACCGTGTGGCACTGCATGTTTCTTCGGTTAACTTTGAGCTAAAGAGTGAGGATGAGCAGAATGCCCTGATTGAAACCTACCAAAGTTTTCTCAATTCGCTGGCCTGCCCACTGCAGATTATTGTCCGTATCCGGGAGCTGGATATGGATAAATACTTGGATGACTTTAAGACTAGTCTGGCGACTGAGAAGGAAGTGATCTATAAAACCCAGATTAGTAACTACACCGATTTCGTAGAGAGTTTAATCACCACCAACAAGATATTGGCTCGGCAGTTTTATGTCATCGTACCGTTTGTCGGCCGTGAGTCAGATTTTGACTTGATCAGGGAGCAACTAACCCTAAATACCGATATCGTGGCTAAGGGACTGGCGCGGCTAGGCATGCAGAGTCGGCAGCTGTCCAGCTTGGAACTGCTGGATCTGTTTTACAGCTTCTATAACCCCGGGCAGGCCAAGCGCCAGCCGATAACCAAGCAAACTCTGGAACTACTCAGCAGGAGTTATCTATGAAAGTTACCTTAATGAACCCCCTGGAAAAGGCCGTTAGTTGGAAGAATCGTCGGGACGAGCGGCCTAAAGAGCTGGCTCTATCTTTCGGCGAGCAGGATCATATGGACATGTTGAGCTACGGTGGGCTGGAGGAGCAAACTGACTATTTAGTTATTGATGGGCTGTATGTGCGAACCTTGTTCATCTCTGGCTACCCATTCGTAGCCAGCTCCGGATGGCTCAATAGTCTGATCAACTTCAATCATAACGCCGATATCTCCTACCACCTGGTAGAGGTCGAAGCCACTCAGGCCTTGCCGAAGTTGCACCGCAAAATTACCGAGCTGGAATCAACTAAGCGAGCAATGATACGCGCCGGCAAGATCATTGGCTCCGAGCTGACAGATCCGCTGGAATCAGCCATAGGCCTACGTGATAAAATCCAGCGCGGTCAAGAAAAACTGTTTCAAGTCTCAATTTATGTCAGCATTACGGCCGACTCGCTGCTGGAGCTAGATAAAACAACCAAACTACTAGAGACCGTGTTATCCGCCCGCCTGTTTTATACCAAAATAGCCCGCTATCAACAACTTGAAGGACTGCAGTCGATTCTGCCACGTGGCGAAGATATCCTAAATCAAAAACGTAACTTAGATAGCAGCTCGGCTGCTTTAACCTTTCCGTTTATGAGCTCCGAGCTGGTACAGGAATCTGGCATTTTGTACGGGGTTAATAAGTCCAACAACTCACTGGTGATACTTGACCGCTTTAGCTTGAATAACGCTAATAGCATCGTCTTTGCCCAGTCCGGTAGCGGCAAGAGCTATGCCACCAAGGTCGAGATACTGCGCCAACTGATGCAGGGCACCAAAGTAATCGTAATTGACCCGGAGCGAGAGTATAAGCGCCTTAGCGAGTCGGTTAGAGGAACATATATCAAGCTCTCGGCTAAATCTAAGGAGAAAATCAATCCCTTTGATCTGTCAGCCAGCTACCACACTCGCAAAGATTTATCTGAACACACCCAGGACTTAATGGAAGTAATCTCGCTAATGGCCGAAGGCTTAAATTCACGCGAGAAAGCCGCCGTAGATAAGGCTATCTTAAAGATGTATAAGACCGCCAAGAAGAAACCGCCGCTACTGGAAGACCTCTACCGTATTTTGCACGAGCTTGGGCAGCTGAAGCTCTGTGAGCGGCTGGAAAAGTACATCTCCGGCTCGTTAGCTGATGTTTTTAACGCTCAGACCAATATTAAATTGGATAACCGTCTAGTAATTTTTGATATTAAAGATCTGCCGGAATCCCTGCGCCAAATTATGATGATGATTATTTCCAACTTTGTGAGCAACCAGGTTAAGGCCAGGCCAGAAAAGCGACTACTAGTAATAGACGAGGGCTGGTTACTGCTGCAGCACGAGGAGAGTGCCCGTTTTGTATCAGGGCTAGTGCGGCGAGCTAGAAAATACTATTTAGGCGTGTCTATAATCTCGCAGCAGGCCAACGATTTTCTTAAAAACGATTATGGCCGAGCTATTGCCTCGCAGAGTAGCTTGCGTATACTGATGCGCCAGGACACGACCACCATCAAGAACGTGGTCTCTGAGTTTAATTTGAGTGAGTATGAGCAGAACTTTCTACTAACCTGTGATAAGGGCGAAGCACTGATTATTGCTGACCAAAACCACGTCGCACTGAAAGTGGTTGCATCGGACAAAGAACACCCGCTGATTACGACTAATCCGGCTGAGCTATATCATCTATGAGCCCGCTGCTTTGGCTGCTGCGCTCGTCTAAGGCCGAGCTTAAAATTGCCGCCAGTGTACTAGGCGTACTCTTCGCTATACCGCTCATTGCCGTGGTAGTGATCGCTAATGCCGGAGTATTGGCTGTTTCTAGTGCGTTGGCGGCAATTAATCCCATAACCCATCTAGTGAGCATCTTTGATGCTAACGGTAAGCAAACCGCCCAGCTTAGCGTTTCTACCGTCTGGCCGGTCAACGGTGTAGTAACGCTGGAGTTTGGCCAGCCAGATCCGCCGTACCAGGAACATCATACAGGCATAGATATTGCCAATCCAAATCGCCATATCGGCGATCCTATAACACCTTTTATGGCCGGCAGGGTCATCTTTGCCGGTTGGGACAACGGCTACGGCAACTACGTCATGATTGACCATGGCCATGACATTACATCGCTTTATGGACATATGAGCCAGCTAAACGCTACTAAGGGACAGGAGGTAAAGCCAGGCGATATTATCGGCCTGGAGGGTGAAAGCGGCCATGCGACCGGGCCGCATGTGCATTTTGAGATGCGGGTCTACGGCATACCGGTTAATCCCAGGATATTTATGGTTGGCGATCCAGCTAGGGGACCGGGCCTATGATTTCTAGCCACTACCTCGATTTATTGCACCGAGTAGTCGCTTTTTTGCCTTGGCTTGGCCTAATCGCGGCGCTAGTCTTAATTTTCCTTATTTTTACGATTGTCATCGCTCGAGCACTGAGTTTAAGGCATTTGGTTAAACAAAAAGCCGTCCATCTGGAACTTACACCTCCGGCCTTTACCGATCGGACTGTAGCAGCAACTGAGCAACTATTCACCGCTCTTCATGGTCTGGGCATGACCAGGTCTTGGCGTGATCGGCTACTTGGACTATCCAGTGTCTATTCGCTGGAGATAGTCTCAACCAGAAAAGACGGCATCCGCTATCTAATTAGGGCAGCCGAAGATAAAGCTGAGGCTTTGGAGCAAATCATCTCGGCATACCTAACAGATGTAAAAACCCGTCGGCTCGATGACTATATCGACAGTATTAAGGATGCCACTGTAATTGCTGGAGCCGGCTTTAGGCAAAAACAGCACTTTGCCTACCCACTGCAGGGCTTTTCAGAGCTTGAGAGCCACGACCCGATCAGTTATCTAACCAGCGCCATGACGAAACTGTCAGCTGATGAGCGAGTGTTCTTTCAGCTAGTCGTTTCGCCGCTTCGCTTGAAGTCAGTTGAGCACCTGCGCGCGCAGATACTCAGTAACGAAGATGTCTTGCCGAAGTTGGGCCGCTCGTCAGGCACGTATATTAGAATTCTAACTGGAGTTGTTAACTCGGTTTTGTTCAGCCTATTAGGCATTATTAGCGGTGCTTCTCATGGTATATCTCGTTCCGATTATCAATCGTCCGTCAGAGAGCTGGAGTATAAGAAACAAATCGCCAGGCATATTAAACCGGTTCGTACACTTAGCTACTTTGAGCACGAGCTAATTGAGTCAATTCACCAAAAACTCGCCCAGCCACTTTTTCGAGCTGACTTACGGGTTTTAATTTCTGCTAAGAATAAGCGAGAGCTAGTAAAGCGCAGAAAAGCCATAGAGTCGGCTCTAAGTTTATATAATGTACCTAAGTACCAGAGACTGCAGCTTAAACGAGCCGGCCCTTACTGGATCGGCAGCTATTGTAACTATGCATTTATAAAGCGGCTGCCGAGTGTTTTTAGGAAGCCCAATATCTTATCATCTTCCGAGCTAGCTGGCTTGTACCATTTCCCCAACTCATTAGTCGCCAGGACCGAGAACATTATCAAGTCTTTAAGTAAAACTCTACCGGCGCCGGTATCACTTAAGAACGGTACCAAACTTGACATTCTGCTTGGTGAAAATACTCATCAGGGTACGACTACGCCGATTGGCTTAACGACCGCTGAGCGCGAACGGCACGTTTACATCATCGGCGGCACTGGTAATGGAAAGACCACGATGCTGCAGTACGGAATTATCCAGGATATTAAAGCTGGTAAAGGACTGGCTGTGCTTGATCCTCACGGTGACCTGGCCGAGTCTATTCTGCACCATATCCCCAAGGAAAGAATAAGAGACGTTATCTATTTTAATCCGGACGACATTCGTTATCCGATAGGTACGAACTTACTGGAGCTACCAGACAATTTAAACGGCGATGATTTGCTCCGAGAAAAGGATTTGGTAACTGAGTCGACAATATCTGTAATGCGTAAAATCTTCTCTGATGACGACTCCGGCGGTCACCGCATTGAATATATTTTGCGTAATGCCATACAAACAGCTCTAACCTTGGGAAACCCCACTCTCTTTACTATTTATGATTTGCTCAACGATACGAAGTATCGCAGGCAGGTTGTTCGTAATCTGGAAGACAAGGACCTTCGGAATTTCTGGAAGAATGAGCTGGGTAAAGCCGGTGAGTTTCAGAAAGTTAAGATGAGCGCTGGGATTACGGCTAAAATTGGTCGCTTCTTGTTTTCGGCATCAGCCAAACGAGTTTTGGAGCAAGAGAAGTCCACCATTGATTTTGACGATATCCTAAACTCCGGCAAAATCTTAATTTGTAATTTTTCCAAAGGCTTACTCGGTGAAGATACCTCGACTCTATTCGGCACTACGGTCTTAGCCAAGCTACAAATGGCCTCGCTCAGGCGAGCCAGGCTCAACCAGTCTGCCAGACGCCCTTTCTACCTCTACGTTGATGAGTTTCAGAACTTTGCCACTATGAGCTTTGTGCAGATGTTATCCGAGGCTCGAAAGTATAGGTTGTTCTTGACGATGGCCGAACAGTCCACCTCACAGCAAGACCAGCAAAGACTGGTAGATATTATTCTCTCCAATGTCGGCACGGTGATTTGTTTTCGTTCCGGTAGCCCAGCCGATGAGCGCTATGTCCTGCCACTATTTTATCCCTACATTGAGCAGGGCGAGATTGCCAACCTGCCTTCCTTCAACTTCTATATGCGCATTGCGGCGGTAGATGCCCAGGAGCCATTAAGCGGTCGGACGGTGCTCTTAGGCGAACCCAGCATTCAGGCAGTATCTAAGCTGGTTAAACGCTTCTCCAGGAGTAACTACGCTCTTGAGTATAAGAATGAGCAGAAGCCTAGAGCTGAACCTAAGACTAGTCATAGTGGGGACAAAAGGCCGACAACAAACGCTCTTAAACCGGCCATAAAGTCAGCGGCTAAGGCCTAAAATTTCCAAAAAATTTTCGGAAAAACAAGTAAAAAGAACGAGAAGAAACCAAAAGACCAAATAACAAGAACTAGCTACAGCACTGCGAGGCGCGGCCGCACATCGACAATGCCGCTGTCAGCCTCGATCAAGCCCGACTTGACCTGGTCATTGTCCCAGCAGCCAACCGGCACGTACGTGGCGCCTCCGACATCCAGACTGTTAGCCAACATCCAAGAGTAGTCAGATGTAGCTGAAAGTGTTTTGGGGTCTTCTTGGAAGCTTAGAGCTAGCCATTCAAAGATGCCTAAGGCGTCTACCGAACAAGTTTCACCGGAGCCCATAGTATCGGCAATCTGATAATGAGCCACGCCTTCGCTCGTGAGGTCGTCTGGACTCTTGCCAAGAATGCTTTCCAATCCGGCCTGT
>JBBRSU010000002.1:0-111790 GCA_038245195.1 Saccharimonadales bacterium (SeqCode) | reverse complement strand
GTTTGAGTTCCAGCATTTCTAACTCTAAGATCAGTTGTAAGTGAGCTACCCGGTTTAGCTACTAGCTCAATTGGTAAGGGAGATATCTGTAAGCTAATACCATCAGTAGGTGTAGTAGTTTGTGCGTGGGTGGGGTGGGGGAGGAGAGTGGGAAGTAGGGCAATAGCCAATACTAATAGATATTTAATTCTCCAAACCCTCATTACAATCTAGTATATAAGCAAACCGAAGCTATTAATAGCATGCCGCTACTCTACTCAAGTATGCAATATTAAACAAGTTCTTTTAGATTGGCTAAAAGTTTCCAGCAGCAACAACGGTCATTAGGGCCGCATAATCGGATGCAGCTGGAGTGGTATTTGAGATAGAAGCATTTACTGTCAGCGGCAATGCACATGTATCGGCAACTCCCGTAGATACAGCTAATGAACGAAGCGTTCCATCTAATCCTCCACCTTTAAAACTTGTACCCCCGGAAGCAAAGTTAGTATCATCAGTCACAGAAGTACAAACCGTACCAGACGATGTTCCCGCTCCGAGGTTAAATCCTTCTGCTCCAGTCGATAGTGCGGCAGCCGCTGCACCTATTGCTGGACTGTAGGCTATTGTTTTGCTAGCGGTAGTAGAGTGTAAACCGACTGGAGAGCCTGGGTCGGCAGCCCACATTTGCCAACCGTGAGATGCGTTGGTGCTGACTGTAGCGTTAATGGCACTAGCGGATGAAGGGCCCCCGGCCGATAAAACACCTAAAGCAGCAGCGTTCGATGAAAGTGAAAAACTAAAGCTGGCGTTAACTGTCGCCGATACAGCAATCTGGTCATTAGCCACGGTAGCGGTTGCAAAGTTACCTGTATCACTGGCAGTACCACCGGTAGTTTGAGTTATTACCTGGCCAGCGTTATTGCTTGTAACAGAGGACTTAGTTTGAAGAGCGGCTGCGTTGTTAGTCCAGTTGAAGCAGTATAAAGTTCCGGCTGTTAAGTCCCCGCTAACAAAATTTACAGATTGTCCAGAGATAATGAACTCGCCTACTCCAGTTGGAGCACCGATCCCAACCCAGGCTACAGCCCCTGTTGGCCAACCGGTTGTAGTAACACCTGTTGTCCAGTTGCCAACAGTTGTGCTGACAGTATAGCCGGGTGGGAAAGTTACTTTAACGGAAGTTTCGGTCGCAATGCTGGTTGGTTTTGCACAGACTGTGCCTGATGTAAATGTAGAAGTCGCCATTCGATCAAAACGTACTAGAGTGTTGGTCATGCTACCGACAGCTAATGCTTTTGGTAACAACATTGGCAAAATGGCCTGGGCCATCAACGCTAAAATAACCAATGTGCCCGAGATTCGCCATTTGTTATTTCGGATTTTTGATTTATTCATATTAATTTAATATTCCTTTTTTGTTTTTCGCTTTTAATCTATATATTTATATTCTGATTAATCACAAGGGCTTTGTCAACACTTTCTGCAACTTCAATAGAGTTATTAAAAGCTGGCCGCCGCAATCAGGGTCAAAATGTCTGAGTAGTCGGTTGCCGAAGGCGTTGTGTTAGAGGCTTTGGCCTGTATTTGAATTGTCGCCGTACCGCCGACTATGGGGTTAAGCGACGATAAAATGCTAGTGATGGTGGTGCCGATGGCTCCAACCTGGTTTCCGGACTGGTCATAGGGTGAAACTTTAGTAAATGCACCGCCACTAGTTTGGCCAATACTAGCAATCTGGGCCCCGAAACCCTGGCTTAACGAACTTAGATCACCGGTAGCGGAGGTAATTGTATATGAAGCTGACGAGCTAGCCAGCCCGCCGTTTTGTGAATAAATATAAACATTACCGCCAGCATCGGCGTTAGTCGCAAAATCAACTCCGATGTTAGTTGGGCTAGTGGCGACAACCGAAGGAGTTAAACCGCCAAAAGCTTCAGCACTACCACCAGCTCCGCAGTTTGCATTGCTATAAAGGCAATAGCTGATCCGTTGGCCAACCGTAGCGGCACTGGCCGAGGGGCCATAGCCAGATTCGGTATATTTGCCCTGGGTGGCTTTGACTCTTAAATAGTAAGTGGTATTCGAGCCTAAGCCTATTATAAGTGTCCCACCCGATCCACCCCAAGAACTATAGGTTTGGTAGTCGGCCAGAACCAAACTGGGGCCGATGGTGTGGTCGAATTTCACATAATTATTACCGCTAGAAAAATTACTAGTTGTACTGATCTGCAGAGCATAAAGTGCGTCTGAGGGGTTATTCTGTTGGTCGATTACAAATTTTAGCTTGTCGTAATAATTCGAGGGGTTTGTGAAGGTTACTTGGGGAACATTGGCGGTTTGGGTTTGATTGAAACCTGGTAACGCCGTGTAGTTGGCCGTAGTTGCTGTTTGACCACTGATTTCTCCAGAAATCCCTTCTACCGAATAATTAGCCGTTGAGCTACCGGCGGTCCCACCACTACCAAAACCAAAACTATTCAGCTGATAATTAGTAGTAGCTGGCAGGACGGCGATAGTTTGCAAGGCTATGCCGGCTAACACTATCGAACTGGTGATTAAACTAAACAACTATATCCCCCATATGTTTCGTAATAATTATAGCCTATTTCCAGACTAAATTATTAGCTACGGCCGAGTAATCGGCACTTAAGTCTTGCTTAGAATTAGACGTTACACTAACTGAAGCCATCAAGCCGTTGTGGGCCAGGTATCCGGTTTGTTCTTGTCCATTTTTTATATCAACAAAAACAAGCGAAGAAGTTGTCTGGGATAGTATTTTATATATCTCCGGGTGAAGTCTACGGTAATTAACTCCCGAATCATTAGCCAGAGTCGCCTGATAAACTCCAATTGATATGTGGGTTCCCAGATGGTCATTACTAAATAAACTCACTACATCGAAATAACTGGGATCTTTAGTAGTCGGAAAAAGCTCGAAATTAGCTGGGTAGCGTAAAGTAATATATTTGCCGGAATAGCTAGAATTGCCAACGCTCTTAATTTTAGTAGAGTTTGTGGAGGCAGGTGTCTGATTAATACTACCAACTGCCGGCGAGTTAAAATTCCTTATAAATATAAAGAATCCGACTACCAAACCCCCAAGGGCGATTAATAAGACTATTTTTAATCTGTATTTTGATCTAGAAATTCGAATTCCCATTGTATATAAGAATACTATAAGCAGTAAAGTCGTGCAGGCCCTGGTTTTTTAAGCCTAAACTCAGTTTTAGGTTGCTAAACTAGTTAGAGTATGAAGAAAGCTATCGTGACAACTTTAGCCGTGGCAATTATTGGAGCCTTAGGCGTTTACAGTAAAAGCAACGGCACTCCCCAGTCGGCTATAACTACAAATTCAGCCACAAGCCCGACTGCTCCAGCTAGCACCACTAATTCTGGTAGCTCTACTGCTTTAACTTCGGGGACTAGCTCTACCGGCAGTTTTAAGGATGGTACCTACAAAGGTGTGGCCGAAGATAACGGTTACGGCACAGTTCAAATCGCTGTCGTGGTTAGTGATGGTAAGATTAGTGACGTCCAATTTTTAAGCATGCCTAGCGACCAAGGCCACAGTCGGGAAATTACCCAATATTCAGAGCCACTTTTAAAGCAAACAACTTTACAAAAACAAAGCGCCAATATCGATTTTGTATCCGGCGCAACCTCGACCAGCGAAGCCTATCGGATATCCTTACAATCGGCACTTGATCGAGCAGTGTAGACTTACTAAATGAG
Organism: Saccharimonadales bacterium (SeqCode); assembly: GCA_038245195.1. GTDB lineage: Bacteria > Patescibacteriota > Saccharimonadia > Saccharimonadales > UBA10212 > JAIFWC01. The sequence goes on along the minus strand of JBBRSU010000002.1, from coordinate 108,076 downwards.
ACGAGTTGCTCAAATTATGGGTATGCCCATAAGTATTGATATCCCTGAAGCTGATAATCAAACTTTCGCTTGGCCCTTTGGCCGTTTGCGTCAAATTGATAGCAAGTTTAGCACTTATAAACCGGACAGTGAAGTGTCTAAATATAGGCAAAATAAAATTGAAGAACAGGGCTTAAGTAAGGAGTTAAAAAAAATTGTTTGGGCCTGCCGGCGGGCTGAAAAATTAACCGGTGGATATTTCTCGGCCTGGGCGGACGGCTCTTTTGACCCATCTGGTTACGTTAAGGGATGGGCGATTGCCGAAGCCGGGAAGATAATTGAAAAGCAAGGCTTTAAAACGTACTGTATCGGTGCCGGCGGAGACATTTTAGCTCGTTCTGACAGTAACAAGGTTTGGGATGTTGGCATTCAAGACCCGCTTAACAACACTAAAATACTTAATAAGTTAAGTATTTCTAATGGAGCTGTGGCTACCAGTGGTAACTATCAACGGGGTAATCATATATATAATCCAAAAACCAAACAACCAGCCGTTAAATTACTGAGCGTAACGGTGATTGGGCCGGATATTATATGGGCCGATGTGCTTGCCACTGCAGTTTTTGCCATGGGTGAAAAATCTTATGAATTTATCAAAAATCAATCGAACTATCAGGCCATTATTATCCCAAACAAATTAACCGCCGTAACCAGGGAAGTAATCGGTGGTGATGTTGCTTCCAGAAACTCCAAGTTCTAATAAGGCTGTTTGAGCGGCATTTACGAACAGTAGGGGTCCAGACACATAAAAATGGCGAGTAACAAAATCCGGTACGGCAGTCTTTATCTTGGCTCTGTCTAGACGCTCGCCAGTTATATAAGCAGTTTTTAAGCCGACCGTTGAGGCTTTAGTAAATAGCTGTTTAAATGCTAGTTCGGAATCAGACTTAGCTGAGTATAAAAGTAAGACATCCCGTTTCTGGTTAGCAATTAATAAGTGCTTAATCATACTACGGAAGGGTGTAATGCCTACACCACCGGCAATTAAAGCAACTTTCTTAGAAGGGTCTTTGGGCAAACAAAAGGAACCGGATAAATGCGAGGCTAAGATTGAGTCACCCGGCTTTAGCTCGTCTAGTCTTAGCTTAAAAGCGCTAGCCGGATTAGGGTGTTTTACCGTAAACATAAGACCAGGCTCGGTTGGCGACGAAGACAAAGTTAAGTAACGGCGGTTGCCACGAGCATCGGTTTTATGTTGAGCAATTGTCCACTCCATGTATTGGCCGGGTGTAAATCTAAACCGCGGTGGCATTGAGAATAAATAGCTAAATATGCCTTCTGCCTCCTTAATCTTTTTAATAAACTTAACTTCATAACGACGATTTCGAGCCACGATAAAAGTAAACAAATTACCTATTAACAGAGATAGTTCCGGACTTATCTTTAGTTTAGTAACCGAATAGCCAACGCCGACAATAGCCGCATATGGCAAAAAGCGCGAAGCTAAAGTTGGCGAAGTTAACGGCTCGGTCAGCATCACGATTGCAAAGAAAAGCACTTGGGTTGATATCAACTCTCGCCATAAAAAATGAACATCTCCACCACCACTGGTACCGTATATTAGATAAAGTAAAAAGACGGCTAAGAAGGCAAGCACCAAGCTAAAGCGTTTCATTTTGCGCAAAATCAGCAAGCCGCCGATTACCACCAGCGGGATCATGAATTTAGTGCCGACCCACCAAGCTGGATATCTATGGAATAACTCGCCGGCTATGTAAGCCCCAGCCGCTGCCGGATTAAAAACGTGACTTTTATATAAGCTAATAACGTATTTAGAAACAATGGCCGTGATGCCAGCACCGGCTAAAACCGCAAAACCCCTAAAATCAACAGGCGGTGCCAAAATCAAACTAAGGATTAAAGCAGTTATAAGATCGGACTCTTTGTTGGCTGGAATATTTAAAAACCGGGAGACTAACTTATTGGTAAGCCAGCAAACAGCTAATAGCCAGGCAGTAGAAATTAGTATTTCGTGCCAGCTATAAGGTACTTGCTTAAAGAAACTGCCAATAACTGCCCAGCCTACTAAGCTAAGTAAGAAATAAAGCATTAATCGATAGGAAGTTAACTTATCATTAATACCATCCAGTAATCTGGCTGGTAATCTGGCTAGTAAGTTGAGTTGGTTCACCTTATTTATCTTTCTCGGTTAGCTGAATAACGACTAATAAAAAGCTTATCGCTCCCATGCGTAAGCTTAATTATATACTGTTTACTTGCCGGTACAGGTATTACAAGTATCTTCAGTCTGGTATTCGGCTATCCAGTGCTGGCTAGCGGTCCACCACGGTTCGTAATCATGATAGCCTATAAAATCGGCAGCACTTCGTAGCACCCAACCCAGCCATCCATAGATATGGAGCCCGTGCCATTGCACGGCAGCCCAACCCGGTCCGGCCGGTGTTACATAAATTGGAGTTTTTGGACGATAGCGGCGCATTTTTTTGACATTAGATCGTCTTATTAAATTATTAGCCACAAATCTAGCATCGAACAAAGCGGTTTGGGCCATACCCGAAAACTTAGTATCGGCATTATCTCCGAGTACAAAAATATCAGTTTCGGCCTGTAAGTATTCATCAACCGCCACTTTTCCGTGCTCACCAAAAGTAAACTTGTTTTTATCAAAGAACGGATGATTAGTAACTCCGGCGGTCCACACCACAGTATGGCTTTTAATGGGGTGTTCGCTAACCATTAGAGTATCGGCCGTCTCTGCCTGGACGGCTTGGTTTAAGATAAGCTTGATACCTAGTTTTTTTAACCGGCGTTGAATAGCTTTGGAATAATCCTGGGTCATTCGGGGCATTAAACGAGGTGCTGCCTCTACTAAGTCGATGTGTAGCTTTTTGTCTTTCAAGCCATGGCGATCCATAACATGCTTAATATAAGCTGGCAAAGCCCCAGCTAGCTCAACACCAGTCGGCCCGCCACCAATCACAACGTAGTTCTGGTCTGGTTTACCACTGTCCATTAAAACTTCGTGAATATGGTCGCGCAGCTCTTGAGCCTCGGCCACCGACTTTATACCATAGGAGTATTCTTCCAGACCCTTAATTCCAAAATAATTAGTTACAACTCCCAGGGCTATTACCAAAACATCGAATGGATAGTCGGTGCCAGATTTGCCAGCCACAGTTTTGTTTTCTCTATCCAAAGACTTTATACTGTCGTTTATCAACTTTATTGGCTTAGCTTTAAAAATTTCTTCAAGCGGAATCTGGGAGGCCGATAAGCGCCCGCCAGTAGCTGTGTGATAAAGCGTCGGGTAATAACGGAAATTAGGCTGGTCGGAAATCAAGCTGAGACTAAACTGAGCTTGATCAGAAAGCTGTAGTGCTAATTTAATTCCACTAAAACCACCACCAACAATTAAAACCTTGGTTTTTTGGTTTGCCATTATGCTTAGTTTAGCAAAAAACTTGGCTTTGTTTGTCCGCTCACACAAATATGGGTATAATCATACCTAACATTCAGGAGGTCATAGTGGCGAAAGCAAAAAGAGAATTGTCAAAACATGCAGATAATAAGTGGATAGTATTGGCTTTATTGGCCTTGGCCCAGTTTATGGTGGTGCTGGACGTTGCAATCGTAAATGTTGCCCTACCATCGATTGCTAGGGATTTACATTTTGCACCAAGTAACTTGCAGTGGGTTATCACAGCCTACACACTTACGTTCGGTGGTTTTTTACTGCTGGGTGGTCGAGCAGCCGACCTGTATGGTCGACGAAAACTATTTATCGGCTCAGTAACGGCTTTCGCCTTGGCTTCATTAGCCTGCGGCTTAGCTCAATCCGATACCATGCTAATTATTACTAGAGCACTCCAGGGTCTAACTGGTGCAATTATGTCACCGGTGGCACTTTCGATTTTGCTCACCGAGTTTGACGAAGGTAAGGAACGAAACACCGCGTTAGGGGTCTGGGCGGCGGTCTCGGCCGGAGGAGCTGCAGTTGGTGTTCTGCTGGGTGGTGTTTTAACACAATACCTAGACTGGCGATGGAATTTCTTTGTTAACGTGCCGGTAGGCATCTTAGTGGTTTTGGCAGCTACCCGCTTACTACCTCATCACATTGGTGAGGAAAATAAGAAGATTAAGTTGGACCTACCTGGTGCAGTAACTGCTACGGCCGGCTTGATGTCTTTGGTATATGGGTTGTCAAAGGCCCCAAATGACGGCTGGGGTTCGCATACAGTTGTTGGTTTTTTGACACTAAGCGTTTTGCTGATAGTTAGTTTTATAGTGAATGAAAGACGAACTGATCAACCACTTTTGAACCTAAAGATTTTCAAAATTAGAAACGTAGCCGGTGGTAATATTACCGCCTTAGCAATCGCCTGTACTTTGTTTTCAATGTTCTTCTTCATGACGCTTTACATCCAAACCGTTTTGGGCTATTCACCGGTTAAGTCGGGAATATCTTTCCTACCAGTAACCTTCGTCATCGCCATAACTTCTGGTGTCGTATCCAATCTGGTCAATAAAATTGGCTATAAGCCATTTTTGGTAGCTGGGCCGGTAATACTTAGCATTGGGTTATTCACGATTGCCTCGACTATGAACGTTCACGGCAACTATCTGCATAATGTCTTACCCGGCTTAGCACTCTGCGCATTCGGTATGGGGCTATCATTCATCTCGATGACCTTGGCGGCGACATCAGGTGTGCCAAAGCACTTCTCGGGATTGGCTTCCGGCGTACTAAATACGTCACAACAAATTGGCGGTGCCCTGGGGCTAGCGATTTTAGCAGCCGTTTATGCCTCGACATTTAAATCAGACTTAGCTACCAACACAGCTCTAAAAGTCGCTAAAGTCCATGGCTATCAGGCTGGCCTTCATGTAGGAGTTGGGCTGGCAGCAGTGGCAGCACTGGTTGCTTTCTTCGTAGTTAAAAACGAAAAGGTCGATGCTAAAGACGCCATGATGGCCGGCTAAACTTTAGAACAGTTTTGACAAAGTCCGTAAATCTCTAGTTGATGACCGCGAGGTGCGAAGCCCGATTTAGCGGCCACTGTGTCAATCATGGTTTCCAGCATCGGAGCATCGGGCAAATTATATGTACGTCCGCAGTTCGAACAATACATGTGGTGATGATGACCAGTGAATACGTCTGACAGTTCAATTTTGTATTTCCAGCCTATATTTAAACGGTGTACTATGCCAGCTCGCTCAAATAAATCGATAGTTCTGTAGATGGTTGCCCGGTCTATCTGGCTCCTAGCCCTTTGGACCAGCACCTGCATACTTTGGGGTTCCTGATTGAATAACAAATTAAAAATAGCTTTTCTTGGCTCGGTTAAGCTAGCTTTTTGCTGTTTGAGTAAAGTCCTTAGGGTGTCATACATGTCTCAAAAGTATATAAAATTGCGACAAATTTGCAAATATTACGTTTGAGAGCTAATTTTATAATATGTTAGCTTTAATATTATCGGTTGCGACTTTTTTTTCCACACTGGCCGGTGGTTTAACGGCTCTTCGAAACCAAAAATATCTAAAGCAGATAATGGGTTACACCGCCGGCGTCTTATTGGGTGTAGTGGCTTTTGACTTGCTGCCAGAAATTTTTAGAATATCGAATCAAAACCACTTAGATATAACCAAGACGATGGTGGCTTTGACTGCCGGATTCTTAGTGTTCCACATTTTAGAGAAAACAATTTTAATCCATCATAACCACGAAACCGATTATGGTGAGCATAAACATCCTGATGTTGGCCTTGCCGGTGCTTTGGCATTGTCTGGCCACAGCTTCTTAGATGGTGTCGGCATTGGACTAGGTTTCCAAGTTAACAATACTGTTGGCGTTTCGGTGGCCATAGCCGTAATAGCTCATGATTTTACAGATGGGCTTAACACGGTAATTTTGATGCTAACTCACAAAAACAGCCGTCGAAAAGCCTTGCGTTTACTGTTGGTCGATGCTCTTGCACCAGTATTAGGGGCGGCCTCGACCCTGTTATTCAGTTTGCCAGATAGCTGGTTAGTTATTTATTTGGGCTTTTTTGCGGGCTTTCTGCTTTACATCGGTGCTAGCGATATTTTGCCCCAGGCCCATAGCCAAGGCTCATCGCACAAAACCATTGGCCTAACAGTCTTGGGAGTGATATTTATTTTCATCATCACCCGATTTAACTAATCCTAGACTGCTACAATGTTGATATGCTTGTGGCGGTAATTATTTTGGGGGTTATCTGTCTAGGACTTTTAGCATTAGTTTTGAGACAGTTGTTGGCCAAACCGGCAACTGCCAACACAGATGCCACAATGTTATTAAAGGCCGATATGAGTGAACTAACCAAATCGATGGGCCAGCTGCAACAAGGTTTGCAAAAACAACTAAGTGAGCAGTTGGGAACCAGCAATAAGCAAATGGCTGCCCAGTTCCAGGCCAGCGCTAAAATTATCGCCGATGTTACTCAAAAGCTGACCGAACTGGATAGAACTAACAAAAGTGTTGGTGATGTGGCGGCCGAACTAAAAACTCTGCAAAACGTTTTGCAGAATCCTAAACAAAGGGGTGTTTTGGGCGAGTATTACCTAGAACAGATACTAAAAGATATGCTGCCACCAGGAACCTTCGAGCTCCAGTACAAACTAGGGGAAGGTATGGTAGTTGATGCTGTTGTTAAGTTGGATAATCGGCTACTACCAATTGATAGCAAATTTAGCTTAGAAAATTATAACCGTTTAGTCGAAGCCAAAGCCGAGGACCGCCCAGCACTTGAGCGTGCCTTTAAAGAAGACCTCAAGAAACGAATCGATGAAACCGCTAAGTATATAAAACAAAATAAAGGCACCCTTGACCAAGCCTTAATGTTTATTCCAAGCGAAGCTATCTATTACGATTTACTGGCTAATAAGATTGGTCTGGCCGGGGTTAGTGGCCGTAACTTAATGCACTATGCGGCTGCTGAGAAGAAAGTAACAATAGTCGGGCCCAGTACTTTGGCGGCCATGCTGCAGATTATCGTTCAAGGCCTAAGAAGCCTGGAAATCCATAACGATACCGAGAAAATTCGCAAAAATATCGAGCAACTAAGCAAACACTTAATGGCCCATAACTCCTATATGAACAAGCTGGGTAGTAGCCTAGGCACTACTGTGGGTCACTTTAACGCTACCTACAAGGAGCTAGGTAAAATCGACAAGGATGTAGTTAAAATCGCCGATGCTTCGCCGGTTGTCGACCCGGTTTTGGTCGATAGACCACAGCTGGAAGACGATTAAGACTTTAGTAAATCAATAGTAAGGGCGGCGGTCCAGCTGAAATTGGCTGCTCCAGCCGGCTGACCGTTCAGGGGATTAAAATATTCGTACATGCCGCTTTTTTTAACTAGTTCCAGGCTTCGTTTTTGCAAGACTTTAGCTTCATCATGGTAGCCATATCGCTTCAAACCATCAATTATTAGCCAGTTAGTATTTATCCAAGTTGGACCTTGCCAGTATTTGTACGGGTCAAAATACGATGAGTTAAGCGGTACACTGGGTACGGGCCAGCTAGAACTGAAAAGCCTATGGCGTTTGAGTAAATCAACCAGGTGCGAGGCTCTTTCTTTAGAGATTGTTCCCGAATAGAGTGGCAGAAGGGTTGCAATAGTTGGTTCTTCAATCAATTTATGACTTACAAAACTACGACTAAAATATTGGCCTGCAGTTTCATCCCACAGTTGGTCGAATGCCGTCTCAGTTTTGCCCATACATATCAACAGACTTTCAGGTAAGTTTTGTCCGACGGTTTTGGCGACTTCTTTTAATAGAAGATTCGCTCGAATAAATATACTATTGAAGGCTAGATCCTCAACCGCAAATAGTGAACGGGATAGTATCGCCTCTGAGTTATATGCTTTTCGTCTTAGGCGACGTAGGGCCGCCCAATAGGCCATAGCTTCAACATTGCTCATACGTTGGCCGGGCGGTACAAAACGAGTGTCGCGCCTAACTAAGCTGCCGATCCCACTTAGATGAAACCTGTCTATCGTCAAAATCCATGTTGGCATACTGTGCTTGTATAGTTCGCTTATCCATGGCGGGCTATTGTCGAGCCCACTTTCCCAGGGGTGTAGCAGTATGATTAGGCCTTCGTGGTGTGGGTCCCTATCTGCGTATAGCCATTCATGGTGTTTAACTAAAGGATCTAGCATGACTTTATACCAGCTGCGCCGTTCAGCCAGTTTCATTTTTTGTCCTATTCTGACAACCGCCTCCGCCATAAGGGGTGGTTGAGTTAACCCACTAGTGTTTACATCGTCGGGTGAGTAGGGGCTCAGAAGAGATCGTTCTCGATTCCTAGCTTTTTGATCATCAGCTTTCAGGTTAAAAATCATGTGAGGTAGCATTCCATTACTCCACTGTCCCCTTAATAAACTTCTAAGTTCGGTTTGAGCCCGTTCAATATTTAAGTGGCGCAGGCCAATGGCTATAAAACAACTATCCCAGAGCCACTGGTGAGGATATAAATCACTGGCTGGAACAGTCCACATGCCCCGGTCATTATTCTCTAAAACCTTGGTGGCTTGTTTCAGAAGTTCTTTGGTTGCCACATCATCCATATCGCTTAAGTATAGCAACTGTTACCAACATCCGTATCTGTTATACTTGATTACAAATGGAGTATAAAAACGCCGAAGTTGCCAAGGCTGCCAAGCTTTTGTTGCGAAAGTTTGAATCGCTCGAAGAAAAACCGGCAATATTGCGCGACCCAGCTTTGAGTGCTTTATATAGTCGTATAAAAGACTTGCCAGCCGGCAAAACCCGAGCTGATTTTGGACAAGCCGTAAACCAGCTAAAAGCTGAGCTAGAACAATTAGTCAAGGACAGCCAAAAAAAACCGATAAAACTCGCACTTATCGATGTTACAGCACCGTTTGACATCAATATTAAGCCCGAAGATCGGCCTGGTTTGTTCCCGGCCGAAAACGGCACCAAACATCCGTTAATGACTGAACTTGAAACAATCCTGGACATTTTCTATAGGATGGGATTTACATCCGTAGAATCGCGCGAAATCGATGACGATTACCATATGTTTACCAGCCTAAACTTCCCCCCGGATCACCCAGCTCGCGACGAATACGATACTTTTTTAACCGACGAAGGCCTAATTGCCCCTGCCCATACCAGCATTATGCAAAACCGGGTGCTTAAAGCCGGCAAACCGCCTATCAGAGCCGTGATTCCAGGCCGGGTTTTTAGAAACGAAGATTTGGATGCTCGCCACGAACATACTTTTTACCAGCTAGAAGGCATTTACGTCGATAAAGGCATAAACGCTGGACACCTAATAGCCACACTCAAGACTTTTTTGGAAGAATATTTTGGCCAAAACTTGGAAGTTAAAACCCAGCCGTTTTATTTCCCTTTCACGGAACCCAGTTTTGAGTTTGTTATTTCCTGCCCGTTCTGTCAGAAAAAAGGCTGTCACATTTGTAGTTATACGGGTTGGATTGAACTACTTGGCTGTGGCTTGATTCACCCTAATGTCTTAAAAGAAGGCGGTGTAGACTCAGCTGTGTACAGCGGTTTCGCGTGGGGTATGGGCATTGATCGGCTAGTTATGATGAAGTATGGCATCGAGGATGTTCGCTATTTTGAATCCGCAAATTTAAAATTCCTGAGGCAATTCCGATGAAAGTTAGCTTAAATTGGATTCGCTTGATGAACACCAATTACGGAACGAGTAACAGTTCTGAGCTAACCGACGTTGATAAATTAATAGATAAAATAGGCTCTCAGTTAGGTGCGGTTGAGGAAGTCATAAAACTCGGCGAGCGCTACAAGGGTATCTTGGTGATAGAAGTGGTTAGCTGTGTTAAACATCCCAATGCCGATAAGCTCAGCCTATGTTTGGTGGATGATGGCGGCGCCAACAAAACAGTAAAGCGAGACGATAACAACTTAATCCAGGTGGTATGTGGTGCTCCCAATGTTAGAACCGGCCAGCTGGCGGTTTGGATTCCACCAGGAGCGACGGTTCCAGTATCGTTTGATAAAGAACCATTTGTGATTGAATCCCGTCCCATTAGGAATAAAACCAGCCACGGCATGCTGGCTAGCCCCAAAGAACTAGCTCTCGGCGATAATCACGAAGGCATAATGGTTTTAGATTCCGGCCGACCAGGTGATAGTTTTGCCAAAAACTTACAACTCGATGACGTAGTAATTGATATCGAAAACAAGATGTTTACCCATAGACCTGATTGCTTCGGGATTCTTGGAGTAGCTCGTGAGCTGGCCGGCATATCACATAAAGCTTTCAAAAGCCCCGATTGGTACAAAGAAAATGCCAGTTTGCCTATCGATGGGCGTAAAAATGTCTTAAAATTATCGATTAAAAACCAACTGCCCGATATGGTCCCGCGGTTTTGTGCCGTTGCTATTAAAAATATCAAAGTTGGTCCCAGCCCGATTTGGTTGCAAAGCTTTTTGATCCGCTCTGGAGTTAGACCAATCAATAATATTGTGGATATAACCAACTGGTTTATGTTAGCTACAGCCCAGCCTCTGCACGCTTACGATTATGACAAAGTAAAAACTGGAGTTTTAGGCACTCGGATGAGTAAAACCGGCGAGACGCTAAAGCTGTTAAATGGCAAGACCATAAAGTTTGACCAACCAGCGGTTGTGATTACAGATGGCCACAAACCAATTAGTTTGGCTGGAGTTATGGGCGGTGCCGACACCGAAGTTGATGAGTGCACCATGAATATTATTTTAGAGTGCGCTAACTTTGACATGAACACCATTCGTCGCACAGCTATGGCGTATGGCTTATTTACAGATGCTGCTACTCGGTTTACTAAAAACCAGAGTCCCCGTCAAAACCTCCCAGTTTTAGTAAAAACTGCTCATGATTTGTTGGAGCTAGCCGGTGGCCGGCTAGCAAGTCCGCTAATTGACGACATCCACTTTAAAGCCAAAAAACAAACCGTAAAAGTCAGTGTCGGTTTCGTTAATGACCGTCTTGGCCTAAAGCTGAGCCCTAGCGAAATCAAAAAGTTACTTCAAAACGTCGAATTCGAAGTCAATGGCAATCATGATTTAGTGGTCACAGTGCCATTCTGGCGGACTGATATTGAAATTCCGGAAGATATTGTTGAAGAAGTCGGTCGTTTGTTTGGTTACGACAAGTTGCCAATTACTCTGCCTAAAAAAGACTTAACACCAGCGACTAAAGATGTTGGCACCGAATTCAAGACTAAGCTTAGAAACATCATGGCAAGTGCTGGGACAAATGAGGTACTAACTTATAGCTTCGTGCCAGAGCGTTTGATTGAAACTGCCGGTCAGGACTCAAGCGAAGCCTTTCACATCCGGAACGCCGTCAGTCCCGAGCTACAATATTATCGTCTAGGTTTAGTCCCTAGTTTGTTAGAAAAAATCCATCCCAACCAAAAGGCTGGCTTTGATGTCTTCGGTTTATTTGAGATCGGTAAATTTCACCTAAAAGGTCGTTTAGATCAAACCGGCCTGCCGATTGAAAATGAGGTTCTCAGTTTAGTTGCCGTTAACCCATATACTAAAGGGGCCGCTTATTATCAGGCTGTAGCAATTGCCGAGTATCTGTTTGGCCGTTTAAACATAACTGACATAGAATACCTGCCACTTACGGACGTCGAAAAAACAACCAAAACAACCTGGATGAATAGCTTTGAGCCGTCACGCTCGGCCGTCGTTTGCTCAGGGGATAAGATGCTTGGAATTATCGGCGAGCCAAACTTAAACTTAAGAACAACTCTTAAATTACCGGCAAGTACATCGATGTTCGAGCTAGATATTCCGAATCTTTATGAAGCTCAACAAGAACTAATCTATAGGATGCTGAATCGATTCCCATCGCTTACCCAAGACATTTGCCTACGGCTGCCAGCTACAATAAAATATGGTCAGGCTGATAGGTTTGTTTGGGATGAGCTAGATAAGATATCTGTAAAAGATGGTTATCGTTACGATATTGAGACATTAGATATTTTTGAGCGCACTAAAGACGCTTCCCACTACCAGATAACCTGGCGAATATCGTTGTCTCAACCAAATAGAACATTGACCACCGATGAATCTAACAAGATTTTGGACGAGCTAAGCACAAAGGCAAAAACTAAGTTAAAGGCTGAAAGGATATAAATGAAAAAGGAACACGTTCATCGAGCAATATGGGGCTTTATGGCACTGCTATTCGTGGTGACAGCATTGGGCGTTGGAGTCTATGCATTTTGGACCAATACTCATAACGGGGGCAGCAATGCCCAGGCCCATAACTATTTAAAATGTCCAATTAAACCTGTTACCGCCAAACAGTCTAAGAAGAACGGCAAACTAGAAGGTGCTAAGCTGGCTGGCTTTACTCCGATTAAGCATATCGATTATTTACAATGCCAGGATATGAAAGTTGGCAACGGCACAATCGCCACAGCTACCTCATCCGTAACCGCTATTTACACTGGGGCCTTAGCTTCCAATGGCACGATTTTCCAAAGCTCTGAGGACACTGGACAACCATTCACGGCCAGCTTAAGCGGTGGAGTCATTCAGGGGTGGACTGCCGGCATTCCTGGCATGAGAATTGGCGGCCAACGCCGACTGCTAATCCCGGCCCAATACGCTTATGGTGCCCAAAGTGTGGCCGGAATTCCACCCAACTCTGATTTAGTTTTTGACATCACACTACTGGCCGTAAAATAGTGCCGCAATGGTGCTAAAAACACTACATCTAGCGGTATTGACTTAGACCGCTACGCTAGCTAAACTAGTTTAAAGACACCAAAATTAACACTCAATAAAGGGGTATACGATGGCTAAAGACATCACGATATTTACTACTAACGCTTGTTCCTACTGCGGAATGGTCAAGCGCTTTTTAGATCTAAAAGGTCATAGTTACCAAGTGGTTAATCTAGACGACAACCCCGAGCGAAATCAAGAGGCTTACGAGCTGAGCAATGGTGCACTAACCGTCCCTATCACGGTTGTAACTAAAGACGATAACACCAGACAAGTAGTAGTCGGTTACAACTTAGGCCAACTAGCACCGGCGGTGGCTTAATAAGGCCAATGGAACTCGAAAAGAAGGAATACGATTTAGTTGTTGTAGGGGCCGGCCCGGCAGCGCTGAGTGCGGCGTTATATACCTCGCGCGAGGACATCGACACTTTATTATTCGAAAAAGGTGCAATTGGCGGCCTTGCGGCGGTAACAGACTGGATTGATAACTATCCGGGCTTCGCAAAAGGCATAGCTGGTTTAGAACTAGGTGATGCAATGCGAGCCCAAGCCGAACGCTTTGGTGCCAAAATTGAGCTTGGTGAAGTTTTGAAAATCTCCAAAGCTGATAAATTAATAAAACTCGAGACAACTAGTGGTGAAATTAAAGCCAAAGCGGTCTTGGTAGCCACTGGGAGTGATTATCGAAAAATCGGAGTGCCTGGCGAAATGGAATACTACGCTCGCGGAGTGCACTACTGCGCGACTTGCGACGGGGCGTTTTATCGGGATAAACGGCTAGTGGTGGTAGGTGGCGGTAATTCGGCTGTCCAAGAAGGCATGTTTTTAACTCGTTTTGCGAGCCACATCGATTTATTGGTTCGAGGTGATAAACTTCGGGCTAGTGAGGTGTTACAGCAGGAGCTAGTGGAAAAACATAAAGACAAAATAACTGTTCACTTCAATACTACAACTGACGAAATTATCGGCCAAGACAACCACGTTGTTAAGGTAATTGGTAGCGATAAGACCACTGGTAAGAGGGTAGAGATTGAAACCGATGGTGTATTTGTCTTTGTAGGCCTTGATCCTAACACCAAGTTTTTGGACGGTTCGGGAATTGAACTAGACGAAAGACGATTCATTAAAAGTGACGAACGGTTGATGACCAATGTTCCTGGGATTTTTGTAGCCGGCGATGTTCGATCTGGTGCTACCATGCAAATTGCCAGCGCTACTGGCGAAGGAGCTACCTCGGCCCTAATGATTCGTGAATATTTAGAAAACCACGAAAAAACCAGCACCTCAGCCGTTGCCACCCTTTACGGCGAAGCATAAACTAGTTAAAATTACAGGTAACAAGGAGTAGATAATGGCATACCAAGACGTGGCGATTGGCAATAATGTACCGGAAGAAGTGAATATTATAGTTGAGATTCAAAAAGGTGGTGGGAAAAATAAGTACGAATTCGATAAAGACACTGGGCGTTTAACCCTCGATAGAGTTAATGCCACCACGGCAACTTATCCAGCAGATTACGGTTATGTTCCGGGCACCCTATGCGAAGACGGTGATCCACTGGACGCCCTACTTTTAATTGACGAGCCAGTAGTCCACGGTGCCGTGGTGCCAGCCAGGGCAGTCGGCGTACTTTACATGATTGACGATGGTGAAGGCGACGAAAAGCTTATTTGTGTGCCAGCCAAAGACATTAGCCACGAGCACATTAAAGAGCTGGATGATATCGACCCTAACTTTAAAAAACAGGTAGAGCAATTTTATACTCACTACAAAGATTGGAAGAATAACTGGCAGGGTGTAAAAGTTGAATTCAAAGGCTGGGGTAACTCGGACGATGCTAAAAAAGTTATCATCGACTCACAGGCCCGGGCCACCGGCAAATAGTTGCCAATACTTCTCTCAGACCGTACAATAAGAGCATAAAACGATTATGTTAAAAAAGGTGGTGGAATGAAGACAAAGATTGCGATTAATGGGTTTGGCCGGATTGGGCGTAATGCTTTTAAGATTGCCTTTCAGCGACCTGATCTAGAAGTTGTGGCGCTTAACGACTTAACTGATACAAAAACTCTGGCTTATTTACTAAAGCACGATAGTGCTTACGGGGCTTATCAGCACGAAGTTACTTATGACGAGCACAACCTAATCGTTAACGGCCAACCAATCAAAGTTCTAGCCGAAAAAGACCCGGCTAATTTGCCATGGAAGGATATGGCAATAGATGTAGTTATAGAATCGACTGGGTTTTTTGTGGATCCTGATAAAGCCCGGGCTCATATAACGGCTGGTGCCAAACGAGTTATTATTAGTGCCCCCGCCAAAGGCGATAATGCTGATTCGGCCGACACAATCGTGCTGGGCGTAAATGAAGATAAGCTTAAGGACGGCATTGATATCATTAGCAATGCCAGCTGTACTACTAACTGTATAACACCGGTAGCGGCAGTTATTCAAAACACTTTTGGTATCGAGAAGCTGATGATGACAACCATCCATAGCTATACAGCCAGTCAGAAATTACAAGACGCTCCGGGAGGTAAAGCTCTGCGTGATGGCCGAGCGGCCGCTGAAAATATCGTCCCGACTACCACCGGTGCATCGATAGCCGCAGCTAAAGCCCTACCATCACTCAAAGGGATTTTTGGTGGTTTTGAAGTTCGTGTACCGACCCCAGTCGTATCATTGGCCGATTTCGTAATTGTCACTAAGCGCGCGGTGACAGTTGAAGAAGTCAACGACGCTTTCAAAAAAGCTTCACAGAATCCGTTTTATCAGGGTATTTTGGACGTGACCGAAGAGGAACTAGTTAGCACTGATTTTATTGGCAATAGCCACTCGGCGATTGTGGATTTGGGCCTAACTAATGTTGTCGGCGGCAATTTATTGAAAGTAGTGGCTTGGTATGACAACGAGTGGGGTTATTCAAACCGTTTGGTTGAGTTAACGGCCGATACCGGTCGGATATTAAATGGTGGCAATGATGTTGTGCTGGAAACCGACGATAAACCTAAACAAGAACTTCCGGAGCCCGAAGAGCTTTTAAGCTCGCCAAAAGTGGGAGATTTCTTACCACCACCAGTTGGTGCAGTTGTTGAACAACCGCACTTATCGACTGAAGTCCATTCACCAGCTGAGGGAACAACAGCTACCGAGCCTTTAGATGAAGGTGCTCACACCCGTAGCGATAACCCGCCGGCGATTTACCCAACATCTAGTGGCTCAACTCAGGCCCACAACTTTTAGCGAAAGTATTAATATGAAAATTGCTCTAGCAACCGACCATACCGGCTATGAACAGCTGAAAGATCTGCAGCTGTATTTAGAGGAGCTGGGCCATGAGTGTAGTAATTATGGGCCAGAGACTCTAAATCTTAGCGATGATTATCCAGATTTTATTTTTAAAGCTGCACAGTCGGTATCGGAGAGCAGTGCTGATATGGGTATAATTTTGGGTGGCAGTGGGCAAGGCGAAGCCATGGCAGCTAATCGCTTTAAAGGTGTGAGGTGTGCAGTATTTTATGGCCCGGCCGTAGTTGGACGGATTATCGATGCCAACGGGCGAGTTAGCAGCAGTCCTTATGAAATAGTTAGACTCAGCCGCCAACATAATAACGCCAATATGTTGAGTCTAGCGGCCAGGTTCGTTTCTCTAAATGACATGAAACAAGTAATTAAAATTTGGTTAGAGACCCCATTTAGCGAAGAATCGCGACATGTTCGGCGGATTGATAAGCTCGACAGACTGGAACATTAATGGCCATTGTCAGCCCCTCGATTTTGGCCGAAACTACCCAGCAGTATCATAGCCAAATGGAAAAGGTTGGTCAGTTTGCAAAGCGGATTCAAATTGACTTAACAGATGGCCGATTTGCCCAAACCCAAACCATAAAACCCGATGATGCATGGTGGCCAGTTGGTGTGTTAGCTGACTTTCATTTAATGTTCCATCGGCCTGATTCGGCAGTCGACATTATTTTACAGCACAAACCTAATATGATTATCGTCCACGCTGAAGCCGATGGTAACTTTGCTTCGTTTGCTGAAATATGCCACCGGCAGGGGGTTAAAATTGGCGTGGCGGTTTTACCAAAAACTCCTATCGAATCAATTATCTCGGCACTACCTAGGATTGACCATGTTTTGATATTTAGCGGAGATTTAGGTAAGTTCGGCGGCCATGCTAACCTTGGTTTACTTAACCATGCTCAGATACTTAAACATCACAAGCCCTCGATTGAAATTGGTTGGGACGGTGGAGTAAACGATCAGAACGCCTCGCGTTTGGCTGGTGGTGGAGTTGATGTGCTTAATGTCGGCGGTTATATCCAAAACTCTACCAATCCGGAACACGCCTATAAAGTGCTAGAGCGAATTGCCGAAGAAACCGGTACGACCTAAGCTTTTAAGATATAATGCATAAGCACAATGCCCAAAACTAAAAAAAATTACTCAATAGCTGACATCGAACGAAAAGCCAATCAAATTCGAATCGATATTATAAAAATGCTGGAACATGCTGGTAGTGGGCATAGTGCTGGGCCGCTGGGGCTGGCTGACATTTATGCGGCCCTATATTTTAAAGTCCTAAAGCACGATCCGGATAACCCTAGTTGGGAAGAACGCGATATTTTGGTCCTATCTAATGGCCACTGTGTGCCGGTACGCTATGCGGCTATGGCTAATGCTGGCTATTTTTCGCGTAAAGAACTGATGACTCTTCGCCAGTTTGGGACGCGCTTGCAGGGTCACCCAGAACGCCAGCGCTTACCGGGCCTGGAAACCACTAGTGGACCGCTGGGTTCAGGTCTATCGCAAGCTGTAGGTATGGCTTTGGCAATGAGGATGGATAAACAAATGCACCGCTGGGTTTATGTTGGCATGAGCGACGGTGAACAAGACGAAGGCAATATTTGGGAGGCCGCCATGCTAGCTAGCAAGTATCATCTTAATAATGTCATTGCTATAACTGATAGAAACAATATTCAAATTGATGGACCAACCGAAACCATCATGCCTTTGGAAAATTTACGAGATAAGTGGGAGAGTTTTGGCTGGCATGTACTAGAGATTGATGGTAACGATGTTGAGGCGATTGTTGATGCCTGCCAAATGGCTAAGGCTATCGTTGAAAAACCGGTAATGATAATCGCTCACACTGTGCCTGGCAAGGGCGTTGATTTTATGGAATATGATTTTCATTGGCATGGTGCTCCGCCTAATCACGAACAGGCCATCAAAGCTTTGAAAGAACTGCGGACTTTGGGTGGCAAAATCCGATCGGAGCAAGAATGAACGACGTCCATTTAGCCGAGCACGCTTTGGCTTCCGAGGCCATACGGAAAGGTTTCGGGCGGGCTTTGCTACGAGCCGGTCAGCTGAATGAAGATGTGGTTGCGGCCTGTGCTGATTTGACCGAATCTACCCAAATGCATCTGTTTGCCGAGGCTTTTCCAGAACGATTCGTTGAAGTCGGAGTAGCTGAGCAAAACTTAGTGACGGTTGGCTCCGGCCTGGCAGCTATGGGCAAAATACCCTTCGTTTCCAGCTACGCGGCTTTTAGCCCGGGTCGCAATTGGGAACAAATTCGCACTACAATTTGTCTGAATAATCAGCCGGTTAAAATTATTGGTTCGCACGCTGGTATTTACACGGGTGCAGATGGGGCTACTCACCAAATGTTGGAAGATTTATCAATCATGCGAGCCTTACCTAATATGGTGGTTTTAGCTCCGTGCGACAGCATGGAGGCTGCTAAGGCCACCCTAGCCATGGCTAAAGATCTACGGCCGAACTACATGCGAGTTACCCGTGAAGCCACACCAATTTTAACGACCGATAAAACGCCTTTTCAAATTGGTAGAGCTTACATTTTTCGAGCTGGCAAAGATGTAAGCTTGATTGCTACGGGCACAATGACTTATCAAGCTATGAAGGCTGCCGAAGCATTAGCTAAAGACGGCATAAGCGCCGAAGTAGTTCATGTGCCGACCATTAAACCGATTGACCACGCTATTATTCTGGAAAGTGCTGAGCGGACTGGCCATGTCGTAACAGCTGAGGAAGGCCAGATTAATGGCGGTTTGGGCGGAGCTGTGGCCGAACTTTTAGGAGAGAATTTGCCAACTCCAATGATTCGGGTTGGCATGAACGACCGTTTCGGCGAGTCCGGCCAACCTAAT
The DNA here is from genome assembly GCA_038245195.1 of Saccharimonadales bacterium (SeqCode). Lineage (GTDB taxonomy): Bacteria > Patescibacteriota > Saccharimonadia > Saccharimonadales > UBA10212 > JAIFWC01. The sequence goes on along the minus strand of JBBRSU010000002.1, from coordinate 89,134 downwards.
GAACTCCTCAAGCACTTTGGTCTAACTTCAGGTCACATTGCCATGACTGCTCACCGATTATTAATAGACCATTCAGGCCACAAACATTAATATGCCGTCTAATTACACGAAAATTAGGAAAGATTGTGCGGCAGCCCGTGAGGCATTTGGGCGAGCCCGAGCTGGCCATTACGCGCTGGGGGCTTTTAATTTAGACAATCAGGAAACTTTAAAGGCAGTGGTTTTTGCGGCCAAATCCAAAAACGCTCCAGTTTTGGTGGAAGTCAGCAAAGGTGAAGCCGATGCCCTAGGCTTAGATAACGTTCGAGATTTAGTTGATAACTATAAAGCCGATTACGGAGTTGAAATGTATATCAATCTTGATCACAGCCCGAGCGTAGAGGATGCTATTGCTGGCATAACCGCCGGCTTTGAATGTATACATATAGATATTTCCCAAGCTGACCACGAGGCCCCTGATAAAGAAATTATCGCTAAAACCAAAGAAGTAGTATCGGCGGCCAAACTAACTGGTGCGTTGGTTGAAGCCGAACCACATTATTTTGGGGGCAGCTCTAACTTGCATACCGAAAAAATCGACTATGGAGAAATTAAAAAATATTTCACCAAACCCGATGAAGCAAAAGCCTTTGTTCAAGCAACCGGGATTGATACCTATGCGGCTGCCATTGGTAATCTCCATGGGCATTATCCGGCACCGAAAGTCCTACATCTTGATTTACTCAAACAAATTAGAGCGGCTTTGAATTGTAATATTTCACTTCACGGGGGCAGTGGGACACCGGGACACTATTTTGTAGAGGCCGCCAAGATAGGTGTTACCAAAATTAATATCAATAGCGACATGCGGATTGCTTATCGGGACACCTTAGAAAAGGTTCTAAATGAAAATAAATCGGAATACGCAGTAGTGAAGCTAATGGACGAAGTCATCGCAGCGGTTCAAAAAGTAGTTGAAGCGAAAATTGAGATGTTCAATTCCTCTGGTAAAGCCCGAGTTTAAGCGTTAAAATATTCATAAGCATGATACAAATAAAAATCGAAGTTCAGGTTTAATATGGCACAGCATCAACTTGACATTCTATCTGTAGGCGATGTCGTAACTGACGCTTTTATTAAACTTTTTGACAAAGAAGAAAAAATTGAGCATCAACGCGATGGCAGTGTGTGGCTAGCGATTCCGTTCGGTGTTAAAATTCCATTCGACCACGCCGAAGTTGTAGAAGGGGTAGGAAACGCGGCTAATGCCTCGGTCGCCATAGCCCGATTAGGACTCAATAGCGGATTAGCGGCCAATGTTGGGGCAGATCAATCTGGCCGAGATATTATAATTGCCCTCGAGCAAAACAAAGTTGATAGTCGATTTATCCATACTAACCCTGGTAAAAAAAGCAATTATCACTATGTACTTTGGTACAAAGAAGAACGAACCATTTTAATTAAACATGAAGAATATGACTATCGCTGGCCAGACTTTCGAATCATCGATATACCGAAATGGATATATTTTAGCTCAATTAGTGAAAATGCTATGGAGTATCACGACGAGATCTCAGCCTGGCTAGAAGCCCATAAGACCGTTAAACTAGCTTTCCAGCCTGGTACCTTCCAGATCGAAGCCGGTACTAAACGACTAGGCAAGCTTTATAAAAAAACTGAAGTTTTGGCGGTAAACCGCGAAGAAGCTACAACTATATCAAACGGTGATATTCACGATATTCATGATTTATTCGACAAATTACACGCCCTTGGGCCTAGAATCGTACTAATTAGTGATGGCCATGCTGGGGCATATGCTAGCGACGGCACAAATCGATACAAGATGCCAATTTACCCCGATCCAAAGCCACCGTTTGAGCGAACTGGCGCAGGTGATGCTTTTACATCAACTTTTGTTGCCGCTTTGGCTAAAGGTGCTGATATTGAAGGGGCTTTGCTTTGGGCACCGATAAATTCAATGAGCGTTGTACAAAAAGTTGGTGCCCAAGCCGGATTGTTAAGCGAAGCCGAAATCAATAAGTTTTTACGTGATGCTCCACACTGGTATCATCCGGAGAAGATAAAGTAATGTCTAAGTTTATCTCGGAAATCTTGGCTTATCCAGAGCGCGAAATTAAAAATGCTATCAATCTTTTGGAGCAAAATAACGGCCATCCCAGTAACGATGTCCGTCAATTAGCTGAACATATTCAGAAAACTCGATTAAAAATTAGTCAACTTCAGCTTGATCCCAACGATACAACTGCTCCAGAGCTTTATCAGGCTTTATTGATAAAATTCCAAACCGATTCAAGGCGCTTTGACGAATATTTCGGTACTACAAAGAGTAGTAATAGCCAAAAAGCCCAAAAAGCTGTAGAAATTATCTCCAATAATTTAGATTTGCCCGACAGATGGGTCTTGAAATGTCCAGTAGCCAAAGCCTTACTCCAGCAACATCCTCCACGCAAATTGATGAAACAATTGCATTACCGCTCGGTTGAATCATTAATAAAACGCCAAGTCTTAACAGCTACCTATCTAAACCTGGCTCGGGCAGAAACTCCGGCCTGGAACAAAACTCATTTAAAGTTGGTTTCAGTGCTAGACTCCACAGCTTTTGAAAGACGGAAATTAAATATAAGTACTATCTCCAGACTTGAATCGAAAACTGATCAAGACCAATCAAGCGTGCTATATAATAACGAACTTGGTGCCATTGGAGTACTAGAGTTCTCCGAAAACAAATCGGTAAGTTTACTGATGATTGTTTTAGAGTTGCTAGAGCGGCTTTCTGAGTTTAAACAACTAGATGTGTCAGAAGTGGTTGCTCAGTTTAGCTCGACTCTGAGCTGGTGGGCGGACAGCGATGGCTTAATGGCAATGATCGGTGACCAAAAAGTTTCATTTAACTTGTATGATGTCGCTACAAATCACAGTTTAGGGCAATCTTCGGATACTTCAGTTTTGGGATCGGCTCAAAAATCATTCTGGAGACAATTAGTGAACCTCTATGAAAACCAGTTACTACCAGATGAAGATAACCTACCAGCCATCTTCAAACCAATCGGCAATTTAACGCTAGTAAATCAACCGGTCTTCGAGTACGTAGAAGGAGTTTAGGTGGGAAAGTATCAGATTTGTGTTTCTGGGGCCGCAAAAGGGGCAAGTGCCGAGCAAGGTAAAGTAATTGCCGAGCTAGCCGGGGCGGCGATTGCCCGAGCTGGGCATAGTTTAATGACTGGGGCGACTACCGGGCTGCCAAACTCGGCGGCCGAAGGCTATAAAAAAGCTGGCGGCAAAATGAGCCTTGGGATTAGTCCGGCCGCTACCAAAGTAGAGCATGTTATGAAGTATCATTTACCGACCGAAGCCTATGATGCAATTCTTTATACTGGCCTGCACTATTCAGGTCGTGATGCGTTATTAGTTAATTCGGCCGACGCTGTAGTGAGTATTGGTGGACGGCTGGGCACTTTGCATGAATTTACGGTTGCGATGGAAACCCGTACGCCACTTGGACTGCTCAGTGGAGCTGGCGGAATCGGAGATCAAATCGAAGGTTTGCTTAAGCTATTACCCAACGCCGACCCCGAGTTAGTGGTATCCGATACTGATGCCGATAGACTGATCGAAAAGTTAACGGCAATCTTAGATAAAACCCACGCTAATTACCATCAACTCTATCAGTAAACTGCTTGTGTTTTGACAACACCCCATTTATATTTATGATTATGAATAAAACTCAAAAAGGCTTCGCTGCACTAGAAGCAGTTCTTATATTAATAATTTTGATAACAGTTGGAGGCGTAGGCTGGTACGTCGTTCATACCAAACACCAAACTGATAAAATTTTAGCCCAATCTGACAAAATCAGCCAGAGTGCTCCTAGCGGTAGTCTTAAATCAAGTCCTGGGATTCAAACTCAAAGACACCTAACTCTCAAGGAATGGGGAGTAAGTGCACCTTATAATGGAGTCTTGAATCTTAAATATTCAATTGCTAATAACACTGCGTCCTTTTCTTCGGTTGAATTTGACAACGCGACTAATGGAAAATGCTCGGATTATGGTGGAGCAATAGAGAAGCTTGGGCCTAACGATATTTATCAGACAGGAACAACCGCTTCTGAAGTCATTAAAGATCAAAACCCACCACCGTACTCTATCGTAAACGGGTACTATTATATCTATGTCCATTCGCAAGCATTATGTCCGGCTATATCAGATCCCAACTCTGCGGCAGGGACTCTCCAAAGCAGTACAAACGATGCCGTTAAGTCGACGACTACAAAATTATCGGCGGTGCCCTAAATCCTTCTTGCTACAATCTATTAAGTGAGTGAGTTCAAACTAACGAGTGATTATAAACCGGACGGCGACCAGCCATCGGCAATTGCTCGATTGACCAAAGGACTTAACAAAGGCGAAAAAAACCAGACACTCTTAGGAGTTACGGGCAGTGGTAAAACATTTACCATGGCCAATCTGATTCAAAACACTCAAAAGCCAACCTTGGTTCTATCTCATAACAAAACCCTGGCGGCCCAGCTTTATAACGAATTTAGGATGTTTTTTCCCAACAACGCTGTCCATTATTTTGTTAGTTATTTTGATTACTACCAACCCGAGGCTTATGTGCCGCGTAGCGACACCTATATTGAGAAAGATAGTGATATCAACGAAGAAATAGATCGCTTGCGACACGCTGCCACTGCCGCCTTGTTGTCTCGAGAAGATGTGATTATAGTCGCCAGTGTGTCCTGTATTTACGGCATTGGCTCAGTCGAAGACTATAATGGCTTGGCATTAAGAATCTCAACTGGCGAACGTCGGGTCCGCGATAAGCTGTTGCGACAGCTCACCGATATACAATATCAACGCAATGACATTGATTTTCACCGCAGTACTTTTAGAGTGAGGGGTGACGTAGTTGATGTTTTTCCGGCCGGCGAAGAAGCGGCTTTTAGAATTGAATTTTTTGGAGATGAACTAGAACGCATTACTCAAATTAATCCATTAACCGGCGAAATTGAAAAAACTCTTAACAAGCTAACTATTTTTCCAGGATCGCACTATGTTACCCCCCAAGAAAAACTGCAGGTGGCCCTCGACAAAATCAGGCAAGAGACCGAAGACCGAGCCGGTTGGTTTAAAAAACATAACAAACTTATCGAAGCTCAGCGCTTAGAGCAAAGGGTCAAATTTGATCTAGAGATGTTAGAACAGACCGGTTTTGTCAAAGGTATTGAAAACTACAGTCGCTATTTGACAAACCGCGAAGAAGGCGAGCAACCGGCCACACTGCTTGATTATTTCTCGGATGATTATCTAATGTTTGTCGATGAATCACATATGACCATCCCCCAAACCCGGGGTATGTATCACGGCGACCGGGCTCGTAAAGAAGTACTGATTGAGCATGGTTTTCGGTTGCCGAGTGCTTTGGATAACCGACCACTAACTTTCAGTGAATTTGAGAGACACATGAACCAAGTTGTTTATGTAAGTGCCACACCGGCAGAGTATGAGCTAAGCCGAAGCCCAGAGCCAACCCAGCAAGTTATTCGACCAACTGGATTGCTGGATCCAATCATTGAAGTTCGGCCGGTAGGGAACCAAGTTGATGACTTGATAGGAGAGATTAAGTTAATTACTAAGAAGAAACAAAGAGTTTTGGTAACAACTCTAACAAAACGAATGAGCGAAGATCTTGCGGAATATTTACAAGAATTAAACATGAAAGTGGCTTATATCCATAGCGAAGTAGACACTCTGGATAGAACCGATATATTACGTGATTTGCGTTTAGGAGTGTACGACGTATTGGTCGGCATAAACTTACTCAGGGAGGGACTAGATTTACCAGAAGTCAGCTTAGTAGCCATATTAGACGCTGATAAAGAGGGATTTTTACGCAGTGAACAAGCCCTAATTCAAACAGTTGGCCGAGCAGCCCGCCACCAAGAAGGCCGAGTAATTATGTATGCTGATAGAATTACTGGGAGTATGGAGAGGACAATTGATAAAACAAATCAACGCCGCTTAGTTCAGAAAGAATATAATCTTAAGCATAATATAACTGCCACCAGTATTAGCCGGGCAGTCGGCGATATGTTGCCACACGAAGCCAAGCCCGAAGCCCCCAAACTTAACCTTAAGAAAATTCCGAAGGACGAGTATAATCATTTGATTAAAGACCTAACCTCCCAGATGGATTTGGCATCGGCTAATTTACAATTCGAAAAAGCCGCTGAGCTGCGGGATGTAATTGCCGAAGTTAAAGCCAAGTTATAGGGGCTAAACCTGCTATAATTGAAGTTAATATTATGAGTAAATTGAGTCGAGACGACGTCTTAAAATTGGCTGCTTTGAGCAAATTACGCTTAAGTGACAGTGAGGTCGAACTGCTTCGAAGTGAACTATCTGAAATACTCAACTATGTCGAAACGCTTGATAAAGTTGATGTGACCGGGTTGTCACCGACCTATCAAGTTACCGGGCTTAAAAATGTTAGCCGCCAAGACGTGGTAAAAGACTATGGTTATCAAACCAAGGACTTATTAAAGAACGCTCCGGTGATTCAAGACGGCCAATTTAAAGTTAAGCGGGTCCTATAGTATGGCAAGCTGGCAACCAATTGCCCAAATTGCCGAGGAAGTTAGAGCTGGAAAACTCAAAGCCAGTGATTTGGTAAAACAATCGCTAAGTTCTATCAAAGACAACCAGGAATATGGAGCCATAATTTCAACCCTGGAGGAATCGGCCTTAAAGCGAGCCGCAAAGATTGATAAACAGCCTAAAGGTCGTTTGGCAGGCGTCCCGTTTATTGCCAAAGATAATTTTTTAACTTACGGCGGCAAGACTACAGCCGCCAGTAACATCTTGCGGTCATTCGAAGCACCGTATCAAGCTACAGTTATCGAAAAGCTGGAGGCCGAGGGCGCCATCTGCGTAGCCAAAGCTAATCTAGATGCCTTCGCTCATGGGTCTAGTACTGAAAATTCTGATTGGTTCGTCACAAAAAATCCTTACGATAAGACCCGGGTTGCTGGTGGTAGTTCTGGCGGCTCAGCCGCGGCCGTGGCTTTAGGAATTGCACCGTTTGCACTTGGCACAGACACCGGCGGCTCAGTCCGTTTGCCAGCTAGTTTCAGCGGGGTGGTCGGCTTAAAGCCAACTTATGGCCTAATTAGCCGTAGTGGTGTAGTTGCCATGGCTAGTAGTACCGATGTAGTTGGGCCGTTGGCATCAAATGTAGAAGATGTCGCTTTGGTTTTGGATGTTATATCTGGCAAAGACGAGCTAGACAGTACTACTATCGAACGAGATAAAATGACCTACTCCAAACTAGATACTCAGATTAGAGGCATGAAAATCGGCGTTGTTAATGAATATATGGACAACCTGGACTCAGGCGTCGAAACAGTTATTAATGGCTCAATTGAAAAACTAGCCCAAGCCGGAGCCCAAATCCAAGAAATCAGCTTGCCCAGCTTGCCGCTAGCTCTGGCGGTTTACTACATTGTCTGCCCGGCCGAGCTTAGCAGTAATTTGAGCCGTTATGACGGCCAGCGATACGGTCATAGTGCCAAGACCGCTTCAAACTTAGATGAGACCTATGAGCTTAGCCGCGAAGAAGGTTTTGGTGCCGAAGCCAAGCGTCGAATTATGATTGGCACCCACGTTTTATCCAGTGGCTACTACGACGCTTATTACAAGAAAGCACAAATCGTTAGAACTAAAATTATTAACGATTTTGCTGAAGCTTTTAGCAAATTTGATTTTTTGGTCGGTCCAGTCTGCCCGCAAACTGCCTTCAAGATTGGCGAACGCACAAAAGACCCCCTAAAGATGTACCTTACCGATATTATGACCGTGGCTGCTAATATGTCGGGCAACCCAGCCATAAGTGTACCGGCTGGTGTGGCGGATGGCTTGCCGGTCGGACTACAAATAATCGCTCCAATGAAGGGTGATAGGCAGATGCTTGGCTTGGCTAAAGCTTTTGAGGCACTGGTATGACAATCTTTCTAGTAATCATTATTATTTTTGGGGTTATGGCATTGCTAATCATTAATCGCTTTGGCCGACTTCGTCAACCCAGACTTGACCAAAGATATTTCCATGACCAGTGGCTAGAGCTTCTATCTAGAGTCAAAACCCCTGAGGGTATGATTCTAGCAATTGTCGATGCTGATAAACTTCTTGATCTAGCTCTTAAAAAACGTCATTTTAGAGGCAAAACTATGGGCGAGAGGCTAGTTTCGGCTCAACGAATTATTAGCGATAACGACTCGGTATGGTATGCCCATAAACTGCGGAATCGTTTAGTCCACGAACCGGGCGTTCGGCTAAAAAAACGCGAAGCCCAGACGGCTTTAGCCGGTTTTAAGCAAGGCCTGAAAGACCTAGGGGCGCTGTAGTGGCTGTGTCTGATAAAATTCGACAGACTTATACACCGGTTATTGGCATCGAATGTCATGTACAGCTCAAAACCAAAACCAAGCTGTTCTCGGCAGTGTCTAATGATGCCAGAGACGCTAAACCAAACACCTTAATTAGCCATATAGACGTGGGTCTGCCTGGAGCTTTGCCAGTTCTGAACCAAGCTGCCTTAGAGTTAGCCACCCGGGCAGCTTTTGCGCTTAATACATCACCACAAACATTTAGCAAATTTGACCGCAAGCACTACTATTACCCCGATTTACCCAAGGGCTACCAAATTACCCAATACGAAGACCCGTTTATTAAAGGTGGTTATGTTGAGATTCGAGTCGACGGTATAATCAAAAAAATCAATATAACTCGGGCCCATTTAGAAGAAGACGCTGGTAAAAATACTCACCCAGCCGGCACCGACTACTCATTAGTCGATTTAAACCGAGCCGGTACGCCGCTGCTAGAAATTGTTAGCGAGCCAGAAATAGCCTCGCCAGTCGAAGCCAAAGCTTTTGCTCGTGAGCTCTACCTACTTATGAAATACGCCGAAGTTAGTGATGTAGATTTATACCTTGGAAATATGCGGTTTGATGTAAATATTAGTGTCAGCCAACAAGTCGGTAGATTTGGGAATCGAACCGAGATTAAAAACTTAAATAGTTTTAGAAGCGTAGAGAGTGCAGTAGCTTACGAAATCGATAGACAAATAGAACTTAGCGAAAAAGGTGAGGCGGTAGTTCAAGAAACCCGAGGTTGGGATGAAGCTACTCAAAAAACTATTCCACAGCGGGGAAAAGAGGAAGCCCACGACTATCGGTACATGCCAGAACCCGATATTCCACCAATAGAACTAGATCAAAAACTGGTTAATCGAATTAAATCTGAACTACCCAAACTACCCAGCGAAATCCGTAGAATACTTAACAAGTTAAGCATTACTAAAAATGTTGCCGAAGACATCTTAGACAATTCAGAGGTTTTTAATAAACTATCGTCCGCTCTTAACTTAGGAATAAATGAAGAAGTGGCCCGCCGATTGGCGTTTGACTCACTCGAAAATTCGGCAACTTTGAAAATAAGAGTCCAAGATCATATCAAAGTCGCCGAGAGCGTAGTATCAAAAACTTTAAGTAGTAATGCAGCTAACGACGCATTACAAAAGCTTATAAAGAATCCAGACAGTGATGTTACGAAATTAATATCTGATAATTCACAAGTTTCCGACGAAGCAGATTTAAACGGAATTGTTACCGAAGTATTAACTCAAAATCAATCAGCTGCTAACGACGTAAAAAGCGGTGAACTAAAAGCTATTGGTTTTTTGGTTGGACAGGTTATGGCTAATAGTCAAGGAAAAGCTAATCCCCAAATAGCCCAACAACTCATAAAAAAACAGCTTGGGCTGTAAAATAAGTAACATATTTGCTAGCCGAAGTATTATAGGTTTATACTGCAACTATGAATACAGCGTCTGAAGTTTTAGTAATAATTGTTAGCTCGGTATTAGCCCTGTTTCTAGTTGTCTTAATAGTAGCCATGGTTTATGTCGTAAAAATCTTAAAGCAATTACGTAGGATTACAGAGCAAGCCGAAACCGTTGCCGACTCGGTAGCTTCAGCTGCCAACACCTTCGAAAAAGCAGCCTCACCGCTTGCAGTCCTCAAACTAATTGGTAATATAGTTGAGCAAACCACCAAATTCCGTAAAAGAAAGGATTAATTAAATGGCATTTAGACGAAAAGAGAACACTGTTCGAAAACTAGCGATAGGCTCGGCCATAGCTGGTGCAGCTGGCTACCTAGCGGGTATATTAACGGCTCCTAAAAGTGGTAAAGAAACTAGAGGCGATATTGCCTCTAAGGCCGATGATGTAAAGCTCTCAGTAGAGGACCAACTGGATGAACTTAACTTAGAGCTAAAAGACTTGATTAAATCAACTAAGCTAAAAACTGTGGCACTTAGCTCGACTGCCAGGGCTGATTTTAATGAAGCAGTTATGAAAGCTAAGGATGCCCAAGATAAATCTTCCCAGGTCCTAAAGGCCGTTAAGAATGGTGAAGCCAACGATCCAGATTTAAATAGAGCCGTGAAACAAGCAAAGCAAGCCGTAAAAAATCTCGGCAAATACTTAAAGACTTAAGATAAACAAAGTTAAATAATTTTTCACTACATGAGCGGCCACTTTCGAGTCGTCATATAAGCTATAATTAAACTAATGAAAGCCAGGGGACCCAAACCAGGAATTAGTTTGAAAACCTCTGATTTTGTACACCTACACAACCATACCCAATATAGCCTATTGGATGGTTTAACTAAAATTCCGGCTTTAATCAATCGAGTTAAAGACCTTGGAATGAAATCTGTAGCTGTAACCGACCATGGCACAATGAGTGGAGTAATCGAATTTTACAAAACCGCGAACGCAAACAGCACTAAGCCAATTATTGGCATGGAAGCCTATGTCGCTCCTCGTGGTCATAAAGACAAAGACCCGGCCCAAGACCGGCAGTACTATCACCTAACTTTGCTAGCCATGAACAATATAGGCTATCAGAATTTGATGAAGCTATCTAGCCTAGCAAATTTAGATGGATTTTATTATCGTCCAAGAATAGACCATAAGCTTTTAGAGCGCTATAACCAAGGTTTGATTGTACTCAGCGGTTGCATAGGTGGCGAAGTTAGCGACGCTTTGCGACAAGACCAATATCAGATGGCTAAAAAAACTGCCGAGTGGTATAAGACAGTGTTTGGTGACAGATACTATATTGAGCTTATGGACCACGGCCACCAGGATCATCCTAAGCCATGGGAAGAGCAAATCAAAATTAACCAACAACTACTAAAACTGTCGAGTGAGTTAGATATTCCGGCAGTTTTGACCTGTGATGCTCACTATTTAATGCACGACGACCAAGAAGCCCACGAAATACTACTTTGCGTCCAGACTGGCTCATTTTTGAGCGATGAACAACGTTTTTCTTTGAAAGATTTTGAACTACAAGTGGCCGAGCCACAAGAAATTATTAAAAGATGGGGTAAAGATTACCCAGAATTAATATTAAATACATCTCAGATAGCCGAGCGCTGTAACATAGAGTTAGAAATTGGCCAGATCCTAATTCCTAAATTCCCAACCCCTAAAGGTCAAAACGAAAAAACCTATTTAGAGGAAAAAGTTTGGCAAGGATTGTCATGGCGATATGGCTCCAGTAACCCTTTTGAAACCCAAAACCAAAGCGTCGCGGAAATTAAGTCTAAGATCCCCAAGAAGGTAACCGAGCGAGCTGAATTCGAGCTCGGCGTGGTTAATAAAATGGGCTTTAACGGCTACTTTCTAATAGTTTCGGACTTTATAAATTGGGGTAAGGACAAAGGAATAGTTTTTGGTCCGGGCCGCGGCAGTGCTGCAAGTTCGATTTTGGCTTACGCTCTACGAATAACGGAGATCGATCCCCTCAAATACGATTTATTGTTTGAACGGTTTTTAAACCCAGACCGCATAAGTATGCCGGATATGGATATCGATATACAGGATAGCCGACGCGATGAAGTTATCCGATATTGTATTGAAAAATATGGCGACGACAGGGTCGCGAATATAGTAACCTTCGGAAGGATGGCAGCCCGCAACTCGGTTCGGGACGTCGCGAGGGTTTTGCAAGTACCATATTCTGAGGCCGATAGATTGGCTAAAATGATCCCACTACCTGTCCAGGGCCGACATATTCCACTCGAGACCTCAATAAAGGAAAACCCTGAGCTAAAAAGTGAATATGCCGATAATAAGCAGTCCAGAAAGGTTTTCGATCTAGCTATAAAATTAGAAGGCACAATTCGTAGCCACGGAGTTCACGCTGCTGGGGTGGTTATAGCCCCGGACGAGATTGTTAAGTTTACACCTTTAGAAATGGCCCAAAAAGGCGTCATTGCTACTCAGTACTCGATGGGGCCAGTGGAAGATTTAGGCCTTCTAAAAATGGATTTTTTGGGCTTATCGAACCTAACGACAATAAAAAATACGCTCCGAATTATCAAAAAAGTTGACGGCGAAGACATCAGTATTAACACTATTCCACTTAACGATAAACCAACCTTTGAACTACTACAGCGAGCCGACACAACTGGCGTTTTTCAGCTAGAGTCGGCCGGCATGAAGCGCTACTTAAAGCAGCTAAAGCCAACGGTCTTTGAGGACATTATCGCTATGGTTGCGTTATACCGGCCCGGACCGATGCAGTTTATCGATGACTTTATTGCTAGAAAACATGGCATCAGAAAAATTGAATATATCCACCCTAAAATGGAAGCCTCACTGAAGAATACTTATGGGGTTTTAGTCTACCAAGAACAGTTTATGCAGATTAGTAAGGACATGTGCGGCTTTAGTGGTGGTCAGGCCGATACACTCCGTAAAGCGGCTGGCAAAAAACAGCGCGAAACAATGGCTAAAATGAAGCAGGATTTTATTAGCGGTATGATTAAAAACAGTCAGACCACCACCAGAATTGCTGAAAAGATATGGGCTCAGATAGAAACCTTTTCGGATTATGGTTTTAATAAAGTGCACTCTGCCTGCTATGGCTTGATCGCTTATCAGACCGCCTATCTAAAAGCCAATTACCCAATGGCCTATATGGCGGCTTTGATGACCAGCGATTATGACAATATCGATCGGCTTGCAATCGAAATAACTGAATGTAAAAAAATGGCAATAGAGGTTTTGGCTCCTGATATTAACCAATCCTTCCATGAATTCGCGGTAGTCCCTGGTACTCGCCAAATCCGATTTGGCTTAGACGCTATCAAAAATGTTGGTCATGGAGCAGTCGAGGAGATACTTCGTGCCAGACAAACCCTCGGTGGTGAATTTTGCGACCTAACGGATTATTGTAAGACTGTAAACTCTCAGATCGTAAATAAGAAAGCCCTAGAAAGTTTAGTTAAGTCGGGTGCCTTTGATAGTTTCGGCGATCGCGGATTATTAGCAAATAACACCGATAGTATACTATCGGCCTCTAATCGCTTTCAACGGGATTTAAGTGCTGGCCAGGTAGATTTATTTGGTGGTCAAAGTGGTGAAACGGCGGCAGTTAGAATAATGATGGACCAGCAAGGGCCACCTCTTAGTACACCTATGCAATTAGCTTGGGAAAGAGAGTTGCTGGGAATATATTTAAGTAGCCATCCACTGGAGAGCTACCGAGCTTTATTACAAAAAAGAGCTACAGCCATGAGTTCATTGAACAAATCCCTAGATGGACGGGTGGTGGCTGTTGGCGGTACGATTAATCAGATTAGAGAAATCTCAACTAAAAAAGGTGCAAAAATGGCATTTGTAAAATTGGCCGATTTGGATTCTGAGGGCGAGCTAATAGTCTTTCCCAAAATCTATGCCAAAACCATTGAACTTTGGCGGGTTGATAATATAATTATCGCTAAAGGCAAAGTTGATTTCAGTCGCAACGAAGACCTGAAAATATTAGTCGAGGATGTTACTGACATTAATCTCGAAAATTCCAAAAATATTAATAATCAATCAGAGAACAGTGAGGAAGCTACAGTTTCTGACCCAATCACCAATATTATCAAGCAAAGATTATATATAAGGCTGGAAGACAGCCAGGACCAACCTAAGCTTCTAGATCTAAAGCAAAAACTAGACGGCTATGTTGGGGAGACCGAGGTGGTTTTAGTAACTGGTGAAAGTTCCGATAAACAGGTTATCAAGCTACCCCAAATGATTAGTATTAACGAAGAAAGTTTGCGCGAGCTAGCCACAATATTTGGTTCGACAAACGTAGTCGTTAGATAGTAGAAGGATTATTGAATTAGACCAGCCGTTTGACTGAGGATAAACAGAAGGGCGGCTATCATGGCTAAGCCCAAATCGGTTAGCGGATGTCCAATGGCATATCGCTCGCCGTTTAGTAAAAACTTCTTAAGGGCTCGTAAGTGCCGGCTTAACCAGAAACCGCCTAGACCTAGTGCAGTAATGATACTCAGAGATGTGATTAGTGCCCCATAGCCCAATTTTGGAGCGGCTAGTTGAATATGTGAGGTTTTTACCGGTGATACTAAATTCTTTTTAGGAGTGGCAGTGGTGGCTGGTTGTTTGGTTGGGGTTGCGGGCTGTGCTTCTATGGGGGCAACCGGTGCTGTTGAGCTTTTTGGAGCAGGGGTGTTTGGGACTACCGCTGCCGGTGGACTATTAGCGGGCGAAGCGGCTGCCGTAGTTGAAGCCCCTAAAACTTGTGGCTGACCATAAAAAGCTACCACGATTGTCATTGGGCCTCCACCAGCAGCCGTGTAATCTGGGTTATTGGCATACCCGAAACCAACTTCACTAAACGCTGGATTTAATAAATTTTCTCGGTGTGGCGGGCTAGCCATCCAGCCGTTTATGGTCGACTGTTCGTCGCTGAATCCGGTGGCTAGATTTTCCCCTAATTTTTGGTAAGAGTAGCTTTGGTCATTTACGAAAATCCAGGGCGGATTGCCCTCGGGTGTGTAGTGGCTCCAATAATTTCGGGTGGCCATATCATCAGCTTTGGCTTGAGCGGCAGCATCAAGTTTCGAATTGAGGCTCAGTCCGGCAACCCCATTGGCAGACCGTTGCGAATTTGTATCGCTTAGCAAAGCATCTATTCCCATGCTGGTTGAATAACTTAAAACTTTACCAAACGGATGATGGTAAGCCGCTTGCAAAGCACCACCTCGCCCACCGGCTACTAACAACAAGCTGATTGCTAGGACAATTGGTATATAGGGCCAGTAAACCCGTTCGAAGGCGTGCCGATTGATTCCCCTGGGACGGGCTTTATGACTATCTGAACCGTATTTTTTTATTTTAGCCATTTAGCTATATTTTAAACTTAAGCTGTTTGTTTGTCTAGGTTTCAGAGATTAATTAAATGGTACAAAGCAATGGCGGCGGCCACTGATACGTTAAATGATTCTTTCTGCCCGTGCATAGGTATTATTAGGTGACTATCGACAATATTTAAAATAGCTTTATCTAACCCGGCAACTTCATTGCCAACTATTAAAGCTAACTTTGCGGGTGGTCTGAAGTCCTTGAGCTGCTGAGCAGACTTAGTTTGCTCCAGAGCTGCTAAATGGTATCCTCGCTGTTTTAACATTTCAAAGCAGTCCTCCAATCTGGAAAGCCTCTGCCATTTAATGCTATCTTCGGCACCCAAAGCCGTTTTATGAATCTGTTCAGTAATTTTCTTAGCCTCGTGAGGCAACCGCTCATCGTCTGGGCTAGCTGGGTAGGGAGTATAGCCACACAACCAAACCTGGTTAATACCTAGCCCGTCGGCGGTTCTTAGCAAACTACCAACATTGTGGGCCGAGCGGACGTTATAAACCACCAAATCGACTTTCGTCATTTGATAAGTCTACAACCGGTAGCTTTATCAGTCTATCGCTAAACTATCCGCTTATGTTTTAATAGAGGTACATGCAAGATGCTAGGACTCAGGAAGAACAAATCACCGCTCATCGAGCGGCGGTTTTGGGAATGAGCTATGTAGATAGTTCAAAACTTCAAAAACAACTTTTTAAAAACGTGCTAAACCTTGACGAGCTACGAAATTTTAGAGCCATTCCATTGACTGCCGATGAACATAATATTCACTTCGGTATAACTACCACAACTTCTCAACAAACGCTTAATAACCTAACCCGTCGATTTACCGACCAACGCTTAGAATTCTCAATTATCTCTGAGACCGGCTATCGCGAATATATGGTACTGTACGATCCGCCTAAAAAAGTCGAGTACGAAGATATTAGCATCAGTGGGAATGATCAAACCAAAATTGTCGACGAAGTTTCTCAAACTCTGGAAAAAGTCCGCCCCGATGATATGTTGGCGTTTTTGGTCCAACAAGCTTACGAGTTAAAAGCCAGCGACATTCACCTAGAGTGCCAAAAGGACAATATTCGGGCCCGGTTTAGGGTTGATGGAGTGCTACACCCCGTCGCCTATATTAGCCATGAAAAATATCGACATCTTAGTGCCAGCTTGGCCAGTGCTGCCAATATTTCGACTCAAGAAAAAGATCCTCAAACCGGCCATATTAGCCGAGCATATAAAATGGCGACCGGTGAGGAAGTTACCATAAATCTTAGAGTTGAAACTGTTCCAACGGTCTACGGCATGGACGTGGTGATGCGACTGTTTAATATGAACCTAGAGCTATTGAACCTTAGTAGTCTAGGCTTGAGCGGGCAAGAAACCGCCGTGGTTAATGATATTATTCAGCACCCCACTGGCATGGTGCTAATTGTTGGCCCGACTGGGTCCGGTAAGACAACTACACTTTATTCATTAATTAGCACTTTAAATACTCCTGAACGAAAAATAATTACCCTAGAAGATCCGGTTGAGTACAATCTACCCGGAGTAGTCCAAATCCCAGTTGAGGGCGAGCTGGAGGGCCATGATTTTGCCGAACGGCTAAGGGCGGTGCTACGCTTGGACCCCGATGTGGTTATGGTGGGCGAAATAAGGGACCAAGATACTGCTAAGACCGCTTTGCAAGGTGCTCTAACAGGCCATTTAGTACTAAGCACATTTCACGCCTCCAGTGCGGCAGCCGCTTTGACCCGGATGCTGGATATGGTTGGAATCAATCCGCTGTTTGCCAGTGCAATGCACCTGGTGATGGCTCAACGACTGGTTCGTCGCCTGGACGCCGATAGTAAACAGGCCTATCAGCCTGATTCGGCCCTCAAAGCTCAGATTAAAGCCGTGATCGACGGTATGCCACAACATATTCAAAAACCAAATCTAGACAATCTAACTCTTTATAAACCTGCCGCTTCAACCGCAAACCCCTTCGGCTATTCTGGTCAACTGGCTTTGCGCGAACAACTACAAATGACTAATGGTGTTCAACAACTGCTTCGCTTGTCACCAAACCAAATCACCACCGAAATGCTCCAAGCCAAAGCAGTAGAAGAGGGCATGCGTACCATGCTTCACGACGGAGTCTTAAAAGCCATTGCCGGCTTAACAACTATTGAAGAAGTCTACCGAGTTGTCGGCTAGCTGTTGATTTAAAGGTGTTTTTACGGTAAAATTTATCGGTTATGGCGAGTGTAGCAGAACAAATCGGAACCAAGTATAAGAAAAAGGCGGTTATCGACGTAAAAAGCGGCGATACGGTTAAAGTTCACCAAAAAATCCGTGAAGGTGGCAAAGAGCGCATCCAGATTTTTGAAGGTCTTGTTATAAAAGCCAGCCGCAAAGGTAGTTTAACCAGTAATTTTTGCGTTAGACGAATTGCCAGTGGCGTCGGTGTTGAAAAAACTTTTTTGATTCACTCACCCAATATATTAAAGATTGAAGTGGTTCGTCGTAGCAAAGTCCGTCGTAATTACCTAACCTATATGCGAAACTTAACTGGTAAAAGTGCCCGCTTATCAGGTGTGGAGTTCGATAAAGAATCTGTTAATGCTATTCATGACGAGATTGCCGAAGCCGAAGAAGAACGAATTCACGAAGAACAAGTCGAAGCATATGATCCTGAGGCCGCTAAGGCCGAAAAACAAGCCGAAGAGGCCGAAGCCAGTGCTGCGACCGCCGAGGCTCCGAAAACGGACGCCGAAAAACTAGAAGCACAACCTACTGAAAAAGCCGAAGCTAAAGTTCCCGCCGAAGACCAAAACTAAAGCCTAACTAACAGGACCCATGCTATCTTAGAAACATGGGTTATTTAATTGGGATTGATGAAGTGGGCAGAGGGTGCTGGGCGGGACCATTACTAGTTGTAGCTGCTCGCCAAAATGGTGAACTGCCAGAGGGAGTACGCGATTCTAAACTAATGAGTAAAATCCAACGCTGGCAAATATACGAGCTGTTACATACTTGTTGTGATTTCGGAGAGGGCTGGGTGAGTAATGTTGAGATCGATAGTATGGGATTGGCTAGGGCTTTAAAGCTAGGTGTCGCAAGATCACTACGCCAGGTTGCGGCTGGAACTGACGAAAATATTATTATAGATGGTAAAATAAATTACATTCCCAAAAAGTACACGGACTCAAAAGCGGTTATTAAAGCAGATAATTCAGTGCCGATAGTTTCGGCTGCCAGTATCTACGCTAAAGTAAAACGTGATGAGTACATGCAAAAGCTGTCCAAAACCTATCCAAATTATTTTTTTGAAAAGCATGTCGGCTATGGTACTCCCCAACATCAAAATGCACTTAAACTATTCGGTGCAATCCCTAAGCATCACCGTTACTCATTTTCTCCAATTAAAAGTCTGGTAAGACAATAATGAAAACCACAGCCCAAGGCTTAGC
This sequence comes from Saccharimonadales bacterium (SeqCode), assembly GCA_038245195.1. Taxonomy (GTDB): domain Bacteria; phylum Patescibacteriota; class Saccharimonadia; order Saccharimonadales; family UBA10212; genus JAIFWC01. The sequence continues at coordinate 70,397 of JBBRSU010000002.1, read as the reverse complement.
TGCCGAAACCGCTGTGGCCGAACTGCTTGAACAACAAGGCCTATTGTTAATTGACAGGAACTGGAAGACTAAGCTGTGTGAAATTGATTTAATAATGCAAAAAACCAACGTCGTTTACTTTATTGAAGTAAAGTATCGAGCTAGCCAAGATCAAGGCAGTGGCTTTGAATACATCACTAATAAAAAACTTAAAAGAATGGCTTTTGCAGCTGAACTATGGACCCAACATCACAAATGGAGCAAGGACTACCTGCTAATGGCGGCTGCTGTTAGTGGGGCCAACTGTCAGGAAATCCAAATTACTGAAGTTGGCTGACCCATTCGACGACAGCCGATTGGTTTTTTTGTCGCCAGGTTATTCGGCCTTCAATTTCTTCTATACCAAGTAAAATCGAGCGTTCTAATGCTAAGTTCGATTTCGATTTGAAAAAACTTTTATAATCAGCTAACTGTTCTGGGTACGAAAAAGCCATAGCTGCATATCTTGGAAATCGGTCGTAAGATTTATCGCTGCCATATTTATCTTCAATCCAATCCCAATTGGCTTTTAGCCAGGCCCAAGCCGTTTCGGTCGCAAACCGATTACGCATTAATAATCCAAACCAAGTTGGCGTGTCCTGTAGGCGTACATCAGTGCTAGTAAGAATTTGGCTCAGTCGTTGAATTTGGGCTAAATCCCTGGTGGTGGTAAGTTCAAATGCTACAGCTTCTTTTTCTTCAGCATTAGCTAAATTTTTGTGTAACTTTAGTAATTTATCAAAGTCGGCTTTCGTACCATAGCGAACTGCAATAAAGTAGACACTCGATCTTATATCTGATGCCAAATCGGCTGGCTTAGAAAACTTAGCGAATAACTTTAGTCCATGCTCGATAACTTTCACATCTTCGGCTCCGGCGGCTAAATCAAGAGCCATCGCTCTAAATTTTTGAATTTGAGAACTATCCCCATCCTTACCTCTCCAGCCGAGTTCGGCCACCAAGGGAGCGGCCAGTGGCCTAATAAAAGAATCATATTTTTGCTGCAAAACTTCATCTTTATCGAGTAATGACCGTACGCCACCGAGAATGCCACCCAAAATGCTCCAGACCGCCGGTTCACGGTCTTTGGCTAAAGCTTCGACCAAGCGTAGGTTTTCGACGGTTTGGACCAATCCAGCCCTTTCCATCAGTGAGTAACCCTGAACCAATAACAATCTGTCGATTGGACCCAAGATCTGTTCTTTAGCCGCCCTTAATATAACTTCAAAATGTCCCGGGTTGGAATAATGGGCGGCAAAATAACTGCGGGCATTGTGATTAAACACTAATGGCGAATCGGTTTGTTGGGTAATTTGATATGTCTGGCTCGGTCGTGTAAGCATGGGATTATCGAGTGTTTGGCTAGCCGCCAGTGGTACTTGCCAGATAGTCTTAGTAATTTTCCCAGATTCACCAATCACCAATCTTTGCTGGGATATTTCAATTTTCGTATCACCGGGTTGATGATTGATGTTTAGTAAAGGGAAACCGGATCTGCTAAGCCAGTTCTGCATAATCGAACCGATCTTGTACCCGCTGGTCTTTTCTAGGTGGGTCCATAAATCGTCAGCTGTAGTATTGGAGTATTTAAACTGTTCGAAGTAGGCTTTAAGACCAGACCTAAAGGCTGCTTCGCCGACTAGATGTCGTACCATGTTGAGCAAGGCACCGCCTTTAGCGTAAACAATTGAAGGGTCGAATAAAGAACTTAGCTCATCTGGATGATTAACAGCGGTTTGGACAGCTTGTACGGTTGGTAATGCATCACGGTATAAGGCTTGGCCCATTTCACGAGTTGTAAATTCTTCCCAGATTTTCCATTCTGGGAATAACTCGTCGACGGCACGGTACTCCATTAAATTAGCAAAACTCTCATTTAGCCATAGGTCATTCCACCATTTCATGGTGACCAGGTTGCCGAACCACTGGTGGGCAATTTCGTGACAGACCACCATGGCCACAAACTGCCTGGTGTCTATCCCGGTGGTTTTTGGGTCAACATACAGTACTTGTTCACGGAAAGTAATTAAGCCCCAGTTTTCCATGGCACCAGATGAAAAATCCGGCAACCCAATCATATCCAGTTTCGGTAAAGGATAGGCTATGCCGAAATAATCTTCGAAAAATTCTAAACACCTAACTGCCGTTTCAAGTGCAAAAGCGGTTAGATCAGCCTTGTCAGGTGTGGAATATACTCTTACGTCGGTGTCGTTCGTAGTTTTGGCTTCAGAAAAACTTAAATCACCGTAAACAAAAGCCAGTAAGTAAGTACTCATTTTTGGGGTATCTTCAAAAACCGTTAGTTTTGTTGGGCCAGAGTTTTCTACTGACAAAGACGGGGTATTTGATATGACCGTTTGGCCGGCCGGAGTTTTTAGGCTGAGACTAAAAACTGCTTTAGCTTCTGGCTCATCTATGCAAGGAAAGACCTCTCGGGCATGATGGCTCTCAAACTGAGTAGCGATTAATTGCCTCTTTTGTCCATCTAGCTCAAAATTACAGGGGTAAATGCCGTGCATCGGTTCGGTAATTCGGCCGTTAAATTCAATAATTATTTTATATTGCCCCGAATGGATTGGTTGCTTAGTGTGCAAGCGGATTTCATCGTAGCTACCGTGAGTATTTATACGATCTAGTTCCTGGGGTTCGTCGCCAGATTTGTTTAATTTTAAAATCTCGACTTTGGTAATTTTTAAACTTTTTTGATGCAGCGTAATCCGCTGGCTAGGCCGTCCGGTTTTTCGACCAGTAATAATGACCCGTCCCGAAAATATTTTTTTTTCGGCATTTGGCTCCAAAAAAACTTCATACCGCTCGGGCTTAAATTCCGAGTAGAGTCGTTTTACCTGCTTCACTGCAACCATTGTAACAGCTTGCCATTCGGTGGCGGATTTGATATATTAATTATTGAACTCCGGCCACAATGGTCGGCTTTTTTCTTAAAAAACCTCAGAAAAATGATTCTTTAATCATTCATTGAGCAAAAAATATAATTATTTCGGCTGAAAGGACACAGACTATGGAAATGGATTTTAAACAATTAGCTCAGGCTATTAAGGTAATAGCTGAGGAGAAGAACTTACCAGAAGATCAAGTTCAGGATGTAGTCCAACAGGCCCTAGCGGCCGCTTGGCGGCGTGACTATGGCGATCGCGAGCAAGATGTTCGCATCACCATGAATTTAAATACTGGTGATGTCACGGCTTTTGTTACCAAGGAAGTAGTCGATGAAGTTGAAAACGAGCACACTCAAATTAGCTTAGCCCAGGCTCAAGTTATGCGAAAAAATGCCAAAGTCGGTGAAACCGTTGAGCTTGAACAACCGGTTAAAGATTTTGGCCGAGTGGCGGCTCAAACTGCTAAGCAAGTTATTCTACAGCGTTTGCGCGAAGCTGAGCGGGAAATTGTGCTAGCCGAATATGAGGATAAGATTGGCGGATTAGTTAACGGTGTTGTAACCCGGGTTGAAGGCCGAATGGTCAGGGTTGAACTAGGCCGAGCCCAAGGTATTTTGCCGGTTAGTGAACAGATTCAGGGTGAGCGCTATTATCCCGGCCAACGCCTAAAACTATACCTAAAAGATGTCGAAAAGGGTTTCCGCGGACCCCAACTAATCGTTAGTCGTGGCTCCAAGGAATTCATTGAATTATTGTTCCAATCTGAAGTACCAGAAATGGAAAATAAGGCAGTCGAAATTAAAGAAGTTGCTAGGGAGCCAGGTGTGAGGTCCAAGATTGCTGTGGCTTCCAATGTCCAAGGTGTAGATCCGGTTGGAACCTTTGTCGGCGGACACGGTACTCGAATTAATGCTGTACGTGATGAAATCGGTAATCAAGAAATGATTGATATTGTAGTTTGGGACGCTGACGCCGCCACTTTTGTGGCTAACGCTATGAAACCAGCCAATGTTACAAAGGTCGTGCTAAAGGACGGAAAGGCAACTGTAATAGTTCCAGAAGATCAATTAAGTATTGCGATTGGTAAATCGGGTCAAAATGTCCGTTTGGCGGGTAAATTGAGTGGTTTTGAGCTGGATGTCGAACCTAACAAACCTGCCGGTAGTCCGCAGTCAGAACCTGAGGTTAATGCCGAGATTGAACCAGAAGTGACTGAACCGATTAGTGTAGAATCCAAGCCAGTAGTCCAAAAGCTAAAACGAAAAAGTGAGCTAGAAAGCTCCCTGCTCGAAGCTATCGAAGAGCACAGTACCGAACCAAAAGAGTAGAATAACCAGCTAAATTGGCACTCTTGACACGCGAGTGCTAATTCGTGGTATCATGTTTAAGTAGCGTTTTTTTAAAACAGCTTACAGCTAAAAATAAGATTGAGGGATTAAACTAAAAGATATGATTCCAAATTCACCTGATTTTCAAGAATTTTTGAGCCATTTAACTAACAATGCGCTCCATAGTTTACGGCACGCCGATGCCATCGCTAGGGCTAGCGGCAGTGCCTATATCGGGACGGAGCATTTATTACTGGGAGTCTTAGCTCAAGAAGGCTCAATGGCCGCCAAAATACTTGATGGGGCTAGTGTAACTCTCGAACGAGCTCGATTAGCACTGAATTTAACCCCGAAGACTCTAGTTATTAACATGGGTGGCAAAGGTTTATCCGAAACCGCCAAACTGACTCTTAAGATGGCTTGGGAAATTGCCCAAGAGTTCAACCAAGACTATTGTGGCACTGAACATGTTCTTTACAGCATTCTTAGCCAAAAAAACGCTCGGGCCACACAATTACTGCGTGACATGAGCGTTGATATTGATCGATTAAGTGGCGAAGTTGAGCAGTTTCTGCAAAAACAACAATACGAAACCGACGAAACTGACGGCAATAGTCGCCGGCGAGGAAAAAGTGGCAAAAAGAGTGCCTTAGATTTTTTTGGCACAGATTTGACAAAATTAGCTCGAGAAAAGAAGTTAGACCCAGTCGTTGGGCGAGAACCACAAATCAAGCGAGTTATTACCATCCTAAATCGGCGTAACAAAAACAATCCAGTTCTGATTGGCGAACCAGGCGTTGGTAAAACCGCAATCGTTGAAGGCCTAGCTCAAAGAATTGTGAACGAAGATGTACCGGATAGTTTGATGGAAAAGCGCCTCGTTACTCTAGATTTGGCCGGCATGATAGCTGGAACCAAGTATCGCGGTGAGTTTGAAGAGCGACTCAAAAAAGTGATTGCTGAGTTAGAACAGGACAAAAATGCGATTGTGTTTATCGATGAGCTACATTTGATTGTTGGTGCCGGAGCGGCGGAGGGCTCCATGGACGCCGGAAATATTCTAAAACCTAGTCTAGCCCGCGGTAAAATCCAAATGATTGGGGCGACTACAACCGATGAATATACCCGGTATATCGAAAAAGACGCCGCTTTAGAGCGACGTTTCCAGCCGGTTAAAGTGCCAGAAACCACACCCAGTGAAACTCTGGCCATTCTAAAGGGGCTTCGCAAGCATTATGAAGATTTCCACGGGGTTAAGGTTAGCGACGAAGTTCTAGAAGACACTGTCCAATTTGCCAGGCGATACATTAACGATCGCTACATGCCTGATAAAGCTATCGACCTACTAGATGAAACCTCGGCTTACTTACGCGTTAATAAGGGTAAGACCCCACCGGAGTTACGACAATTGCAAAAAGAGTTAAAACTAATAAATTCACGGATTGATGATGCAGTTGACGCCGAAGATTATGAAAAAGCCGCCCGTGAGAAACAAAAAGCTTCTCAGTTAGGCGAGCGGATTAAACAGTTAGAGGCTACCAGCCGAACTGGCAAGCCAATAAAGTTAACAACTGATGATATGGCCGAGACGGTAGCTAGGATTACCGGCGTTCCAGTTACCAAAGTGATTCGCTCGGAAGCCAAGTATCTTGTGGGGCTGGAAAAGAACCTTGGCAAGTATATTATCGGCCAAGAAGAGGCTGTGGAAACCGTTGCTAAAGCCGTCCGGCGGTCTCGTTCGGGCATCTCTAGCGAAAAACGACCAATCGGTTCCTTCATTTTTATGGGTCCAACTGGCGTGGGTAAAACCGAGCTGGGGCGAGTACTGGCCAGAGAGTTCTTTGGCAGTGAAGAAGCTCTGGTCAAAATTGATATGAGTGAATTTGGTGAGCATCATACGGTGGCACGGCTGATCGGTGCACCGGCCGGCTATGTGGGCTACGATGACCCTGGCCAGTTAACTGACCGTATCCGGCGTCAGCCTTACAGCGTAGTGCTATTTGACGAAATTGAAAAAGCCCACCCCGATGTGTTTAATATGTTACTTCAAATTTTGGAGGATGGTGTATTGAGTGATGCCAAAGGTCGGAAAATCGACTTTACCAACACTATAATCATCATGACCAGTAATATTGGTGCCGAAAAACTTCAAAAAGAGGCTAGCTTCGGATTTTCGGCCCAAAAATCAGCCGACTTTGATAATCTGGATGAGCTACATGAAGCCAACAAAACCAAAGTTTTGGATGAGCTTAAAAAGATGATGCGTCCGGAGCTGCTGAATCGAATCGATAAGGTAATCGTCTTTAGAGCCTTAACTCGAAAAGATGCTTTAGAGATTTTAGATATTCAGTTAGAGGACCTACGGAGTCGTTTAGTAAAAAAAGGCATCGGTTTACAAGTTAGTCCTAAGGCTAAGCAATTCCTCTTAGAAAGCGGTTATGATGCACTTAACGGAGCCCGACCAATGCGACGATTACTCCAAGAAACTCTAGAAGATGCCATTGCCGGCGGCCTGCTAGAAGATAATTATCATACTGGCGATGTTGTTACTGTCAACGCCAAACGCGGTAAACAGCAAGTGGTTGAGCTAATATACGCCGCCGCCCTAGAGTAGTCTTAAGCTATAATAAAGTCTTATAAGATGACAGCTTTTAAACGAGCCTTTTTATTTATATTAACGTTAGCCATGCTGGCGGCACCGTTTGTTATATTTTTTAAAGCCCAGGCTATTACCGATTGGTGGCAGCTGCGTAATTACATCCCATCATCCAGCGTGGTCAATCTAGCCACCCAGGACACATTTACCCCATATGCCAGACATGTGTTTTACGTAAATCATCCTAGCCTGGAAACTGATGCTAGTCAATTTAGAACCGATTGTAATGAAACCGAAAAAACAATTGTTTTGGGGTGTTATCATGGTAATCAAGCTGGCATTTTTGTGTATAACGTTAATGATCCTCGGCTGGCTGGAGTCCAGCAAGTTACAGCCGCACACGAAATGTTGCACGCGGTTTACGACCGGCTAAGCAGTAAGGACAAGAATTATATAGATGGACTACTTCAGAATTATTATGACCACGACCTCCATGACCAACGCATCATCGATACTATAAACTCTTATAAACAAAGCGAACCGAACGATGTTGTAAATGAAATGCATTCAATTTTTGGTACTGAAGTTGCTAGCTTGCCAACAGGCCTGCAAACCTACTATGCACGCTATTTTTTGAATCGTCAGACCGTAACCAACTTCGCCAATTCTTATCAGGCTGAATTCACCAGCCGCTCAGACCAAATAAAAGCTGATGATATTCAGCTGGCCCAGCTGAAAGTGGTAATCGATCAAGAAGAAAACCTGCTAAATCAACAACTAAATCAAATTAGTTCCGATAGAACAAAGCTGGATTCACAGCGCTCAGCCGGTCAAATTAGCCAATATAATGCTAGTGTGAATAGTTTTAACAACGAGGTTAACAACTACAATAACGGTGTCGGACAATTGCGAGGTAATATAACTACTTACAATCAGCTGGTAGAAGCTCGTAATACTATCGCCAAAGAACTTGCCAGCTTATCGCAAGCGCTAGATACTCGCTTGACCCCACAAACTGCCCAATAAATCTGCTAAAGTAGGAGGACTATGGCCAAATCCTTGGGAATAAAATTTGTTTGTTCAAATTGCGGTGCAACTTATTCTAAGTGGTCAGGGCGCTGTACTACTTGTGGCCAATGGAATAGTTTAGTTGAGCAAGTTCAGATAAGTTCAGCAACTGCAGGACGCAGTGGTAAGAAATTACCAACCGAGACCGTATCGGCTGCTTTGAGTGCCAAAACTTCACGTCTGAAAAGCGGAATAACAGAAGTGGACGAGGTACTGGGGGGCGGTTTTGTGGCCGGCAGCGTAAATCTACTAGCCGGACAACCAGGGATAGGAAAAAGTACCCTTCTACTGCAGTTGGCTCACAACTTGGCTAAAACTCATAAAGTACTGTATGTGAGCGGTGAAGAGTCCGCCCAACAAATTGCCTTACGGGCAGAACGGCTTAAAGTTGAAGATAAAACATTGGAATTAGCTGTTTCGACGGTGGCTAATGATATCGCTTCCACCATTGGTGCGGGAGGTTATGAGCTAGCCATTGTAGATTCAATCCAAGCGGTTGCAGTCAATGAAGTGGCTTCGGCAGCTGGGAATGTCAGTCAAATAACCAACAGTGCCCAATTGCTAACTGCTGCTGCCAAAGGCAGTAACACAGCCTTGATTTTAGTCGGACATGTCACCAAAGAGGGCTCGATTGCTGGACCTAAAGTTCTGGAACATATGGTTGACGTGGTATTACAGCTGGAAGGTGACAGATACGGTGGGTTTAAGATATTAAGGGGTGTTAAAAACCGTTTCGGATCAACCAACGAAGCCGGCATTTTTGAAATGACTGAACTAGGATTACGCCCAGTTGATAATCCTTCGGCGGCTTTGCTGGCCGAACGGCAAGTTAGTGACGGCTCGATTGTCCACGCTACAATGGAGGGCACCCGGGCAATCTTAGTTGAAGTACAGGCTTTGGTTAATCCGACTAGCTACGGTTATCCAAAGCGAACTGCTAGTGGTATTGATTTAAACAGAGTCAACCTATTAGTGGCTATGCTGGAACGTCGCACCAAGTTAAAACTTGGTGATAAAGATATCTATATAAATATTGTGGGCGGTATTCGCCTAAGTGAGCCGGCCGCCGATTTGGCGATCTGTATGGCAATTGCCAGCGCCGCCAAGGGAATGCAGTTAAAGAAAAACGCCGTAGTCTTCGGGGAGGTTGGATTATCTGGCGAAGTTCGCCATGTACCGTTTGCTGAAAAACGGATTGCCGAAGCCAAAAAAATGGGCTTTGAAGTGGCGGTTGGGCCAGCGATTCGGGGTGCTAAACAACCAACGTTATTAACTTCAGTTAAAGATGTTCGCAGTGCCCTAAATGCCTTCTTAGAAAAAGACTAGTCAAAGTGTAACTAACTGCTGACTTTCTTACTATCAGAGTTGCCTGCACTATCAGTTAAGGTCACTGTGCTATTCTTGGGTGCTAGTGCTGATGGGCCACTACATGATGTGGCTCCAGCTGGTGCGGAACAGACCGTTACAGCACCATTTTTAACCGTAAAAGGACCTGTACCGCCACTCCAGCTAATTGTTGTTGTCCCCCCCGTGGCCGTGGCCGTTGTGATTTGCGGCCCCGCCACCGCTTGCGTAAAATTTACATCTTTGGAATCACTTGCACTATATAGCACACTATCAGTTACAGTTGCAGTTACAGTCCCACTAGCGGTTGGAGTGAAATCAAAGCTGATATTGTCCTGAGGATCACTCGGCTGGGATGTATGAATTGTCTGACCACCGAAAGAAAAAGTAACCGTTCCGGGGAACTGAGAGTAGTTTGAGTCATTGAATGGATGGGTCCCAGCACTAACAAAGGCGGTTAGATTGTAGGTGCCATTTCCTTTATCTGTAGCGGTCAATGTAATTGACGGTGGATTATCTCCACAATGATGCACATCATCTTGGGCACTAGTGTCAGTAGATGAACTATTAGCCCCAGCTCCAGGCGGATAAAAGACATCAATCGAAAATGCATTAGGTGCGGCATTCCCACCTAGATTTTGTTTAGCGGCATCTGGAGTACAGCTGGTAGCTAGCTTATTGGATACCCTATCTATTACAGAATTGGCGCTAGATGACGATTTTTGCTTATACCAAGACGGGAAAATGTCGGTTGTCGGACTGGGAACTATCTCACCATTAGAACTGAGTTTGTTTCTGACCACAAAGGCTGGCAGGGTTTGAATTCCGGGCGGTGCCGTCCAGGTTTGAGCCGGCAGATTGCTTTTATCGATGGCGTATTCCATCATAGTTCGGGTTAGTGGGATAGTTAGGTTTTCCATGAAGGTGGTTAGAGCTTTATTGCGAGTGTGGTAACCAACCCAGCTGCCAACAGCATATTGGGGGTTCCAGCTCATCATCAAACCGTCAAAACTATCGTTAGTTGTTCCAGTTTTAACAGCCGTAGACCAGCCTTTATAGCGATGCCACTTATAGGAACCAGTTAAATAGCTAGCAGCTGGGTCAGATACCATATTGTCGACTATATAAGCTGACTCTTGGCGGACAACTTGGGTACCTTTAGGCTGCTTGAACTCGTAGAAAGTTTTATTATTGGAATTGGCAATACTGAGTATGTAGGTATTGGCAAAAGCGTTACCCAAGCGAGCCAAACTAGCCACGCCGTTAATGTGCTGATCGAGGTGAAGATAAGCTCCATCGCCGATAGCCGAAGCACCATAACACTGTGATTCGTCGGTTGTTTTAGCAACACTGACGTCTACCCCGTCTTTAAAGCAACGATAAGCGTCTGGTGCCGCCATTAGAGCATTGGCTGTACTGATTGTTTTGTTTACCGACTTTGTCCGGCCGCTACTGGTATCGTTGGGCACAGATTGTAGCATGGCTTTTACAGCCGGAACATTTCTTGACCCGCCGAGAGCGTAGCGAAGCGTTTCTGGGCCAGGGTATCTAAAATCGTAATCCCATAAACAGTTGGCATTAGGGTTACCTCGAGGATTACTTTTATTGGTGCAAGCATAGCCTGGGAGTGGGCTTTGACTATCGTACAAAACCGAACCGGCACCAGCATTAACGTTATTATCAATTAGGGTCGCATAGTCATAGGGTTTGAAGCTTGAGCCGGGTGAGATATTTACATCATGAGCATAATTTAGCTGGCCGTGATCGGCATTGTTAAAATCGGTCCCGCCCACCGACGCCAACATTTGGCCGGTTTTAACATCTTCTACTACCAAGGCTTCTTCATCGCCGGCATAACGGGTAATGTTAGCTACATTCTTCTGGACTGTATCTTCGGCTTTGGCCTGTAGGTCAGCATTCATGGTCGTAATAACCTTCCAACCGCCAACTTTGGCGGTCTGGCTAGCAAATCGAGCGTTAAGCTCATCACGAGCGGCCAATACAAAGTATGGTGCTTGTATGCCAGCGTAGCGGTTCTGTTGGGGCTGAACTTGGGCTAGAACGTCGACTTTTTTAGCCGCGGCAGCCTGGGCTTTAGTGATCTTGCCTTGGTTGGCCATCTGGTCTAAGACATAATGTTCTCGGTCTAGGAACAGTTTTTCATCAAAGTACGGGCTATATTTTGAGTAATAGGCCGGAGCCTTAGGAATGGCAGCCAGGAAAGCGGCTTGGGGTAGGGTTAGGTTTTTAGCGGATGTATGAAAATAGTCACTAGCCGCCGATTGAACTCCGTAATCCACACTGCCATAGGGTGCGGCATTAAGATAACTCTTTAAAATCTCGTCCTTGGTATAGTTCCGCTCCAGCTCGACTGCCAAGATTAGCTCCTTAATTTTGAGGGCAATGCTCCGGTTTTGATTAAAGTCCTGGGTGAGTTTAACTAACTGTTGGGTAATAGTAGAACCACCTTGGGTACCGCCTCGGTGCAGTACATCAACCAGTGTTGCCCTAACAATACCCTTGATATCAAAACCGCGGTGTTTATAAAAATCCTTGTCCTCGACTGCCACAGTTGCCTCCTTTATATAAGGCGAAATATCTTGGCTTTGGACTGGAATCCGGCGGTTAACATTGTAATCTTGCCATAGTAGGGTTTGACCGGTACGGTCGTAGTAACTAATACTGCCCCCCAGGTTACTGCCCGAAACATCCGTCACACTCTTTAGGTCTTTTCTGAAATAGGCAAAAACCCCCAAAGTAACTACAAACATTGCTAAGATGGCAATGCCGGTGAGTTTCAGGGCCATGATTCCACCGTCTCGGCTAAACCAATAGTTAGCCAAGCGTTTTGGTTGCAAGTGCCAAGCTAGCCGTTTTATACGAGATTTAGGGAGACCCCGTAAGCGGTTCACTTTTCGCAAAGACTTTGCTTGTCGCATGGCAACGTAGCGTTCACCTAAAGAGCGGTTGACTTTTAACACCTTACCACTCCGGGTTGTTATTGGACGGCTACCTGATCTATTAGGGACTTTTCTCATCTAATTTATATACTCCACAGTTTCAGATTTATTATAGCAAAATGCTTAGGTCTTACTAGCGGAAACGGACACAGCATATTTCGGTTATACTATGTATTAAGTAATGATAATTATGCTGAAGAATTGCTTATGAGTTTAAGCCAAGACCTAATTTGGCGTGGGTTAATTAAAGATAAAACTTTTGATGACCCCATATGGCTAGACAAACCTCAGAAATTTTATCTGGGTATTGATGCCAGCACGGACAGTTTGACTATCGGTAATTTGGCGGTTTTGATGTTGGCTCGGCGATTGATAGACGGCGGATGGCAAGCTGTGCTGTTAGCCGGTGGCGCCACCAGCTTGGTTGGCGACCCCGGTGGTAAGGACGAAGAACGTGAACTTAAGAGTCATGATGAGATAGCCAAAAATGTGGCCGGTATTAAAGCTCAAATCGAAAAGTTGTTTGAGGGCAAGCCACACGAAATGGTCAATAACCTTAATTGGTTAGACAATCTCAAATACCTGGATTTCTTACGCGACATTGGCAAACAGTACCCCATGAGTGAGCTCATGCAGCGAGAATTTGTTAGTACTAGGATGGGGGAGCAGGCCGCTGGCATTAGCTATGCCGAATTTAGCTACTCTTTATTACAGGGTTATGATTTTTGGTGGTTATTTAAGAACAAACAGGTTCAGATGCAAATTGGAGCGTCCGACCAGTGGGGGAACATGTTGTCTGGGGTGCCTCTAATCCGCAAAAAAGAAGGCCAGCAAGTCCAGGCTTTTTGTATGCCACTGGTAATAAATAAAGCTACAGGCAAAAAATTTGGCAAATCCGAAACTGGGGCAATCTGGCTGGATCCCAAACGAACTTCTGTCACCGAGTTTTACCAGTTTTGGATTAATATCGATGACGCTGATGCCGAAGATTATTTAAAAATATTCACAGTTTTATCACGAACTAAAATTGAAGAGATTGTTAAACAACATAACCTACACCCCGAAAAAAGACTGGCTCAAACTGAGTTAGCTAAAGAACTTACTGAGTTAGTCCATGGAAAAGCTGCACTCAAATTCTCCCAAAAAGTTACCAAGTACTTAACGGGTCAGTCACCAATCGTCGAAGCCGACAAACCAACTATAGAGGAAGTTAAAAAAGCTTTAACTCATACCACCGTGCAGCCGGGGACTCCTTTGAGCGAAGTACTAGTTACTACTGGTTTAGTTAACTCTAACTCTGAAGCTCGTCGCCTTATTATAGCTAAGGCGATTTATATTAACGACCAGGCCGCCGACAGAGACCACTTAGAAAGCAGTGATTTCAGCAACGGTCGTTTAATGTTGCGTCGTGGCAAGGCTTTTAAAGACTCGGCTTTAATCGAGTTGGCTTAAAGTTCACTATGCGCGATGTGGCAGGCACATTAGTCGGAAAATCGCTGAAATTTGGTTTATCATTTAGAAAAGCGGGTGGTCAAGCTCTACCTGGCCTGGTAATTGAGAGTTTATTCCCAAGCTACGTGGCCTCAATGTTAAAAAAATTGCCTGACGGGGTCATTATTATAACCGGCACGAATGGTAAAACAACAACAACCAAAATTGTTACCCATTTACTTAAAGTTAACGGCAAAAAAGTCTTAACAAATTCTACCGGGAGTAATTTGGTCAGAGGTATCGCTTCATCACTCTCCCAACACGCAAAAATTAGTGGAAAACTACCATATGACTTAGCAGTTTTGGAAGTCGATGAAGCCACCGCCAGGCAGTTAGTGAAACAGGTGAAGCCACGCTGGGTGCTTGGCCTAAATGTTAGTCGAGACCAGTTGGATAGGTTTGGCGAAGTTGATACAGTGGCGGCTTATGTTGGAACGGCCATGCAAGCTGCCAATGGAGTAGTTACCAATGCTAACGATCCACACCTTCTAGACTGGGCAAAGAAGATTAAGCAACAAAATAATGCAGACTTACATTACTTTGGAGTTAATCCTAGACTAGCTAAGTTTTTTCCTAGCGATTACGACTTAGCCTCGGTTGACTCTAAGGTCCAAAAACCTGTCGATAGCCTATTACCCGATGTGGAGCTTTATGACTTTGACGGACAACTAGTGACTTATTTAATCGATGGTAAAAAATATAAGACAAGCCTAAAACTAACCGGACAGCACAATTATCTGAATGGGGCAGCGGCACTAGCCTTGGTTCGACACTTACTAAACGGAGTAAGCGACCAAACACTTATAAATCAATTGGCAGACGTTAGGCTAGCATTCGGCAGAGGCGAAACCTATAAGCTGAGCAACGGGTCAGTTATCGAGCTAGTTTTAGTCAAAAATCCGGCTAGTTTTAGTCAGGCCCTGGCTTCGTACGGAGCCGCTAAACAAAACTTAATGATTGCCATTAACGATAATATTGCCGATGGTCGCGACGTTTCATGGCTATGGGACGTTGATTTTTCGGCTCTAAATACTAAAGTCGTTGCCATCGCTTCTGGTCGACGTGCGGCTGACCTGGCTCTTAGGCTCAGCTATTCAGAAGTTTCCGTTTCGACAATTGAGCCAAATCTAATTTCAGGTCTAAAGCTGTTGAGTCAAACCAAGGGTAAAAAAGTTATACTTGCAACTTATACTGCCATGCTGGTTTTACATAAGCAGCTGGCCAAACAGGACAGTCGATGAAGTCGATAAATATTATGCACCTGTATCCGAATGAACTTAATACCTACGGCGATCATGGGAACGTGCTAACACTCTCTAAGCGCTTTCAAAAGCAGGGGTTTGAGCCTAAAGTCCATTTCCATCATCCGGGCTCTAAAATACCCGACCAAATTGATTTAGTCATTGGCGGTGGCGGTCAAGATTCGGCCCAAGTTGATGTTCAGGCCGACATTTTAAGAATTGGCGACACTCTACATCAACTAGCAGAAGCCAATATCCCAATGGTTTTAATTTGTGGCACTTACCAACTATTTTGTCACCGCTTTGTGACCAGCACAGGAGCTGAAGTTAGAGGCATTGGCGTATTCGATGCCGAAACTATAGGTGGGACCAAACGAATGATTGGCAATGTCATGGTTAAATCTGATTTTGGGGTCTTGTTTGGCTTTGAAAACCATAGTGGCCAGACATTTTTAGCCAAAGGCCAGCTTTCCCTTGGGACAGTCAAGAGGGGTAATGGCAATAACGGCAAGGATAAAACCGAAGGCGCTAGGTTTAACAACGTGTTTGGAACCTATCTACACGGTCCGTTTTTACCTAATAATCCAGTGTTTTGTGATGAGCTGATTAAACTGGCAGTTATCAACCGCTGCGGTGAGTTCCAGCCAAAAGACATCGATGACTCGCTTAGTTTGATAACGCGCTCGGCAGCTCGACGCCGGACCTATTAGATTATTGCTACACTTAATGAACAGTGCAGATAACGGATTCAATAACCGAGCTTAAAGGGGTGGGAGACGAGCTAGCTAAAAAGTTGGCTATACTTGGCATTAAAACTATAAATGATTTGATTAACGACTATCCTCGACGTTATGAAGACTATTCCAACGTGGTTTCCATTAAAGATTTACGGCCTGGCCCAGTAACTATGAAAGCTAAAATTAGTTCTACTGTTGGTCGCTATGTTCGCCGGGGGATGCATATTACTGAAGCTATTGCATCAGACGATACGGCCAGTGTTAGATTGGTTTGGTTCAATCAACCCTATCGAGCCAGTGGTATAAAAGCCGGCCAAGAGTACTTTATTGCCGGTGAATATGCCCTCCGGCGGGGGAGATTCTCAATTACCAACCCCTCAGTCGAGTTGGTTAGTGACTTTCCGGTTAATACCGCTAGGATAATCCCGGTTTACCGGGAAACCAAAGGTTTAAAATCGAACCAAATCCGTCGCTTGCTTCGCGAGGCATTAGTTCAAGTATCTGTTTTCCCAGAACACTTACCGGTTTGGCTTGTCAAAGCTAATAATTTGAAAAACTATGTTAACGCGGTTACCGAAATTCATTTTCCTTCGTCGTCCGAAGCTTTGAGCGAAGCAAGGCATCGTTTATCGTTTGACGAAGTTTTTGAGTTATCATTGGCGGCTCTGCTAAATAAGCGGGATGTGGCCCATCAAGCCGGTTTAATAATTCCATTTAAAGAGCAGTTAGCCCAAGATTTTGTTAATTCTTTACCATTTAAACTTACCAACGCCCAACGCAAAAGTGTCTGGCAAATATATCAAGACATGGCTAAAAGCCAGCCAATGAATCGGTTAATTGAAGGCGATGTTGGCTCTGGTAAGACTGTGGTGGCAGCTATGGCAGCGGTAATGGCAATGGAACAAGGTTTCCAGGTGGCCTTCATGGCCCCCACCGAAATCTTAGCCCGTCAACATGCCGAAACTCTATTAAAATTACTGCAAAGTGTTAGCTATCAAGACCAAGTCGGGCTATTAATCGGTAGCTTAAAGCCAGCTCAAAAAAGCTTAGCTCATCAAAAAATTGCTGATGGGACCATAAAACTAATTATTGGAACTCATGCTTTAATCTCCGAAAAAGTTGATATGCACAAACTCGGACTAATAATTATTGATGAACAACACCGGTTTGGCGTTGAACAACGAAAGAAACTCCAAGCCAAAGCCGGGCACATGCCACATGTACTTCATATGACAGCCACCCCGATTCCCAGAAGCCTGGCACTAACTCTATATGGCGAGCTAGATATATCAGTCCTGGATGAACTCCCCCCCGGCCGCCCACCCATTGAGACTAAGATAGTTTCTCCTATCTCTCGAAAAAAACTTTATCAGACTATTGACGAACAGCTTGAAGCCGGCCGGCAAATGTTTGTTGTCTGTCCTTTAATTACTGATACTGGAACTAGTGATGGGCTGAGTGCTGAGGAGGTTTATGATAAATTATCTCAGATTGAATTTAAAAACCGTCGAGTGGCTTTGCTGCACGGCAAGCTGAAGTCAGTCGATAAAGAAGCAGTCATGACCGATTTCCTGGCAAAAAAGTACGATATTTTAGTTAGCACCACCGTAATAGAGGTTGGGGTAGACATTCCCAACACTACCATCATGTTAATAGAAGGGGCCGAGCGGTTTGGGCTGGCCCAAATTCACCAGCTAAGGGGTAGGGTGGGACGAGGAGCACACCAGAGCTATTGTTACTTAATGCTGGGCGACCATAAAGCTTCATCTCAACGGTTGAAAGCTTTAGAGAATACCACGGATGGTTTTAAGCTTGCTGAGCTAGACCTGGCTTTACGTGGTCCAGGTGCCATTTACGGCATTATGCAGCATGGAGCTCTAGATCTTCGAATTGCCCAGCTAACGGATACAAAACTAATCGCAGCTGCCCGGTCGGCTGCTCAACAATTTTTAGACAAAAACGAGGATTTTAACAGTTATCCCCAGCTTGTGGGCAAAGTTACAGCTTTGCGGGCTGTAACTAATTTAAACTAGGAGTATAGACTATGAGAGTAATTGCTGGCCAACTCAAAAATCGAGAATTTCATTCTCCTCACGGCCATAAGACCCATCCAATGAGTGACAAAGTTAGAGGGGCGTTATTTAATGTTTTAGGTGATATAGAAGGGCTGAGCTTTTTGGATGCTTTCGCTGGCAGCGGGGCTTTGGCTTTCGAAGCCGCCAGTCGAGGGGCCAAGTCGGTCATTGCTATTGATAGGGACAGTGCCGCCCACAAAGTATTGGAGCAAAACATTAAACAACTGTGCCCTAAGTTAGTAAAAGCTGTCAAAGCCAATGCCGGTGGTTGGAGTCTTCACAATATGGAGAAGCGGTTCGATATTGTCTTACTGGACCCACCCTACGAAGAACTCCAAACCGATTTACTTAATCGGCTTATCAAGCGTCATGTTAAAAAAACAGGTTTAGCTGTATTGTCATACCCAGGCCACATTAAACCGCCGGAGTTCGATAATACTGAGGTGGTGGCTGATAAAAATTACGGTGATGCCCAGCTAGTTTTTTATCGTAAAATCAAGTAAAATACATCTGTTAATTCAAAACGGGGATGTGGTGGAATTGGTAGACACGCCAGGTTTAGGACCTGGTGTCGCAAGACGTGAAGGTTCAAGTCCTTTCATCCCCACCAGAAGAAGTTAGTAACAAAGAAAGAGGGATAATGTTAGATACGGCGCGTAAATTGATTCGGCAAGCCGGCAAAAAAATGGGCTTAAGTGATGAGCAAATCGAAGAACTTATTAAAACCGATGCCGAGCATAATTTTGAAATAGAGCTGACAGACGGCAGTAAATACGACGCTTACCGCGTCCAGCATAGTAATAAGCGCGGCCCGTATAAAGGCGGCATCCGCTTTCATCCGCAGGTTGATTATGACGAAGTTAGAGCCCTGGCAACATTAATGAGTTTTAAAACAGCCGTCGTTGGCATCCCAATGGGCGGAGGCAAGGGTGGCATAGCTGTAGACCCCCGCCAACTTTCTAAAGAAGCTTTAGAGGAGCTTTCCCGTAAGTACGTTAGGGGGCTAAAAGACCATATCGGCCCGGACAAAGACGTGCCGGCGCCGGACGTTAACACCAACGCCCAGATAATCGATTGGATGACAGACGAATACCAAAACTTAAGCGGCGACAAGACCAAGGCCAGCTTTACTGGCAAAAGTATAGGTAATGGCGGCAGTTTGGGCCGTGACGCCGCCACTGGTCGCGGTGGGGTAATCGTCCTCAGAGAAATACTTAACAAGTCAAGCATTTTAGAAGGAGTAACTTATGCGGTGCAAGGTTGGGGCAATGTGGGCTCTTACTTTGCTTTGATAGCCGAAAAGGAACATCCAAACTGGAAATTAGTATCCGCCACTGATTCTAGCGGTGGGATCTATGAACCTGCCGGCCTGTCAGCAAGTGCGCTGGATGAATATAAGAAGCAAGGTGGCAAACTGGCTGATTACAAATCCGGCCAAAAGGTCGATAACAACGGATTACTAGCTTTAGATGTTGACGTTTTAGTTCTGGCAGCTTTAGAAAATGCCGTAGATGAGACTAACGTCAGCAAGATAAAATCAAAGATTATTTTGGAGTTAGCCAACGGGCCTGTCACATATTCGGCCTACGAAAGTTTGGACAAACAAAACATTACGGACATCCCTGATATCCTTGCTAACGCCGGTGGTGTGATAGTCAGCTACCTAGAATGGGACCAAAATAAAAAAGGTGAGCACTGGATCGAAGACAAGGTTAACCAGCAACTAGAAAAATACTTAGTCGATGCCACAGCCAAAGTTTTTGAGCGCTCACAAAAAGATAAAGTGCCACTTAAAGAAGCGGCCTTCGCTGAAGCCATAACTAATCTATCTAACTAAAGCTAAACAGCTAACCGCTTAAGCTGTTGGTAGCGCAAGGCCGGTGCGACCGAATACAAACTACCTAGGATAAAAGCTACCAACCCGCCAATAAATGGAACAATGGCAATCATACTGATTAAAACCATTACACCAATTACTCCCCAGACCGACCCAGTGTTTCGTTTCGACAGTTCGGCACTTTGATCCATAGCTTCACGAATCCCGATTTGTTTTTCTATCATTATATAAGGTGCCAAGAAATACCTACGAATAAAGATTAGGCCAGGTACGATTAAAAGGAATAGACCTAAAATCACTACTATGCCGGTCGCTATGTATAAGCCAAACAATCTCAGCCCAACTTTTTTAACAGTTTGCCATAGAATCTGAAAATCCAATGGTTTGCCTTCAACCGCATCTAGCTGAGCAGCTTGGGACATCACTGAGGCAAGGGTACCAGCAACCAGAACAAATATTAACCAAAAAATCGAAAAACCAATAAATATTGAGGAATCGTAAGTCGGCAGTGGCCCGCCTGGCCAATTTAGGCTGTAACTGTGCTGCCAGCTATGACCATTAACATTGGCTGGAGTCCATATCCAGCTGTGGATCCCAAAAATCAATGGAGTTGCATACAGCGGTCCAAAAATCCAAGCATTCTTTAGTACTAGTTCTTTACTTGGCTTAAAGAGCCCAAAGGCTCCAGGAAAATTAAGTGGGGAATTTTTCCTTGGTCGTTTACTTTTTCTGGCCATCCGCCTAATTATATATCGGTTTTAATTTTTTTGTCCGTTATAATTAGGCTAAATATATGAGCTTACAAACGCAGCCCTACAAAGGAACGAGGGATTTTTACCCCCAAGACAAACAGCTTCAAAAGTATATGTTTGGAGTCTTGCGTAAAGTGGCCGAAAGTTTTGGCTACTTAGAGTATGACGCACCGATACTGGAATCACTTGAGATTTATCAAGCCAAAACCGGTGAGGAAATTGTTAACCAGCAACTTTATACTTTCCAAGACAAGGGGGGGCGCCAGGTTGCTATCAGACCAGAAATGACGCCTTCGGTTAGCCGAATGGTGGCGGCCAAACGCCAAGAACTCGCTTATCCACTACGTTGGTATAGCCTACCAAATCTATGGCGATACGAACGACCCCAGGCTGGTCGGCTAAGGGAGCATTGGCAGTTAAACGTCGATCTGTTTGGCGTTGAAAGCCTAGCCGCCGACCATGAGATTATTCAAATCGCCGATGCTATTTTGCAAGCCTTTGGAGCACATAGTAATAACTACGTAATCAGGATTAACAGCCGTCAACTAGTTGATTTATATCTTAAAGACTATATGAAACTGAGTGACCAGCAGGTTTATCAGACAACCAAACTGATAGATCGTTGGCACAAAATCGAAAAGGCTGAGTTTCATCAGCACGCCTCAGAAATCCTAAACGACGATAAACTCTATAGGGAATTAATTGAACTGATGGAGTCCAAAGATTTGGGCACATTGCCAACTGAAATAAGAAACCACCAGTCGGTTAAAGATCTTAATGAACTGATGGAATTGCTGGCCAGTTCGGGAGTAAAAAGCGCTGTCTTTGACTTCTCGGTTATCCGTGGCATGGATTATTACAATGGGATTGTATTTGAAGTGTTTGATTCCAAACCCGAGAATATTCGTTCGATGTTTGGTGGTGGTCGTTACGACGGTTTAGTCGGTTTATTTGGAGTTGAGCCGATTGCTACTGTTGGTTTTGGGATGGGCGACGTGACTCTCCTGAGGTTTTTAGAAGCCCATAAGCTATTGCCTAAGCTCGAGCCTGAGACCGATGTAGTGGTGATCTTAATTGGTGAGGTTTATCAAAAAGCACAAATCGTCGTTAAAGAACTGCGGGGTATGGCTGTAAATGTAGCGGTAGATACCAGTACCCGTAAACTAGACTCTCAAATTAAAAACGCTGTAAAATCAGGTATTCGTTACTGCTTATTCATTGGCGATGAAGAACTTGAATCTCAAACTTTTAAACTACGCGACTTACAAAAAGGTGAAGAAAAAAGCCTAAGCCTTGAACAAATTGCCAGCAGCTTGGCCGTCCGGCACATCCAAAGTTAAATCAAAATACTCAATTAGAAATTTAAAGGTTTTTAAGATATAATTATCGCCTATGCGAGTAATTAGAGAAGATAAAACCCCTACTAAGATTGTGATTAAAGTGGTGGCTGATGCCAGCGACTTAGAGCCAATCCGAAAACATGTACTCAGCCATTTTAAGACAGTTAAAGTTCCAGGGTTCCGGGCCGGCAAAGCTCCAGCTCACTTAGTCGAACAAAATATTAGCCACCAGGCCTTATTAGACGAGTTTATGGAGCATGCCTTAAACGAGCTATATCGGCGAGCCATCGACCAAGAACAAGCCCGACCAATTTCCACACCAAACGTTCAACTCAAAAAATTTGTGCCATATACCAATATGGAATTTGAGGCCGAAACTGAAATCTTGGGACCGGTTAAATTACCTAACTATAAAGCTATTAAAGTTGCTATGAAGAAGCCAGAAGTCACTACTGCTGACATCAACGGGGTAATTAGGTCGCTTCAAACGAGGTTGGCCGAGCGAGCTGAGGTGGAACGAGCCGCCAAAGCCGGCGATGAACTAATCATTAATTTTGTTGGTTCGGATGAAAATGGCCAACCAGTTGGTGGTGCTGATGGCAAAGACTACCCACTAGTTCTTGGTAGTAAAAGCTTCATACCCGGTTTCGAAGAAAACTTGATTGGATTAAAGCCCGGAGAGACTAAGCAGTTCGAAATTACCTTTCCCAAAAATTACGGTGTAGCCGTTCTTCAGAGTAAAAAAGTTAGCTTTAAGGTTGATGTTAACAAGGTTACCGAGTTGAAGGAGCCCAAAGCTGATGATGAGCTCGCCAGTAAAAGCGGCCCTTTTAAGAGCCTGGCTGAGCTCAAGACTGACATTAAAAAGCAGCTATTGGTCGAGAAACAGAATCAGGCCAAAATTGATTACCAAAACGAAATCGTCAGGAAAATTGCCGCACAAACTGAGATTGAAGTACCCGAAAGCTTAGTTCAAGAAGAAAACTTGCACCTTGAGGAACAAGAAAAGCAAAACCTGGCTTACCGCGGAGAAACCTGGCAAGAACATCTGGATTCAGAGGGGATTAATGAGGCCGAGCATCGTAAAAGACACTACCCAGAAGCGCTTGAGCGAGTAAAAGTTGGCCTAATACTCAGCGAGATTGCTAGTAAAGAAGGCTTGGTGGTTACCCCTGAGGAAATAGAGCTTAGAATGCAACTCCTAAAAGGCCAATACCAAGACCCCCAGATGCAAAGTGAACTAGATAAACCTGATAATCAAAGAGACATCCAATCACGTTTACTTACCGAAAAAACCCTGGCCAAACTTATCGACTACGCCACCAAAAATTAGCACTCTGGGTTGACGAGTGCCAATTTGATGCGTATAATTGGGGCTACATGGATAGAAAATCTCAAACTTTAGTACCAACTGTTATTGAAACCGAAGGTCGCATGGAACGGGCCTACGATATATTTAGCCGTTTGCTCAAAGACCGGATTATATTCCTAGGCGACGATGTTAATGAGCATACCGCCAACTTAGTGGTGGCCCAAATGCTGTTTTTAGAAAATCAAGACCCCAACAAGGACATCATTTTTTATATAAACAGTCCAGGTGGAAGTGTTTATGATGCTTTTGCAATTTATGACACTATGCAGTTTGTTAAACCCGACATCCAAACAGTTGGTATCGGCGTACAAGCCAGTGCCGCAGCTTTTCTGCTTAGTTCGGGCACGAAAGGGAAAAGATTAATCTTACCTCATGCCACCGTCATGATTCATCAGCCCAGCAGTGGTAGCCAACGCTCAAAAATAACCGATCTAGAGATTGATTTACGAGAAGGTATTCGCCTAAAGAAACTATTGAACGAGATTTTGGCCAGAAACACCGGCCAAAAACTATCCAAAGTAGAGTCAGATGTCGATAGAGACTATTGGATGAGCGCCCAAGAGGCCGAAAAATACGGCCTCGTCGATAAAGTAATTGATAGCCGAAAGCTGGCTCAATCGGTTCCCAAAACGGCCTAATCCCTTACGTTTAGTGAGCAATATCACACAGAAAGTTATTGACTCTTACGCAAGCATAGTTCAGAATGTAGCGTAAGAAGTAGTGTACTTTGGTGCTTGCGCTGTGGGGAACTAATAGCATCGCCGAACGTAGTGGGCTTCGCATTTAGCGACAACTAATTTATTAATAAAGGAGTATTGCTTTTGATGGCAAAAAATTCGGCAACTATTGCAAAGCGCACGTACTTTACCAACCAAGACGATGTTATTAATCCTCCCAACCTGGTTTCACACCAAAATACCTCTTTCCAGTGGTTTGTTGATGAAGGTTTGGGTGAGCTATTGGCCGAAATTAGTCCAATCGATGACTATACCGGCACAAAACTAAGTATCAGCTTTAAAGACTATCATTTTGAAAGCCCTAAGATGGCTGAAGCCGAGGCACGTGAGAACAATGTTAGCTACGACGCCCCGCTTAAAGCTACCATCGAATTAACCAATAAAGTTACCGGTGAAATTAAAGAATCTGAAATCTATTTGGGCGACTATCCTTGGATGACCAGCCGCGGCACCTTTGTAATTAACGGGGCTGAGAGGGTTGTAGTCAGCCAGTTAATTCGCTCATCTGGTGTTTTTTTCACTGCTGATCCTCACGGTGGCACTAGCCTATACGGTGCCAAAATAATCCCAGTCCGTGGTGCGTGGTTAGAATTTGAGACCTCAGCCAACGGTGCTTTATTCGTAAAGATTGACCGTAAACGCAAAATTGCCGTAACAACTCTTCTAAAAGCCCTTGGTTTAACCAATGAGCAAATCAAAGATTCCTTTAAGCATGTCGATCAAGGCGAGCTTAACTACATTGATGCCACTTTTGTCAAAGATCCAACAACCACCGGCAATGAAGCCTTAATTGAAGTTTATCGTCGCTTACGACCAGGTGATTTGGCGACCGTTGAGAACGCCCGTTCTTTAATAGAGAACATGTTCTATAATTTTAAGCGTTTTGATTTTGGGAAAGTTGGTCGTTACAAGATAAACAAACGGCTCAACCTAGATGTCACCAACACTATCGATAATCGAGTAATGCGAATCGAGGACTTAATCGCGGTTATTGCCGAGATTATCAGACTAAATATTACTCAGGACCCAGCCGATGAAATCGACAGTCTGGCCAATCGTCGAGTTAAATTGGTCGGCGAGCTGGTTCAGCGACAATTCCGAATTGGCCTACTACGCATGGAGCGCAACGCCAAAGACCGGATGAGCATGAGCGAAATCGAAACGGTAACTCCGGCTCAGCTAATCAACGCTCGACCGGTAGTAGCGGCTGTCCGCGAATTCTTTGCTAGCTCCCAGCTGTCCCAGTTCATGGATCAGATTAACCCCCTATCAGAACTAGCTCATAAACGTCGTTTAAGTTCGATGGGCCCGGGTGGCCTTAGCCGAGAACGTGCTGGTTTTGAAGTGCGTGACGCCCATGCCACCCATTATGGCCGAATTTGCCCTGTTGAAACTCCCGAAGGTGCCAACATTGGCCTGGTCTTAAACCTAGCTAGCTTCGCTCGAATTAACGAGTATGGTTTTGTTGAGACACCTTATCGAAAAGTAATTAACGCTGTGACACCAAAAGACGCCGTTGGCCACATTGCTCGGGTAGATTTAGAAGATGAAAAAGGCAAAGTGATTGTTAAAGCCGATGCTGTCATCAACGATGCAGCGGCCAAACGACTAGCGACTGTCAAAAGTCGAGCCACCTGGCCGGTTAAGGCAAAAGTTACCGAACAGATCATCTATTTAGATGCTGCCGAAGAGGAGACCTCAGTTATAGCAGGTGCAGGTAATGAACTCGACACCAAAGGCTACTTTAAAGATGGTCGAGTTAGTGCCCGGACCAACCTAGAAGCCGGCGAAGTTGATGCCGACGATGTCACTTATATGGACTCCGCCCAAAGCCAAACTATCGGCTCCAGTGCTGGTCTAATTCCTTTTGTCGAAAAAAACTACGTCCTACGATCACTGATGGGCTCTAACCAGCAACGCCAAGCTGTGCCACTCATCAAACCACAGTCTCCGATTGTCGGAACTGGCATGGAGTCAATTGTTGCCCATAACACCGGCCAGCTAACCGTCGCTGAAGAAGATGGTGTGGTTGAAAAAGCCACCGCAGATGAAGTAATTGTTAATTACAAAAAAGCCGGAAAAACAACCTATTATCCTATACATTTTGCCCGGAGTAATGAAGGCAGTTCAATCAACCAAGTAGTCGTGGTTGGAAGTGGCGATAAAGTCAAAGCCGGCGATTCGCTAATTGAAGGTATGAGCATAGCCGACGGCGAATTAGCCCTCGGAAAAGACTTATTGACGGCATTCATGCCCTGGGCTGGCTATAACTTCGAAGACGCTATTATCCTCAGTCGAAAACTAGTTGAAGATGACACCCTAACCTCGATCCACATTGTGGACTATATGACCGAAGTCCGAGAAACCAAGTTAGGCCCAGAAATCGTCACTCGTGATATTCCGAATGTTTCAGAGGAAGCATTACGGCACCTTGATGAAGACGGTATTGTCCGGATTGGGGCTGAAGTTCACCCAGGAGATATCTTAGTCGGAAAAATTACCCCTAAGGGTGAACAAGAATTATCTAGCGAAGAGCGGTTACTACGGGCTATTTTTGGTGAAAAAGCTAAAGAAGTTCGGGATACCTCTCAGCGTATGAGTACTGGCCGCCACGGAAAAGTGGTCGGTGTGAAAGTTTTCAGCCGAGCTAATGGCCACGAACTAAAAGCTGGCGTAATAATGCAGATACAAGTGTTTGTAGCACAAATGCGCAAAATTAGTGTTGGCGATAAATTAGGTGGCCGACACGGTAACAAGGGTGTTATCGCTCGAATATTACCTGTCGAGGATATGCCCTTCAACGAAGACGGCACACCAATAGACATTGTTTTGAACCCGCTTGGAGTTCCTAGCCGTATGAATATCGGCCAGCTGTTTGAGACCCACTTAGGAATGGCAGCCCGTGCCCTTGGTATAAAAGTTGCCAGTCCAGCCTTTAACGGTGTGCCAATTACTAAGATTCAGGACTTGTTAGTTGAAGCCGGTTTACCTCGAGACGGTAAACAACAGCTATATGATGGGCGGACTGGCGAAGCATTTAGCGAGCGAACTACCGTCGGTAGTATGTACATCATCAAACTTAATCATATGGTTTCCGATAAAATTCACGCCCGCTCAACCGGCCCATATACTATGGTTACTCAACAGCCGCTGGGCGGAAAAGCCCAAAACGGTGGCCAGCGCTTTGGTGAGATGGAAGTCTGGGCACTTGAGGCTTACGGAGCTGCCAGCACTCTGCAGGAAATGCTGACTATCAAATCCGACGATGTTTACGGTCGAGCCAAAGCCTACGAATCAATCATTAAAGGTACGGCTATCCAGGGGCCAAAGGTTCCAGAGAGCTTCAATGTTCTAGTTAAAGAGTTGCAGGGCTTAGGGTTAAAAGTTGATCTTTTAGCCAACAATCAGATGGTTGATGCTGAGGAAATCTTAGCTCAAAATATCAAAGAAGAGGCCAAAACTATCCCGACAATCGACGTTCTACCGAGCGTAATCGATAATGCTGTGATTGAAGAGTCGGTAGCCGAAGATATGCTACACATTACTGACGACGAGGGCATTACTATAGAGACGGTCGCTCCCGAGCTCGACGATTTAGAAAACCAAACCATAGAGGAGGCTTAACCATGCGTCAATATACTACTAGTGGAACCAATATTGCCGATTTTGATGCCGTTAGGCTGGCGATTGCTAGTCCCGACGATATTTTGGAATGGAGCTACGGCGAAGTTACAAAACCTGAAACCATAAATTATCGTACCCAGAAACCAGAACGTGATGGCTTGTTCTGTGAGCGAATTTTTGGCCCGGTTAAGGATATTAACCCCCACGACGCTAAATACAAGGGAGTTCGCTCCCGCGAAGCAGCTGTTGATAAGAACGGTGAGCTAGTTACCCGGAGCATAGTTCGGCGTGAGCGTATGGGCCATATCAGCCTGGCCGCGCCGGTGGCTCATATCTGGTTCTTGCGAGGTACACCTAGTGCCATGGGCCTACTTTTAGGTTTAACTGTTAAGAACCTTGAAAGAGTGGCCTACTTTGCCAGCTACATCGTAAAATCGGTAAATATCGAAGAGCGTGACAAAATTAAGGCCGATCGCCAAGCTGAATTCACTGCTGCTGAAACCGCCATTAATGCTCGCTACGAAGACGAAGCCAAGACTGACGGCACTGATGTTCATGCGTTAGCCGAAGCTCGTACCAAAGAGCTAGAAGAGTTAGCCAAAGAGTTCGAAGTCTTTAATGCCCAAATCGAAAGCTTAGAAAAATTTCGATTAATGAGTGAAACCGATTTTCGTAACTTGCCGTTAGAATTACGAGCATTAGTTGCTGTCGGCATGGGTGGCTCAGCCCTAAAGGAGTTGCTCGAAGAAGTTGATTTACTAAAACTAATTGATGATTTGAACAAAGAAGCCGAAGAGGCAAAGGGCCAGCGCAAAAAGAAAATTATGAAGCGTTTGCGCCTGCTAGAAAGTATGGAACGGGCCGGGATTAAACCCAGTAGTTTAGCGGTTAGCGTGCTACCGGTGATACCTCCAGATCTAAGGCCGATGGTTCAACTTACCGGTGGCCGTTTTGCCACCTCCGACTTAAACGACTTGTACCGTCGTGTAATTAACCGTAATAACCGACTCAAAAAACTGATGGAGCTTAATGCCCCAGAAGTTATTCGACGAAACGAACAACGAATGCTACAAGAAGCGGTCGATGCACTAATCGATAATAATTCCACTCGCTCTGGCCGAGCCGTAGCTGCCACCGGCCAACGCCGCCGTCTAAAGAGCCTTAGCGATATGCTAAAGGGTAAACAGGGTCGTTTTCGTCAGAACCTACTCGGTAAGCGCGTAGACTACTCTGGTCGTTCTGTAATTGTGGCCGGTCCAGAACTAAAGATGCACCAATGCGGTTTGCCTAAAACGATGGCCCTGGAACTGTTCAAGCCGTTCGTAATCGGCCGATTAATCGACCAAGAATTAGCTCATAATATTAGAAGCGCCACTAGAATGATTGAATCAAACGAAGCTGCTGTTTGGGATGCACTCGATGAAGTCATCAAGGGTAAGTATGTGCTTTTAAACCGAGCACCCAGTCTACACCGATTGAGCATCCAGGCTTTCCAACCAGTGCTAATTGAAGGTAAAGCGATTCAGCTTCACCCATTAGTCTGCAAGGGTTTTAACGCCGATTTTGACGGCGATCAAATGGCTGTCCACTTACCATTAAGCGATCAAGCCCAGGCCGAAGCCCGCGACATTATGGCGGCTAATAAAAACTTACTTAAGCCAGCCGATGGCTCACCGATCCTACACGTTGAACAAGATATTGTTTTGGGTTGCTACTACCTAACCTACGAGCGACCAGGTAGCGAAAAAACCAAATATCGACAGTTCAGCGGTGTTGAAGAGATAATTCTAGCCCTAGATGATAACAAGATTACCCTACAGACTAGAGTTGAAGCCCCATTCCGTGGTGAAATCCAAAAGACTACCGCAGGGCGAATATTGTTCAACGAAATTCTGCCAGAAGGTTTTCCTTTCCAGAATGTGACTATGAACAACAAGAAACTTGATTTTGTGATGAGTTATACTCACCAAAACTATGGTCAGGAAAAGACCGCCGAAATTGCCGATGATTTGAAAGACCTCGGCTTTAAGTACGCCACCGCGTCTGGAATCTCTATAGGCATGGACGACTTCTCGGACCTAAAGGTTCTATCCGGCATTGTTGACGAAGGCGAAAAGAATGCCACCGAAGTTTCTAAGCAATACGCCTCCGGTTTCATTACCGACGACGAGCGCTATCGCTTAACAGTGGAAGCTTGGTCGGAAGTTGACAGTCGAGTCGAAAAAGCGTTAGCCGAGCAGTTCGCCACTGAAGATAACACCATGTCAATCGCAGTGGCTTCCGGTGCTCGAGGTAACTTGAGCCAGATGAAAGACTCGGTTGGCATGATTGGCATTCGAGCCGATGCCACTGGCCGAGCTATGGAGCTACCAGTTCGATCTAACTATAAGTACGGCCTCAATCCGCTGGAATACTTTACGGCCACAAGAGGTACCCGTAAGTCTCTAATCGACATTGCCTTGCGTACCGCCGATTCAGGTTATCTTACTCGCCGCTTAGTAGACGTTGCCCAAGACGTGTTCACTGTCGAGCAAGACGCTGGTGACCCCGGTTTTGAGCTCCGACGAGTCGAATCAGAGGCGATAGGCATCGACTTCGGCAATCGTCTCGAGGGCCGATTTGCCGCCGAAAATGTCAAGAAACATGTTAAGGCTGGTGAGCTAATCACGGAGAAAATCGCCAAAGCCATTCACGAAGACGCTGCGGTTGCCACGGTTCGTATCAAGAGCGTTCTATCAAACATTAATACTCGGGGCGTCAGCCGTGAAAGTTATGGGGTTGATCTAGCTACCAGAGAACTAGTAGCTTCCGATTATCCAATTGGGGTTGTGGCCGCTCAGTCTATCGGTGAGCCTGGTACTCAGCTGTCACTTGACTCTAAGCACCGTGCCGGTGCTGTAACTGCTAGCGATGACGTTACGCAGGGCCTTACCCGCGTAGAAGAGCTTCTAGAAGTCCGGATTCCTAAAGGCCAAGCTTATCTCACAGATATCTCTGGCAAGGTAAATCTTTGGGAAGAAGGCGATCATTATATCGCTCAGGTAACCGCAAAGAAGCAAAAGGCCATAGAAATTGAGCTCAACGGCCGAACTGCCCAAATCAAAGATGGCAACGAAGTTAATCTTGGTGATGTTGTAGCCGCTCAGGAAGACCAAAGCGAGCCAATCACTGCACCAATGACTGGCAAGGCTCATGTCCAAGACGGTGTAATCACAATCACACCTACCGCCAAAACCATGATGCGCTACGAAATTCCCGGCTTTAAACAGATGCAGGTCGCAGATGGTGACGAAGTCGTAGCTGGTCAACGTTTAACCAATGGCTCTATTAATTTACATGACTTAATGCGTCTGCAAAGCGTTGATGCTACGCAGCGTTATATCATGAATGAAATCCTGTACATCTTCGCTAGTCAAGGCCAAACAATTGCCGATAAACACCTTGAAGTCATCGTGAGACAGATGTTCAGCCGAGTTCAAATCGAGGATGCTGGGAACAGCGAGTTCATCACTGGCGATGTTGTCAGCAAGCTGGCCGTCGAAGACGCCAACACCAATTTAGCCGAAGCTGGTAAAAACATCGTTAAATACACTCAGTTACTTTTGGGAATAACCAAAGCCTCACTATCAACCGACTCTTTCCTATCGGCCGCTTCATTCCAAGACACCACCAGAGTCTTAATTGCCGCCGCTACCAGTGGTAAGGTTGATCATTTGTACGGCCTAAAAGAAAATGTAATTCTCGGCCGAAGGATACCGGTGGGTACTGGAGCTAAGCCACTTGAAGAGCTTGAAGACGAGCGCGAAGCAGTTCAACGTTCAGAAATGGTTGCTTCTAAGGAGTAAATTTGCTAAAGTTAACACTTGAATTTGGGAATCTGTAACAATATATGCCAACAATCAATCAATTAGTTCGAAAACCGCGTAAAAGTACCACCGACAAGAGTAAATCGCCGGCTCTGCTTCGAGTTACTAATAATCTGAAAACTCGTAGCTATGAAAAGGAAGCACCATTCAAACGCGGTGTTTGCGTACGGGTTACTACCAAGACGCCTAAGAAACCTAACTCAGCTCTACGTAAAGTTGCTCGCGTACGTCTCACCAATGGCCACGAAGTTTGGGCCTACATTGGTGGTGAAGGCCACAATCTCCAAGAGCACGCCGTTGTACTGGTTCGTGGTGGCCGAGTTAAAGATTTACCTGGCGTTAGATATCACATTGTGCGTGGTTCACTGGACTTACAGGGTGTCCAGAACCGTAAGCAGGGCCGAAGCAAATATGGCGCTAAGAGGCCCAAATAATGCCGCGTAAAACCACCAAAGCTTTGATTCGGCCAGCTGCACCCGACCGTCTGTATAGTAGCAGTACTGTATCCAAAGTAATTAACCGAGTAATGCAAGATGGCAAAAAACAACTATCAGAGAGACTAGTCTACAACGGTATGCAAAAAGCTGCTGATAAGCTCAAAGTCCAAAACCCGCTAGAGGTTTTTGAACAAGCCATGCGAAATGTTCAACCACATCTGGAAACCCGTTCTCGCCGAGTTGGTGGAGCAAACTATCAGATACCGTTCGAGGTAAAAGGTCAGCGTCAGCAACACCTTACCACTATGTGGTTCGTGGAAGCTGCTCGGTCTCGAAAAGGGATGAGTATGGAGGATCGGATTGCCCTCGAGCTAGTCGATGCCTATAACAATACCGGTTCGGCAGTTAAGAAAAAAGAAGATACCCATCGAATGGCTGACGCCAACCGAGCCTTCGCCCACTTTGCTAGGACTTAGGTGGACTTAAAAAAGGGTGAGATCGTGAATATTATACCCAACAACAGCCTGAGCGAATTAATAATTGAAATAAGTGGCAGAGACGCCCTGTCGGTGGCCGCCTCACTTGATCTAGGCGGTCTAGCTGTAAAGCATGTTGGCTATAAGCGAAAGGGTTACACAGATTCAAGCATCATGGAAAATGCAATAAGAAAGTTGGACAATAAATAATGGCAGAGAAGAAGTACAACCTAAAAGACGTCCGAAACATTGGCATTATTGCTCATATTGACGCCGGAAAGACGACTACAACTGAAGGGATCTTATATCGGACCGGCCTAAAGCACAAAATCGGTGCAGTCCATGAAGGCGAAACCACTACCGACTGGATGGCCCAAGAAAAAGAGCGGGGTATCACTATTACCGCCGCCGCTGTTAGCTGTTTCTGGAAAGATCATAAAATTAATATCATTGATACACCGGGCCATATCGACTTCACAGTTGAAGTTGAACGCTCACTGAGGGTACTAGATGGAGCTGTAGTGGTTTTTGACGGCAAAATGGGTGTGGAAAGCCAATCTGAGACAGTTTGGCGTCAAGCCGACAAGTACAATGTCCCGCGAATTTGTTTTATTAATAAAATCAATCAAACCGGCGGTGATTTCTACAAAAGCCTAGACAGCATTCATAATCGCTTATCTAAAAGAGCATTGCCGATTCATCTTCCAATCGGTTTTGAGCAATCAGTTTCAGGGGTTGTGGACTTAGTCAGCCTGAAAAGTTATAGCTACAAAGATTTTACAGACCACGAATTAGTCGAAGCTGAAATTCCGGCAGACATGATGGATCAAGTTAAAAAATATCGCAGTTTATTGGTTGAAAACGCTGTGGCTGAAGACGAGACCATTTTAGAGAAGTATTTTGAAGTCGGCGAAGACGGTTTGTCCGAAACTGAAATCAAGCAAGCTATTCGAACAGCCGTATTATCGGGTAAGTTTTTCGTGGTTTCCGGCGGTGACGGTCGAGGAGTAATTGTTGAGAAGTTACTAGATTTGGTAAATGATTATTTGCCGAATCCACTAGACCGTGGTTCAACTTGGGGCACAAACCCTAAAAACGGCGATGAAATTGAGCGCAAACCATCAGAGTCCGAACCGTTTGCTGCACTGGCATTTAAAATTGCCACTGACCCATTCGTTGGCAAACTGGCTTTCTTTCGAGTTTATTCCGGCAAGGTTACAGCAGGCAGCTATATCTTAAACAGTTCGTCAGGCGAACGAGAGAGAGTTGGGCGGATTGTACGGCTTCAAGCCGATAAACGCGAGGACGTAACAGAAGTAGAAGCCGGTGATATCGCTGCGATTGTCGGCCTGAAAGGCACAACAACTGGTAACACTCTTTGTGATACCAATCATCCAATTATTCTAGAAAGCATCACTTTCCCAGAGCCACCAGTTAGCATTGCGATTGAGCCAAAAACAAAGGCCGACCAAGAAAAAATGAGTCTAGCTCTTCAACGACTAGCCGAAGAAGACCCGACGTTTAGGATTAAAGTAGACCACGAGACCGGCCAGACAATCATTTCTGGAATGGGCGAGCTACACCTGGAAATCATTGTTGATAGAATGAAGCGCGAATTTACGGTAGAAGCCAACATCGGCCAACCACAGGTTGCCTATCGCGAAACCATTCGTAAAGACGCTGTTGAGCAAGAGGGTAAGTTTATCCGTCAATCGGGCGGTCGTGGTCAGTATGGCCATGTGTGGTTACGCTTGTCCCAAAACGAAGCCGGCAAAGGTTTTGAATTCATCAATAGTATTAAAGGCGGCTCTGTTCCAAGTGAATACATCCCGGCAGTTAAATCTGGTATTGAAGAAGCCATGTCCAATGGTGTTTTAGCTGGATACCCGGTAGTGGATGTTAAAGCCGAGTTATACGACGGGTCTTACCATGATGTCGACTCATCAGAGATGGCCTTTAAAATCGCTGGTTCAATGGCTTTGCAGGAAGGCGTCAAAAAATCGTCACCAGTACTTCTAGAACCGATAATGAAAGTTGTAGTGGTCACTCCAGAAGATTTCATGGGTGATGTCATCGGTAGCTTAAATGCCAAACGTGGTCGGATTGAATCAATGGAAGATTTGAGTGTTGGGATCAAGGAAGTAACGGGCTTCGTGCCTTTAGGCGAGATGTTTGGCTATACAACCGAACTTCGTAGCAGCACACAGGGCCGAGCTAGTTCTTCTATGGAGTTAGATCATTATGCCGATGTTCCACCAAACGTTACTCAAAACATCATCGCCAAAGCTGGCAAGTAATCTATTAAACAATCCAGATACTCACTATTTACTTGCAAAGGAGTTATTATATTAAGTAGAGTGAAAATTTTTGAGGTGTTTCTAAAGTAAATCTATGAAAATTGCGATGATGGTTCGTGGTTATTTACCAGTGCCCACACCGTCCGACATGATTTATGCCCCAATTGACCTAGCAGTAGCAATTGCCGAAGGTCTAACCAAACATGGTCATTCCGTAGATTTTTTTGCACCATTGGGTAGTAAGTTAAAAAAGATCAATATTGAATCTATTGGCCTTAGGCCGTTAGCTGAAAATGAGCACGATTTCAACGAGCTCATAACTAACATCGATAGAATGGTCCACTACTTTCCGGGAATGTGGGAAAGCCGAATGGTTAAGGAGATGTTTGAGCGAGCCAGAATGGGTAGGTATGACGTACTGCATTTCCATCACCCCGAGACCGCACTGCTGCTTGGGTCAATCTACCAAGATGTACCGGTTTTATATACTCTTCACGACCCAATTCACGACTGGTCAAAAGAAATATTTGAGCTTTACAGTACACCTAATCAAAGGTTCGTTTCTATCTCCAACAATCAAAGACGGGATGGTACAGACCTGCCGTATATTGGGACAATATATAACGGCGTTAACCCTAGCGATTATCCCTTCTGTGATGAACCAGAAGATTACCTGCTATTTGCTGGTCGGATTGCCCCCGAAAAGGGAGTTCGTGAAGCTATCCAAGTCGCTAAAAGCACAAATCATCGATTATTAATCATTGGTCCAGTCTATCCGTTAACTCAGGGGTACTTTGACCAGTATGTAAAGCCATTTCTTAATGATCAGATCCTATACCTTGGATTTATGGAGCTTAAACAAATGTCGCCTTATTTCCAAAAAGCCAAAGCTCTACTAACGCCAGTTCAGTGGGAAGAACCTTTTGGGCTTACAACCATCGAAGCGATGGCTTCAGGAACGCCAGTTATATCATTTCGGCGTGGGGCAGCTCCAGAGATTATTATTAATGGCAAAACTGGATTCGTAGTAGATACAACCGTTGAAATGATAAATGCCATTAGCAAAATTAAACGGATAGATCGGAAAGATTGTCGGGACCACGTTAGAAGAAACTTTTCAACGGCAAAAATGGTGAACGGTTATGAGGCCGCTTTTGAACAGATAATTAGGGAAAATAATAAATTATCTTCGGGGTCAGTAAGTAAGCAGCTTCGGCGTGTTCCGGCTGCCATCCGGAAGGCTTCACAAAGAAACCAACTTCAAAGAATGATTAAGTCCAACCCTAAACGGTCGAAATAACCACTCCCTCGTTTGGACGAAGCGATAAGTGTCGTTCGATTGTAGGCAAATCCAAAATATCGAGGTAATTTGATAACAAAAGTCGTCCGCCTATTTTATTAGACGAGACTATATGCGGCTGGCTGCTGAAATTTATGATTATCAGAAATTCAGATTTATCTAATTTTCGTTTAAAGCCCAGGGTTTGGTCACCAAAATCTAAAGACTCGTAAGATCCCAGCTTAAAGGCTGGTGTATTAGTGCGCAACCTAATCAGTGTTTTATATAAGTTAAGGAATGAATTGGGGTTGGTCATTTGTTTATGAACATTCTTTTCAGTATAGCCTTGAGATAATGGCAACCACGGCTGGCCTTTACTAAACCCCGCATTTGTTTCGGGCGACCATTGCATAGGGGTTCTTGACTGTGGCCGACCTGGGTTTTTGGCTGTAGCATATGGGTCATTTATACTTCCAGGGTTTATTGCTGCATTCTCCATCCCCAACTCTTCGCCATAATAGATAAAAGACATCCCTGGTAGCGTCAAAAGTAACATTGCCGCGGCCCTGGCAGTTTCATCCCCTAAGCGACTCGCTAATCTTGGCTTGTCATGGTTACCCATCACATAAATCGGGGTTTGACCCGGCAATATTGATTTTTGAAGACGGTTTATAAAGATTCTATAAGCGCGGGCATCCCATGCTAGTTCGATAGCTTCGAAATTAAAAGGCGCACAGATATTATGGTGAAGATGATTATAATATTTTGAATAGTAGTTACGACTGTCATCGCTATCGGGGTAGGCTTCGGTAATCATGAAGCGGTTGTCATATTCAGCACAAACATCAATCATTTCGTTCAAATAATTAAATAGTTTGGGGCCTTCTCGGCTAAAGTGATGTAGTAGCTTAAAATTGGGGTCGTCTTTAGGTTTGTAGTCGGGATTTAAGGGGTCGTCCTTAAATTGTTTATCCTTAGATAGCCAGCTCACGGCATCTACCCTGAAACCGTCCACACCCCTGTCTAGCCAAAATCGCATATTCGATAACATCGCTAGGTGCACGTCGTGATTATCCCAGTTAAGGTCGGGCTGTTCTTTCAAAAAAGTATGTAAGTAGTATTGACCAGTGGTCTTATCGAATTCCCATGCCGAACCACCAAAAGAGCTTATCCAGTTGTTCGGTGGTTTGCCTTTCTTACCGTCACGCCAAACATACCAATCACGCTTCGAATCGTATCTGGAGGATTTTGATTGTTTGAACCACTGATGTTGGTCTGATGTGTGATTAGGCACAAAATCAACAATCACGCGAATATCACGTTGATGAGCTTTTGTAATAAGCTCATCAAAATCGTTTAATGCCCCATAAGACGGGTCAACCGAGCAATAATCGGCTACGTCATAGCCAAAGTCGGCCATTGGAGATGGGTAGAAAGGTGAAATCCAGATTGCGTTTACGCCAAGTGAGTCTTCGGAGCCAGCCAGATAATCTAGTTTTTCGATTAAGCCTCGCAGATCGCCAACACCGTCGCCGTTTGAATCATAGAAACTTCTTAGATAAACTTGGTAAACACAAGCTCCACTCCACCATTTTCTACCCAAAATTTCAGTTTTTGTCATCTGTCTTTATTTTAGCCGAAGTTCTTATGCTTTCAAATATAATTGCTAATTCGTAAAGTTATCTTAGAATGAGTACATCATCATAAGTTGGAGAGACTGTTATAGAACTGTCGAATAAAAATCTTGATAGACTAAAAAAAGTAGCAATGTATGCAGTACCAGCGGTTTTGGGGACAATTGCTGTTAAAAACGAGCGATTTAACAATGCAGTTAAACATACATCCTACTGGGAAGCATCAAAAAGCTTTATTATTGACTTCATTCCAGATGGCATAAAAGGGAGTATAAGGCTCTCCGGCAAGGTAAATATTGGACCCGACGGTCCGGCGGACTTGAAAGATGTTGAACTTCACGATGGATTTGAGTATGACGAATCGGATGTCGATACTCTTGAGAGAGCTTTTTTAGAACCAGTTAAGAAAGAGGAATGACCCTTTACAAAACGCTGTATTATCCCTTATAATGGACCCATATCGCATAGGTGGTTCTTGCTGGCTTGTGCTAAAAGTTAACCAAATTCATTAAGGAGATATACTAAATGGCAGAAAATTTCGATCGTTCCAAACCACACGTTAATGTTGGCACAATGGGCCATGTTGACCACGGTAAAACAACTCTAACCGCCGCAATTACGGCCGTATTAGCAAAGAAGCTTCCATCCTCAATTAATAAAGCTATTAAGTATGATGAGATTGATAACGCACCAGAGGAAAAAGCTCGTGGGATTACAATTGCTACTTCTCACCAGGAGTACGAAAGCGAAAAGCGACACTACGCTCACGTTGATATGCCTGGCCACGCCGACTACGTTAAGAACATGATTACTGGCGCTGCCCAGATTGACGGTGCTATTTTAGTGGTGTCAGCTGCCGATGGCCCTATGCCCCAAACTCGTGAACACGTTCTGCTAGCCAAGCAGGTTGGTGTGCCTAAAATTTTGGTTTTCTTAAATAAAATGGACCTAGCCGACGCCGAGCTTGTAGAGCTAGTCGAGGAAGACGTCCGGGACCTATTAGCTAAATACGATTTCGACCGTGAAGCACCTATCATCAAAGGTTCGGCCACCAAAGCTTTGGAAGGCAGTGCGGCTGATGAAGATGCCGTTATGGAACTAGTCAAAGCCATGGATGATTTCATTCCAGAGCCGGTTCGTGACCTAGACAAGCCGTTCCTTATGCCCATCGAAGACGTCTTCTCCATTAAAGGCCGTGGTACAGTTGCCACTGGTCGTATCGAGCTAGGTGTAGTTAAGCTTAACGACGAAGTCGAAATTGTCGGTATCCGACCGACTACTAAAAGTGTCGTAACTGGTATTGAAGCTTTCAAGAAGAACCTAGACCAAGGCCAGGCTGGCGACAATGCCGGGATCCTGCTCCGTGGAATCGAGCGCGATGATATCGAGCGCGGCCAAGTTTTGGCCAAGCCCGGCACTATTACCCCCCACACTGAAT
Source organism: Saccharimonadales bacterium (SeqCode) (assembly GCA_038245195.1). Taxonomy (GTDB): domain Bacteria; phylum Patescibacteriota; class Saccharimonadia; order Saccharimonadales; family UBA10212; genus JAIFWC01. Next base: position 31,553 of record JBBRSU010000002.1, on the reverse strand, counting down.
TTGACGCTGAAGTTTACATCCTAACTAAGGAAGAAGGCGGTCGCCACACACCTTTCTTTAAGGGTTACAAACCACAGTTTTACTTCCGAACTACGGATGTAACCGGCGAAGTCGAACTACCAGCTGACAAAGAAATGGTCATGCCCGGCGACACTATCACTTTTAAAATTAAGTTACTTGCACCAATTGCTATGGACCAAGGCTTGCGCTTTGCTATCCGCGAAGGTGGCCGAACCGTCGGCGCCGGTGTCGTCACCAAAGTTACCAAGTAAGACTACTTAATGGCTGAAACTAAAGAACCAGAAGTAAAACAACGAGTGCTAAAATAAAACCATGAGTTTGACTGCTGAAGACCTTTCCCAAATCCGAACTATCTTTCGTGAGGAAATACAGACGCTTGATGGCCGCGTTGAAGCTTTGGAAAATTATATCAAAGAAATATACTCCATGTTGAAGCGAATGGAAGGCGGCATGCTGACAGATAAAATTTTTAAGAGACTAAGTTTAGAAGACAAATTATTGAGAATTAACACCGAATTATTGTCGGCCGCTAAAGAAGCAGGCATGGAGTTGCCTAGGTAAACTATGGCTGAGACAAAAGAACCAGAAGTTAAGCAACGGATTCGTATTCGCCTTAAGGCTTATGACCATAAGGTCATTGACCAGTCGGCCAAGCAGATTGTCGATACAGCCTTGCGTACCGGCGCCAAGATATCCGGCCCAATTCCTTTGCCGACCCGGAAGAGCACCTTTACGGTGGTAAAAAGCCCACACGTCTATAAAAAAGGCCGTGAACAATTCGAAATGCGCGTCCATAAGCGCCTGATAGATATTAGCGACCCAACCCCAAAGACTATTGACTCACTCATGAATCTGTCACTACCCGCCGGCTGCGACGCCGAAATAAAAATGTAAAAGACGGCCCGCGGGGGCAGTCTTTAGTATAATTAGACTTGTAAATGAATAAACCATCGAATTGGAAAGTCGAACATATCAGCGATGTGCCGCCGATGAAGCAGGGCATGAGCCAGGGCTGGAAGAGCGTGCGCTGGCACATGGGTATTGAATCTTTCGGCGTAAACGCTGTAACTAAAAACAAGGGTGAATGGCTCACTCCAATCCACGACGAATCTAAAGAAAAGCAGGATGAACTGTTCGTAGTTATAGAAGGCATGGCCGAGTTCCACCTAGATGGAGAAAAAGTAGAAGCCCCAGCAGGCACCCTGATATCAGCCAAGCCATCAGTTAAACGCGGTGCTTTGGCTTTAAAATCGCCTACAACAATATTATTAATTGGTTCGCCTATAGGCGAAATTTACAAACCAGTCAGCTGGGCCTAAGCAATGATAGACATGTTTTTGGTCCGCAGAGAAATACTAATTAACTCACTACCCAAAGAATGTAGAAAGAATTGCACGCTAGCTAAATATGTAATTACAGATGTCTGCCGTACGCCAGAAGATAACACTCGAGGTTTAAATATAGATGCGGCAAAAATTCTACTCTCTGAGTGCATTGATGGCCCGATGCCGGTTGGTACATGCGGCACCGAAAAAATAGTGTGCTCTCATCCAGCTGTAGACTCAACCATCAATACTCTAGAACAACCAGTACTGCTATCCCGAGCAATAGGGTCTTTGTAAAAATTGCAACAGATTGACAGGAGTTCACTCCTTGTGCTAATCTGTTAATGACAGTATTGAATATGAGCTTGGTCTTGAATAGGTCTACTTACCTTAACAGGGGTAGAAACCAACAATTCCAAGCATTTTAAGTTGCTGTCTAAGATTGCTCAACAATAAATAAGAGGCTAACTTGAAAGCATTAATTACCCGAAAAATTGGAATGACTAGCGTGATTGTTGACAATGGCGAACTACAGCCTGTGACTTTGCTTTCGGCTACTCCAAACGTTATAACTCATATAAAAAACACCGAGGTCGATGGTTATCAAGCTGTCCAGCAAGGATTTGAAGACCAAAAACCCAATAAAATCACCAAGGCTTTAGCCGGTCATCTAAAAAACTCCAAGACCAACCCCAAGATTATTCGAGAATTTAAGTTCGATGGTGAACTAAACGAAAGCATCAAGGTCGGCGAGAAACTCTCAGCCGACCTTTTTGAAGCTGGACAGCAGGTTGATGTAACTGGAACTAGCAAGGGCAAGGGTTTTGCCGGTACAATCAAGCGCCATAACTTCCAGCGGGGTCGTAAGACCCACGGTGGCCGAAGCTACCGTCGCCCTGGTTCAATTGGCTCGATGTATCCACAGCACATTTTTAAGGGTAAGAAAATGGCCGGTCAAATGGGTCATGTCCGGGTAACTACCAAAAAACTAACTGTTGCTTTTGTAGATAACGAGCTTAATGTTATTGGCGTGGTCGGCTCAGTGCCAGGCCCCAAAAAAGGCATTGTTTTATTAAAGGAGGCTAAGTAATGGCTGTAGCAACTTACACCAAAGCCGGCACTAAAGCCACAACCCCGGCTAAGTTAGACAAGACCGTGTTTGATGTAGAAGTAAAAAACCATCAATTACTAAAAGATGCCTACCTGGCCTATACAGCTAACGGCCGGACTAACAACGCGGTTACTAAAAAACGTGGCGAAGTTCGTGGTGGTGGTCGCAAACCTTGGCGTCAAAAAGGCACCGGCAATGCCCGATTTGGTTCTAGCCGTAACCCTATCTGGCGAGGCGGCGGTATTGCTTTTGGCCCAACCGGTAATGAAAACTATAGCCACAAACTCAACACCAGTGCTAAGCACACGGCGCTACGCCAAGCTCTCAGCTTAGTCGCCAAAGAAGAACGAATCAAAGTTATCGAAACATTCAGTGTAGCTGATGGAAAAGCTAAAACTGCGGCTAATTTGTTAGTTAAACTCAACGCCAAGGGCACAGTCTTAATTGTGGTTAGCAACAAAGATGCTTCGATTATTCAGGCTACCGCTAATCTTCAGGGTACGAAGTTAGTTAACGTTAAGTATCTAAATGTTTTTGATGTTACCAACGCCGACGTTCTAGTATTTGAAAAATCCGCAATTGATGATGCAGTGGTCTGGCTGGGAGGCAATAAATAATGAATCCGGTTAAACTCAAGAAGACGAAGGCCAAGGTTATTACTCCTGAGACAAAAACAGCTAAAAAAGCCGTTAAGATAGTGACCCTAAAACCCCGGATTAGCGAAAAAGGCTATGCCGTTAGCGAGCGACACAACACTTATATTTTCGATGTGCCAACCGATGCCAATAAGTTCGATATTGGCAACGCCGTGGCTTCACAGTTTGACGTTGAAGTAATTGGCGTTAGAGTGGCTGGAGTACCCGGCAAAGCCGTTCGGGCCTATCGCCAACGCGGTCGGCGGTCCATAAATGCCAAGCGTTCAGATGTCCGAAAGGCCTACGTAACCCTTAAAGCTGGTGATAAGCTACCTATTTTTGCGGCTGTGGAAGATTCTGAAGCACCAAAGGATACCAAGTAATGCCAGTTCGAGAATACAAGCCAACAACGCCTGCCCGGCGCGGTATGAGTAGCCAGGATTTTGATGCAATTACTACTAGAAAACCGTTAAAAAGCTTGATTAAAATCCGAAAGCAGAACTCCGGTCGCAATAACCAGGGACGAATCACCACTCGCCATAAAGGTGGCGGTGCTAGGCGTTATTATCGAATTATCAATTTTAAGATGTTGCCTGGCACTATAGCTATGGTTGAGCAGATTGAATATGACCCAGGTCGAAGTGCCCGGATTGCTAGGGTAAAAGACCAAACCGGAGCTTATCATTATGTATTAGCGATTCGTGGCATGGAAATTGGCAAAGAGTTCTCCGTTGGCGAAGAAGCCCCAATTGAGCGCGGCAACCGTTTGCCACTTAAAAACATCCCTACTGGCACTCAAATTCATGCTATTGAGCTTCAGCCAGGCCGGGGTGCTCAGTTAGTCCGCTCGGCTGGCAATAGTGCCCAACTGGTCGCTAAAGAAGATGATTACGTGCAGGTACGTTTACCTAGTGGCGAAGTTCGAATGATTAACGCCAATTCAATGGCCACAATCGGTGTGGTTGGTAATGAACAGCATCAGAATGTCCAGATCGGCAAAGCCGGTCGTAACCGCCACAAAGGCATTCGGCCAGGTGTTCGTGGTGTGGTCATGAATGCTGCCGATCATCCCCACGGTGGTGGAGACGGTGGGCGTCACAAAATGGCTCGACCTCCGGTTACACCATGGGGACAAAAGACCTTGGGCTACAAAACCAGACGTCGCAAGACCACAACTAAATTTATTATAAGGACTCGCCATCAGGCGAAGAGGAGATAAGTTAGATGAGCCGCTCACTTAAAAAAGGACCATATATAGATCCCAAGCTCGCCAAGAAAGTGGCAGCATTAGCTAATGACGATCGTTCGGTTATTAAAACATGGGCACGGGCATCAACTATTTCTCCAGATTTTGTTGGCAAGACATTTGCTGTTCACAACGGCAAAGTCCATGTTCCAGTATTTGTTACTGAGAACATGGTTGGCCATAAATTAGGTGAGTTTTCGCCAACTCGTAAATTCAGAGGACACGGTGGTAAGTTGGCTAAATCACAGGGGAGCAAGGGCTAAATTATGTCAGCAATAGCAACTCAAAAAGGTGTGAGAATCAGCCCGCGGAAAGTTGCCGTGGTTGCTGATTTGGTACGAGGCAGAAGTGTGGCTGATGCTTTGACTATCCTAGATTATGTTCCGCGCCGAGCTGCTGGCCCAGTTAAAGAGGCCGTGAAGAGTGCAGCGGCTAATGCTGAGCATAATCATAGCTATAAGCCAGGCACTCTTGAGATTATCGAAATCAGTGTTACCAGCGGACCCAGGTTGAAGCGATTTATGCCAGCTGCTCGTGGCCGAGCCCGTCGATTTCAACGCAAAACCAGCCACATACGAGTAGTGGTTGACGGAGAGAAAAGACTTATTAAAAAGGCTTCCGAAAAGGCAGCCACCAAACTGCAGACCGCGGAGGAGACCAAATAATGGGCCAAAAAGTAAATCCAATTAGTATGCGCTTGCAAGTCAATAAAGACTGGCGATCTAAATGGTTCGCTGGAAAGAAAGATTACGCTGACTATCTTAAGAAGGATTTATCAGTTCGACGTTTGATAGAGAAAAAGCTTGGTTCTAGAGCCGCAATTAGTAAAGTTGATATCGAACGCTCGCCTAACCTAGTCACGGTTACCATTCAAACGGCAAAAGCTGGAGTAGTAATTGGCCGTGGTGGTGCTGGTGCGGCGGAGCTTAAGAATGAAATCGAAAAACTATATGGTGTTCCGGTGAGAGTCAACATCGAGGAAATTAAGCGACCTGAGCTACAAGCGAAATTAGTTGCCGAGAATATCGCCCATCAGTTAGAGCGCCGAATTGCTTTCCGCAGAGCTGTAAAAATGTCAGCTGGTGCCACCATGCGAGCCGGTGCAAAAGGTATCCGAATTGAAGTTGCTGGTCGCTTGGGAGGTATGGAAATGAGTCGACGTGAAAAAACAGTTGAAGGTAGTGTGCCATTGCACACCCTAAGAGCCGATATCGACTATGGGGCAGCCAAGGCACTATATCCTGGAGCTGGCATTATAGGCGTTAAGGTGTGGATTTACAGGGGAGAGCAATAGCATGTTGATGCCCTCGAGAACTAAATTTCGGAAGGTCAGAAAGGGCCGAATTCATGGTGGCACCGCTAGCTCTATGTCCTCTATTGCCTATGGTCGCTACGGTTTAGTTAGCTTGGAAAGTGAGCGAATTACTGCCCGACAAATCGAAGCTGCTCGTCAGGCGATGACTCGTTATGTTAAGCGCGGCGGCCAGATTTGGATAAGAATTTTTCCACACACCCCAGTTACTCGCAAACCCCAGGACGTAAAAATGGGTAGCGGTAAGGGTAACCCTGAATTTTTCGTGGCTAAAGTTAAGCCCGGCACAGTTATGTTCGAAATGGACGGTGTAGCCGAAGATGTTGCCCGTGAAGCCATGCGCCTAGCTGGCCACAAATTACCTATCAAGACTCGTTTTTCCGTCAAGGAGGAGCAATAACAGTGAAAATTGTCGAAGTGCGTAAATTAACTACCGAAGAACTCACCAAGCAAAGTACCGCTTTGCAAGCTGAGATAGTTGAACTACGCCGTCGGCTGTACAGTGGTGAGGTTCAGAATGTTAGAGTTCTACGCCACAAACGCAAAGATCTAGCTCGTGTCTACACCGTTTTAGGTGAAAAATTACAGAAGGAGAGTGCTTAAAATGGCCAAGATTTTATTCGGTACTGTAACAAGCGATAAGTCCGACAAGACTATCGTAATTAGTGTTCGCGAACGCCGGACTCACCCGCTTTATAAGAAGCAGTACACTATCAATACCAAATTCTCAGCCCACGATGAAAAAAATGAAGCCAAGGTTGGCGATAAGGTTACTATTTCCGAAACCAGGCCCCTAAGTGCTACTAAACGATTTAAATTAGAAAAAGTTGTGGAGCGAGGTGGAGTTCGATTTGAAGAAAACGATGCCACGTCCGACATTCCAGTAGAGCCTGTAAAGCAAAAGCCAGACAAGCCGGTTAAAGCCACTCCGAAAGTTAAAGACGTAAAACCAGAAACCGAAGAGGAAACTAAGTAATGATTCAGCAGGAATCAAGACTAATTGCTACCGATAACAGCGGTGCCCGACAACTTTTGTGTATTCGAGTTTTGGGCGGATCTAAGCACCGTTATGCCCGAGTTGGTGACATTATTGTGGCAACCGTTAAAACCGCTAATCCGGCTGGGGCTGTTAAGCGAAAATCGGTGGTTAAAGCAGTGATTGTTCGAACTCGCTCCCCAATTTTACGCAAAGACGGCTCTATCATTAAGTTTGATGATAATGCGGCTGTTATATTAGCAGAAGATAACAAAACCCCTCGGGGAACTCGTATATTCGGGCCAGTCCCTCGCGAGCTACGCGATAAGGGCTATAGCCGCATAATCTCACTGGCGCCGGAGGTCTTATAATGCAAAAACTATTCAAAATGCGTCTTAAAAAAGGTGACACAGTGATGGTAAGAGCCGGTAAGTACAAAGGTAAAACTGGTAAAGTATTGGCCGTTCATCCTAAACTAAACAAAGTCACGGTTGAGGGAATAAATATAGTTAAACGACACCAAAAGCCGACCCAAGCCAAACCCCAGGGTGGTATTCAAGAACTCACTAAACCAATCTGGGCCAGCAAAGTGGGCCTATTGGACTCAGCAGCTAAGAAACCGACCCGCATAGGCTATCGCACCGATGATAAAGGTAATAAAGTTCGATTCGCGAAAACTTCCGGCAAGGAGATCAAATAATGGCAACTGAAACGGCTAAAAAAGCTAAGTATACGGCCCGTTTAAAGACTCGGTATAATCAAGAAATTGCCGGCGAGCTTAAGGCGGAGTTAAAACTAAAGAACATTAACCAAGTTCCTAAACTTGAGAAAATTGTGATCAACGCCGGTTTAGGCCGAGCCAAAGATGAAAAACGTATTCTGGAAGTTGCTTCCAATACAATCCGTAAAATCACCGGCCAACAGCCGGTGGAGACAATCGCTCGTAAATCAATTGCTAGTTTTAAGCTTCGTGAGGGTAACAAGGTTGGCTTAAAGGTTACTCTGCGTGACCAACGAATGTATGAGTTTGCAGATAGGTTCATTAATATCGTCTTACCGCGTTTGCGTGACTTTCATGGTGTCTCCGACAGCTCATTCGATAAGCAAGGCAATTACAGTATTGGCTTGCCTGATCAATCAGTTTTTCCAGAGCTTACCTACGAAGACACTGCAACCGCTCACGGACTCCAAGTAGTATTTGTAATTAAAAGTCAGAGCGCCGAACATACCCGGGCTTTGTTTGAGAAACTAGGTATGCCTTTTGAGAGGAGAGGTTAATGGCTAAAAAATCAATTCTGGCCCGAGATGCTAAACGAGATAAAATGATAGCTAAATTTGCTGCCAAGCGAGCTGAGCTTAAGGCCGCTGGTGATCTGGAGGGGTTGGCTTTATTACCCCGTAATTCTAGCCCCAGCCGTCACACCAACCGCTGCCAAGAGACCGGCCGGTCTAGGGCATATATGAGGCAATTTGGCCTATCAAGAATTGCTTTTAGAGAGCACGCTTCGAAGGGCGAAATCCCCGGCGTGACAAAGAGTAGCTGGTAATTTATATGAGTAGAAATATTGTAATATCAACCGACCCCATAGCTGACATGCTCAGCCGAATCCGTAACGCCATAGCGGTTAATTCGCCGATTGTTGAAATGCCTCACTCCAAAATTAAAGAAACAGTCGCTAGGGTACTGTCTGACAACGGCTTCATGGAAGCTGTAACAGTGAGTGAAGACAGCGGCCGTAAGAACTTAGTTATTACTATTAACAGTGAAGATCAGCCTGCCAAGATCACCGAGATTTCTCGACTTAGTCGTCCAGGACGTCGAATGTACGTAAAGTCTGGAGCTGTGCCTAAAGTTAAGCACGGTCGCGGTCTAGTAGTCGTATCGACTAGCTCTGGAATTATGACTGGTGCTCAGGCTAAAGCTAAAAATCTGGGCGGCGAACTAATTTGCGAGGTTTATTAGAATGAGTCGTATTGGAAAACAGCCAATTGATATCCCTAGCGGTGTGACTATCACTTTCGACGACTATAAGGTGATGGTCAGTGGTACCAAAGGTAACCTAGAACAATTTAGATTACCTGGCATTAAATTATCACAACAAGACAATCAGCTGGTTGTAGAGCGTGAAACTGATGAAGCCGCTAATCGGGCCCGCCACGGCTTAATGCGGACCTTAGTTAACAACATGGTTACTGGAGTTAGCCAGGGCTTCGAGAAAAAGCTAGAGATTAATGGTGTTGGCTATCGGGTTGCCCAGCAGGGCACAGATCTAAAGTTTAACCTAGGTTTTTCGCACGACGTTATCTATAAAGTGCCAGCTGGAATCAATATATCAATTGAGCAAAATGTCATAACAATAGCGGGCATCAGTAAGCAGCAGGTCGGACAAGTGGCTGCTGAAATTAGATGCCTTAAGAAACCCGAACCGTACAAAGGTAAAGGTATTAAGTACATCGACGAACGAATTATCCGCAAAAGCGGAAAGAGCGGTAAGGAGTAGATATGAACAGGGTAGCCCATAAACAGATGAATGCTAAACGTCGAGCAGCCAGAGTATCAAAACGCATCCTTGGTACAGCCAACCGACCTCGCTTAGCGGTTTACATTAGTAATTTGCACGTAAGTGCACAGCTGATAGATGATGAGAAAAGCGTAACAGTCATAGCCGCATCTAGCGTTGGTAAAAAGCTAAGCGGGACAATGACCGAAAAAGCTAAAGTCGTCGGAAAAGACATTGCTGCCAAAGCTAAAAAAGCTAAGATCAACACAGTAGTCTTCGATAGGTCTAGTCGTAAATATCACGGCAGGGTCAAGGCTTTAGCCGATGCTGTACGTGAAGAAGGAATGGAGTTTTAAGATGGCAGAACAAAGAAACAATCGTGGGCCACGACCACCGAGAATCGAAGAAGTTAAACAGTTTGACGAGAGAGTAGTCTATGTAAATCGTGTGGCTCGGGTAGTTAAAGGCGGCCGTCGGTTTCGCTTCCAGGCTTTAATCGTCGCTGGCGACCATAAAGGCAAAGTCGGTATCGGTGTCAGTAAAGGAGCCGATGTTTCGGCAGCGGTTACTAAAGCCACTGAAGTTGCTAAAAAAAATATGATTAAAATATCGCTACATAATAATACCTTAACTCATGACGTCGAAGGCAAGGTTGGCGGTGCTAAGATTTTGATTATGCCAGCCGCTCCAGGAACTGGTTTAATCGCAGGGGGGGTTGTACGGACAGTCTTAGAAGTTGTGGGTGTAGAAAATGCCCTGTCTAAGTCTCTTGGTTCGAGCAACCGAATCAACACGGCCTATGCAACCCTAGATGCCCTTCAAAAAATGCAACCAACCAGCAAATGGATTGTTAAACCTGAAAAGCATAAAGTCGGAGCCAAATAATGAAATATAATGAGCTGATCTTAAATCGCCAAAAAGACTCACACCGCTCCGGCCGGGGTATTAGTGCCGGTCGTGGAAAAACCGCCGGTCGTGGTACTAAAGGCCAAGGGGCCCGTAAAAGTCCAACTAAATTCGGCTTTGAGGGTGGGCAGAATCCACTGTATGCCCGGTTGCCAAAACTTCGAGGGTTTAAGAGCCATCGTAGGATAGCTGAAGAAGTTTATACAACTCAAATTGATAAGCTCAAAAAAGCTATTATCGATACCGCAACACTTCACGAAGCCGGCTTAATTAGTAGTCCATATGTAGCCGTTAAACTACTTTATAAAGGTGACTTAACAACAAAAAAAGAAGTTAAGCTACAGTCAGCTAGCAAAAACGCCGCCGATGCAGTAACTAAAGCTGGGGGTACTTTTAGCCCGGTTTCGCAATTGCCGCGGCCAGCTAAAAAAACTGATAAAAGTACATAATAATAACTAAAAAGGGTTAAAACCAGCTGTCGCTGGTATAATATTTAGCAAGTGAATTGGGGAATTATTCTTAAATCGTTGGGCCACAAGGAGATGCGCAACCGCATCCTGGCTGTTTTGGGTATGTTGCTGGTATTCCGCATCATGGCCCATATTCCGGTACCACTAGGTGATCCTCACACACTAAAGCAAGTCCTAAAAAACCTCTTTGAACAATCTAATTCTAATCAGCTTCTCGGCTTCTTAAACGTCCTATCCGGCGGGGCTTTAGCTAACTTTTCAATTATGCTAGTTGGCCTGGGGCCATACATTAATGCCAGCATCATTATGCAGCTTCTTACCAAGGCAATACCGAAACTAGAGGCAATGAATAAAGAGGGCGAGTTTGGTCGCAAGAAAATTAACCAATACACTCGCATGCTCACTTTCCCGTTGGCCATTATTCAATCAATCGGGACCATTTACCTTATTCGCCAAGAGGCCTCACAAATCGGTGGATTAGGCGATATTACAGCCCATACCTCACCAACGCAATGGGTGGTAATGATTGCTGCTTTGGCAGGTGGCTCGATGGTACTAATGTGGCTAGGTGAGCTAATTACCGAGCGATCAATCGGTAATGGTATATCCTTACTTATAACCGTCGGTATCGTTAGTCGCCTGCCAACCCTATTTACGCAATTATGGAGCTCGGCCTACTCTACTTCTAGCACCGCTGTGGCTGATAAATTAAAGTTCTTTCACAGAACCTTTAGTAAACATGGCTTGATACTGTTCGGAATTGTGATGTTGGCGGTCGTCTTTGTTACCTGGGCGGTGGTTAAGCTTAACGAGGCTTCACGCCGTTTAACAATCAATTACGCTAAACGGGTTCAAGGCAATCGTACCTATGGCGGTGTAACTACAACCTTACCAGTTAAACTAATTACTGCCGGGGTGATTCCGATTATTTTTGCAGTTGCATTCTTATCAGTGCCTAGCTTTGTCGGACAAATACTAACCCATGGCCAGGGTGCTAGCTACATTCCGCACAGCCATTGGGGTAAAATTGGCGTTCAGCTGAGCCAACTATTCGCTAACCCTAGTGCCCAAACTTTTGCCGCCGGTGGCTGGAAGCCTTGGCTTTACCCAGCGACCTACTTCATACTGGTATTCGCCTTCACCTATTTCTACACCAGCGTAACTTTCAACTCCAAAGAAATTGCCGAAAACTTGCAAAAACAAGGTGGCTTTATTGCCGATGTTCGTTCTGGCAAACAGACTGAGATATATCTTGGAAGAATTGTTAACCGGCTAACCTTATTCGGAGCTACAGCCCTGGGTTTACTAGCGGTTTTGCCAATTCTAGCTCAAGTTAAACTCAATCAAAACATTGCTATTGGTGGTACAAGCATACTTATCTTGGTATCGGTATCACTAGAGACTTTACGCCAAGTTGAATCCCGGGCTTTGATGATTACCTATGACCAATATCAAGCCCCTGACTATTTTTACGAAGAAGATGCTACTCCTGGTACGGCTTCACGCCGATTACGATTTATACCCCGTCCAAATTTCCGTCGTAAAAAATAACCCTTTACATCATCTGGTAGAATTGGTACAATTACTTCGTTATATTTATGGTGAAGGAAAAAGAGGTCATTGAACTTGCGGGAATCGTCAAAGAGGCGTTACCAGGCACTCAGTTTAAAGTTGAACTCGAGAACGGTCATCAAATAATAGCTCACGTCGCCGGAAGGATGCGGAAACACTACATTCGCCTAGTTCCAGGAGACCGCGTTAAGGTAGAATTGACTCCTTACGATCTGACGAAGGGTCGGATAACTTACCGCGAAAATTAGAACTTTTTATAAAAAGTTCATTAATAATTAACTTAAGCAGTGTGTCACCACCTAAGAGGAGATGATCCGTATGAAAGTACGTGCCAGTGTAAAAAAAATTAGTCCCGATGATAAGATAGTCCGCCGAAAAGGTCGGGTATATGTTATTAACAAAATGAAACCCAAGCATAAGCAGAGGCAAGGTTAATATATGGCTAGACTTTCAGGCGTAACCATTCCAGATAATAAGCAGGTCCAAGTGGCACTAACTTACGTTTTTGGAATTGGACCAAAGTCCAGCGAAACCATCCTGAAAGACGCTAATATTGACCCTACGGTTCGGGTTAAAAACCTAAACGACGCCGAACTTGGTCGAATCCAAGAGATTATTAGCACCAACTATACGATCGAGGGTGAACTACAACGCATCGTTCAAGGCAATATTAAACGCCTGCGGGATATTAACAGTTACCGGGGGTCGCGCCACAAGGCCAGTTTGCCTAGCCGGGGCCAACGCACCCGAACCAACGCCCGAACCCGGCGTGGTAAAAAAGTAACCGTTGGTGGCACTGCTAAGAAAGCGGCAAGTAAGACTTAAAGATTATGGCTGAAGAACCTAAAACTAAATCAATTGACGAAGAAAAGCCGATTGTTGATACGGCAACTATTTCAGATACCGGCACCGAAGCTGCTAAGGACTCTACGGATGCGGCAAAGTTATCAGAGACCGGTCCTGCCGATGCACCAGCCCGTGCTAAGCGCAAGAAAAACCGCCGGACTGTTTCTGCCGGCCAAATCCATGTGCTAGCCACCTTTAACAACACAATCATTACTATAACCGACGATAAGGGCAACGCTTTGGCTACCGCCAGTGCCGGTGCATCAGGCTTCCGCGGTTCTAAAAAAGGTACGGCTTATGCTGCCCAAATCGCTGCCGAAAAGGCCATTACCACCGCCCGCCAAAACTTTGGTCTAACTAAAGCCGACGTGTTTGTAAAAGGAGTCGGTATGGGCCGAGACGCCGCAATTCGAACATTAGTTTCCCAAAAAGTACAGCTAGACAATATCAAAGACGTCACCGGCATTCCACACGGTGGTGTACGACCTAGAAAGGCCAAGAGGAACTAGATTATGGGCCGAGAATCACGACCAATCGTTAAACTATCACGCCGTGAAGGCTACGCTCTTCACCCCAAAGCCCATAAAGCATTGGTTAAACGTCCCGGTCCGCCCGGCCAAGTCGGCTCTTACAGGGGTCGTCAGAAAAATAGCCAGTACAGCTTACAGCTCCGTGAAAAGCAGAAAGTAAAACGCCTTTATGGTCTACTGGAGCGCCAGTTTGCGAAGTTAATGGAAGAAGCCAGTCGGACCCACGGCCAATCTGGTGCTACTCTTCTGGAGTATTTAGAACGTCGGTTAGACAATGTAATATATCGCGCCGGTTTTGCCCCTAGCCGTAACGCCGCCCGCCAGCTAGCCACCCATGGCCACTTTTTCTTAAATGACCGCCGGGTCGATATTCCATCTATACGAGTTAAGCTTGGCGACAAGATTGAGTTGCGTAAGACTAGCAAAACCAACGAATACTTTAAGCAGATTGATGAACTCAGCCCCTCGCCCGCCAACTTGCCGGGGTGGTTGAAGGTGAACCGTAAGCAAGTTTCCGTCGAGGTAACCGGCACGCCAACGCGTGATGATGCCGAACCAGATATTAAAGAACAACTAATCGTAGAGTACTACTCACGCTAGTACTGAAGATAGGAGAAAAATTTTATGAGTAAATTAATTCACACACCAGCCCTAGGCGGAGTTACCGAACACAACCCCACTAGTGCGACCTTCACCATCGAGCCTCTACACCCCGGCTACGGTATGACTCTGGGCAACAGCTTGCGCCGAGTACTGTTATCAAGTATTGCTGGAGCAGCTGTTACTGGTTTTCGAATCAACGGTATAAGCCACGAATTTACTACTGTAAAAGGTGTTAGAGAAGACGTGGTGGCTGTCATGATAAACCTTAAGAATATTCGTTTTAAAGTATTTAACGACGAGGCCCAAACTATCACGCTTACCAAAAAAGGTAAGGGCGTTGTAAAGGCCAAAGACCTCCAGCTCAACGCTGATGTAGAGGTAGTTAATCCGGACCAAGTTATCTGTACGCTCGATGACGATAAAACCACGATAAGCATGGAGTTAACCGTTGAAACTGGCCGAGGCTACCGCGCCCTTGATGAGCAAGGCTCAGGCCGTAAAGTTAGTGACATGGTTATGCTAGATGCCCTATTCACGCCAGTCCTACGTGTCCGCTATAAGGTAGAAAATACTCGTGTTGGCCAACGAACCGACCTCGACCGACTGTTGCTAACGGTTGATACGGATGGCTCAATCACTCCAAGTGACGCCTTTGAAGAAGCCGCCGCAATTTTAGTTAACCAATATACCGCCTTGGCCGGTCAGACCAGAGTTGAGGCTGCCCCGCAACCATCTAACGACGGAGTGACTGATTTAATTGGCGGTGATGGCGAAGAGCCAGCCGAGTTAATGACCTCCATCGAAGATCTGAATCTTAGTGCCCGCACTACTAACGCTCTAGTGAATAACGACATTCATACTATCAAGGATCTAATATCCTTATCGGAGGCCGAACTCCGCGATCTGAAGGGTTTTGGTAATAAGGCCCTAGATGAAGTTAAGGAAAAAATGGCTGAGCTGGAACTTTAGGCTAAAAGGATTAAATTAGATGCATCGACACGGATATAAAGGAAGAAAATTTGGGCGTGAACGCGACCAACGCCAAGCTCTAATTATAGGTTTGGCCGAATCCTTGGTATTACGTGAATCTATCGAGACCACTTTGCCGAAAGCCAAAGAGCTGATAAGTTACACCGAGAAGTTGATAACCAAAGCTAAGCAGGGCAGTTTACACAGCCGTCGCCAAGTGATTAAGGGCTTATCAACCCTAGAAGCTGCCCATAAGCTAGTTGACGAAATTGCTCCAAAACTCGCTGGGCGTACTAGCGGACATTTAAGAATCAAAAAAACTAACTTACGCCGTGGTGATGCCACTCAGATGGCTCGCATAAGCTTTGTTGACGATTTGAGTGCTAAAGCAAAACTCGTGCCTACTAAGACTGTGTCGACCAAACCAACAGCGAAACTAGCTAAAAGACCGCTTAAGACCCCTAAGGCGGCAAAGTAATGAAGACCTACAGCCAAAAATCAACTGAAGTTCAGCGTAAATGGTACGTTTTAGACGCCGAGGGGGTTTCGTTTGGCCGAGTTGCCACTGTGGCAGCTAGTTTATTGCTAGGTAAAGGCAAGCCAACGATTACACCACATACTGACGGTGGCGACTTTGTCATAGTTATCAATGCTCAAAAAGCTAAAGTTACCGGCGGTAAAGAGACTAAAAAGATTTATTATCGGCACAGCGGGTTCCCCGGTGGTTTATATCAAAGAACCATGGCTGAACAGCAAATCCAAGATCCAACCAGTATTATTAGCATTGCTGTAAGGGGTATGTTACCTGTAAATAAATTACGTGACCAACGACTGGCTCGACTAAAAGTCTATGAGGGAGCCGATCATAACCACCATGCTCAAAAGCCCACACAACTAACTTTGAAAGGTCCTAAATAATGGCAAGCAGTAAATATTTCTACGGGCTAGGTCGCCGCAAAAGCGCTACCGCCCGAGTTCGACTACTTAGCGGTAAGGGCGAGATTTCCATTAATGATAAAAAACTAAATGATTATTTTGCCTCAAGTAAACATTTGCAGACAGTATTAATGAAACCGTTTGGTGTGCTAGAACTTGACCCCGAAAAGTACAATATCAGTGCCAAAGTTGCCGGCGGTGGACACCGCAGTCAGGTTGATGCTATTAGCCTGGGCATCTCTAAAGCTTTAGTTGAGTTAAACGAAGATTTCCGTGGCACTCTCCGACGTGCTGAATTGCTAGGTCGAGATCCTCGTGAGAAAGAACGCAAGAAATTCGGCCTAAAAGGCGCTCGTAAGAAACGGCAATTCACAAAGCGTTAGTTTTAAAAGCTACTTTTACTGGGTAGTTTTAAGCTATAATTTAATCAGATGGCAAAAGAAGTAATTTTAACTGGTTTGCGCTCTAATAGCGAGTTTCATATTGGCAATTATTTGGGGGCAATTTTACCAATGGTAGAAATGCAAAAGAAACATGCCGGCAAGTACCAGCTGAATATGTTTATACCGGACCTTCATAGCTTTACTACGCCTATAGAACACGGCAAACTTTACCAACAAAGCTTGGATAACCTTAAGGTTTTTTTAGCCGCTGGGCTGGACATTCAGCAACCTGATACGTTTATTTATCGTCAAAGCTACATACCGGCTCATAGCGAACTAACGTGGATACTAGATTGTTTTGCTTACTTTGGTGAATTAACACGGATGACCGAATATAAAGATAAAGCCGGTAGACAAGAAAATGTTAGTGTCGGTTTATTTAATTACCCGGTTTTAATGGCAGCCGATATTTTGCTTTATGGTGCTAGGTGGGTACCAGTCGGCGAAGATCAGCGCCAACACCTAGAGTTTACTCGCAATCTGGCAATCAGACTAAATAAAAAATTTGGAGATATTCTTGTGGTACCCGAAGACAATTCTAAACAGACTGAATTTGCCAGCCTAAGCGAGCCAGTAAGAATTCGTTCGCTAAGGAACCCCAATAAAAAAATGAGTAAAAGTGTTGATGACCCGGCTGGAACCGTTCTGCTAAGTGATAATTCCGATGAAGCTGCAAAAAAAATAATGAGCGCCACAACCGACTCTATCGGAGTTATTAGCTACGATTGGGAAAAGCAGCCCGGCGTTGCTAACCTCCTGCAAATACTGGCTTTGTTAAGCGATATGCCACAAACCGAGGTTAATGAACAATGGCATGGCAAATCAAGCTATGGTGAGCTTAAACAAGCCACTGCTGAGGTTGTGCAAAGTTTCTTGAAGAATTTTCAGTTCAAACTAGCCCAGGTTGATTCTGAGCTATTGGTAAAGAAACTCACCTCCGGCGAGGCTGCCATGCGCGCAGTTGGCGATAATACTCTGCTAAAAGTTCAAAAAGCTGTCGGCCTGCGACCAGCCTGAGCTAAACTACTAGTATGCAAGTTTTTGAGGCTACTACAGCGGATAATGGCATTAGAGCCGATATCTTTATCAGCCAACACTACCCCCAGTTTAGTCGCTCATCAATGGCGAGCCTCTTCAGTAGTGGACATATTTGCATAGACAGATTGACTTTGAAACCGTCATATAATATTAGGGTTGGTGATTTGGTATCAGTCAATGAATCGATTCTGAATCAGCAGCCACCCGCGATAGTGTTGCCGATAATTTATGAGGATGACGAAGTTTTAGTAATTAATAAACCGGCTGGAATACTTAGCCACTCTAAGGGAGCTATAAATTTAGAAGCATCTGTCGCCAGTTTTATTAAGCCCGGTCTTGATAAGGAATTAGTGTCAAATCGGGCGGGCATCGTTCACCGCCTAGACAGAAAAACTAGCGGGATTATCATTACTGGAAAAAACCAAAAATCACTAGACTGGTTACAAAAACAGTTTTCAGCTAGAAAAACTAAAAAACAGTATTTAGCGATCGTAGAAGGTATCCCAGAACCTCCCGAAGCCATAATTGACGCACCCATTACCCGTAATCCTAAAAAACCACAGACTTTCATGGTTAGTTCGGCCGGAAAACCGTCGCAGACTTACTATAGCTTGATGAAAAGTTTTCAAAAAGCTAATAAATCGTACTCAATTTTGGAACTTAAGCCCCAAACCGGACGGACCCACCAGATTCGCATACACTTGGCTTACATTAATCATCCAGTGGTTGGCGATAATGTCTATGGTAATGACGGACCAAACTTAATGCTACATGCCAGGTCGCTAGAGCTAACCTTGCCTAACCGTCAAAGACGAGTTTTTAGTGCACCTATACCCAAATATTTTGAAGAATTTCAGGCAGAATAATGGGCCAAATCACACAGGCTGTTGTTAACCCAAAAACTGCTCAACAAACTGAAGCTTTTTTGCATAAACCAAGCCAGGGTTTGGTGTTACTTGGAGCTAATGGAGCCGGTAAAAAATATTTAGCAACCCAAATTGCATGTCAACTGCTGAATTATGAACCTGAACGAATCGATAACCACCCATATTATTTTCCAATAGCTGTTCAAGATGGAAAGTCTGAGATATCGATTGATGCGACTAGAGAGTTAATAAAGAAACTGAGCTTAAGAGTAATCGATCAAACCGAATTAAAAAATTCAGTCAACAGAGTTGCTATTATTGAGAATGCTGAGCTTCTAAGCACCGAAGCCCAAAATGCTATCTTAAAACTACTCGAAGAACCACCGACCGGTAGCTTAATAATACTAACCGCCACTGTCGATAAAGACCTGTTGCCAACCGTAGTGTCCCGAGTGCAGAAACTACCTGTACTACCGATTAGCCTAAACCACGCTTTTCAGTATTTCGGTGAGCAATATAGTAAATCGGATATCGAGAATGCTTGGCAACTTAGTAACGGCTTAGTTGGAACAATGTTCGCACTTTTGGCTGGCGACAATCAACATCCAATCAAATTAGCCATCGCTCAAGCCAAGGAATTTATAAGCTTAAGTTCGTATCAAAGAGTTATTTTTCTGCAGACCAAGGCTAAGAATAAAGCCGAACTAAAGAATTTCCTTGAAGCCTTACTCAAGGTTATGAAAGCCCTACATGAAGTAGCAATTAAGCGAAGTAGCTGCTCTAATTCCGCTAAACTACTAGAAACACGAATCATGGTTAGTAGCTTAATAAATTCTAGCGAACTAAACACAAACCCCAGATTGATAGCACTGTCTTTAGCCGTCGATATTCCACTATAATTAAGTTTGGTATAATTACCGAGTATGTATGCCTTAGCATTACTTTTAATATTCGCATATATTGTATTTCGACACGGAAAAAATAGCGAACTTGAGATGGTTGTAATTCCAAGACGAATTGGCGACCGTTTGACCAGGCTTTGGGAAATTGCTCACCACGGGATGCGCGAGAATCGATTATTGCGGGCTGAAAAAGCTTTATTAACTATTTTAAAAATTGATGAGAAAAACGCCGCTGCTTATAACCGGCTCGGAATTTTATACGCTAAACAGCGTGAATATAAAGACGCAATTGACTGTTTTGAAATTGCCAGCAGTATCGAACCTAGTGCTTCTAGTCTCCATAACCTAGGCTTGATTTATTATGAGACCGAGAATTATCAGAAAGCCGCAACGGCTTTCGAGCATGCTCTACGGCTAGAGGATAACTTAGCTGCTAGACACATTGCTTATGCAAAAGTTCAAGAAAAGCTCGGCAATGATAAGTTAATGATCCAGCAGTTGGAAAAGGCCGCCGAACTCGAGCCTAATCGTGAAACTTTTACGCTTTTAGCCAAGGCTTATGAAGCCCAGGGTATGGCTGAACAAGTCACGGCTACTCAGAAGACACTAGATAAGTTGGCCCTACCTGTTGGCAAACCTAAGCGAATTCTGCGTCCTAAGCGGGTTGTAATCTAGGATAAGACAGGCCTTCGCGATTTCTTATCACGCCGAACAAGCACTAATTCGTTGTTCGGGCTATCTTCCCGCGAATGATTTCAGATTGCTTCGTAAGGTGTTAATTGCTATAATCACTGCGGATTAAGCCGACGTAGCTCAGTGGCCAGAGCGGCTGTTTTGTAAACAGCGGGTCAGCGGTTCGACTCCGCTCGTCGGCTCCAGGCTGTTACAATTAATTAAGCAGATTATACTTGCAGGGATGACGGAGTGGTCAATCGTATCTGACTGTAAATCAGACGGCTTATGCCTACGGGGGTTCAAATCCCTCTCCCTGCACCACGGATTTTACATCTGTTATTTTTATTAGAGCATTAGGTACGCTAGAACCGTCACGTCGAATATAGTTACAAACTAATTAGAAACCGACAACTTAAAAATTAGTCTAAGGAGTTATACTCTTTGACAAAACACTAGAATTATGCTACTATTTATCTGACAAATAGAGTCGGCTACCAGAGGTGGGCGGTACTGATTTTTATTGTCAAATAAATTTATAGAAGCCATGACTCCAAAGCAAGAAACTGAAGTCATTATTGAAGCTCCCCGGCAGGAGGAGCCTATTGACAATGGTAATGGAAATCACCGTTTAGACTATCCGGTAGCAATCATTAAACCTTCCGTAGAACCCGGCACTGAGATAGCGCCCGCTCCTGAGGGTTGGTTCACGAATAACGGTTTAGCACTGAAGCTTTTTCGATCACAGCCTACAGTCTTGACCGCTGTCAACAGATATGCCGAATCAAATCCTGAATGGTTCCAAACTTTTGCGGACTCGAATGGTGTACCACGAATTTTCTACTCACCAGAACTAGTTGCCCGCCTAGGAGAGGAGGTTGGCTCGCTCCAGGAAGCTCCAGAAGGGTGGATATCCTTGAGTAAATTACCAAGCGCCCTAGGAAAAGATAGATCGACAATTGTAAGAATGGCAGATAACTACCGCGACAACCATCCTGAGTGGTTTTTGAACCTAGCCACTAAAGAAACTATCGGAAAAGTAGCACTGCATCTATCGCCGGAGCTAGTTGAAACAATTAGGGGCGAGCTTGTAGATTCCGCTCCCGAAGGCTGGATAACAATTGGTGGTTTAGCAAAAGCTCTCGGCAAGGATTGGGGCACGGCAAAGAAGGTTGTTGAAGAGGCCAGAGAATCTCATCCTAATGATTTTGCTATTTTTGCCGGTCGCGGCAGATCTACTTCTGAATATATTTCTCCTGATTTGGTTGCAAATATCCGAGAGAGGTTAGTCGGACCATCTGTCCCACCCGAAGGCTGGATGAAACGTAACGAGGTCGCTGACTGCTTGCGCACGTCAGGACCAACTATCAAAACATGGGCGACTCCGTATATAAAAAATAATCCTTTTTGGGCACAGAAGTTTATCACTCAGAGAGGTCAAATTGCCGAATTTTACTCACCAGATCTAATCGAAAAGATGGTTCGAGAGTATGGATCTCGCAATCCTGCTCCTGAGGGCTGGTCAACTGTAAGTGAGGCCTGTAGACAGAGCGGCAAAAAACTCGGTTATGTTAAAAAGACTGCCGAAAGATATAAAGAAGATCATCCTGAGTGGTTCGAGTTATTTGCTGCGAAAAATGGTAACGTTTCTTTGCATTTCTCACCAGAACTACTCGACGCCATTCTCGACATAACGGAGAAGGAAACTAATATCCCTGATGGCTGGATACATAGGTTTGATTTAGCGAAAGAGCTAAGTGTGTCCGCAACATCAATAGTAAAAGCCGCAAATGCTTACCAAGATGAACATTCTGAGTGGTTCCAAAGTTTCCTTAATCATCCAAGTAAGCCTAGGCCTCGAATGGTCGAGTATTATCACCCAGAGCTAATTGAAATATTAAGAAACCGTTTTGCCGAATTTTCTACCTCTGCTCCTGAAGGATGGGCCACTATTTCTTCCTTGCGAAAGGAACTTGGAGGAAAAGCATATGACACAATTAAAAGTTTCGTTTATCAGTATGAAAAAGAGCATCCAGAATGGTTTAGCGAGTATCCAACCAAGGATAGCCAAAAGGGACGAAGGCTGTCCGTATTTTTGCATCCAGAGCTTGCAGAATTAACTCGAACACACTTTTCGCAATTTGAACAAGCTCCAGAGGGCTGGATACCAAACCGTACCCTAGCTAAAATGTTGAACACCGGTCAAAGCACTATACATAGACTCGCTTCAATACATTCTGAGTTAAACCCTGAATGGCTTCAAACTTACGTTAGTGAAAATGGACAAGTTGCCCTACATTATGCCCCTGTGCTAGCAAGCTTGATTGAATCTGCACTTTTAAGTTATCGAGGGGAAAGGCAATCGCGTGACTTAGCAGGTAAAGAGAACGATGATCTCGAAGCTAGCATTATAGGTTTTATTAGTAAGGTTGGGGAAGGAGAAACTCTAGAATCACACGAATTTCAAGCGCTTCTTTCGCTGTTTGGTTCGGAGCGAGCGGTTGATGTTCTTTTTCAGTACAGGCCCGAGTATCGAAAGATATCTCTTCCATTCGCAAAAAGGGTTATTGGCGATTATCTCGGCGAGTTTCTTGCTTTGAGGGGAGACCTACAGTTAGACAAGCTAGAGATGGGGGTACAGTACCTTTCTGATGCGAGCTTAAAAGATGGGCTAAGAGAAGTTATTAAAAACGATTGTTTGAAGTCATACAACCAGCTACGCCGGGGCGGTAGGATCGACGACGATCTCTCTGTATTCCAAACTTATATAGCCAGTCTGCGTAGTAAAACGGTAAGTTATAGCACACCTGAGTTGGCTGAGGTGATTGATGAGGTGGAAGAATTCTACAAAGCGCTTTTCGAAATTATCCATATTCCTGATAACGTCGTAAACGAATTAGAGCAAGGACGCTTGTTCCCAGACATAAATCAAAGAATTAACATTCTTGAACTAATGGGTAAGCAGAAGATACTGATCGCTGACGAAATGGGTGTTGGTAAAAGCGCCTCAGCAATATTAGCTAAGGAATCCTTGGGTGTTAAGCAGGCCTTAGTTGTAGTGCCAAGTAACGTGGTGGAGGTTTGGCGAAAATATCTATCTGATTACAAAAATGGCGACGGTTCGGCAAAGGGATATTTTAAAGAAGGTCAGGCCCCCAGGGTATTAACAATTAACAACGGCTTAGAATCTCTTAATAATCTAGATCTCTCCGAGTACGACTACATTCTCGTTTCTCAAGAGCGCCTGAATGATGACTACATGACTTTTTTGGAGCAACTGGACTACGACATGCTCGTTGTTGACGAAGCCCATAAACTCAAAAACATCACAAGTGGCAAACGAGCGGATAATCTGGTTAAGCTAGCTGGAAAGATTGAAGGCGACGACAAATACTTAGCTCTGCTCTCAGGCACGCCAGTACCCAATCATATTGGTGACGTAGCCATGGTTCTGAAGCTTCTTTACCCAGAAAAGTTTGAGGGAATAGCCCGTAAAGACTTAACCCGTCAAATCCTTGAGGGAGATGTACTAGACTTACGCAGTCTTCTGGTGCCACGTATGCAAATGAAGTCATTGGCGGAAAGTATAGAAATGCCGACCCTGCATGAAGACCTACACGCTATTCAGATGTCAACTGAAGAGAAGGACGCCTATGAAGTACTCTTAGAAGAGGATGAACTCACAGCCTCACAAAAAATACAAATACTGAGACAGTTTGCCCTAAACCCACAAATCTTTGAGATGACGCCTGGCTTCCAGAGTTCTAAAATCCAAGCCGTAGCTGAATCATTGCGTTCGACGTTCGCAGCTAAAAACAAGGTGGTAATGTTTGTTAACGGTTATATAGAAGGTGTGATTCGAGGAGAAACCACGATATTTGAAGGCTTGAATCTGCCAGAGGATGTCGAGGTTCATGTTATAGATGGAAAGGTCCCTAAGACGCGTCGTCTCGAAATCCAAAAGTTACTACAAGAACAGTCTGAGAGGAAAATGCTTCTGGCTGTTAGTGGCCAAACGGCTGATGTCGGCGTGGACTTCTCGGGAGCTGAAGAGCTTTATTTCTATAACGAGCCATGGACTGAATACGACAAACGTCAGCAACAGGGCCGCGTTTATCGGCCGGGATTAAAACAAGATTTAATCAGCCATACGTTTTATGTTGAAGGTTCCGTTGAAGAAGGAATCCATAAATATATTGAGCACAAGTATACGGCTGTTGAAAAATTACTCCGAGGTATTCCTTTATCTGAGCTTGAGCGTGAATTACTCCGCGATGACGAAAAGCAAATCGATCCAAACTTGGAGGTTAATCCTACATTAGCCGAGCATTATCTCTCTTCATGGCATCGTATGCTTAAGATCTATAGCTACGTTAAAGGTATTGGTGAAAAAGACTTCGTTACATTTCTTAATAAATACGGGCGTGAATACGCAGATTGTTACACCGATCTCGGTAGCCGAAGCTATCAAGCGAACGTTGGAAGGCTTGCGGGCACTGTTATAGACAATTTAGCGAAGTCTAAAAACCAAGATCCTAAATTTGTCCGTATTTTGGACGTTGCTTCTGGCCCTGAGATGCTCAAGCGCCATATATCCGAAGATTTCCAAGATCAAATCGTAAGTGTGGACATTAACCCACATCATTTTGAGCAGGTTGATGAGAAGCGCCGCGTCGGCAGCTTCTTAGATCTACCTACTGCCGATAGCACCGTTGATTATGCAAACTTATCTTTGGCTCTGCACTATACCAAACTGTCACTGCGACAGGGTATCTATGAGCCAATAAAAGTATTCCAAGAACTTAACCGGGTGCTAGTTAACGAAGGTGTCGCTGTGATAAACCTGATGCACAATAATGACCTTAAGGATCCTGAGCTTTTCGCCCGAGCTATTGAAAAAGTTGGTTTTAAGATAGTCGAAGGCCTAAGTGGTGAGGTTAGCTCGGCTAATAACTTTAAGTCCCGAATGCTCGTTTTACAGAAAATTGGCTCGTGTACTCAAGATACTTCTACACTTGTCCAACAAATCGGTGCTCCGTTGCTACAAGGCTTCAAGCTTGCTAAAACTGATGTTAAAATTAAAGACTCCAGAAAAATAGTGACTACTTTCTTGCTGGATGGCGCTAAAAGGATAAAAGCAAGTCTAAATGGGCTAGATCAGAACGTCCTAAGCGAGGAGCAAGCTACATTATCTGCAATGAAGAGCCTCCGACATAAATATGGTTCAATCCAAAAAATACCAAAGGAAGTTATTTATCAAAGTGGCTTAGCTCGTGCCTATACAGGCAAGGCCTATGTTTTGTTCAAAAGCTTAGAAACCGGTAACGGCGCGGTAATAACAAGGTAGTGCTGGTGCAAGCGGGACTCACATCTAGTAGAGACGGAGTCCGCGCTTGCACCGTGTGACGGTTCATGACCAGCTGAGGCTGACCACGTCGCCCGAGAGACGAAGCTTGCCAGTACGCTCGCTTGTGATGCCGAGGGCTTTGCAGACCTGGCCCGGCGTGCGTGCGACCTTGCTCCTCGTCTCGAGGCCGTCAATCCGGACACAGGTGTTTGTGCCCGGCGTTCCCGTTCGCAGGAAGAGGAGGTGAGTGCCGCGGTACGGGGCAACGTAGACATCGACCGGGTGCGGACCGAAGATCGGTCTGTCGGTCCAGTTCTCGTTGTCCTTCGGGGACTGCGGATTCACCTTGGTAATGATCCCCTTCTTGTTGCCGACTTGCAGCGTCTTGCCTTCGAGTGCAGTTGCCACCTCACGGGGTGACCGCTGGAAGAAACGATGCATTGAGCACCTCCTATCTGATTGGAGTGTCAGCTCTCGCTTGGGGGTGGCGACTTCTCGACGATGTCGTCCCACATCTCGCGGGGCTGGTTCTTGGCGATTCGCCCCAAGGTCTCGCGATCGAACTTCTCGATCTTCTCGAACTTGTGGTAGCCGAACTTGGCCAAGAAAGACTTGAGAGGGTTAAACATGACTGACCTCCTCAGTTCTAGTCCATCAGCAACGGGCAAGTCATTTATACCATATTTAGTTGACATTATCAACGGAAAGCGGTTTAATTTTTCTATGTCTATCCCTGAATTTGGCGATCACCTGGATCCGGAACCAAAAGATATTGATCGGATAATGGATCTCTTGCCTGAGCGCTGCCGTGGCTGCAAGCACGCCGAGTTTATGATAATGCTCCTGCTGTCTTTTGAATCAAGCACGGGAGGCCCATGGCCGTACATTGAAGACATAGAAGAGCGTTGTATTGGTTGGGAAGGTAGCCGTGGACCGACTAGCGTAGAAGCCTTAGACACTGAAGGCGGTGTTAGGCTTGGGCTATTTATGCCGATGAACGACCTTTTTAGCGGTAAAGATGAGTGTCCGTATGCTCGACTGCCCGATAGCCAGCAATAGCCAAATTCTAAAAATTAAATTTTTTTTGGTTCTAACCTATCGGCACAATCTGGTCGAAAGCGCCACTACCCCCCGCCATGGTCAAAACTATGTAGGATCAGCCGGTGGGTACATTACTACCACACCCGCCGACCCCTGTATTATAGGTTGATTTAGCCCGATCTAAACTGTAGAATAGCTTCTAAGCAGCGTTCCTACTTCGTAGATGATGCTGCACCACGAATTATGGAAATCAAACTTAAGCAACTAATAGAATCTTCCGAGCGAATTCTGGTTACTTCGCACCTTTCTCCAGACGGCGACTCGGTTAGTTCATGTCTATTACTTCACAAAATTATTAAGAAAAATTATCCGGATAAACAAGTGGTTGTCTCTATGGAAGAGTCCCCCTTCGGATTAGATTTTCTGAGCGGCTACGATGAAATTAATTTTCAACCACTACATGAAGCATTGAAAAGTTCACCACACCTTCTGATCGTGTTGGATGCTAATGCACTTCATAGAATCACACGGCATCCGGAATCGATAAACCTCGAACCGTTCAAGTTAGCAGTCATAGATCACCATGAAGGGATGGAGTTTAATGGCGCTGATATCTATATTAATAACAAAAGTCCGGCCACAACCTTGGATGTATACCACATATTCATTGAAAAACTCGGCATGAATAAACCGAATAACTACGCTCAGGTGGCTTTAACGGGTATTTATACGGATACCGGTGGATTCGTACACCGTAATTTTAATGTTAAAAAAACATTTGAGGTTGTTCCAAAACTTATTTCAGATGGAGCCGATATTGAGCTAATTGCCAGTAAGCTCAACTCTATTAGCGAGAAAGGACTTGAAATCCTTACCGAGCTACTTCGTAACACAAAATTTAGTGGCAATCATACTTATTCATACATCTCTGATCAAACGGCTATACAAGATAATCTCGAAGCTCTGATTCAGGCCACCGAGGCCTTTAGAACTAATTTTCTCAGAAATGTAGAGAATCGGCCTTGGGGTTTTATTGTTTACCGTGATGTATTAGCTGAAGGTTCGATTTACTCGGCTTCGTTTCGGTCTTTGGGTGAGACTAAGGATGTATCAGAACTAGCGGCTGCTTTGGGCGGTGGTGGGCACAAACCGGCGGCCGGTGCTAAATTCGAAGCCAAAAATGTCCAAGAGGCTGTAAAAAAAGTCCAGCAAATGATCACTGGAGTTTAGCAATTATTTGGAGCCGTGACCGGGACTTGAACCCGGGACCCCCTCCTTACCATGGAGGTGCTCTACCACTGAGCTATCACGGCCTATTAACAGATGTATTTTACTAGATTATCCCTTAAGAACCAAAATGTGAGGAATAATACACAACTTTAGTGAGATAGCATACAGCGCGTTTATGATCCTTGATGTTAAATAAGGGTATGCTTGATTAGCCCGGACCAAATGTTAGGCATCAAGCTTGAACGCTGCGGGATGTGGAGACGCAGCGTTCTTCCTTTGTCTGGGCTAACTCATAAGGTGGTTGAAAAGCGTCATCTCATCTGTTATAATCCATCAGTTATGGCAAAAAAAGGCGACAAACGAAAAATTATCGGGCTGACCTGCGAAGCTTGCAAGCAACGCCATTATTACACGTCTAAAAATACTATGAATACGCCCGATAAGGTAGAACTAAACAAATTCTGCCCGGTTAAGCGAGTTATGACAAAACAAGTAGAAACCAAGAAAAGCTTAGGGCGAAACGAAGTTAAACCTCGAAAACATTAATTTTTGAATCTGTTCTATAGGACCACCAGATGAGCTATACTTTTAGCTACATAGGAGTGTAGCTCAGCTGGTTAGAGCGTCGGTCTCCAAAACCGAAGGTCGCGGGTTCGAATCCCTCCACTCCTGCCAGATAGAACGTAAGTGCTTTAGTTGTTCTTCCTGACCCCTATTATTGGGGTCTTTTTTTGTGGTTCGATCATTCATATTTTGCCTCCTAGCAAATTACTTGTTTTTAGAACTCTTTTAGCTATCGCTTGGCTAAAATTCGTAAACTCAACAGATACAATGCCATCACTGGCGGTAATTGAATTAAAAAGTTTGGTTATTATTAGGCGTTTCTGCTCTGGAGTCTTCTTCCGGTAGATAGAAGCGGCCTTCTGGGCTAATTTGAGGACTACTAGGCGTTGTTCAAGTCCTTGAGCCAGAGAAACATTAATTTGCTCTCGTTTGGTCCCTAATTCTGTTATCTCGGCTAAAAACTGTTCGTGTTTGAGCTCATATCTTTCTTTGGGTATATCGCCAGCCAGCTTATCATCGTAGAGTTCGCTATCCATGCGCTTTAATCTTGCTAGTTGGGTTTCGATTGATGCTATCATTCGCTCACGGTTTTCGATATTTCCTTGCTGTTCTTGGCGTATAGAGTCAGCCACCCACTCAATCAGCTCCTGAGAGGGACATACGAGCTTTTTCAGCTGCTCAACTATAGCTTCTTCGACTTTATCCTCTCTAAGGAACTTTCTGCCACGACAAGCCAAATTTCGGCGTTGACAAGCCCCGTAATAGCGGCCTTTTTGCAGCTGCCAACTAATTGCTTTACCACAGACACTACAAGTAACCATGTTTTTGAGTACCGGATTGTGCTGCCGAAAAGTTATCGGTCGTCCACGATGCATTTTTTGCTGAACGGCATCAAATAATTTATTGCTGATGAGTCGCTCTTGAGCGCCTGGATAATCTCGTCCGTCAAAACGGTTGATGCCGATATAGAATGGATTATTTAAGATTCGCTGGACGTGGCTCTTAACGAACGGCCGACCTTTGCGAGTTCGGATACCTAGAAGATCCATTTCCTGAGTAATAGTGTTGATTGAGTGGTTGGGTTCAAGATATTGCTTGAAGAGCACTTGCACAATACTCTTAGTTTTCGGGTCAGGTACATGAATGCGCTTACCACCTTCAATTACTGTCATGTAGCCAGGTGGCGGTGGGGCAGGTAACCAACCTTGAGCTAGCTTCTCAGCCCAGCCCTTCATGGCCTCTTCGCGCAAATTGTCGGTATATTTTTTGGCAACTGATAGATGGATATTCCACATAAACTTGACGTCAGATTTTGCGTCTTTATGGAGCAGTATATTTTCCTTTACAGCATGAAGTCTTCTATTAGCGTCTTGCTCTAACCAATCATCGATGGCTACAGCATCACGAAAGTTACGAGTGAACCTATCCGTCTTCTCGACGGTAAGGTGGTAAACCTTATTGTCATACAAGTAGGCCAGCATCTCATAGAAGACTTTACGGCTCTGTTGTTTCGATGCGGTTTCGGCGATCTTAAAGACCTTTACTACGGATAACTCCTTATTCTCACAATAGCTTTGGAGTAGTTTTAGCTGAGAATCCAGCGAGTAGCCCTCATCTTCCTGGGCCTTACTGGAGACGCGAGCCAGAATAACTGCTTTTGATTGTTTATCCATAAGTTCTACTCGGATCAGTGTCATTCTTACTGGTGGCTGATTCACCCAGAACTTCGAAGAACTGCACCAATGACTCACCAATTTCGGCCGCCTCGTCATAGCTAACGTCTCGTCTTTGCTCATTACCCAGTATCTGGCGTAAAACCTCGATACGATTGTTGACCACTTGGTCGCTGCCAAAAGACTGTGATAAATCCGGCTCTTCGTATTGCTCGTAAGCTATAGCCATTTTGCAACCCTCCATCTGGTAACTATCAGCATAGTGATAGTATACTACCAACATAATGATAGTTTCAAGAGTCTAAATTGACTTATGCACAGCTTTAATTAAAGCGCAAATTTAGGTGCTTACTTGCCTAATATTTCCTTTGAGGAGACGCCGAGAGCGTCAATAATTTGCAACAGTTTAGAAGCCGAAGGATTAATTTCGCCGCGCTCAACTTGAGCATAGTAACTGATACTTACCTTGGCCTTTTTCGCCATTTCTTTCTGAGTAAGGTGTTTATCCTTACGTGCAGCTAGAATTCTTTTAGCTATTTTTGCTATCGAACCATCTGTCATATCCTCTGTATTGTAGCATGTAGTAAATATGTTCTAATTAGGGTATTTAACAACACCTTACGCCAGTTGACAAACTTAAACATTAATAGTATAATCTATCTGTACTTTAACAAGTTGTATTACGACTCTTGAGGACGGCATTTTGGGGCTTTTTGGCCCCGGTATGCCGTTCTCAAACAGGCCCGCTCGCCACTACCGAATGTGGAGCCACGAGCCCGCCGACGGCGCTATCTATGAAAGGGGCAAGTCATGGCGGAACATCCGCTCTATGACACACCTTACGGCAAGGTCACTCAGTTCGAGCGCAAGCTCGCTGAGGCTGGTCTTGACACCAGCATGATCGATGCCATCAACAAGAAGCGCGGACTGGCCAAGGCGTGGGTCGAAGACCTGCGCCAGCGTCTCAATCCGACTTCCGTCGCCTCGACGACACTCACGAGCGGTCGCTTCGACCGCTACAAGCCGCACCTGCTGGCAATCGAAGACCAGCTGAACTTGCTGGAAGTCATGGACGCCAACACGCTTGGCGGCCAGATCAAGCAGTCCGGCTGGTTCGAAGGCGTCGACACGGCCAGTGATCACGTCCAGTCCGTCGATGACCTCGAGATCCTCTACGTCGAGTTCGGCTCGATCGAGGGCAACATCGAGGCCTACTGGCGTCTGATCAAGGCCAACCAGCCTAGAAACTGGCGCTACGATGGGCTGAAGACTGATGCCGAACACCTTCGTCTCGGCCCCAACGCTCGCCAGTACGAACCCGGTATCCACCGGATTCACATCAACCTGGCGGCGCACTGGGAGTCGGAAGACGGACGTTCGGTACTGCAGGTTCGGGAACGACCCGCCACCAGCGACAAGTTCCTGGCTCACGCCGAAACGCTGGCGGCCTACGGGTTGCACGACGAGCTGCTGAGGCAGCAAGACGGGGTGAACCTGCCCTACGACGATCTGGCTGGCTACGAGGCCACAGTCTCCGGCAACGACCCGTGGACGAACGTGCCTTACCTCAACTGGAACCGGAACGATCGCAAGGTCAATCTGAACGCCAACTGGGCTGAGAACGTCAACAACAACTGGGCCGCGCCGGTGGTCTGGGACTGCTCATTCGGATAAGGGGCTAGCAATAGTCCCTTATTTAATTGACTTAATCCAGCCGCCCAGCATCCGGCCAATTTCATGTAAATGCGATTGCAACTCTAAGTAATCTTTATTAGTTATGCAGTCACAGTCTTTTGCTAAGCGGGTCAGAAGCCGAAG
>JBBRSU010000001.1:0-287111 GCA_038245195.1 Saccharimonadales bacterium (SeqCode) | reverse complement strand
TGACCGGCAGCGTAGGCTATATTGGAAAGCGGTGCTAGCATCACCAACCCGGATGAAACTATGGCTGCAGATGCAACAATTAATCGTTTTATATTATAGTTTTTCATTTTTAGAATCCTGCTTTTTTGTTTTTTGTTTTATTTTTTTACTATGGTCGGATGTTAGCATAGGCGGTAATGACATGTAAATAGCAAAAAGCTTATAACTTATCCACAGTCTAGAAAGTGGAGGTAGCTACTAGCAAATGATTGAGGGTGTACAGCCCTCCCGGAGTTAGGTTTGAGATATTATATAAATACGAAATTGTGTAGTCGGTTTCACCACTGCTTTTCGTAGACTGGGCTACCGTGTCACCGTTATTATACTTAAAGTTACAAGCCGTGTTGTAGTTCGTGGCCACGGTACCAAAACTGAAAGTACTATCTGGCACCTGGGCAGGATTAGCTCCGAAGCTACCCGATAGGCCCGGTTGTGGACAACCGCTGTTTAGTACAAGGTTAATACCGAATTGCTCCGTTCCAGCAGAGGAAGTTGTGGGCGACGACAAGGCTTGCATAGTGTACGCACTGTTTTTTGGCGGTCCAGATGCGTTTGTTACAACGTAACCATTCGCTAAGTAAGTTTTTACGTAAAAGTTTCCCGTAGTTGTCTTGGGGGTCGCGGTAGAAAGCACTCCTATGTTTGTGCTAGTAGCACTAACAACAAATTCTAGGTATGGGTCCTGTGGAGTAATCGTACCTGGATAATCTTGATAGGAAGTACTGCTAAAGCGACCAACACCTAGTGCCCCGAGGCTCTGCTTTGCTTGATAGTTGCTCGAACTTGCACTACCCGATCCAGAACTAAAATAGACCTCATTGGACTTATAGTTTGAAGATGCATATTGGGCAAAGGCTGTTCCCCCCAACAAGATAATAAAACAGGCGATAGGCAACCCCATTAGACGAAAACGCTTCATTATTGTGAAGTATACCATAAGCGGTAATCTATAGGCCCTAAATCACCTTAAAGCTATTGGCAATATTCACAATGTCATTAGCATCCGGAGATTTTGAATAGTCTTGATAGACCACGATAAAAGTCTGGCTTAATTTGGATTTTGTCATGGTCAATTTATAATCTCCGCCAGTTTGGCCCAATATAATTGAGAAGTTTTTATTGTTTGGATCACATAACATCATAATACCGTTAAACGTCACCTCCTTGACGCCGGTTGTACCGCTTGGCTGTAAGGCCGAGCACGAACCCGAGACACTGCCGGCCATAAGAGTATCGCCATTGACTACACGGACCGGTAATACTCGATTGGCTGCCAATTCTATTGGTGTTGGTTGCTTGTTTATATATACGCTTAATTGTTTAGCAACCACCCCGTTTTGATATTGATAATAAATTAGCTTGTTAACGGTCGAATTTGTCGAATCACGAGCCCATTTGCCAGTGTCTTTAAACAGAAAATAAGGATTGATGTAACCAGTAACAGTTGTGCTTGAGTTATTAAGTGATGTCTGCGGTGTATTGCTAAGTTGGATATATTGATTATAGATTTTCTGGCCGGCAATAGCGGCAACCAATAAAAGACATAGGCTAAGTGCTGCGATTATTTTTGTGTTACGCTTGCGATATTTTCTAGAATGTATGTAAATGCGACTCACAATATTTATTTAATTAGCCCATGCTTTAACTTTATATATTATACCAAAGGGTTTGTGCTTAAATCTGCTAGGCTTAATATTCTTTGCCGAATCCATTATAGAGATATATTATTAAGTAAGGAATAAGCAAAAGCATTAAATGCCAAACGACAAAGACAATATAGTATCGCCAGGCACTGAAGCTCCAGCATCAGTGGCTGAGCCCGAGTCCGATAGCCTTGAAGCTAGTGAATCTACCGGGCTTAACCCAGTTGATCCTGGTAAATCCAGCAACTCAAACAGCCCTCAAAGATCAGGGCTTATTCAGAGACTACGGAGCTCAACCAATATTTACCTGGTGGTCTTTGTTCTATTGATTTTAGTTTCCGGGGCAGCAATCTTTGTTTCACTACGCTCGAATAAGTCCTCTAGTAAGACCACTAGTAGCGGTTCATTAACCGATCAGCAATTGTCAGCCTTAAAGGGTAATACCACCCTGGTTGGTGATGCCAAACAAACCCTCGACGTCCAAAGTAATTCCATTTTTGAAGGGCAGGTATTAATGCGCTCTGACTTAAATGTGGCCGGCACAATAAAAGTTGGCGGTGGATTGTCCTTATCGTCGATAACAGTTGGTGGAGCGGCCAATTTTGGCCAGCTGGGGGTTAACGGTGGACTCAACGTTGGTGGCGATACTACACTTCAGGGACAGCTAACGGTCCAGAAGAATCTAACTGTCGGCGGTTCAGCTAGTTTTGGAAGCTTGGCTGTATCACAATTAACAGTTACTAATTTATCCATGAAAAGCGATTTGGTGCTAAGTAAGCATATAACCACAGTCGGTGGTAACCCAGGCCGGAACAATGGTACTGCCTTAGGAGGAGGTGGCACGGCTTCCGTAAGCGGTAGCGATACGGCTGGTAGTGTAACTATAAATACCGGCAGTGGTCCGCCAGCTGGCTGTTTTATAACAGTCAATTTTAGTCAAAAATTTAATTCTACCCCACACGTGGTTATCACACCCGTAAATAGCTCAACTGCTCAGTTAAATTACTACGTGAATCGCTCGACTACCGATTTTAGCATTTGCACAGCATCCGCCCCGGGCGGTTCGACAAACTACCAATTCGACTACATCGTCATTGACTGAATACTTAACTTGTTAAAGTATTTAAACGTCCAAAAAGACTTTAACTTCATCGGACTTAACGTGCATAATACCCTTGGTTATGGGCATTACCATATCAGACTTACCGGGAACTCTGACTGTTAGGCTACCAGGCTCCAGCAATGTTATGAAGCTACGATGTCGCGGTAATACATCAAACGGACCGACACCGTTGGCGGCTGAGACACTGTAGGCTTGGCCATCAAAATAAACTTTAAACGGCGCATAGACTTTCGCATGCATGGTGGGCGTTTTAGTATCTGCCATAATTTATTGTGCCAGTATAGCTTCAACCCCTTTTAAGGTATCTTCGCGGCTAATGAATTCACCAGGGTGGTTGTTGTATTGTTCTGATACGAACATGTATTGCGAAAAGTAGTCGATTAATTTGCGAGCTTTGGAATAATCGGTCCGATCTGAGGTGGAGAGCTCGTCTTCACCAATGATAGAAATGATGTTTTTGAGCGATTCGTGTTTTTGCAGTAAAGACTGGACTGCCACGCTGAGTTTGTAGTGACGCTCGCCAACAATATCCGGGCTTAACAAGCTGGAAGTAGTTCGGAGTAAATCAACTGCCGGCCTAATGCCTTGCTCGGCAACTTTTCGGGATAGCACAATCGTACCATCAAGTTCGTTTTGAATCATTTGAACAGCCGGGTCCGAAAAGTCGTCGGCTGGAACATAGATGGTCTGGACCGAAGTAATTGAGCCTTCTTCGCTGGAGCTTAATCTGTCTTGAAGCAATTTTACATCACTAAATATAGTTGGTTCATAGCCCCCCTCAGAAGGAATTTGGCCCAAAATTGTCGATAATTCATTGCGGGCCTGAACGTAGCGATACATATTGTCGGCGAAGAAAAGTATGTCGCGTTTTTCGATATCACGCATGTGCTCGGCACCAGTAACCGCCGAAAGTGCCACCAACACCCGTTGCACTGGGTTCTGGTCCATTTGGCCAAAGTACATGCAGGTGTTTCCCAGCAGCTCTTCATCTTTAAAAGTTTCATATAATTCGTGGCCTTCGCGGATACGCTCACCTATGCCAGTGAAAAAGCTCAGCCCCTGCCCGCTTTTGGCAATATTATGGATTAGCTCCATAGTAAGCACGGTTTTACCAACTCCAGCCCCTCCAACGATTCCCATTTTCCGGCCTTTGACGAACGGTGCAAAGAAATCAATAACTTTTAGGCCGGTCTCTAAGATATCCGTCTTATCGGCTTTGAACGAGCTGGTTCGTAGTGGAGTTTCTAAGATATCTTTAAATAGAGTTTTTTCATCGGGCTCAAATGGTTGGCCATCCAATGGCTGGCCTAAGGCATTAAACACCCGGCCAATTGTTTTATTACCGACTGGTATCTCAATCCCCTTGCCGGTAGTTTCGACAACCATATTCTTTTGAACGGTTAACTCACCCATAATGTTTAGGCAGACCGCCATATTGCCGTTAGTCAGGTGGTTAACTACCAAAGCCACTTTTGGATCTTGGCCAACTAAAACTATTTCACCGATGGCCGGTGGTTCACCGTCGAATTGAACAGTTATGACTAGATCACGAATTGATTTTACGGCACCACGGCTCATGCTAGGGCCTTCCGAAGTCCATTAATAATCTCTTTTAGGCGCTCGTCCTTCTCTTGGCGCCGGGCCCGATTGTACAAACCGCCAACTTCAGTATTAGATGCTTGAGCTTTCTCACGGGCCAAACTCATCGCCTTAAACCGGCTGGCATACTGAGCTAGTTTGGACTCCAAAATAAGTTCGCTCAACATAATCTGCATCATGGAACTTTCAAGGTGATCGACCACAGCATATGTACTCGGCTCGAAAATATAATTAGTTTCGTTAATAATTTCTCCCGGGGTGTCTACTTTACCCCCCCGTTCGATAACCGCATTGGATAAGTGAATTTTCTTGATAGTTTGTGACATTAGCGATTCATAATGTTGATAATAAACCGTGGTGCTTTTATATTTTTTAACAACTTCAATTAATGGACTGGTGTTAATGTTTAAGTCCCGTTGTGGCGTTTTAAAATTGCGCTCGAAACTAATGCCTCGCTGAGCCAAAAGCCCGGCACCATGACGGCCAATCACTACCGTGACATTGCGGGCTGGCTCATAATCCTTCACAAAGCTGCTTATTAGCCGCCGATCTATATCACCTCCAAAACTACCTTCAGCAGTTATTAGAATCATCAATTCTTTGTCTACTACTTGCCCACTATTCTGTAATCTTCCAAAGTGGAACAGCTCATCGACCCGAAGCTGGCTGTAAATATGCCACAGGTCTTGAAAAAACTGCTGGCTGTGCAGAACTTGGTCACGGATTTGGGAAATTCGCATACTGGCAATGCCCTCAAAAGCAGAGGTTAGCTCGACCATGGTCGACATAGTGGTCTTTAAATCACCTAATTCGGTTGTCCGCCTCATTGGGTGACCGCCGCTTCTACATAAACCTGTTCTTTAAGTCGCTGTTTGGTTGCTTCGTATTCATTATCTACTTTTATATCAGCGCTTAGGGCTTTGGCCTGTTTCTTTAATAAGCCGACATCAAGTTTAGATGTAGGGCTTGATTCCAAAATAACGTCAATCATCAACTGTTGAGTCAGCAAATTGTAGGTTTCACCAGGCACTTGGGTGAGTAATTGTTTAAGGTATTCCCCTTTAATTACGTCGGCCTTGGCGGTTGGGGCGAGCCCGGCTCCAAAATGCGAAAACTGCTTGGCAAGATTATAGGATGCAAAGGCTTTGAGAACGGCGGCATTTTGAGCCTTTTGGCGGTCATTATAGCCCCGAGTGCCCACCCTGGTCACGCTGTTGCCAATGTTCAGAGCCGGCCGCATGCCTTCTCTAAAAACGTTCATATCCAGGATCCACTGACCGTCGGTTATCGACATGATGTTAGTCGGCAGATAGGCTGTAATGTCGCCGCCATCGGCTGAGACCAGCGGTAGCGCTGTTAAACAACGGTGATTGACTTTTAGCCGGCCGGCTCTCTCTAACAATGAAGAGTGAGCATGGAAAATATCGCCTGGGTAAGAATCGCGCCCCGGGCTGGTGCCAGATAACAGGGCAATCTCTCTGTAGGCGTGAGCATGGGCCGCTAAATCGTCATAGACAATTAAAGTATCTTGGCCTAGTTTTTGCCAAATATATTCAGCCATCGCACAACCAACATAGGGTGCTAAATAACTTAACGCCAACGACTCAAAGATAGTCGACACAATCACAATCGACTTATCCAAGGCATTGTTATCACTTAAACGAGCTAGTAACTGATCTACGTCGCTACGACGTTTGGCGATAAGTACATAGACCACAATTTGGTCAGTATCACGTTGGTTAATAGCAATTTGAGTAGCCAAAGTAGTCTTACCAGATTTGCTTTCACCTATAACCGCCAGACGTTGGCCGCGAACAATTGGGAAAACCGCATCCAATGCCGTAACCCCGGTTTCCAACTGAGTTTCAAGTAGCTCACGGGCATAGATTGGTGGTGCTTGGTTAAACACCCGCCAGGCATCATCAGCCGCTATTGCACCTTTGCCGTCCAGTGGTTGGCCATTGACCGAAATAACTCTGCCAATAAAGTCTTTACCAACTTTAGTCAGTAGTTCTGAGTGCTGAACAGCCACAATTGTACCAACTTTTACTGGCCGAGCTCCTAAGTGTAGGGCCAAAACTCGATCCTCGTGAATTTGGTGCACAAACCCCCTAGTGCCATCTTCGAAGGCAATCAACGAGTGTGTATTAACTGGCTGCAATCCACTAATTTCCACCAAGAAATTATTCACAGCCACTACTTCGCCAACCGGCTGTCCGCTGTTAACCAATGACTGAAATCCGCGACTGGCTTCACCGTTCATCGGCTGCCCCCTTTATTAACTTGGTCAGGTAGCTTTCCTGTTTCTTGAGCCCTCTTCTCATACTCATATCAAACACCTTATTGGTGGTTCTAAGCACGCAACCACCGGCAATTGCGGGTTGAAGGCCAACCTGGACTAAGGAGTGTTGATGAATGTTCTGGCGGAGCCAAATAATTAACTTTTCGAGGGCCTTAAACGATGGTTCCGTGGCAAAACTGAGGTGCATTCGAGGTGCGGTTTTATTAATCGATAACAGGCCGGTGTTTAACCTCGTGCGGTCGGCTTCGTCTAATAAGTTAATCTTGTTGTCTCTGGCCAGCTGGTCCAAAATCCGGCTAAGTTTGGGCATCTGCATGGATATTCCGCTATTTCTGATTTTAGCTTGAGCAAAAAAATCGTTTAGCTCGTTAAGCTCCCTTAAAACCCGGGCCAGATCAATCTGGTTTATCAAGCTGGTTGGTAAACTAAGACGTTCCACGCCTGATATCCTCTAGGATGGCCGGTTTATTGGCTTCCATTTCTGAAAGAATGTATTCCAGCTGGTCGGATAAATCTACCTGATTACCGATGGCCCGTAAAACGTAATGATTTATAATTGTAGCCATTTCGGCTTCAAATCTGGTGATGATTCTGTCTTTTTGGGCACTGGATTGAGCCTGCATTTGCTGTTCTAGGAATTGGCGTTGCTGCTCAATTGTGACCACCGTCTTCTCGATTGATTGCATGGCAATTTGTTTGGCATCAACGATTGATTGTTCATATTTCTTGAATTCTTCTTGCAGGGTCCTGGTGATTTCGGCTCGCATGTAATCATTTAGCTGAGTGGTAGTTTCGCGCAGGTCTTGTTGCAAGAACATAGCATTCTCGCCCAGAATTTTTTCAAAATGGAGTCGACCGCGATTGCGTAGTTCCTCGCGAAAATCGGCATTGAAAATATGCTCGATGTCTTCTTTGGCGGCATCAGTAACCTGAGAAGTCGGTTTTTTACCCCTTGATTTGCCACCGCCTTCAATCCTAATCGCCAACCAAATAAAGGCAGAAGCAGCTGCGATTAGCGACCCGACTATTAGAATTAACCCACCCGTATTCATCTTCTACATTTTCCTATATTTTTAACAGTAAATATACCCCAGCTAAGCCAATTATAAACACCGCCATGCCAGTTAAGATAACTTTATACATACCGCTAAAAATAGTGTGTCGGCTCAATGGGTTACGTCCCAGCGATACCATGCCGCTACGCACTCCACTCCACAAAATGGTAATGGCCGAAATGGCGGCCACCACAAAGACCACTAGAGCCGCGTAGATTCGCACCACCGGTACCGGTTTGTTGGCCAACGATACTGCCAGTTTTTTTAGAAAATAGGGGATGGCCGGATCGTTATTAGCCAGAGGATTTTTTTGAACTCCAATGCTGGCGTAAATCCGGCCGATAGCTGCCCCGCCACTGGTAGTTATGACATTGCTGCTACCGTCAAAGCCGCTTTGGGCTTGGCCAACAACCGTTGATTGAATGGCGGTGGCTTTGGCACCAATACCGTTTAAGTTGCTCATTGAAATATAATCACCGGCTTTAATTGTGCCGTTAACCGTGCTCACTAATACTCGATAAATCCCGCTAGTGGCCACAAATGCCTGAGAATTTTGGCTCTTAACTGTAAACGGGGCATCGCTGGGATCAACCACTACGCCGTAAATTTTCGACACGTCGTTGGCCGGTGCGGCTTTGACGGTTTTAGTGGCACTGCTATCTATAGAAGCCACAATTCCAGGTTGCAAAACACTGCTCGAGGCAAAGCCTTCCACCACGTTATCAGCCAGTGCAATCGCCGGTGCCACCAGTATGGCTGCGATAACCAAAAGGACCGGTTTGCAAAACTTCATCTTAGGATAAAGTATAGTGCTTTTGTTAATAAAACGCTATCTGTTATTGAGCTGTTAGGTTAACTAGATCCTCGACTGTCCGCTGAATGTCGTTTTTAGTGGTAAATCTACCGAAACTGAAGCGAAGAGTCGAGCGAATCTGGTTTTGGTTTAGGCCAATCGCCGATAGTACGTGTGACAGTTCATCGGAACTGGCCGCACAAGCACTCCCAACCGCACATTCAATGCCCCGCTCGTCCAGCTCCATCATTAGCCTCTCATTGTCTGTGCCAGTCGTTGTGATGCTAAGGATATGGGGTGCCCGGTGTGATTTGTGGCCATTTATAACGGCCATTGGTAACCTATTTGCTACCAGCTCTTGAAAGTAGTTTCTAAGCTCCCTAACTCGCTTATTCTCAGCGGTCCTTTTTTGAATTGCTAAGTCTAAGGCCTCGGCTAGTCCAGCGGCGGCGGCAATGTTCTCAGTGCCGGAACGCAAATTAAATTCTTGGCCACCCCCAACGATGATAGGTTGAAGCTTTAAACCAGTTTTTAGATACAATATCCCGGATTGTTTGGGTCCATAAATTTTTCCGCCATTAAGGCTCAACATATCAACCCCCAATCGGCTAACGTGTATGTCCAGATAATTGCCGGCCTGGGCGGCATCGGTATGCAAATATAGGGGGAGGTGATTGCTATTAGTCCGCCTGGTTTGTCGTATTGTCTTAACCATAGCGGCGATTTCCGAGAGGGGCTGGAGGGTACCCAGCTCGTTGTTGACCAACATCACACTAATTAATACGGTTTTGTCATTAATTAAATTACTTAACTTGTTAAGTAATATTATCCCTGCTTCATCGACTGGAATTTGTTTAGTTTTGAATAAGCCAGCCGGTGCTAAGACCGATTCATGTTCAATGGCACTAACTAGAATTTCGCCGTCTGGGTATTGCCGGCCAACACCCTGAATTGATAAGTTATTAGCTTCGGTGGCCCCAGCCGTAAAAATAATCTCGGCCGGTTTTGCACCTAGAGCCTTAGCTATACTGCTCCGAAATTGGTTGAGCTGTTGTTTAACAGCTCTGGCCGATAAGTAGTTGGCCGAGGGATTGTAGAAGTTTTGGCTAAAATACGGCTGCATGGCAAATAGAACTTTTTCATCCATTGGGGTAGCGGCGGCATAATCAAGGTATATTCGCTTCATTGCAAATTAAATAATTTTATAGAGTTGGTGGTAGTCTGGCTAGATAATTCTTGGATTGATACGTCTCTTAACTTGGCTAAAAATTCAGCAATATCCACGATATATTTTGGTTGGCAAACTTCGCCGCGGTGCACTAGGGGCGTTAAAAACGGAGCATCGGTCTCTAGCAATAATTTTTCGGCTGGGACAACCTTTGCAGCGTCCAGCTGGGCTTGATCTTTAGTGAAAGTCATTATGCCATTAAGCCCAATCAGTAATCCACGGCTAAGTGCCATGTCAAGCTGCTTGGTGCCCGAGCTAAAGCTGTGAACCACGCCTCTTACACTCCTATACTCGTCCAAGATTCGCCAAAAATCCTTCCAAGCATCACGCACATGAAAGCTAAACGGTAGGCGGGTTTGTAGCCCGGTTTCAATTTGGGACCGTAAAGCTTTTTCTTGAATTAGTTTTGGCGTTTCACTTTTGTAATAATCTAGGCCAATTTCACCAATGGCTACAACTTTTGGTTGTTTTAAAAGCTCTGCTAATTGATTAGGCTCATCGGCTGACTTTTCAAAGGCTTCGGCCTCATGAGGATGAACCCCAGCTGTTGCCCAGACGCCTGGTTTATTTTTAGCAAATTCAATAGCCGATTGACTGTCTTTTAGTGTAGTTCCGACACAAATTATCCTAGATACACCAGCCTCTACGGAGTCTTTGTAGGCTTGGTCGTTATCAATCCCAAAGTTTTTAAAATGCAGATGGCAGTGGGTGTCAACCAAATCCATAGTGTTTAAACTGTAGCCGGTTTTTGGTCGTGCTTAGGAAACAAAGTTGTCGGCAAAGGCTTTAAAATACCGCTACCAAAAACCTGATGAATTTTTTCAGCAGTATCAGGCATAAATGGAGTAAGTAGCTCGCCAATCTCCAGTAACATACTCACCATATTGGCCAGAATTTCACGCAAGTGGTCTTCATCACCTAGTTTGGCCTGCTCCCAAGGTTTTTCCTCGTCAATGTATTGATTCAGACCTTTCACTTGTTCCCAAACATCATCTAAGGCTCTATCAAATCGGCAAGCCTCCAAAGCTTGGCGGTAGCCGTTAATGTCATGCTCGGCGGCCGGAGTATCGCCAATAATTCCCTTTTGATATTTAATAATCATGGCGGCGGTTCGAGAGACGGCATTCCCCAATTGGTCGGCTAGCTCGTTGTTGTAAGCCGCTTCGAATCGTTCCCAGCTAAAATCACCGTCATCATAACTAGGAATATGGCGCATAAAGAAATACCGAAAAGCATCAACTCCATATTTGGCAACGATTTCCTTTGGTGCAATAACATTACCCAGAGTTTTGCTCATCTTTTTATCATCCATGGTTACAAAGCCGTGGACATATATTAGCTTTGGCAACGGCAAGCCCAATCCCATTAACATAGCCGGCCAAATAGCCGCATGAAACCGCAAAATATCTTTGCCAATCACCTGTACGTTAGCTGGCCAAAAATCCTTGAAGTCTTTGGCTTCGGGATATCCCAAAACCGTGATGTAGTTCATCAAAGCCTCAAACCAAACATACATTACTTGAGTATCATCACCGGGGACGGCAATTCCCCAAGCGATTTTGTCTTTTGGTCGGCTAATACTAATATCTTCGAGCCCGGTTTTTAACAGAGATAAAATCTCATTTTTGCGATTTTGTGGCACAATTTGCAATGTCTCGGTTTCAATGGCTGTTTTAACCTGGGTAGTAAAAGCCGAGAGTTTAAAGAAATAGTTCTCTTCTTTTAGTTGCTCATATGGCCGGTTGTGGTCTGGGCAAACACCATTATTAGTTTTAATAACTTGTTCTGAAAAGTATTCTTCGTGACCAACGCAATACCAACCGCTGTAACTGCCCTTATAGATGTTGGCTTGTAAATTTTTCCAGATTATTTGAGCCCGTTGTTCGTGGCCTAGGTCGGGGGTCCGAATAAATCGATCGTTGCTAATATTTAAAACCGGCAATAAGTCCCGGAAGCTTTGGCTAAGCTTGTCGGCATAAGCCTTGGGGGTGATTTTAGCCTCAGTTGCTTTTTCGGCGATTTTTCCACCGTGCTCGTCGGTGCCAGTAGAGAATATTACCGGAGTTTTGTACTGGCGCATATATCGGGCTAGCACATCGGCAATCACAACTTCCATACCAAAACCGATATGCGGTTCGCTGTTGACATAGGGAATGGAGGTCGTGATATAGAAATTACTCATTGGTCTAATTGTATCTGATAGGGGTTAGAAGAGCGAGCCCTGTTTAGACACTACGGGATTAATTTCGATATCTAGATGCTTGACCAAACGCTTAAACAGCTCGGCCTGGCCGCTAACTACTCTTTGATCTGCTTCGGCTAAATCAAACCAGGCGGCACGGTCAATTTCCGGAAATTCCTGGGTCTGGCCGCTTTTAGGCGGCCACTCAATTTCTACACTATTACTCTTAATGTGACTGATGTCGGGGTTGGCTTCAATCGCCCAAGCCGTAACAATCTTGTTATTGTGTTGCTC
Source organism: Saccharimonadales bacterium (SeqCode) (assembly GCA_038245195.1). Taxonomy (GTDB): domain Bacteria; phylum Patescibacteriota; class Saccharimonadia; order Saccharimonadales; family UBA10212; genus JAIFWC01. Next base: position 274,853 of record JBBRSU010000001.1, on the reverse strand, counting down.
AATATTACCCAGCTCTATGAACTCTCCTTGTGGTGGTTCAAGACCAAGTTCTTCAGAAAATTCGCGTTTGGCGGTTTCGATTGGCTGTTCGCCGGCCTCGACCACGCCTTTGGGTATCGTCCAAGCACCGATGTCTTTTTTGGCCCACCACGGGCTTCCCATATGGGCTAATAATACTTCCGGTTGTCCGGTAGTTTGCCGGTAAACTACGATTCCTGCGCTGTGTACTTTCATAATTTTGGTGGGTCCTACAGGGCTCGAACCTGTGACCTCGTGAATGTGAATCACGCGCTCTAGCCAACTGAGCTAAGAACCCTTAATGAATAAATTATATCCTACTTAGTATCGATGAATTCGCGGCAGAAGCGCTCAAAGACGGAGTTAGTCCAGCCAAAACCGGTTTGTGATGGATAAACGCCCTTAGCCGGCGGTTTGCCGGGTTGCACCACATTGTATTTCTCCAAGAATACGCCGTGCTTGTTAAACCAATCTAGGTTAGTTCGTAGCCATTTTAGGGCAATTCGTTGGGCGTCGTCGTGATAGCCATAGCGCTGTAAGCCTTTAACCACAATGAAGTGCAGTGGTGCCCAACCATTGGGGTATGCCCACTGAGTCGGCATGGCTCCAGGCACTAAATCACCAACTTGTGGTGAGTCCGTAGTGGCCAAGCCACCCTTTTTCTCAAATTTCTTGAGCGAATTTACCAAGCGAGCCGCCTGTTTTTCATCAACCAGTCCAGCCCACATTGGGAAATATGCCGCCAACGAGTTTACGTTGCCCCGACTCTCTTTAACGTAGTTATAGTCATAATAAAGGCCTTTCATTTCACTCCACATCAGTTTGTTGATGGTTAAACGGCGATGTTGCGAAGCCTCATCCCACTTTTGAGCGGCTTCTTCGTTGCCCAAAACTCGCTCGGCATATGCAAAGTCGCGCTCGTACTTAAAAAGTAAGCTGTTTAGATCTACTGGCAGGTAGTTCAGGGCTTTGTGGCTAAAGCGGGGCGTATAATCCCAGCCACTCTCGGCTTCGGCTAAGTCATGGATGTAATTAACGTCGTAATAACGGCTCAACCCGTCATAAACCAGCCGAGTGTTCGGTTTGGTTTTGCCCATCCAAACGGTATGATATTCGGCTTCTGCTAACTTTATAGCTCGTTTTAACCATTTTTTATCGAGGTTGTAGGTTTGATACAGCTCCAAAATAAACGTGCTCAAAAAAGGTGGCTGGCTGCGCCCCATTAGATAAGTCCTAGAGGCGTTTGGTATAACCTTAAATCGCTCAAAAGTGAATAATAAATTCTCCATAACACCTTGGACTAACTTTTGATGGTCTTTATCCAGCATCCCTTGGACCATGAAATAGCTGTCCCAGTAATACAGCTCGTCAAAATCAAACTCATGGCCTTCTTCGAAAGCCGGCACCAGATACTTTTCGGGCAAGCCCAAAAGACTCTCGTCGTCTTTGGGATGATAACGAGTTAGTTTTGGCCAATAATCTTTAATGTATTTGCGAGCCTCGGCTACATCGTCAGCCATTAACTGGTTTTTTCGGTTGTTAGATAATCCGGAAATTCGACGGGGAATTTTTGATTTTAGATTTTTTGGTGTTGGTAATACCATTACGCTTTAGCTAAGCGTAGTCAAGCCACAACGTCAAGTAAAAATCCTTGATTAAAAATCTACGTAGTTGTTGATTTTTAGGGCTATCCAAATACCTATAGCCGTGCCAACAATGCCGCCAATAATACCGCTCACCGATAAGAAGCCGGCATGCCAGAGAGTGGGAATATAACCACCAATTGTGCTAAAGATAAGCACGCTACCGTAAATTAAACCTTTACTCATATATATTTATATTACGCTGGCTGATTTAAAAAATTTGTAATAACCCGTTTATAAAGCGTTATAGCTAAAAAAATGCTGGGGATATGCCAAACAGAAATTATTGTCTGGCTTTTAACCCCCGGTATTTGCATTACCTTTATTGGGACCACGTTATCGAATAATGGCCGGATCGATAGCATTTTTGCCTTATCTTTATCAGTCAGTTTAGCTAGATTCTGCTGGGTCAGTTTCAATGAGTCGCTGAAAGCCGGATTTTGCTTGAAGTATCTTGGATTAACATTGTCATAGCCAATTAGCTTGCCACAGATGTAAACAACATGTGTAATTTTTTCAGGACGTTTCATGTAGGCATTCAGGGCCGCACCAGCACCAGCACTTACGCCAACTAAAGAAACTAAGTTGCCGTCGGCGTAAAGTTCATCAATTTGTTGGCTGATTCTATCTAGTTTTGGTGCAAAAGCTTCACCATCGGCCCAACCAACTGCATGATAATGGGCGATAACCCCTTGTGTCTGCCATTTACTTATAATCTGGGGCTGATACACCGGTTTTTGGTCACCCAAACCGGCAATGTATATAACGTGATGCGGTTTATTCACTTAAGAATCATACCAGAGTGAGGTTGGAAAGAGAGAGGCTGGTGGGGGCGGGTCGCTTTGTTAAGCGCCCCGCCCCGAAAGCCTTGTGGTTCAGTTGACGTCGGCCAAGCTTGCTCGTACCCTTGGCACTAGCACAACGGGTTGCACAATAGCCGCGAAGCAGAATCGAAGTTCTTCGGCTCTTGCGGCTGCCTCTTCAGCACCCACATAAAGACATGCGGATTCATAGAAGCGCTTGGCAACATCAGATTTTCCCTGAAGAGCGGCTTCGTGGCCCCTCTTCAGATAAGCGTCTCCGACTCCCGCCGAAGTAAGGTATCGCTTCAGTTTCTGGGTATTCCCAACGACATTCTCCAGCTCGATCACGAGTTGGCAGAAATGATCTAAACGACCTTCCTCGAGCGCTTCGACCGCCATGCGAGCAATTTCAATCGGTGATTCCATGTTGACCTCCTCGGTCAGCGGGGGGTGTGGTTCATGCAACCATCTGTACTACTTGTGCCTTCAGGCTCAACGGCTACGGCTCTGGCTGGACCATTATCGAAGATCAGCTTGTGGCCTGGTTCATGAGTCTCTGCTTCTGCGACCGATTGGCGGTCAGCTACTGAGCGGCCAAGGCCGGCATCGTTTTGCAGTTCCCATTCGGTTAGGCTGGATTTTGGCAAGCCTTGTCCTCTCTCTTTCCTGGTTGTTTGCTCTTATCACTTTTTTTAAGTGGAGCAGGTGCTTGTGGTGTTGCTAAAGGCAAATGCCCTTTAGGCTCTTTTACTGCCACACAGCTAGGCTTATACTTTGGTGCTTATATAAAGCCTAGCTGCACAGCAACAAAAAAACCGGACTCGCTTGCTGTAGTCCGGTTTGTGCTTTGCTTTTTTAAATGCGCGTGTTTACCAAACTACAGCAGTATCTCGCTTAACGAGAATAATGCTCCAATTTGTAAACATGTAATTACGCACAATGTTATCTGTTATACACGTTGTCGAAATTAAAAGCAACTCAATAATCGCGGAACTTTGAAATATCTTTTCCGTGAAAAATATTTAAACACAGTAATATCATATTCCTAAAATATTCGTGACCACTTTGATAGTCAGCTTTCTGCCACTCGATTCCAAGGTTGTAGTTCTCATGTCGCTCAGCATTAAATTTGGCATATACTCGATAAACTGAAGCTGTTAGTTCTTTGTAGAGTTTAGGGTTGGGGAGTTTTTCGCCCATACGGATTCGTCTAGCAATCTTATCACTTTCCTCAGACATAAAATCTCTGGAAACTAGCCAAGAGCCAAACCTGAAAGCCAGTTGACTATTCTCGTCACCGTCGTAAATCTCATACCTTCGCAAGACTTCTTCCTCCTCCAATCCGATTGAGGCGAATCGTTTAGCCATTAGGCCTTCGTGGCGGTATCTTATCTCTTGTGCCATTGAGGTTTCTTTATCAAGTTGTTTTGTGTCATAGGTTAAAGGGTAATTTGTGTGATCCGTGAGATCCGTTAACCGAATAATTGGAAATTCGTGTTTCTTTTTTTGCTTCTCAGTCATAACTTCAATATACAAGTCAATTACGGTAATCGGATCCCATCTTTTTGTCTCGCAAAGTTCATTTAAGGCTCCCATTTCTATGTCCTTGACCCCGATGTTCCGCAGGACTCTATTAACTCTATAAAGATCTTGAGCTTCTTGTCCTTCGAAAATCTCTCGTTCTTCTCTAGTGTCACTATTTACAGGTACCCCCAGGTGCAAAAGTTGTTTTTCGATATCCATCTGTTCATCTGACGGGAAAAAGTCAACTCTATTAAATAGCGAGATGTAGCTTTCTTGAAGTATTTCTTTTACCTCTTGTTTACGCTCTTTATCACGAATAATCTCTTTTGCTCTAGTGACAGTTGCTAAAACACTGTATGCTCCCAATTTGGCACCAATTTCTTCCATTTCTGATCTTTCAGGTAGCTTGACCTCAACGCGATAGTTGCCCAGTGCCGGTAATGATTCAAACACAGTCTGGTTGTCATGAAAATGATTACGGTCTGATTCAGTTATTGTATCGTTTAAACTAAAATTTATATCGTTGTAAGAGCGGCCTGTAGCACCTAGTGCGTCAAGTCTTTTGGTGAGCTCATGGGCAATAGTTACCGCTAATCTGCGTTCTAGATTATCAATACGTATTCTTGATCTGTCTACACTTGAAGAAGAATTGGCATCATTTCTGGCGAGCCCATCAGCGTTCTCAAAAAATCGCTCATTAAGTTTTCCGTCCATTAAAAAATATTATAACAAGATTTGGATGTTTTTACAAGAGTATTTAGAGCAATTTCCAGAGATGAGCTGTAAGCTTCAATAAAACCGTTCCAATGTATAACAAAACCGCTACCGCCGTAATTGAAAAGAGAAGGTACCCGATGCTGGTTAACCAGTGGAAATTATAGGCCGCGCTGCCGGCTAGCAAGGCAACTGCCGGCAAAACCGCTCTAATAGAAACGAACAGATAGCCGGCCGAAAATAGTAACATAGATGCCAAAAAAAGCTTAATGGCGAAAGACGAACCCCAATAACCAATCCGGCTGTAGGTTGATGGATGAAGATAGTGAGCCGAGATAACGTCATTTTCAAAACTGTTCAGTATGTTCTTGGCCAGCCATAAAGCGATATAGGCTAAAGCTCCCACAAACGACCAAAGAATTATTTGGCCCAACCGGCCGCCTAAAGCCGAACTAAAAGAGTTACTGAAGCCATTTGATAGAGTTGTGAAGTTGGTTTTAAGATGTTCTGGAGAGCCGATATAATTACTGCCTAAATGGTGAATAATATCACCAGAGTTATAAATTACTAACAGGATTATGCTAAGCAAAAAGTAAAGCATGGCTTCCGCAACACTGGGTTTAAAAAAATTGCCAGCATGATGGGAGGTAATATCGCTTTGGGATTGAATTCTAGCCATGTGTGTTTCTACTAATTTTTATATTACCAGCTTATCTAACTAATGGTAGTTTATAATATTTATCTAGTGCATGATTTGTTAAATCCAGCAGCGCTGGTCAAAGATTTTAGTTATATTGGTGTATTTAGCGTACTCTTTTTGGAATCGGGCATCGTTTTTGGCTTTTTCCTACCGGGCGATAGCCTGCTATTCACTGCCGGCCTGTTAGCATCACAACATTACTTGAATATTGTTGGTTTGATTGTGGTTAGTGTGATAGCCGCCATTCTAGGGAACACTGCCGGCTACTATACTGGCCGAAAGTTTGGAAAAACATTGTTTAGCAAAAAGGGCTCGTTTTGGTTTTCGCCTAAGCGAATAGATGAGGCCCATAAATTCTTTGAGAAAGAGGGGCCCCAATCGCTAATTTTGGCTCGTTTTATCCCGGCTGTTAGGACTTTTGTACCAATTGCGGCTGGTATAGGCCAAATGCAATACCGCACATTTCTGCTTTTTAATGCGGTTGGAGCCCTATTATGGGCAATCACCATCCCAATTTTGGGCTACACGCTTGGCAAAACCGTTCACAGTATCGATAAGTATTTACTGCCGGTAATTTTACTTATTGCGATTGTATCAGCATTGCCGGTAATTATTCCGTTATTAAAACAAAGAGCCCACAAAAACAAACCATAAAGGTATTGTACGCAATCTGTTTAAATGGTATAATAAATTACTGTTCCTGGACCTTAAATTAGCCGCTACAGCCCTGCAGATGTTGCAGGTTCGGCAAGAAAAATCGACCCCCGCAACGGTTTGATATTGTCTGGAGGTTAAAACTTCACTCGCCCAAAACGCACAAGGTGGATATAGTGCAAGGAAGGTTTGAGCAACGCACCGAAACGTATTTAAATACGTTTAGGGAGTAGCGGAAAGCCTGACGAAGCGATATGCCACCAGCGGTTTACAAAGATGAATTTATTTCATCGTTATAAACTGCGTTTGTGAGTTTTGGGGGGCTGAATTTTAAGCTCGACGAATGGACTTTAATAACTTGAATTGGCAGGCCGGCCTGATTTGCACGTTAGCCGAATCAAATAATAGATGCAAAAACATCTTTTAGCGAAAGAGTCGCTGCTTTGAATCCGTTCAAGCAGTTGGCGTTCGCACCAGCTTTAGTTTAATTACCAAAGCCGTGCATCTTCTGACACCAGATAGTTAGATTGCGCGCCATATCATCTGGTCGCTCTAAGTATTAGTTGCCCGCTGATACTTAGCTAAGACTGCTGGGCTTTAGCTAAACTGCTTTTGGCTGTTTATATAGTTTTGCTTAAGAAATCTAAACAGCCTATGCCTGTAGTCATCAAAGTTATTACCAATCGGACGTGGGGGCAGTACCCACCAGCTCCACCAAATTAGCATCAGAATCAATTTCTGGTGCTTTTTTGATTATTTAGGATAGTTTTTGGGCAGCTTGCTCTAAGATTTTGGCTTCGCCGGAGTTGAGCATTTTTAAAAATCGGCTTTGTTCTTTTTTGAGAAGTTTTTCAGCTTGTATATAGTGGCGAGAGCCTTTGCTAGTAAGCGTTACGTCGCGTTGTCGACTGTCTTTCTTATTTTTAGAGATACTTACCAGTCCCTGTTTTTTCATAGCCTGAAGTTGACGGCTGACATTAGACTCGGTTTGGTGCAGAACCATGGCCACATTGTGTTGTGAGGAAGGCACGGAAGTATCAAGTACGCTCATTATACGGGCGGCTGACAGCCCCACCCCGGCGTCTTTCTCTAAAAGTTCATCCGATGATTGTTGTAAAACATACGACAAGTGGAGCAGGGCAGGCAAGCTCGACTTTTTGAGTTTGTAAGTGTTTTTCATAATGCTTATGTTAACAAGCAAATACTTAACAAGTCAAGTATTTTTAGGGCAGGGGGCTTTTTAAAAAAATCAACCTAAAGTCTGATTTGCCAACAGACTAGAGTATAGCTGGTGCCAATCTTGCAGACTCAGGTTTTGGGCTCGTAAATCACCACTAATTTTAGCCTGCCCCAGTAACTGGTCAGCTTGTGCTTTATTAATGTTAAGTCCGGCGGCTAAGCTACTCCTTAGTTTTTTTCGGCGGCCCGAAAAACCGGCTTTCACGACTCTAAAGAATAGTTGGCTGTCTAGCTCAACAAACAATGGCTGGGGCCGGTTTCTCAGAATTATCACTTGGGAGTCGACCTTTGGTGGCGGTTCAAAAAGCTCAGCCGGTACGCTTATGCCCAACTTTGTATGAAAGTACAACTGGGCACTAACGCTTAACAAACTCATCTGTCCAGGGCCGGCAGCTAATCGCTCTGCAACCTCTTTTTGCACTAAAAGAACTACCATGTCAGGGCGGTTGGTTGATTCACTAAGCACCCTAATTAGGTTGCTAGTTAGATAATAAGGGATGTTGGCCACCACTTTATAGCCCACCGGCAACTCGCTAAAATCAAACTTTAGAATATCGCCCTGAATAACTTCGAGTTTGGGATCGTTTATAGCTCGTAGTAAACCCACCAGTCCGCTGTCTAGCTCCACCGCTATTACTTTGCCAGCTGGTTTAAGCAGTTGGCGGGTTAAATCGCCCAGCCCGGGGCCAATTTCTAAAACCGTGTCGCTAGGAGTTAAATTAGCCGCCCGACAAATTGCCTCAAGCGTCCCCACATCTTTGAGCCAATGCTGGCCAAGCGATTTTTTTGGTATCATACTTACCAATTACTGTGGGCAATCCAGTGGTTGTAAGCCCCACCCCAGCCACCATAGACTCTATCGGCGTAACTTGAGCACCAATGGAGTTGAGTGATCGGGTTTGTCGCCCAATCGGTGCCCGCGCTAGCCATTTTGGTGCCAGGAGTAGACTGGCACAGCCCATAACCATTGGGGGTAAATTGGTTGTCGGGAACCGCCGGGCAAAAATGCTCGCCCTGGGCTTTGGTGGGGCACCAGCCTGATTCCCGACTAACGATATAGTTCACGTAGGCATAATCCCCACTAGATATCCCAGCTTGGGCCATAATCGCCGATTTATCTCCGTTAATATCAATAGTCGCACCTAAAGCCTGAATCTCCGGAACCGGGGCTTGGACAATCACCTGCTGAATTATTTTTCGGCTGGACTCCACACCTTTAACCATAGTTATGAGATAGGTTACAGCCTGTTTTCCGGGCTGGCCCTGTTGGCGGATTACTTTGCTTCCGAAACTAAGGGTGATGTCGTTGACGGTTTGAATCGGCGCCGGGATTGATTCTTCGGTGGTTACTACTTGGCTGCCTTTTGCCAGAATAAATACTTGAAGACTTGGTCTGATGGGCGTGCTAGAAACCGGGTTAACCGTTTCGCCATTATCCAGTTTAATATGCTTTTCGCTCATTAACTCACCAACATTGTGAGCCTGAGTGTAGGACGGAACTTGGGTACCATAAAGGTTAAGCATAATTGGTGTAGCCCGTGACACTAGGACTTGTTCGCCGATGATATTGTCTTTGATACTGCCTTGAGCAAAGGTGGCTAAGTCTTCATGGTTAATTTTTAGATTGGCGGCTTCGGCGACAACTCTTGGGCTCTTTTGGGCCGTGAGAGTCACAATTTTGTTACTGCCATCAATAATCGTAACCGGCCGAGCGTGATAAACATTAATCCTAAAATTATCTTCAACAATTTGAGTATTGGTTGCCGGTTCCACCACATCTTCTGGGATAAGTTTGAGATTTAAGCGTCTAATTAGCTCACCAACAGTTTTTGCTTTAGTATCAACCGTTCGTTTCTGGCCATTGTTAAACACAAATACAACGTGCGACTGGCTGGGCCGAAACGAGTGACTTCCGCCCCTGTAATAAATTAGCCCAGCCACCACGGTGGCACCAATTAATAGGCCGAATACTGGCAATAAGTACGGCCGACGCCGGATATGACGTTGGCTACTCCTATTAGCGAGGTGAAGTCGGCGTTTAACGAATTTTGGTAGTAATCTCATCTTAGGTGCGCTTTTTTATTGACTCTCCTCACCAGCTTTAATTTAGCGCTAAAACAGATACAATTATAACTTTTCCAAGGGGGCGAAGGCAATATTCAGCTTTTTTGTTCCCCGGCCCTTAAAGTAAATTGTGGCGTTATCGCCTTCTAGCTCCATAACCGTACCAACTCCGAAAAGTTGATGCTTAACCCCGTCACCCTCAACCAAATCCGGCACGTAGAGTGGTTCACTATCAATTTCGGCCTTGCTGAAACCTGGGTTCTGAATCGGCTCTAACATTCCAAAGCTAGATGAAGCCAGAGTTGCCGTGCCATCGATGTCGGAAATGAACCGGCTGGGCGGGTTGTGTTGGCGACCGCCGTAAAGGTTCCTCTCGATGGCATAAGTCAAAATTAGCTCTTTCCGAGCTCGAGTCATACCCACGTACATTAGCCGGCGCTCCTCTTCCATCTCGCTGGTTTCGTATAACGCTCGGCTGTGGGGCAAAATTGATTCCTCTAGTCCCGTGATAAAAACTACTGGAAACTCTAAGCCCTTAGCGGCGTGTAAAGTCATTAGAATTACGGCATCGCTGTTCATATCGGCACTGTCTAAATCGCTAACCAATGCCACTTCTTCCAAAAATCCATCTAATCCGATGTCTTGGTATTCATTGGCAACGCTTAGCAGTTCCTTAACGTTTTCAATCCGGGCTTCGCCCTGGGGGGTGCCATCTGATAAAAAATGTAGGTAGTCTAGCCGGCGCAATAGTCCATCAATCAGATTAGCCGGGGTTAAGCTATCGGCTTGGGCTCTAAAGCTCGTAATTATATCGCCTAAATCCACTAAGCCAGCTCGAGCCCTCGGCGTTAAATCCGGGCAGTCATTAGCTCTGGTTAAAGCTTCACTCAAGGCTAAACCAGCAGTAGTTCGCCATTCATTAAAGCCAAATAACGATTTCGCTCCAACCGCCCGGGTTGGCAGATTAACTATTCGCTCAAAGCTGGCTGTATCATCTGGTTGATATATTAAGCGCAAATAAGCCATGATGTCTTTGACCTCTTTGCGGTCATAAAATCGCACCCCGCCAACAATCCGATACGGAATGCCGTAATGAACAAACACTTCTTCTATGGCTCGGCTCTGAGCGTTGGTTCGGTACAAAATGGCATAATCTTTGTAAGCCCTGGCTCGAATATCAACCGCCGTTTTAATTCGCCGGACAATCGTTTCGGCTTCCGATCGTTCTGAAGAAACTTGTAATACTTGAACCGGCGAGCCGGTGGCTTCGGCCGTCCAAAGTTTCTTTTCACTTCTCACGCTGTTTTGCGAGATGACATTGTGGGCAGCTTCTAAGATGTTTTTGGTGCTTCTATAGTTCTGCTCGAGTTTAATTACAGTGCAGCTGGGGTAATCTTTTTCGAAATTTAAGATATTTCGAAAATCGGCCCCACGCCAAGAATAAATACTCTGCCAATCATCGCCAACTACCGCAATGTTGTTGTGGGTGCCAGTTAATAGTTTAACCAATTTATACTGCGCAGCATTAGTATCTTGGTATTCGTCAATCATTAGGTACTTAAACTGATTTTGCCATTTTTGGCGCATCGGTTGATTGGTTTCTAGTAGGTTTACCGTCCGAGAAATTAAATCGTCAAAATCCAGGGCCGAGGCCGTTCGTAACATAGCCTCATACAATGGATAAACTTTGGCGGCCGCTCGGCTAGCCGGACTATATTCAGCGGTTGCTAAGTACTGATTGGGGGTAATCATCTCATTTTTAGCGCCACTAATCAGCGAGGATATTAGCCTAGCTGGGAAACTTTTTTCGTCAATTCCGGCCTTTTTGCCGGCTTGTTTAATGGCCGCCTGGCGGTCGCCCTCGTCCCAAATTACATAGTTTCGTGGTATGCCAATATGCTCACCGTCTTGGCGCAAAATCCGCACACAAATACTATGAAACGTCCCCATGTAGGGCATAAAACTGCGATAGTCAGCATTCTCACCTAATAAACTAGCCACTCGGCTACGCATTTCGCCGGCCGCCTTATTGGTAAATGTTACCGCCAAAATATTAAAAGGCGTAGCTTTATGGCTGGATAGGATATGAGCAATCCGATGAGTAAGGGTTTTGGTCTTGCCACTACCGGCTCCGGCCAGTATCAATAAAGGGCCCTCGGTACAATCGACTGCCCGGGTTTGTTCTGTGTTCAAATCTTTATGCAAATTTAATCCAGCCTGATTGGTTGACTCAACCGTCATGTCTTTAATTCTAACAGAGTAGTTATTGGCCAGAGCTACTGGATGTGGTGGTGGTTGCTGGGACTTTAACAGTGGCTATGAGCTGTTTGATATTGTCACTGTTGGTGGATGTAACGTCTTTGACTCTAAACACCGGCAAATCGCTATTTAAAGTGTTCTTTGTGTAGATATCGCCTATTACCTTGCCGTCGGCAGCTTTGGCTTTAGTTTGGACGATAGTTGTAGTATCTAGTTTGATAGCATCAACTGGCCCCTGATCACATGAGGTCGTGCTGGGGGTGTCAATTTTATTGGCGGTTGTAAAATGCATTATGCCTTCGTAGAACTTGCCGTCATTGGTGCCCACGCACCATTGCAGGAAATCATAGTACAGCGTAGCCCGGGCTGCCGGTAAGTATTTCGAGGAAGTAACTGCGATTTCAACATCTTTGTTGGTCGCAAAATCAACCAAATAGGCGTAAGCTCCGTCGGACTTATTGGTGGCACCACGAGCAGAAAAACCCTGGTCGGTCGATGAAGTTGGTGTTCCCCAAACGGTTGGGGCGGCAAAGGTTACACTAGTTCCATCGATTTTGTAATCGGTAAAACCAACTGGTACAGCTACGGCCACTGCTTGGTTTTGGTTAGTGGTCGGTGCAGTCGCCGCTGGTGTCGAAGTTTTTTGCTTAAAGATATGAAAGGGTAAGTTAATCCCGGTCTTCACAATATTTGAGTCGATAAATAAATACCCCGCCACCAAAAGCACCAGTAGTCCTAGCAGTACTTTCTTGATTGGACTTCGCCGTTTTGGGGCACTAACTTGCAGGCTCTCAACGTGGCCAGGGTGTTCCATGGGCGGTTCTAGTGCATCGCTGGCTGGCATACTTTGGGAATCATCAGCAATAGCGGTTTGAGTATCATTGGTCGGAAAAACCGAATTATTATCATCTGGGGCGACCGGCTCTGCCATATCTGGCGGGCTGGCTACTTCAGTACTGTCGTTTTGGCCGAAATCAGACTCGCTGGGCGGCGGTGGGGCAAACAAGCCTTCTGATTTAGGGACTTCAGTTGGGGTCATTGGTTCTGCCGGACTATCGGTAACGTTAATTTGCATAGGGGCACTATTTTTGTCCTTGAACATTGGGTCAGACGTCATTGTTGGCTGATGGCCGACAATTATCGGCTTACTGGTTGGATTGGGACTGGATCGCCCCGGCTTTGCTACATCAAATACTCTTGTTTCGTCTGGCATTTATTCCTCCTGGTTCTGCCTTTGCCAATTTCTGGCGTTATCAACTATTTGTGAAAACAAATGGTAGTTTAGGCTGGCACCGCCTACCAAGAAACCATCAACTCCTGGTACGTCTAGCATACCGCTAACTACTTCGGGCACGGTACTGCCACCATATAAAATCCGCAACTGATTAGCCGCTCGTTCGCTATAAACATCCTTAACATAATTCCGAATGTACTTAACAGCTTCGGCAATTTGGTCGGGTTTAGCAACTAAATGCTCCTTGAAGTTACTACCGTCGCTGATCGCCCACACTGGTTCATAGGCAATTACCATTTCGCCAACCTCACCAGCCGTTAGGTTAGATAAGGCTGACATTAGCTGGTCGTGTAGCACTTGTTTGGTTTCGCCCTCATCGCGTTCCGGGCCGGTTTCTCCAACACACAGTATAGGGGTAATTTCGTTACGGAAAGCCGCCGCCATTTTGTCTCGAACCATCTCTAGACTCTCATGAAAAACATGGCGCCTTTCACTGTGACCAACTAACACATAATGGACTAGATCTCGAAGCATCGTAAAACTAACTTCGCCGGTATAGGGGCCTTCATCTCGCCAGTAGGCGTTTTGAGCGGCTAGTCTAAATTTTCGTCTATCAATCTGCAGGCTCAGAGGTTGTAGAGTTAGGAAACTTGGAGCCAGCACAATTTCAATATCTCGGTGAATTTCAATCCGCTCCTGAAGTCGGTGCACTAGCATACTAGCCTGTGAGGCATTCAGGTGCATTTTCCAATTTCCGACAATTAATAATTTACGCACGGTCTCCACCCTTTAATCCTAATGTTTAAATTGTACAGCAAAGCCGGCTGCTAAAACACTAGTTTTTGTCTCTAAGAGCCTCAACTCCAGGCAGTTTGTGCCCAGCAATTAATTCCAGTGCGGCCCCGCCACCGGTCGATACATGGCTAAAGTCGTCGGTCATTTTTTGTTGTTCGATATAAGCCACAGTATCACCACCGCCTACAAAACTGAATGGTTTGTTGGCATGCTTGTTAGAATCACTAATCATGGCTTGCATGATGGTATGGGTGCCGTGGGCAAAGGGGTCGTGAGCCCCTGCAATACCTTTGGTTTCGGTTACCCCGCAAGTACCATTCCAGATAACCGTTTCGGCTAGCTTGATAGCTCCGGAAATAGTGGCGGCACTTATAGGACCAATATCTAGTATCACTTCATCGTCTGAAACCGTGTAACTTTCGGGTTTAGGTATTTTTGGATAAGCCTGAATATCAGCTAAACTGTCGCCAAAAATATCCACAATCCTAGTCGAAGCGGTTCCATCGACTTTTTTGGATACGACTACATCAACTGGTAGTAAAAGGCTAAAGTTTCGGAGTTTTTCTTGCTTTTTAGCTTTGGCCAAAATATCTTTGGTGGTTTCTAGCACTTGCCTCTCGGCCAGGCTTTTGCCAATTTTAATTTTTTGAGCCAGTAAAAAATCATTGGCCATCGCCCCGACTACCGCTACGCAGTCCGATATTTCGATGAGTTTATTCAAAATCTCGATTTTATCGGTTATTTTAGCACCACCCACTACCGAAACCAGTGGTTTAGTGGGCTGTTTTATAACTTTCTCGATAGTTTCGACTTCGTTGGCTAATAACAGTCCGGCTACAGATGGCAAGAAGCTGGTAATAGCCTCAGTACTGGCATGGGCCCGATGGACTACGCCAAAACCGTCTTGAACAAAGACATCTGCTTCACTGGCTTGTACTAAGGCTTGGGCGAAGTTTTTGTCATTCTTTTCTTCTTCGGGATGGAAGCGCAGGTTTTCTAATAACAATATTTCGTGTTCGCCAAGTTTTGCGGCGGCAACATTAGCTTCTTCGCCAATGCAATCGGCAACAAACTGTACCTTTCTCATAAGTAGCTCAGATAAATGTTCGGCCACTGGTTTTAGTGAAAACTGTTTATCGTCTGGACCAGACGGTCGGCCCAGGTGTGAAATAATAACCAGCCGTGTTCCTGGCTGTTTTAGGATGTAATCAATAGTCTGAACAGACTGTTTAATTCGATAATCGTCAGTTATCTTGCCTTTGTTTACCGGCACATTATAATCGGCTCGCATCAGCACTCGCTTACCAACCAGGTCTATGTCTTTAACCGTCTGTTTATTAAATCCCACCATGCCCATATCTGGTAATAAGTATTGCAAAACCAAGTAATAATAGCTAGAAAATTTGGTGATCCCAAGGAGAATCGAACTCCTATTGCCGGGATGAAAACCCGGTGTCCTAACCGTTAGACGATGGGACCTTGTAACAGATTAGATTTTACCAGACTTACCTCTTATACCAAAAATCCCCTATTGCTATCTCTCACCATAGCAAACAGGGGATCTAATGGTATTTAAATTTTTATTTTAGGAAGCGGTCAGTCACGATTGCTCTTGTTGTCCTATCTGTTAGGCTAGCACATTTCTTATATTTAAGCAATTGCTTATCCACAGGAATCGGACTGACCTGGAAGGCCTACTTAAAGACCACGCTTACGGCGGTTGACTACAAAGTGGCCAACAGCACCGAGTGAACTAGCACCTGTAAAGATACCGAACACATCGCCTGCACCGGTGTTAGGTAAAACCTTAGCCGGAGTAGTTGGTGTGGGTGTGGTAGGAACGGCAGCAACAGTAACTTGCTTGGAGCAGTTTGTGCCACTGGTATTACCATGGTCAGTATTAAGCTGAGCACTTACGGTGTAAGTACCAGTTTCCTGATTGAAATGGTAAACCGCACTAGTAGTGCTGGTTGTGACAGTATTGGTGTCAACAACTTTGCTATTAGCATCTTTGGTGGTGAAGGTAAACCCAGTAATGGTGGCGTTAGAAACGCTACCCTTAGCAGTAAAGTCGTAGTGAGTGCGGTCGATGTTAGTAACACCTAACTCAGTACAAGCAAAGCTTACTACTGGAGGAGTTACAATCGGAGGACAAGCAACTTTAGCTTTGAAGTCTACGAATTCGGTAGTAGAACCATTCACATTACCGACATTTACGCCGTTGGTAGTAATACCATCAGCTAATGTCTTGATAACGTTACCATTAACATCGTAAACAACTGTGGAGCCACTTACATATGCAATACTACCGTTTGAAGGCAAGCTAACCGTAGCCGAACCAGTTGTGCCTTGGCTTGCACCTTCGGCGGGAACAGCAGTCATTTGACCGTTCATGATGTTGGCTTTAACCACGATATTAGTTAAACCACCATAAGCGGCGTTGTGAAGTCGAACACTGTATTGAACTTCTTCGTTACAAGCGGCACCAACGTTATTAGCATAGGCACCACTTTGAGTCAGGTTCTTGACCATGAAGCTATTAGAACCGGTTGTTAGTTGGCCCGGGCTATCAGCTAGAGCTGAGCCAGAAACGGCCAATACTGGCAATGCGGCTAAAACCGCAGCCAATTTAGAAAATCGAGTCATTTTAAACTCTCCTTTATTAAAACTTAAAATTAATTGATGCAAACTAGATAGATATTGGGCTTTAAGATTGAGGTTGCGGGGCTCTACGCAGAATTGCGTAGAGCCCCTTGGACTACCAACCTGTCGGTTAGCGTTGCGGCGAGGCCGCGTTGATCACGAAGCCCAACGACGAACAAGACTGGCCGTTGAGGCCGGTCGTGTTATCGTGGACGTTGACCGTGATCACATCAGTCCTACCGACGGCCGAACTGTCGTTCGGTGCCTTGTATGACCATGGGATTGAATCGATTCCGTTCGAAACGAACGTGTTCGACCCGACCGGGAACGATCCGTACAGTGCACCAAACGTGACAGTGATACTGTCGCCGTTCTTGCCACTGACAGATACATGCCCGGCCCATGCCGAACCGTCTGCTTCGATACCGCCAGGGCCGTTCTCCGGCGACGCCACGTTGCTGCACGAAGGCGGCTGGTTGACGACCGGAGGCACGCACGACGGGTACGTTCCCGTGTATCCCGCCGGGCAAGCCGGAGGAACACAGTTCGGGTAGGTACCGGTGTACGGCGCCTGGCAGGTCTGCGTCGGCGGCGGGCTTGAGCACGCATTCGCCCCGACACACGTCGGCTGGTTGACGATGATGACAACCGGCGGGCTGGGCGTGGGCGTGGGCGGAGGAACAGGAATGTTCACCGCCGGCGGAGCGCCGCACTTCAGAGTTACCCATGCCCTGAGCTGAGCCTTCAGGCCCACCCGAAGGTGTTCCGTCAGGCTACCTTGCACTTTGCCCCACGTCGAGCCACGGACGATACCGTTGAACACGACGTTCAGTGCACCGGAGACCTTCTGACCCGAAGGGCAGACGATCTGAACCGGTTTACTGATGTTGCGATGAATCCTCAGCACTGTACCGCGCGCAAAGCGCTTCCAGGGTAGAGGAGCGACGTAGGCATTCTTGTGCAGACGCGGATTGCCGCACCTGACCATGAACGCGATTGTCTTGCTGGTCACGATGTTCATCACGACCAACACTTTCACCGAACCGGACCCTGCGTGGTCCTGCAGTGGCACGATTGTTCCGGCGCCCGAAAGCGCCGAGTTTGTCGTACCGGGCATGCCGTAACGATACCCAACAGGCATATACTGATCGGCAACATAAGTTACCGACCCGGTCTGCTGGGCGATGGTGCTGCCGTACTGGCTGTCCCAGGCGGCCCGCCCAGAAACTTGCTGCCACGCATGCGCGGCATTGTTCTGGTCGATTCCGTTGGTAAACGGCCGGTACAGCGACGGACTAGCCGCAAGCGCAGAGCTTGCGAACACAAATGCCCCGACCACTACGGCCGGGACGACGAGCATACGCATGAAGCGCATTTAAACTCACCGAACCTTTCTTGTGATCGTGGGCATAGAAGAGCGGAGTGCCGGGCGATCGTCCCGACACTGCGCGCATTTAAAGGCCAAGCTTTACTTAGCCCAAATGCGCGCGGCATCGAAAAAGATTTTTCCAACACACACTCTAGAACAATTGGTAGTCGTTATTGGGTTTAATTGCCTGCGAGCATAAAATGCTCAAGCGGCTATTAAAGACCCATAACTATCTAGTTTGCTTTTATTGAAAAACAACAAAAGCGAAGCTCCGATTAAGGAACTTCATTGTGACTGATTGTTAAGGTTTTCACCTCACCCGCCACAGCTTCCGAAAGAGTTACTTAACGTTACACCTTCGTAGAGATTTCCACCTCATCGCCTGTGAAGCGAGGATGTCAATACTCTACCACGATATAGTGGTTATGTCAATACTTTTTATAACGTTTGTCAACTTAGCACAAGCCTTTTGAGATTAAAAAAATGCCTCCCCTTTCTGGGAGGCGATACAAATAGGTTTGAAGGGGATAGTGGCACGGGGACCACCGTGGAGATCAACATCGTGCTAGGCACGAGTAATCTCAGCACAGAGCCCCCGTGCTGTTTCCGCCGCCAGCCCTGACGGCGGAGCTTAAACGGCGAGAACCGTTAAAAAAGTACCGAAGTACTGCTGTAAGCGATTTCGCCGTTTGTCGGTCCTGACCCCCACGTCAGGACGACAGATTGAAGTTATTGACGGCTGCGCACTTAGTGCCGGGGGAGATTGCCGTCAGCCCCAGTACGCAGCCGTCTCCGCTTCCCCGAAGGGAGCGAACTAAAGCGGATTGACAATCCGCATTCTTTTGAGTCGCCGCCCTACCGGTTTCCAGCCGGTAGTAGTGCGTTTTTGGCGGCGACTCGCACCTGAGAGGTGGCTAACGCTGGCCTTTGCAGGCATTCGCGCCAGGCTTTGATCGGATAGGTAGCCAACTAAGCACTCCTATCCATCCCCTCAAGCTTTAAAAAACAAACCTATTTGTTAAAGTGCCAAAAAAATAAGGGCGGTACTCCAGCACCTCACTTTGACCAGATAGGGATTATAACAGTGATTTTTATAAATGCAATGACGCCATAACCCTAAAGGGTTATGCTTTAAGCTCTAGGCTGGCTCTGGGGAAGCTGAAGCCAAAGGTGCTGCCTTTGCCCTCAGTGCTCTTAAAGATAATCGCCCCTCCCTGGGCTACCACTACCTTCTTAGCCATAAATAACCCTAACCCCGTGCCATCTGGCCGCATCTTCCTAGCGTTGCCAGCCCGGTAGAACTTAGCGAACAGATGATGCTGCTCGGCGGCTGGTACTCCAAGGCCAGTATCAGTTACAGTATAAATCGCTTCTTTTGGAGTCGCCTCCATCTTAACCTCTATGCTGCCACCGGCCGGCGTGTAGTAAATGGCATTATCCATAAAATTCATTACCACCTGGCGGATCTTAGTGTCGTCCAAATTCAGCATCGGGAACTTGTCGGGTTTTTTATAGCTAAGTGTTAAGTGGTGGTTCTTGGCGGTTTCCTGCAATTGGTTTACCTCGGCTTCTACCATCTTGGCCAAATCGGTCGGTTTATTTTCAATAACAAATTTTCCACTTTGAAGGCGCGAAACGTTCAGTAAATCGGCTATCAAAAATACCATTCGCTCGGCACTATCAAACGCCGTCTGAATCATCTGTTTTTCGTTTTTTCTAACCGGCCCCACATCGCCCTCTAGCACCATACTCAAATAGCCTTTAATGGATGTAAGGGGCGTGCGAAGCTGATGCGACGCCATAGAAATAAACTCGTCCTTAGTCTTATCTAACTCCTTAAGCCGTTTATTAGCACTACTAAGCTGTTTTGTGGCTTCATCTACCTTTTGCTGCAGGGTTACATTAAACTGCTGGATTTCTTCGAAACGTAATGCGTTTTGGACAGCTACCGACAGCTCATTAGCGATAATCGCCATCAGCTTAAGATCCTGGGCACTATAGATATCACCGCTTAATTTCTCACCGAATAAGATGAAACCGACAATTTGCTGCTGGTTCTTCAGCCTTAAGCTGACGGCTGCACCGATCTCGGCCATCTCTTGGCGCAGCGGATTATGATGACCAGCTGTTTCTACCTCTAATATGTCTTTGTGCTGTTCATGCAGTCGGTTGCCAAGAGAGCTCAGACTGTCTTGAAGTTTTTTTTCACTAGAAGCGCTAAGTACTGGCTTGTTATCCTCGATTAATATGAACTCTATGAAACTGCTCTTAAAAGCGCTGGACAGTATATTACGCGTGTTAAGCAGGATCTTATTTATATCAATTTCGGCTACCATCACCGAGCCTAATTTATCCAGCACCTCTTGGGCATCGTAGGTGTCCCTGAAAAAGATGCGATTGGTTATCTTCCCGAAAAACAATCTAAATCCGTGAAAACTGATAGCCAGCGGCAGTACCAGGAAAAGCGACAGGATTTGCCGAGTGTGGGGGTCTTTGACCACGGCATCGACAAGTCCGAACACTAGAAGCCCGTAAATACCGATTACAGCCGCCAGCACCAGAACGTAAGCTACGGAGCGGGCTACGGCTGCCCTGATATCAAACAGTTTTTGGGCGACGATCGCGTATGTTATGAATAGCCCGAAAACCAGAGCAAAGAAGGGGCTGAGCTTAATAAAGATCGTGGTCTGGGCGCTTAAAGTGATGGCAAAATTGGTTATTGGCACTATTAGCCATAAAACTAGAGAGGCAATAAGGATGAATAAAAGCTGGCGTTTAGCTACACCCCGGGCCCGCCTATATTTGGCTATCAGCTGGACGAACCCGCCTATTATAGTAATGAGAGCGTGGAGAATAAAGAAGATAATAAAGGGCTTAGGGTTAGGGTTGGCTTTGCCATGCTTGAGAGTTATCGAATAGAAAACCAGTGGCGATTCAACAAGCAACGCCACGATGAACGAATAGGCGAGCAATAATTTATTCCTAAACGGTAGTTCGCTAAACCGAGTGGCAGGAAAAGTACGGGCAAAGAAGTAAAAAAGGGTGTTCTGGATTAGGGCGAACAATAAGACCGTTCGGATAACGTAAAGAGTGTTGTTGTTCTGCGGGATAGTGATGGCGAGGTAGTTAGTAAATGACCAAGCTGCCAGTGACAGCGTCAAAAACATAAATATCAGATTTGTATGGTTGCCGCGTCGGCGGTAATATACTCCCAAGGAGATTCCGATAAGCAAGAGGGCGGCAATTACCGCAAGAAGAGTAAACATTATCGTTTTAATTATACAAAGAAAGGGCCGGCAATGGTAAAAGACGGAGAATATATTATGAAAATTATGGATTTGGCACGATTAGCGCCATCTAGCCATAATACTCAGCCCTGGAGGTTATCGGTCAAAAATAATTATGTAATAGTCGGCTATGAGCCAGAACGTCACCTAAAAGTTGGCGACCCGAATATGCGGGAGCTGTTTATCAGCCTTGGGTGCTTTATGCAGACCGCGGCGGTAGCCGCTCAGAGCCTGGGTTATAAGATGACAAGTTTATTTATCGGGGATGGCCCCGAAGGTGTGGCAAAATTAATATTCACCAAAGCCAGCAAGCCCGAGCCAAAACTGGGCGAGGCTATACGCAAACGGCGCTCTAACCGACGTAATTTCCTTAATCAACCTATATTAAAGGATGAGCTGGCTCGCCTGAAGAAACTCACCAGCGGTACGGCCACATTGGAGATATATACCAAAGAAGAAGAAGTTAAATTCCTGAGCGAAGCGACCCGCGAGGCGACATTAAGAGCCATGCGGCGCCACGAGTTCCGGGAAGAACTATCCACTTGGGTCCGCCACAACTGGACTCGACAGGCCGATGGCATGCCGGCATATGTTCAGGGGATCCCTGGCCCTGTCAGCCTGATGGCCAAGACTATCATAAGAAAAAACCCTAAAGTTGCCGACGGCCAAGCCAAGAAAGACGCAAAGAGTGTTCTTAATTCCGCGGCAGTAACTCTTATAACATTACCAGACCAACGGCCGCGAAACTGGCTTGACGCCGGCAGGCTATACCAGAAATTATGTATCGAAGCCCAAATGATGGATATTAGCTCCGCAGCTTACAGTGCCGCCGTGGTAGATAATAAAATTACATCTGAAATTATGTCTAAATTGAAAATTAAAAATCCGCCGGTTGTCCTTCTAAGGCTTGGCTATGCCAAAAAAATGGCGCGACCTTCGCCAAGGCGTTCCCTAAAAGATATAATAACTACTTCTTAACTACCCATTTATGCTTGCCGCGGCCGGAAAAATGAAGCGGATGGTCATTCGGCCAAAGCTTAATTTGTGGCCACAATTTACGTCCATAAACAGAATAGTTACTTAGATACTCCGAGTTTTCCCTCAACAACACTTCGACTATTGATTGGGTGACGATTTTACGTATTTCGGAGGCTGATTTTACATCCTTTCGCAACTCTACATGGACGACTAACTTATTGTCCATCCGCTTATTGCTGACTATTTCCATGGAAAATTTACCGGTAGCTAAATTATGAAGTCGCTTATTCAGGAGGGCTTTTCGTATTTCTTCGGGATAGATGTTTCCCCCAATTAAAGTGACAGAAAAGTCTTTGCGCTCTGATAAATAAACAAATGGTAAATTCCAGGTATGCTGGGCTATTCCGGCAGCTTTAGCCTCCTTTAATAAATTTAGGTCATGTTTTCTGTAGGTCTTTTCAGCTTCGGCCATTGTCAGCATGCCACCTAAATCCTTCAAATCATAACGAACCAGTGGCAGGCCGCTGTGACTTGAACAAAGCAACTGGCCGTTCTCTTCCTCGAAATAGAACATTTCTGGTATGTACTGGGTTAACGTTGGTTGTTTTTTAACTCCACTAAACAAATCGTTGAAAAGGGGCTGTTTGGTAACTGCCTGTCGCCTTATAAATATCGATAAAGCAGTCTCATGACTCATAGTCCCAAGGTCCACCGTACCGTAATGATTAAGCGTCGAAGTGAAAGTATTGGTCAGTGATGCTTTCTGGATAATATAATCACGAAAATCTTCGCTGAAACCCTCCGCAGAGAATACTATTCCCAAATTATATTTAGCCCAATCGAGGCCCTCTTCTATCCCTAGGTCGATAATATCCTTGAGAATTGGTGGGTAACAGCCGATAATCACTTGGTCAAAACTCGGTCCGAGCCTTTTAATGCCGCTTATTACTTCAGCTTTATTAATCCCAGGGGTAATGATACTTAAAGGGTAGCCTTTACGAGCAACCCGGTTAATGGCTTCATAGGTGAATACACCTCCAATCCAGGCACCCATGGCAAAGGCGTCAACGTAAAGTGTAGTTTTTTTATCAATCTG
The DNA here is from genome assembly GCA_038245195.1 of Saccharimonadales bacterium (SeqCode). Taxonomy (GTDB): domain Bacteria; phylum Patescibacteriota; class Saccharimonadia; order Saccharimonadales; family UBA10212; genus JAIFWC01. Next base: position 251,833 of record JBBRSU010000001.1, on the reverse strand, counting down.
AAAATTTTCCCTCAAGTAAATCTCGGCCGTAACTGCGTAAAACTCATCCTGCATGCTGCCCCGAGGAAAGTAGAAGGGCTCGCCGGTGGATCCGGAGGTAGAGCTAATGACCCACGGTCGGCCGTCAAAAACCCCATCCCAGCACAACTGATTCAATGGGTAAGCCCTCAAATAATTATCCTTGTCGACCTTGGGAATTTTTTTAAAGTCTGTTAGCTGCTTAACACTTTTTGGGTCGAAGTTATTTTTTGCTAAGAAATCCTGGTAGGCCGGCACCCTCAGAGACATCTGCTGAAATAACCCCAAGGCCATTTTTTCACCTCTTCGTAACCAATATTTTTCTGGCTTTCGTTTTAAGGCTTTCTGAAATTTAATCGGGTCGTTAAGGTATTTATTTTGCATTAGGTTATTTCATCATTTGACGATAATGCTCCAGTTCAGCCTGTTGCTCCGGTTTACCATAACCCGCGTCAAGTTTTTCTTCTAGAGAAATGAGTGTGCGGCCGTCTTTAAGCGGCTGGTCCAGGATGATTCGTCGGATACAAAAGGCAAGGCTAACGCCGGCTAAAGTCGCTGCTCCACCAAGTTGCGGCCAGCTGGGCAAACTCTTACCGACTTCAGCCAATGATTGAAACATGCGGACTGGGATATTCTCTATCCCAATGAAATACTGGCCAATCATTTTACCGAGTTCAGCCCTGGGAATGCCGCCGGCCGTAATTCGCTCAAGCACATCAACGGGTATCTGGCCCATGAAAATGGGTGTTTCCGGCTTAAGGTCATATCTCTCGACGTCTATCAGGGCTCCGTCGCCGTCGTCAGCGGCCATAACCACCGGCAGGTGATTTTCTTTGGCGGCCTCGCGTAGGAGTATCTTCATACGTAAATCATCCATCTCGTCGACAATTACATTGACTCGGTTATCTTTTATTAGTCCGGAGATATTATCGTCTTTCAAACCATTATGCTCAGCCACAATTTCAATATAAGGGTCGTTCTCCCAGACTTTCCGGGAAATTGCCTCAACTTTGTGCAGACCTATGTGATGGTATGGCGAGCGAATCCGATTGAGATTGCTGGGCTCCAAAATATCCATATCAACCAACACTAATTTACTGCCGATCCCCTGGCCTACCAGTGCCTCAACTACATTACTACCGACACTCATCCCGATAATTAAAATTGTCGAGTTATAGAGCTTTGCTTGCTCTTCGGCATTTATAAGATTCCGGTTTCGAGAGGTACGAAGAGCTCGCAATTCTGCCTTGGGCGGAAAGTGCACGAGTTTATTCAGCCATGGGTAGTAAAACCATTCGCCCCACTCGTTTGGTTCGGCGAAAAGTGTGGATCTGTAATCTTCAACTTCGGGCTCGGTTTTGGAGTCTTTCTTGGCAGGATAAGCTATATCAAACAGCTCATCAACCGCTAGATCCACCCTGTCATCAATGGTCATTTCTGGGTGCTGTGTTTTTAATTCAAGAATTTGGTCACTGTTTATTTTTTTATGCATCATAGACACAAATATATCAGATAGATATTGTCTTAAGAAGTTTTTGGTTGTATCGTAGGTCTACGGCAGTAAAATAAACATGTCCGATAGAATTGCACATAGATTAGATGATTTCGATAGCGGGAAAATCCGACTAGCCTTCGAATTGGCAAAAGAAATACCTGATCAAATTGATCTAAGCATCGGCTTCCCCGAAGAAAATACCCCTGACAATATCAAGCGTGCCGGGATTCAGTCGATAGAGGCAAATCACACCCGATACCTGCCGACAAATGGTCTGGCGGAGCTAAGGGAGGCCGTGGCCAAGAAGCTAATAGACGAAAATAATATCCGTCTGGAGGCAACTAGCATCAGTATTACGCCGGGACTGACAACGGCTATCTTGCTGTGTTACCTTGCCATAATTAACCCTGGCGACGAAGTTATTGTTCCCCAACCTCTGTTCCCACCCTACTATGAGCTGGTCAAACTTGCCGGTGGAACTCCGGTTCCGTTGAGTACTTTCCCCAACTTTCAGTTAACGGCCGACGCAATTCGCCAAAAAATTAGCGGACAAACAAAGGCCATTGTCGTAAATTCGCCAAACAACCCGACTGGAGCCGTGTACGATGAGGCCGAACTCCGCAAAATCGCCCAATTAGCCAGAGAGCACAATCTAATTATCATTTCGGATGAAATTTACGAATATTTTTCGTATGATAATCCGCACTTTAGTATTGGAAGTATTTATGAAGCTACGCTAACCCTAAACGGTTTTTCCAAAGCTTATGCCATGACCGGCTGGCGAGTAGGTTATATAGGTGGACCAGGCGACATCATCGAAGCTATCAATCAACTCCAGCAATATGTAGTTTTCTCATCATCATCAATCGCTCAATACGCAGCCCTAGAAGCTTTAAAACAACCCCCTACCCACTTAACCGATAAATACAAAGCCAAACGCGACTTGGCGGTAAAAATACTTTCACCTGTGTTTAAAGAGATTCAGGGCGGCCAAGGTGCCTTTTATCTTTTTCTGAAGCTACCTCGAGGCTTAGAGGATGTTAAAGTGGTTAATCAATTATCTCATCGCGGTGTTATTGTCTTGCCAGGTAGCGCTTTCTCAACTGCAAGTGATTATATCCGCGTTTCATTTGCCGGTAATATTGACAGTCTTAAAACCGGCCTTGAGCGTGTCAATGAATCTGTTAAAATCTTGCTGGACCACATCCCTAATCCCTAGCGTTTAAGCATTTTCTCGTGTAATATCTAATCAAATGCCTAAGATTGCGATTGTTGAAGACGACCTAGCCATTGCCCAGATGTACCGTATGAAATTTGAGGCCGAGGGCTTTCATGTTGATATTGCCGAGAACGGCAAATTGGGCTTAGCTTTGTGCGAGCAGATGAAGCCCGACCTAGTATTACTTGATTTGATGATGCCAGAGATGAACGGCGACGAGATGCTGGAAAAAATGCGCGGCACCGATTGGGGTAAAGCCATTAAAGTTATTATCTTAACAAACGTTGGAGAGCAAGAAGCCCCCGACAAACTCAAATCTTTAGATGTTAAAGCCTTTATTGTTAAAGCCGAGATGACGCCTAAGCAAGTTTCCGAGCTGGCCAAAAAAGAATTGGCAACCGCCTAAGATAGCCTATGAAGATCGGGATTGTTGGCTGGGGGGTCGAAGGCCAAAGCGCTTATAAATACTTTGGGCCGGATAATGATTATCTGATTGTTAATGAAGAGCCAAGAAACGATTTTCCACCCGAGAGCAATAGACTAAAGATTCAATATATAAAATCCGAAAGAAAACCAGGTCTGACCGGTAATGTTGCCGATTTAAGCTACTTAGAAGGCATTAAAGACTGTGACCGAATTATCTATACGATTGCGGCGGCGAAGAATTTAGAAAAGATTTTTGGTGATGATAAAGCCTTTTGGACAAAAGCCACCACCACTCAACACATCTTTTTCGAGGATGTAAAAACCAAAAACATAATTGGGGTTACCGGCACTAAGGGCAAAGGCACAACCTCGAGCTTAATCTATATGATGCTACAAGCCGCCGGCAAAACCGTTTTTTTAGGTGGAAACATCGGTAATAGCCCACTAGATTTTATCAATCAAGTCCAAGCTGACGACTGGGTTGTATTGGAACTGTCAAATTTTCAACTATACAACTTAACATATAGCCCCCATATCGCCGTTTGCCTTATGATAACGCCCGAGCACCTTGAGTGGCATCAAACTATGCAGGATTACGTGAAAGCCAAGGCCAACCTATTCATTCATCAAACCAAAAATGATATCGCTATTTATTTTCCTGAAGATCAATATTCTATGGAGATTGCCGGTTTTTCGGCTGGCCAGAAAATTCCGTATTTCGAAGAACCGGGAGCCTTTGTTCGGCCTGATGGCAGAATTGTGATTGGCGAGGATGAGATTGAGATTATATCTAGATATGATATTAAGCTACTTGGTGAGCACAATCTCCAGAATGTTTGTGCGGCATTAACAGCAGTTTGGCAGATTACCCAAGACGTAAAAGCTATGCAGCAAGTTCTTGGCAGTTTTACGGGTTTAGAGCACCGCCTGGAGTTTGTACGAGAACTAAACTCTGTTAAATATTACGATGATTCATTTGGGACAACTCCGGATACAGTAATTGTCGGGCTGAAGACCTTAATTGAACCGGTGGTCTTAATTTTGGGCGGTCACGATAAAGGCTTAGATTATACAGAACTGATAAACGAAATAGCTATGGAAGACCGAGTGAGGCATGTGATTGCTATAGGTGCCATAGGGCCCATGCTAGCCGAGATGTTGCGGGTTAAGCGATTTACGGCAGTTACTGAAGGGCTAGAGACGATGTCGGCAATTGTCGCCGAAGCCGAAGCCAAAGCTCAGCCCGGTGACGCTGTTTTACTGTCTTGCGGGACTTCTAGCTTTGGGTTATTCAAAGATTATAAAGACCGTGGTGACCAGTTCAAGAAATCTGTGTTAGCACTGTCTTAAGTTGTGTTATAACTGGCTGCTCTGGTTGAATAACTGTTGCCCGACCTTCGGAAGCTTGTAGAATTAAACCCTCAATCCAGTGATAGTGGGTGCAACCTAAGACAATTTGGTCGGCCCCCTGCTGGCAAACATCGTTTATGGTTTTTGCGATTTTTTCGCGCTCCAGTTCGTTATTCTCAATCATTAGAGCCCAGTCGCTACAATCTGGTTCTAGTACTTCAAGATTTCTGGCGAACTGATATTTTAGCCATGCGTAGCGTTTACTGGCTAAGGTTCTTGGAGTTGCACAAACTGTGATTATCCCCGATCGAGTAGCCTCGGCCGCTGGTTTAATGGCCGGTTCCATGCCCACCATCGGTACATCAAATTCTTGTCTTAATGACTCAATTAGGTTGGTTGTAACGGTATTACAGGCGATTACGATAACTTGGCAGCCCTCATTCATAAATTGCTGAAAAATTGGTTTTACGAAGCCGTGAATTTCTTTAACAGTACGCGAACCATAGGGTAAATGGACTTTATCGTCCTTATAAATAATTTCTAGCTGAGGTAATTCTTTTTTGATGGCATTAATTACAGATAATCCGCCAACCCCGCTATCGAAAACACCGATTTTCACGATTCTGGCTCAATATATATTGGCATAAAACGCTTAACCACCGAGTGAATTGGGAAACTAGATTGAACCGTTCTGGGGTTGCTTCTATCGTAAACTGCACCGCCAATCAGCTGTTTGTTAGACAGTTCGGCATGAATAATGGCATTATCGAAAGTACTACCGGTTCGATAAACATCATCGACCAGTGCTATACGCTCGGCCAAACAGACGGCAATTCTATGGTGCTGGTCGGCGTAAGCTAATATGCCATTTTGCTTGTCTTTCCAAAGCATCATCACAGCCCGCGAACCTAAAGCCTTGGCCAGACTAAGTCCTAAACTATTAGCACCCTCTGGCATGGGAATAATTATCTGGGGATCAAAATCACTTAGCTCATCGGCAAGTTTAGCAACTACCCTGGCCCGAAGCTGCTGGTGCTGCTCATCATTTAGTAAACTATCTAAATCCACTTTTAAGTTGCCGTTTTCGCCATTAGCGGCTGTAAAATCGCCATGATGTAGAGCCCCGGTAGCTAAAATCTCTCTTTCTAAGGCAGTCTGTCTAGCCACGATTTAGCTCACTGGCTGCCCGAAGGACGTTTTCGAATAAGGCACAGACTGTTAATGGACCAACACCTCCCTTTTCGGGAGTGATAGTTAAATCATCGCGTTGGTAGACTGCGGAGTCGAGGTCGCCAACGGTTTTGCCGGATTCGCTAGCCACACCGGCATCAACCACCACTGCACCGTGCTTAATCATATCGGCGTAGAGAATTGCCGGCCGGCCGGTGGCTGTGATAATAATATCGGCGTTTAAGGTTTTAGTTTTAAGGTCTGGGATTTCACGGTCAATTACTTCCACCTCATGCCCAGATGCGATTAGTATCTTTTCTAGCGGAGCCCCTACCAGTTTTCCTCGCCCAATCAGTAGGATTTTTTTATTTTTTAGCTCAACATTATAACCATTGAGCAACCACAAAATGGCCATTGGCGTAGCTGGCTCAAACTTCGACTTTTTACCCAAGGCATCGACGTCTTTGCTGGAAACTACCAAATTGACAATTTTGTCGGTCTCGCTTGGATCCTCAAGCGGTAGCTGTACAATAATGCCATTCACAGTTTTATCGATACTTAACTTGTTAAGTATCTCCGGGACCGCGGTTTGGGCCAATTTATGAACCTCAACCTCAACGCCAATGTCTGCTCCATATTGTTTTTTAAGCCTAACGTACGTATTTATAACAGGGTCATCTTTGGCCTGGACTATGGCTAACTTAGGTTGAAGCTTGTTAGATAGCAAAGCTCCAACCTGCTGGGAATGGCGTTGTTTTATAAAGCCGGCTAACTCAGAGCCGTTCAATATTTTCATACCTCGTAATTGTACCGCAGAATATTGTAAAAACAGAGGTAGTTTGTTAAAGTTTGTATGTTATAGCCCGGGCCCATAGCTCAGTTGGTTAGAGCAGAGGCCTCTTAAGCCTCGTGTCCTGGGTTCGAGTCCCAGTGGGCCCTCCAATACCGTCTGTACTGAAAGATGTGAGTACTTCTTAATTATGTGACTGTATAATAGAGCCAGGATAACAACAAAGTTTAGGGGGATCATAATGAGTAAAATAGATGCAAATCCGTATATTAATTTTCAAGGCCACGCACGTGAAGCATTAGAGTTTTATCATGATGCTCTTGGTGGTGAGATTACCTTAATGACGGAGAATCCTAAGGGCCCGCCAAAAGAAGCTGGACCAAATGACCATATTATGCACGGATTGGTATCTTCAGATGGTTTACTTATCATGGGCTCAGATGGTCATCCAGATTATCCTGCAACCGTAGGTGATAATGTAGCAATCGCGCTCTCGGGTAGTGATCATGATCGACTATCAACTGCTTTCGACAAGCTGTCGGCTGGCGGTCAAGTCAAGCAAGCACTCAAAACCGAAAGCTGGGGTGATTCATTCGGTTATTTTGTAGATAAATTCGGCATAAACTGGATGGTAAATATAAATGTGGCTCAATAGTTATGGAAATGAAGATAGAAGTAGTGATGTTGCCAGTTACAGACATAGACAACAGCATAGATTTTTATCAGAACAAGATAGGCTTTAACTTGGATCACGATGTACAACCCGGAAACGGGATGCGAGTAGTCCAGCTAACACCAGTTGGCTCAGGGTGCTCTATTGTTTTTGGTATCGGAATGGGAGTTTTATCTAGCCCTGGATCAGTTAAGAACACCCACTTAGTAGTTGAAAATATAGAGTTAGCGCGCAATGAGCTCGTGAAAAACGGCGTAGAGATTAGTAAAGTCAACAATATGGGCGGCGTAAAGTATGCATACTTTGAAGATCCGGATGGTAATAGCTGGACGTTGCAACAAACCTACAAAGACGCTCGTCCTGAGTAGTATATTTTAGTTGCAGTAGCATTTTGCACATGGCCCACCAAAACTCGTGATGCTTATCCGACGACTGCTAGGAAAGTCTTAGCTCGGGATACAACTTAAGAATAGAGTTGGGCTTCTGGGATTCGCCGGATTATCTATACTATTAAGTATATGAACAAAGACGAGCTTCGAGCTGTGTATCGGCAGATTAGACTACGAATGAGCCCGCCTGAAGTTAGCTCTAAAAGCCGGATTATTATTCGGAAATTAATTAACGATTTTGATTGGACAAAATATCAAACAGTCTGTGTGTTCCAGCCGATAGAGAAATTCAACGAAATCGATACCGCTCCATTAGTCAAACGACTAAAAAACCAAGGTATTGAAGTAAAATTATTGGGTAAAACAGTGGGTACCGAGTTTCCTAGCGACAAATTTAATCTGATTATTGTTCCCTGTTTGGCTTTTGATAGTCAGAACTATCGGCTGGGATGGGGTGGTGGTTGGTATGATAAGTTTTTAGCTGGACAGCCGAAGGCACTAAAAGTCGGTCTGAGTTTTGCTAATGGCCTAGTAGAAGCCGGTTTTGAACATCAAGCCCATGATATACCACTCGATAGAATTCTAACTGAGGTATAATCCAAAGCTATGATTGTTAAGACAATTAAGACCGATAAGATTACAGCCAGCTATGGTAGCTTGGAAAGTTTACTTGATAAAAGTCTAGGGAGCTTTGAAGATAATTCGGTTTTGGCGATTACATCCAAGGTGGCGGCAATCTGCGAAGGTCGAGTTATACCAGTCGAAGGGATTGATAAAAGCCAGCTTGTTGAACAAGAGTCTGATTACTACCTGCCAAAAAATCTAAGTAAGTATGGTTTTAGCTTCACGATATTACATAACACGTTAATTCCGGCTGCCGGGATAGATTTATCTAATGGTGACGGCAAGTATGTATTGTGGCCCAAAGACCCTCAAAAGACTGTGAATTCTGTCAGGGAATATCTAGTAAAAAGATTCGGTATAAAAAATGTAGGGGTGATTTTAACCGATAGCACTGCCCGGCCACTACACTATGGCACCGAAGGGGTTACCATTCGCTATAGTGGATTCTTGCCAAATAATAACTATGTTGGTAAACCTGATTTATTCGGCCGACTTCTTGAAGTTAGTATTTCAAACATAGTGGATGCCCTAGCTTCGGCCGCCGTGGTGGTAATGGGCGAAGGTTCAGAACAAACTCCACTAGCAGTGATTTCTGATATCCCGTTTGTTAAGTTTCAAGATAGAAATCCAACTTTAGAAGAAATAAAAGGCTTTTATTTAGAGCATATGGAGGACGATTTGTTCGAACCTTTTCTACGGCAAATGGGCTGGCAAAAAGGCCAGCGACAGAAAAATAGTAACGAAGCCTAATATCTAGGGGTTAGAGATAACTGCCCACCAAGGCAGTCGTTTGATTATGTAATTATCTAGCGACCAGATAGGCCGGGTTGCGAAACGCTCAAGGCCATACAAAGAAAAGAACACTACAGCATAGATTATGCCAGTACCGATGTCGGTTGATTCGGCATTATACGGGCCACCAAAACCTTCGGCCACGCCCCAAATCAGCAAACTAAAAATAGCTGCTGAAATGTAGGTTAATCTTCTAGCCACACCAAAAATTAATGCCAGGGCAATGAGTGTTTCAACAATTGCTACTAGGTAAGCGAACAGGTGCGGATTATGAGCCAGGCTGGTAGACCAAAAATTAAACCAGCCATGCAACCAGCTGGGCTGGCCATCGCTGGCGGCTCTAATTTGATCCAAAAAACTATCCTTAAAAGCCGTTTGCCACTTAAAAGCTGCGTTTATAGCCCACATCAGGCCAAACACAACTCGCAAAATGGCGACATGTTTGGATAAATGGGAGCTCAGACTTTTAGCGGGCATCTGGTAGTAGAGTAGTTTGTATGTGCAAACTAATCAATAGCACTTATGCTTGGTACGCCCGGACGGATTCGAACCGCCGACTTTCGCGTCCGAAGCGCGACGCTCTATCCACTGAGCTACGGGCGCGTGAAGAGTAAATTCATTGTAACAGATTAGAGCTACTCTTGAATCGTTTGAGCAGAGTGCTAAAATGAATATGTAAACATTAATTAAAACAAAAATGATAGAAGGCACACCACTATATCTTTTATCCGATTCGGATATAAAACCTGATGATCCGGTAGTTTTAGAGCAATTAGCCCAAGAGTACGAGGACCTATCTGCACAAAGCTTCGAAACAGGCTATCCCGATAAAGCTGAGCTTGAAGCCATAGTCGCCGAAAGATGCCGTCGTAAAGCCGCTGAATTCCTAATCGTGCACCACGACATTGCTGCATAAAGATGCTTGGTACGCGTGAAGGGATTCGAACCCCCGGCCTTTGGTACCGGAAACCAACGCTCTATCCAACTGAGCTACACGCGCATATCAAAAAACTAAGCAGTGGCCTTGATTATACCAGTTATTGTGGAGTTGAACCGGCGTCTGGAGCAGTTTTTTTGGCTGAGTTCTTTTCGGTTTGGGCGATGGTTTTCTGCAGAATCAGCAAAATACTTTTGGCATGTTCGCGACTCATACCAACCCTAGCCACCGACTGAGATGAGTTAGCTGGGCCACTTTGCATAAAGTTCATAATAACCCCGTAGTTGTTAACCATAATGTCAACCACGTCGGTAAATAATATTCGATTATCATTATTTATTGTTTGGCCCAGAAGCTCCACATTCACAGCGTGAGTCATTGGAATTTTTTCCATGGCATAACCGGCCATTTCCCAAAGCCTAACCGCCTCATCGTCCTTGGCGCCAAAGTGGCTTATCAAAAGCAACAGTACGTCTTCTGTTGGGCAGGCTTTGCCCAGCTCGAAACTGGCCAGCTCCATGACATCAATCTCAACAGCTCCAGATGCTTCGGCCAAACTTTCGTTAGCCCGAGTTCTCAAATCTTTGAGGTTTTTACCAAGCGGGCGATACTGACTATGCGGATTTATTTCGGCCATATCCAAATATTGTACTAACTGTTTCGGCTCGCCTGCAAGCTTAGCTTATAATAAGGTTAATGAATATCCAGAAAAACGTTAGTTTAGCCGCCTATAGTACTATGCGTTTAGGAGGAGTGGCTCGGTACTTAACCCAGGTTTCCAAAAACGAAGAAATTCCAGAAGCTGTTAGTTGGGCCAAGACGCAGCAGCTACCAATAATTATGGTAGGGCGTGGCAGTAATATAGTTTGGCGTGATGAGGGCTTTAACGGCCTGATTATCGTAAATAAAATTATGGGCCGTGAAGTTATAAGTGAAGATAATCATTCTGCAACCTTAAAAATTGCTAGCGGCGAAAATTGGGATAAAGCGGTTGATTGGGTGGTGGGGAAAAAGCTGACCGGCATCGAATACATGTCGCTAGTGCCGGGCACAGTTGGGGCTGCCCCGGTCCAGAATGTGGGAGCCTATGGTGGCGAGTTATCAGATACTTTATTAGAACTAGAAGCTTACGATTCAACGCTGAATATGTTGGTAAAACTCCAAAACCACGAGTGCAATTTCTCTTACCGTTCCAGCCGGTTTAAAACCACCGATCGCGGACGGTTTTTTATCGTTTCTATCACACTAACTCTTCGCAAAACCAACCCGGTGCCGCCATTTTACGAAACTCTGCAAACTTATCTGGATGACCATGGAGCTAATAAATATACGCCTAAAACTATCAGGGAAGCTGTGATAGATATACGCAGCCACAAACTACCCGATCCTGAAAAGGTCGCTAATAATGGCTCGTTTTTCACTAATCCAATAATTGAGCATTCCAAATTTGAGCAACTAAAACTGACTTATCCCGATATCAAAGGCTGGCCGATTAAAGACGGACATATTAAGGTTGCGGCTGGTTGGTTGGTTGAGCAAGCTGGTTTTAAAGGAGTCCGTGACCCAGCAACCGGCATGGCGACTTGGCCAAATCAGGCATTGGTCTTAGTTAATGAATCGGCCCAACACACCAGTGATTTACTAGCCTTTAAACAGCAGATCTTGGACCGAGTTCAACAAATGTTTGGAATTAGTTTGGAACAAGAACCCGAGCTGCTTCCGTAAAGTGATAATATTGTTTTATGAGTAAAAAACCCGACACAGACACCATGTTCGTACCGGTTCGAGATAGCTACTTACCAAATAATTGGCTGGGCTGGTTAACCTACCTGCCCTTCATCGCTTACCTGGGCTTTAGCCTGTTTTTTGGTTTTAGAGATACCGACACTTACCAGCAGGCGATTTTATTGATTGTTCCAAACTGGGTCGCCGCTACGGCCGTCATGACCTTCATCGCCAAACGAACCAGCTAAATATCGCTGGGCAGCGGGAATTGCAGGCTAAATTCTTTCACTTCATTTCTTAAGCTATTAAGTAATTTATCATCATTGCGGCCTTTGATAGATTTTTTCAACCACTCGGCTACCTGACCCATGTGCTCTTCTTTAAGCCCGCGGCTTGTCATAGCCGGAGTGCCCAGCCGAAGCCCGCTGGGCCGAAATGGTGGCAGAACATCGTTCGGTATGGAGTTGCAGTTAGCTGATAGGCCAATTTTATCTAAAATATCCTGGACTTCTCGGCCGTTCACGCCAAAGCTGGTGTATACATTGGCCATTATTAGGTGGTTATCGGTACCATTAGTTACTAATTTGAAACCGCGTTTCATCATTTCATCGGCTAAAACCTTGGCATTTGATAGGATTTGTTTGGCATAAACCTGAAACGCTGGCTGGGCAGCTTCATGAAAAGCCACGGCTTTAGCGGCCGTATTGTTCATATGCGGGCCACCCTGGAAGCCAGGAAACACTTCCCTATCAATTAGGGTCGGCAAATTCTCCAGGCTTTTCTCGACTTGCTTTAGGGGGTTGCCAACCTTGCCTTTAGTTAATATCAGGCCGCCACGTGGACCACGCAAAGTTTTATGGGTAGTGGTAGTAATGACATGAAAACCGTAGTCAAACGGGTTAGGCAGAGCTTTGCCAGCTATCAAACCGGCTATGTGGGCCATATCGGCCATTAGCATCGCCCCAACTTCGTTACCAATTTCGGCAAACTTGGCGTAGTCCAAATTACGGGGGTACCCGGAGAAGCCAGCCAAAAGTATCTTCGGTTTTTCTTTAAGCGCTACCTGGCGCATGGCATCGTAGTCAATTTCGCCGGTTTCTAAATCTTTAATTCCGTAGCGTACAAAGTTGTACAGTTTGGCCATAGTGGTTACCGGATGGCCGTGGGTTAAGTGTCCACCATGGTCCAACCGCATGCCCATAACCGTATCGCCAGGTTCCAACCAAGCAAAATAAACCGCTACATTGGCCGGAGCACCGGAATGCGGCTGAACATTGGCGTGATCGGCCTTAAATAAGTTCTTGGCACGCTCAATCGCTAAGGTTTCTAGGGGGTCAGTAAAATCTTGGCCACCGTAGTAGCGTTTACCGGGGTAACCCTCTGAATATTTATTGGTGAAAACACTGCCTAAAGCATTCAATACGTCCTTGCTAACGTAGTTTTCGGAGGGAATTAGCTCTAATCCCTCGCGCTGGCGGTTTTCCTCAGATGCTATTAGCTTGGCTACCGGCTTGTCTTTCATAATAAAAATTTCCTCTCTTAAAAATTAAACTCCAAAAAGATGAGGGAAACTATACCATTCATTAATTGTAGCAAGTTGGCCGGGATTGCTGAGTTGTTATTTTTATATAGACACGCTATACCTTGGATGATATTATTTTTGAGTTAATGCACGAAACAAATCAAAAAATTGGCCGTTTAATTTACCAGATACGGCAAGAACGCGGTTTAACCCAGGCCGGTTTTGCCAAACAGCTAGGTACAAGCCAATCAGCCGTTAACCGTATCGAACACGGCAAACAAAATCTTAGCTTGGATACGCTTGCTCGCATTAGCGACGTACTTAATAAACAGCTTATTTCGCTAAGTGGTGGGGCTATCAATCTACGAATCGAAGGCGGCCATGAACTCAAGGGCGAAATTGAGCTCAAAACTTCCAAAAACGCCGCTGTGGCTATTTTATGTGCCAGTTTATTAAACAAAGGAGTTACTCGCTTAAAACGAGTCGCTCGGATTGAAGAAGTTAATCGAATTATCGAAGTATTATCCAGTATTGGAGTGCAAATTAAGTGGCTGGCTAACAATGAGTTAGAGATTAGGCCCCCCAAGACACTAGATTTATCAAAACTGAATAAAGAAGCCGCTCGCAAGACGCGGATTGTAATTATGCTAGCCGGTAGCTTAATGCACGAATTTTCGGAGTTTCAAATCCCCTATGCTGGCGGTTGTGAGCTAGGGCGGAGAACCATTCTGCCGCATATCTACGCTTTGGAAGAATTTGGAGTTAAAATTGTGGCTCACAGTGGACATTACAATGTGACAGTTAAGCGAAGCTTGCCAAAAGAGCCAGTCGTAATGTACGAGATGAGTGACGTGGCCACCGAAAACGCCCTGATTGCGGCTGCTCGCTTCGAAGGTGAAACTGTAATTAAACAAGCTAGCGCCAATTATATGGTCCGAGATCTCTGTTATTTCTTGCAAAAACTGGGTGTTAAGATCGATGGAATAGGCACTAATACTCTGAAGATTAAGGGTGTAAGAATCATCAAGAAGAATATTAGCTACTCACCAGCCGAGGACCCAGTAGAAGCTATGACCTTCTTAGCGGCAGCTATAACCACCAATTCGTCTTTTACCATCAAACGGGTTCCAATCGACTTCTTGGAACTAGAACTTTTAAAGCTAAATAAGATGGGCCTCAAAACTGATATGACTGAGGTTTATAAGGCTGACAATGGCCAGACAAACCTAGTTGATATTAGAGTTCATAAGCACAACGGCGAGCTTAAAGCTCCAGAAGAGAAAATTCACCCACTAACCGGCGGAGCCGGCATCAACATCGATAACCTGCCGTATTTTGTGCCAATTGTGGCTGTGGCCAAAGGTCGGACCTTAATCCACGACTGGGTCTATGAAGACCGAGCCTTAATGTATACCGAGATGAAAAAAATTGGCGTCAATCTCGAACTAGCCGACCCACACCGAATCTTTGTAGACGGTCCAACTCGCTGGCGGGCATCAGATATAGTGGCTCCCAGCGGTTTACGCCCAGCGGTGATCTTATTAATTGGCATGCTGGCCCCTTCTGGGATTTCCATGTTGCGCAACGTTTATACGATTAACAGAGGTTATGAAGATCTGGCCGACCGCCTAAATAGTCTCGGTGCCCACATCTCCGTGATCCACGAAGCCTAATTACATAAGCATATTGCTTTTTTTACTATAATAGGATATAGTATTTATGTTTTGTAGTTATTTACTATGGGAAAAACACCTAAGAATCAATCAAAGAATGCCAATCGCGTTTACAAACGAAAGATGGCATTACTGCTTCCGGCTCATAATGAAGAGCTGATTATTAAGTCCACTATTCGTTCAGCGATTGCTGCTGGTCAATCCAAAGATAATATCTTTGTGGTTGATGACTCCTCGACGGATAGAACTCGCAAAGAGGCAGTCGCTATGCTGGGTAGAAAGCAAGTGCTGAGCGTAAAACGCAGTGGCAAAGCTAGAGCTGTCTATCAGGCAATTGCTTACTTTGAGATAGAGAAACGATATCAGTGGCTACATGTCGCTGATGCAGACAGTGTATTTGGTAAGAATTACTTCCGAATTTATCGTCGCAACTTAATCGGTAAGAGATATGTGGCCGCAGTGGGCTTTGTCCAAAGCCTACGAGGTAATTGGATAAGTAAATATCGAGTGTTTAGTTATACTTATGGCCAACAAGTTCTACGCCGGTTGCAGTCCTGGATGGGTATGGTTTCGGTTTTCCCTGGACCAGTCACTAGTCTTAGAACGGACATAATTTCTAAGCTAGACTTCTCGGCTGAAAGCCTCACAGAAGACTTTGACCTTACTTTACAATTTCACCGTTTAAAACTAGGGAAGATTAAGTACATCCCAGGAGCTATAAACTACACCCAAGATCCGCAAACACTGAAGGATTTTTGTATCCAAACCTCTAGGTGGCATCGTGGTTTTTTCCAAGGAGTGAGGAAATATAAAGTCGGTACAAGGCCTCAAGCCATCGATCTCTATATTGGCTATCAACTACTTGAGACGTCGATTTATCTACTACAGATGACTGTTGTTTTGCCACTGGTCATAATCAACACGCATCCACACCGGTGGGTTGCAATACCCTCTGTTTTCCTAGCTGACTATCTATTTATTTCAATGTTAGCAGTTTTTACGGCTATATCGGCCAAACGGTTTTCTATAATGAGCGTTTTCCCCTTGTTCTATTTTATGCGGATGATCGAATTAACAATATTTATTAAAGCGTTCATAGAGGTAATTGTATTAAGAAAATTCAGAACCCAAATAGTCGGCTGGCAGACTGAGGGCCGCCGATATTCGCTGGATACTAAAGCTTTACGGGACACAGCTCGATGAATAGGCAACTAAAGAAACAGTCCGTCCGACTAACGGCAAAATCAATAGCTCAGAAGTCCCTAGAAGCACTTATAGTACTTCTAGTATTCGCGTTTGTAGCATATCATTTCTACTCGGTTGGTAACTTTGTGAAGAACTTTAGTAGGACTACGGGTACTAATTCAGTATCGAACACCACTTCCAAGTAAATTTATTTAAGAAGCTTTTTGATAACCGACATAACTGAACAGGTACATTTGTCGGTTTTGATACCATGTACCAGAGCAAGTTTGCAATGTTAGCATGGGTGGGCCTTTGTAGGTCAAGACTGATAAGTCAGTCGGTTGTGTGGCATAGGTAGAATAAAACTTATAAGTAAATTTGTAGCCGTTATCAGTGATTATAGTCGCCTCAGCACCAGACTGAACATGTGGCAAAGTATAGAAAACACCTAGCCTATAATGCCCATAGATGAAGGTGTTGCCCGTTTGATTATTTGGGATAACTGTAGGCGTAGCGAACTGTGCCTTGTCTAAAGATAGGCTCCAATCCTTGGTTCTTTGGTTGTAGTAACCATTAATAACTGGGATATTAATATCTACACTCGGAATAGATATAGCAACTGGCTGACCACTTATTAGAGGTGTTCGGTGGCTTACCTGAATACTAGGCGGTCTGGGTAGTGCGTGCGAACTAACTGATCCGCGATTGGTTAATAGATAATAGAAAGTTGGCAGGCTTCCGGCCAAGCCAATAATAAACATCAAACTAGCAATTATTATTACTTGCTTCTTATAAAAATATTTCATTGTTCCTACTTTCAAGAGAAAACGGAGTAGCAAACAATTAAGTTCACCACACCGTTGTCCGATTAAGGTATTGCTACCTTATCCGCGGTTCATACGCTGCTTTAGGCTTACAGCCCCGGTCACAGCCAACGTCAGAAGGCCGATACCAAGAGCAACCATGCCAACCCAGAACAGAGCGCGGGAACCACCAGTGTTAGGCAATAACGCCACACTGCAAGCAGTTGTACTGCAACCCAGTACTTGTCCACTTCCACTCATGCTGAAGCTCCTTTATGATTATTTAGTCCGGGTCTGTATGTTTCTTAGCCCCTGCACAAGAAATTCGTACAGGCAGTTCAAAACCTCAAACTCGTCTTGGTTACTAGAATACTATATTAATGTGCTTTTGTAAATAGTATTATTTAATATGTTTACGCTTAGTCTTTGAATTGTTGAGATATTGACAAACATGTTATTTATCGTATATAATGTTATTTAAAGTTTTCGGATTTAAATGAAAAAATTATACGCATTTCTATATTTCGCCGTGATCGCAGCTGCAAATTTGCTGCCTATTTGTCTTCATACCGCTAAGGCTGCTCCAGTTAATCTAATAAATAATTCTTCAGTTGAGAGTAGCGATTCCGTAAATTCCAGCCTGCCGCAAGGTTGGCTTCAGGGTAATTGGGGTACAAATTCAGCTACATTTAGTTACCCTTCAGCTGCCCACACTGGATCCAAAGGGATTCGGGTTGATATCTCCAACTACACGAATGGTGATGCCAAGTGGTACTTTAGCCCAATTGCAATTACAGGTGGTAGCCAATACAGTTTCTCCGACTATTACGAATCTAGCATTTCAAGTGACATTGTTGCTCAATTCGACGATGGAGCCGGACATTTTAGCTACAGCGACTTAGGCATCCAGACGCCCAGCATAAGCACCTGGAATCAAGCCAGTTTGAATTTTACGGCTCCAATCACGGCCAAGAATGTGACTATTTTTCATCTCATAAACAATGTCGGCTGGCTCCAAAGCGATGATTATTCGATATCGACTGTAGTCGCTGGACCAACAGCGGCAATTACTTCCCCATCTGCTAATTCAGCCGTTTCGGGCACTAGACAAATTACTGCTAGCGCCAGTTCACCAAGTGGTATTAGCAACATTCAGTTTCAAATCGATGGAGTAAATTTTGGCAACCCTGTGACTTTTGCTCCTTATCAACTTAGCTGGGACACTACTAAACTAATCAATGGCTCACACACCATAGGTGCGACTGCCACTACTAATGACAGTCAAACTGTTTCCGCAACACCAATTAATGTTAATGTTTCCAATGCTAGCATTAATTCTGGTAACATTGTGCCTAATCCTTCGGTCGAAACTGCTGACCCAAGTAACTCAAGTTTGCCTCAGGGATGGAATAAAGGCACTTGGGGGACAAACTCTACAAGCTTTAGCTACCTAAATACATCTGGGCACAGTGGTAGCCGCAGTCTAAAGGTCAAGATGAATAGCTATTCTAGTGGTGCAAGCTATTGGTATTTTGCTCCTCAACCGGTAGTCGCCAATCATCAATATGACTTTACTGACTATTACAAAGCTAGCGTTGTGACTGAAGTTGATGCTGGTATAAACCTATCAGACGGAACTACTCAATACCTTTATCTGGGTGCTACCTATCCCGATAAAACTAACTGGACAAAGTTTAGGATTCAGTTCACTACACCTGCTAATGCAGTATCAGTAAGCATTTATCATAGTATCTACAGCGTTGGTTGGCTCCAAACCGATGACTTCAACTTAAGCCCATATAGTGTCGTGGGGTTTAACCGCCCGATTGTAACCCTAACCTTTGATGATGGGTGGCAAAGTTACTTCAATAATGGGCTGCCAATCTTGAATAAGTATGGATTTAAAGCGACCGATTATATTGTTAGCGGTTATCTGGGCGACCCACAGTATATGACAACCGCCCAGGTTAAACAATTATCTCTCGCGGGGCACGAGATAGGCTCTCATACTGTAGACCATCCCGATCTTACGTCCCAGGGAACGATAAAGCTAAATACGGAACTTAAGAATTCTCAACTAACGCTTCAGACACTGATCGGGTTACCGGTAACTGACTTTGCATCACCGTATGGGGCCTATAATCAAACAGTATTAAACAATGTTAAGCAGTATTACGCCTCTCATCGAGGTGTCGAGGATGGATATAACGCAAAAAGTAACTTTGACATCTATGATATAAAAGTTCAAAACTTACTTGCAACAACCACGCTAGCACAAGTCCAATCATGGATTCAGCAAGCACAGGCTACCAACACCTGGTTAGTACTTGTATATCACCAGGTGGATTCAAGCTTAAACAAGACCACAGAACCCTATAACACCTACCAATCGGACCTTGATTCACAACTAGCCTATCTTAAGTCCACTGGGATTGCGGTCGAGACAGTCAAACAAGCTTTAGCTGAAATTCAACCGCAACTTTAGTTATCGAATAGCCATAGCTCTATATTGTCCAAAAAAAGCTGTTGGGAGAATGACTTAAATACGGCTTGGGCATCTGATGTTTGATAAGACCAGTCGGTTGCTTCATCACTTTTTGATTTATCTTCACTAAATAAATTTATGGAAACTTTAAGTCCAGAATTCTTTATGTTCTCAGCCTGAGTAATAACTCCATTTAGCAGTTGTTGGCGTTGGGTGGCAGACATATTTACAGTCTGGGACTTATCGTTGGCATACATCGCTGCAAAAGTACCGGTATTGAGCCAGACACTTGATAGCCCCATTTGTTGAGCAGTTTGAATGGCTAGATTGCTAGCTAAATAAATCGAAGGGTCGTAACTTGGGTCGCCACCCTGATTAGCTGGGGGGGCCCAAGGAAAACCCTGAAGTCCGAAGCTATCTATCAAGCCCCGAGGAATTCCATTAATAAATGGGGAAAGATTTACATATGAACCATTACCCCAATCCGTACTACCAGATGGATAGCTTTCAGCATCTAGCATAATACTCGCCTTGCTGGTCGGAAAATACTTCTTCTGGATATTGACCGTCCTTATCACGTTTGGTGCGAAATCAGCTACATCTACTGGACCCCATTGCGGCAGATTTGCCTCTGGGAAGTATGTCCAAAGACCCATTTCGCTATCAGTCACACCTGCACCTTTTAACGCACTAAAGTACTTGTCTAAAACCGAGTCATATGCACCGTTTCGATAGGAGCTAAAGCTAACAGCACTTCCATTTAAAGTTGGCTCCATTATAATAATTGGTTTTATATTATAGGTCGCAAAATTACTTAGACATTTTGCCATATCTACTGCCGCTGATTGTGCATCGGCATTATTCGAAGACAATTCTGTGAAAATCATCATACCCGAAGCGACCGCCCCCCCAGCAGATTGTTCATATGTTGCGAGCCTACGCAACTGTGGTTCGCTACTTGTACTTAAGCCTGTATGTAGCGGCGGAAGAACCACATTATTAGTATTTGAAACGACTTTTGCATCCGGAGCATTTACTTCGTGCTTGGTTAAAATGGCTTTAGGTTTAATTATTTTTGTGGTATTCGCTGATAGCACTTGGCTATCTGATAGACATGGAGCAGCTGCTGTTCTACCGAGAAACCACGAGGATATTACGAGAATAGCTAAGCCTGAGAATATAGTAAACTTTACCTTCCAGGTCTTCAGTTTTTTGCGTTGTGTTTTCACATTACCATTATACTAAATTTAGCATTAGGGCAATTAGTTGATGTAATAATAACCAGTAAACCTGCTATAATTTCATCTGTTCGAGCGGGATTCGTATAACGGTTAATATGTAAGTTTTCCAAACTTAAGACGGGGTTTCGACTACCCCATCCCGCACCATTGTTCTTGTCTTTTCCTATTCCAGGGAAAGATAGTAGCCCGGCTTGGTTTGCTTGCAAACTCGGCTTGTGCCGACCGGGTGTTGAAGGAAAACCGTAGGTTGTCCTTCAATTTTGCCCCCGTAGCTCAGTTGGATAGAGCAGGAGACTTCTAAGCTCAAGGTCGCAAGTTCGAATCTTGCCGGGGGTACCATTTCGCTGTACGGTAAAATCCATAGCGTGTGTTTAAACGCACAAGGTAAAGTTCTAAGTTTGCATATAATATAGTTATGCCAAAGCACACACTGGCAATTACGCCGACCGAAAAAGTCAGAGAAGAAGACATTGATACTTACTTCAGTGATGGCGTGATTCTGAAATACTCAAAAGATGAGATCATAATAAATGGCTTGGACGAACCACAGGGTGTATATCTTATTAAAAATGGCTTTGTTAAAGCCTACACAATAACTAAAGCCGGCCAGGAGAGCTTGTTACTTATTCATGATGCGGGAGAGTTCATCCCTCTTACTTGGGCTTTAGACGGAGTGCATACAGAGGGCCTATATTACGAGGCAATGTCAGATGTTACAGTACTTCGTACGTCCAAAGAGAAGCTACGTATAGCCATGGGAGATAACATCTGGCTATCGCAAGAGCTATTAAAACAATCAGTAAATATAATTAGCGTTTATGCTCAAAGAATCCAGACTCTGGAGTATCGCTCGGCCCGTGGAAGAATAGTTGCGGAGATATTAAATCTAGCGGAAATGTTTGGTAAACATCGAGGAGAAGAAGTCCTTATAGATGCTCCGGTAACCCATCAGGATATATCTGATTCAATTAATATGACCCGTGAGACCGCCAGCCGGGCATTAGAATTACTTTTTGACGAAGGCCTATTGGGCCAAGAAGATCACCTGTTCACAATCTTAGACTTACCAAAGTTGCAAAACGCTCTTAGTTAACGGAAATAAAGAGACCCTCGATTACTCCACCAAGGGTCTAGTGACATGTTGCCTAACATTTGATAAGGGCAACGATGTCTAGCTACCATTAAACAACAAGATATACATTATTTATGTACGCTTAATCACGTTACTTAGCTAAGTTCTGACTTTAGTTTTGATTCATTGTTAATTACAAAAAAATGGTTTTCTTGATGAATTAACTTATCTTTGAATAGCTGCTCTATAGCCCTACTGGCTGTTTCTCTTGTCATGTTTGTAGAATCAGCTATATCTTGATGAGTTATAGGTGCTTTGATTATATTGTTATCATCATGCCTTTCACCAAAGCGTGTGCTTAAATCAAGTAAACAAGCAATTATTCGTTCACGGGGTAATCGAAACCCAAGGCTTTGAATCCTTTGTGCGTAAACTGTAAAGGCATCGACTAATTGGCGGAGTATTTGTTCGGTAAGCCAGGGATCGCTGCCCATGGATGCCCTCAACGCGGCTTTGGAAGTTCGTTTAAGAGTTACATCGGACATCGCCTCGTAATAAATACCAATTTTTTGAGGTCCGTCTAGGGCCCAAGGCAAAGGCAGAATTTCATGAGACCCTTGAATTAATAAAAGGTTTTGTTGTCCCAGTTGCGATATGGAGTAGGCCTTTACGTAGCCCTCTAAAATGAAAAACACTCCCGAAGGCTCTTCATCACCTTGTACGATAATCTCATTCTTCAGATAGCGCTTCGA
Organism: Saccharimonadales bacterium (SeqCode); assembly: GCA_038245195.1. GTDB lineage: Bacteria > Patescibacteriota > Saccharimonadia > Saccharimonadales > UBA10212 > JAIFWC01. The sequence continues at coordinate 229,492 of JBBRSU010000001.1, read as the reverse complement.
AGTACCCTCATCGAAATGAGCATCAATACTTTCACTGGCGTGTCTATTAAGAGTCATATTACTCATATACTTAGCTTATACCTTTATCCACATCGAGGTTGTGATATCCAGCACGGCGGGCCGCACATCTTAAAGGTATCATTTATGTAGGTTAGAGGTCCTAGGAGGTCTAGCTGTAAGTATTCAGGTCTGGAGGGTTCATGAATTTATTTATAAATAGAGCAAATACGGTCCATCGAGAAATGGATGAGGCAAATAACTATCCTCATTACTTGTTACATAAGGACGAGCCAGTAGATTTCTATCTAAAGTATAAGGATGACAGCTTTGCCCCGGAGAACGGGAAGAGAAGTTCACGGAATCTTTTTGATGATTCAGATGTTAAAGATTTCTACTGGTTTAATATCGCCAGAAAATACTTCAGTAAGTATTAGAACAAGCTTCATCATAGACTGGTTAAAATGGTTCTAAGCTCGTTCAGTGTGCTGTACCAATTTTATGCATCGGTCATTTAACAACAGATTTTTTTAGGCTGACTTAAGCATGTCCATTATACTTTTAGGTAATATGTCCGAAGCAGAATTGGTGCCAATTGAGGAAATTACTGGAGAAGCAGAGCAAGCAGTTATTACCCCGATAATATTAGGAAGCCTGGCAATGCCAGAGTCTGCCAAAAAAACCTATGCTTATCTTGATAACGGCACAGATCAATTAGTTATGGACCAGTACGCTTACGATTTCGATGTAACAACAGTTCCTATCGATTAAACTTCTGGTTTATTGAGTATATAAATGCTATAATCACCCCTGTTGTGGTGCCTGTAGCTCAGTTGGTTAGAGCGTCAGTTTGTGGTACTGAAAGTCGAGGGTTCAAGTCCCTTCAGGCACCCCAAGATCTATGACTAAACAAGATGATAAATTTGTATTGCAGACTGTTCAGCCCGGCTTAGCTGGGTTAATGGATGGTAGCGTTTCTACGCTAGCCCCGATTTTTGCTGCCGCTTTCGCAACCCACAGACCGCATGTGGCATTTGTGGTTGGTGTGTCGGCGGCTGTCGGCGCCGGCATAAGTATGGCGTTTGCCGAAGGACTGAGTGACGATGGAAAGTTAACCGGCCGCGGCCACCCTTTCCGGCGAGGAGTAATAATTGGTGCTATGACTTTTCTGGGCGGTATTTTTCATACCCTGCCCTTTTTATTATCAAATTTCCATGTTGCGTTGGTGATTGCCTCAATTGTGGTCGCTCTGGAGTTAATGGCAATTAGCTATATTAGATATCATTTTTTCAATATGCCGTTCTGGAAATCGATTGCCATGGTTATGTTCGGCGGGGCGATTGTATTTGTCGCCGGTATCCTAATTGGTGTTGCCTAAATCTGGACGGTCCGCAATATAATTATTGTTAGAAGCGGAATTATTAAATTGTCTAGTCCGAATACTGAAAAATTTTCAGCAAGGGTGAAAGCTGGGGGTAAAAGTAACAAAAGTAAAAAGTAGTCTTGGAATGATATAGCGTTGTGGGCAGATAATAAGCCAGCACCAAATATACACAGTGTTACTAACCAAAACACCATTGAGCCAATTACCGTCTTGCGGTGATGAAAAACTTTATACCCCCAGTATTTCCCATATGTTATGCCAATAACGGCTGCCAAACCATCGGCCAAAGCAACTTCTAGAATTGCCAATGCAAAAAAGATTTTATTATGGGTTAGTGTGGCTGACAAAAAAATAGCCAGAGCCAAAAACATATCACCGAAAGTAGCCCGGCCAACTCGTCCGCGGTAGTTCAAGAATGATAAATAGTGGTTGGCGACCATGACCGCCAGCATTGCCAACCCAAATAGCTCAATTGACCGCCAACTTATTAGCCAAGGCCAAAAAGCTATAAAACTCCCTGCTGTGATGTGTAAGAACTTACGATGATACTCGCCCTTTAATATGCGGTACTTGCCGAGTAGCTCAGCAATTATTAATAAACCAAAAATTCCGATTAGGCAGGCAGTAACCGCAAGCATTAGGTAGATTGTACTCCTTTTTGGTCGGGGATGCGGGATTTGAACCCACGACCTCCGCGTCCCGAACGCGGCGCGCTACCAAGCTGCGCTAATCCCCGATATTAACGGGGGTAATTATAACAGAATTTGCTATCAATTTGCGGATTACGATTATTGTTGATATAAACCAAGCATGTCGCTTAAGCAATTTCCTAGCTCTGTCTTGGAGTCCATCCGTGGAGCTTTAATAGTTCTAAAGGATACTGTTCGAGTGCTTAAAAATCATCCAGAAATAGCTACTTACCCCTATATAGCCGCGGTCTTTATATCAATTACTTTCCCGTTGGTTAGCTCGACCTTGTTTGCTAGTTGGTACCGCCGAGTCTTTTCGGAAACTGGTGCATATATCCCAAACAAAGCCCATACCGTTTTAGGCTTAGTTGGTTTTTGGGCGTTTTACAGTGCCCTAGTAGCTGCTTACTTTACTTGTGCCGTGTCAATCAGCGTTATCGCCAAGCTAGAAGGCCGGGACGTAAAACCATTTTACGGATTAGCCCGAGTTGGCAAAAACTTTGTCCGAGTTACCCGTTTTGCGATTATTTCGGTTTTTTTCTTCCCGCTCAGCGTCTATGCTCAGCGACGAAAGTTACCCGGAGGTTGGCTGGGAGTGTTGGGTAGCTCGCTAACTATGCACATGGCCCAGGCGGCCCCGGCCATACTGACAACCAACAAAAAGATGGGCGAGACTGTTAGGGTTTCTATCGATACTCTTGGTAAGTCTTGGCGAGAGAGTTTAGTCCTAAAGATTAGCATGTACTTATTAGTTTTTCTAATTTTTGTTGCCCCAAAACTGATTCAACATGGTTTTTTTAGGAGCCAAACTGCTAGCAATGTCGGCTGGGTGGTCAGCATTGTACTGGGTGCATCTAGCTTGGTAGGCTTTAAAGTTGCCAATGCAATATTTACAGCCGTACTTTACCACCAAGCCCGAAATAAAAAATAGCTATAACCTACCCCTGTTTTTTGCTATAATTTAATCTGTTCATAGTCCGGGGTGTAGCGCAGTTGGCTAGCGCACCGCGTTTGGGACGCGGGGGTCGGAGGTTCGAGTCCTCTCACCCCGACCATGAAAATCGTCTCACCTGTTGGTGGGACGTTTTTCATTGCTTGGGTTAGAACGAGAACCGATAGGCGAGAACAGTCGACGACTGTTTGAGTTTTCCTTGCTTGGCCGCCTCGCCCAATGCTTGCATTTTGGGCAGGAGCAAAATAACTCGAGTCCTCTCACCCCGACCACGAAAAATACTTAACTTGTTAAGTATTTTTTATTTAGCGAATTCGATGGCACGGGTTTCACGGATAACATTCACCTTGATTGTTCCGGGATACTGCATGGTAGATTCAATCTTATTGGCAATATCGCGGGCCAGCCGAATAGCTGATAGATCGTCGATGGCTTTGGGCTGAACAAACACCCTAACTTCACGGCCGGCACTAATGGCGTAAGCCTTCTCGATCCCGTCAAAGCCTAAGGCAGTGTTTTCTAATTCTTTCATGCGCTCGGCGAAGTTTTCGGCACTAATGTTACGAGCCCCTGGCCGGGCACTGCTAATGGCATCCACAACCCGAACAATCACGGCTTCTATAGAAGTGGCGTCAACATCATCGTGGTGTTGCTCAGCAGCTAAGGCTACCTCTTCGGGTGCTCCGTATTTACGGAGCATTTCGCCTGTAATATGGTGATGCTTGCCTTCGACTTTATGCGTTAAAGCCTTGCCCATGTCGTGGGTCAAGGCAGCATACTTGGCAACTTTTACGTTCGCACCAAGTTCTTCGGCTAGCACTCCGGCTAGCTGAGCCATTTCAGTGGAGTGCTTCAAAACATTTTGACCATAGCTAGTGCGGTACTTTAGCTCACCCATAAGCTGTAGGATCTCTTTTGGCACACCGACAATTCCAACTTCTCGGGCAGCGTCTTCGCCGGCCCGAATAACATCCTTTTGAACTTGTTTTTGGGCTTTTTCAACGACTTCTTCAATTCGGCCGGGGTGAACACGTCCATCTTTGAGTAACATCTCCATGGCTTGGCGGGCGACTTCACGACGCACCGGGTCAAAACTGGATAGAATAATCATCCCGGGTGTTTCATCTACCAGAATGTCCACGCCAGTGGCTCGTTGGAGGGATTGAATGTTACGGCCTTCCTTACCAATAATCCGACCTTTCATCTCTTCGTCTTCCAGTTTTACGGCAGTTACGGTTCGCTCTGAGGTCACTTCACTGGCCATGCGCTCCATAGTAGTTACCAAGATTAGTGAGGCCTGTTCTTCGGCGTTTTCCCTAGCGTCGTTTTGAGCTTTATTAATTAGGCCTAGTAGGTCGTTCTTAATATCGCGCTCGGTCATTTGCATTAGTTTTTCAGCGGCATCGACTTTGCTGAGTTTGGCAATTTTTTCAAGCTTATCTTGTTGTTTGGTGCGAATATCTCGAATCTCGTTTTTTAAGTCCTCTACTTCGGCCTCAGCCTTTCGCAGGTTTTCGGAGCGCTTATCTAAATCATCGAGTTTTTTATCAAAACTGTCTTCTCGGTTAATTAACCGTTGCTCGATGTCTTTAAGCTCGCCTCGGCGCTTCTGCTCGTCTTTGCGGACTTCCTCAATCCGCCTAGCGGCGTCTTCCTCAGCTTTGCGAATAGTCTCGGCGGCTTCTTTTTTGGCTTTTTGTAATTCTTTTTTTGATTCGTCGGCCAGTTTGCTTTGCTGACGTCGAGTAACTGCTACACCGCCGCCTCCGCCAACTAAAACACCAACTATTGCTAGCACAATAGTAACTATTATCATGTCGTCCTCCTCTTTCAGAAGACCTTATGGCTGTTAGACTGCCAGAATCACTATCACTTCATTATCAGGCAAGTATCAAACAGTTTAGGTTTTCAGATGTTAGTAAAATTTAACCGGATTTATCCCAAAACTTGCATCAAAATCCACCTAAATAATATCATAATCTAAGGTCTGGGACTACTTGCGGGGTTTGGTGATATGAGGGAGTGCACCGTATTCAGGCTGGGCAATTTTGTGGTTTTTACCAAGGGCCATATCCTTGATAACTTGGTCTAACCAGTCCGAGCCACCTCTAGCGATAATCGGTATATTTTGAGCATAGGCCAGGGCGTTAGCCACGCTGATTCCAATCCGCAAGCCAGTAAAACTACCCGGACCCCTAAATACAGCAATGCCCTCAAGATCATCATATGAAATACTTGAGCTATCAAGTATTTCTTTAATCTTGGCATTTAGAGTTTCAGCCAACTTTAAGTGCGCTTCCCATTTTATCTCAGACAGTTTTCTGTGATCATCATATATGTACAGTTCGGCTTGAGGTTTATCAGTTCTTATGGCTAGGATTATCATGGCTTTAACTCTGAAAATTTTGTTTCTAAATAAGTTATAATCGCTCGTTTTGAGTCCGGATATCTAAAAGTAATTTGTCGCACATCGGGATTCTGGGCTACCGGCTGAAATTCAATTAGAATTCGATTATTCGCAAGAGTTTGTTTGACAATACCGGCCCACTCAACCACCACAACATGTTTATGAGTTTGAGCTTCGGCCAGCTGTTCTTCTAGAATACCCGGCTCGCTTAACCTGTAAAAATCATAATGATAGATATCAAACTTTTTAGCTTTATAGATTCGGTTGAGGGTAAAGGTTGGACTAGACACTCGATCTTGGCTGCCGGTACCACGAACCAGACCGGTAACGAAAGTAGTTTTACCACCACCCAAATCGGAACGCAGTTCGATTACCTCACCACCAGATAGCTGACTACCCAGCAATTCGCCGAGAATCTCGGTTTCTGCGGAACTTGTAGAGTTGGTTTGCCAAATCATTTCGGTACTCATACAGGGCATATATTACGGCTAAGGAGCCTATGCCGGCAAGTATCGCCGGGTGCAGGCTGCTAGCTGGAGTTCCGCTGGAAAAGCTATTTGATGACGTTTTTATGGGCGTTGCCTTAGTTTTGGCTTTGCTTGATTTTGCGGATTTGGTTGTAGTGGCAGACTTGACAGCTGATTTGCTGAGCGGTGGGGTTGTAATGATGTTGGCGGCGTTGGCGGTTGGTGTGGTGGTCCATTGCCACAGCCCGTCGGCCGGTACCCAGGCGTAGCCGTCTTTAGCTGAGGTATATTCATCGGTCTGACCCAAGACATTCCCACCGGGTTCTAGCAATTTAACTTGTCCGTCGGTATTGCTCAAACTCAAGCCAGTATCTGAAGAGTAAAAAGCCATAAACTGGTGTGGATCCATGTGAGTACCATCTGGGAAGCTATATTTATGAACAGTTGTAGTGCCAACCTGCAAAATAAAACCGCTCAGATTAAAGCTATTGTTGTTGGAGTTATATAGTTCGATAAATTCATCGTCGGCATCAATTTGAGGCGAGGCCGGGTTGGGCAGAACTTCTGAAATTTGGGGGGCCGCCAAACCGACATCGTCGGAGGGAATATTTAGACTATTGTTGCCACTAATCCCAACTACGCTAGGCACCGGCGAAATTGGCTGAGTTAGACCGGTGCTAACTGTGGCTCCACCGGCGACGTTCAACTGACATGGGTTAGTCGTATCTAGATCAGCTAACTGCCAGGCGTAACCAGTGCTATTGGCGTATCTATAGTAAGCCGCTTTAGGGTCTTTGGTAGTGGATGGCAAATTAGAAATTATCGAGTCGGCGCCCGAGCTCCAAGATACATAATCAACCGGAACCTGCATGACACCAAGTGAAGTCTGTGATATTTGAACGACCTGTAAAAAACCGGCTGAATCGGTTAAGCTAACCGAAAGTTTTGAAACTACTGCCGCACCGCAAACCGCCATGCCGCTGGAACTTAGCAAAACGGTTTGGCCATTGGCTAACTTAGTAGCCGGAAGTTGTTGAGTAGAACGACTAACACCAGAGCCGAGCGGTTGGTTACTATTGAAATCATCTAGCCAATAACCGCTAAGGTCGGCTATGTCTTTGCCAGTATTGTTACGCAGAATTATAAACTCATCACCAGTAACTTTTATTTCGGAAACGGCCAGAGTTAGGGGCACAGCTGGGACCGGGGGAGTAGTGGCCGACAAAACCGACTTGAAAGGCAATATAACCCCCAAAAGCATAAGAAATATATTTATAAAATATTTCCTCATCTAATTCAATTATCGGTCAAAAATAAGTTTATGCAAGCAGTAGCGAATTGAATTTTTCGGGATTATACTATGAACAAGTATGTTGAAGTTGAGTGGGTCCTTAATTAACCAGCCAGTTATGAGTTTGCGGGCAGGAAACCAGATAGCTATAGCTAACACTCCTTTAATTAACCCTCATAATTTAAAAATAATGGGCTGGTGGTGTCTTGGTGCCAACGGCCGGAAACAAGTGTTGCTGGCCGAGGATGTTCGCGAAACCATGCCCAATGGTCTGGCTGTAAATGACGAAGATGCCTTGAGCGATCCTGCGGATCTAGTCCGGCATAAAGAAATTCTGGAAATTCAGTTTCAGTTAATTGATAAGCAGGTTAGAACAAAACACCAAAGATTGGGCAGGGTGAGCGATTTTAGTTATAACGACGGCTTTTTTGTCCAAAAATTGTATGTCGCCAGGCCGTTACACAAGATCTTCAGCTCCGAAGATACCTTAATTATTGACCGAGACCAAATCTTGGAAGTAACCGATAGATATATTCTGGTTCGGGGCACCGAAATTAATGCAAATGTTGAAGAACTATCCGGCGCCGTGGCTTCGGCTTAAATACTTAACTTGTTAAGTATTTTTATACTCTGGGTTATTAGCGATGGTATCTTTTACAAGCTGCCAGCTATAGCCTTGGCCAACCAGAAACTGCATTAATTTTTGAGGATCATTTTTATAACGACTAAGTTGGGCCTTTTTTTGAATCAATTGTATTAATCTTTCATGCTCATCAACACTTCCCTGCTGCAATGTTTCGTCTACCACTTCCCGGATGACCCCCTTCTTATATAATTCGGCTTTAATTTGGCGGTCGCTTTTATTACGACGAGCTTGGAGTTCGGCAAACCAAATAGCGAATTTGACGTTATTTAGATAGCCTTTATTAGTAAACTCTTCTACAAGCCCGTCGATTTGATCGGTTTCGGCTTTTTTACGATACAAATAATCACGGAATTCGTGCTCAGAGTGCGGCCGGTTAATTAGCCACTCTAGTGCTCTGGCCCGAAGTTTCCCGTCAGCCGAAATTTTTTTATATTTCTTGACTGCCGACACATCTAATTCATCATGATTGTTTAACTTATGTTTGATTAGCTCATCTAAGGTCAATGAAAATTCGTATTTACTATCGACGAAAATACTGACTCGCTCTGGGTTTTTAACCTGGACCTTTATAGCAGTAATTTTCATAGTCTTAATGGTGGACTTGGTAAATCAGCCACACAATTAGCGGGAACCAAAGTAATTCAACAAAAAATCCTTTAGCTGTTTCGCTCCATTGAATCCAGTGATGGAATTGCCTGAGTCGATTTATATAACGTTTAGGATTGCCCGTAATTGCCGGCCGGCCGGTAATGAAGAACCTCAGCCACATCGTATCCGGCAATATCCCAAGCAACCCGCCGGCAATTACCAGATACGGATTAGCGTCTACTGTTAGAGCTAAGATAAGCAAAAGCGCTAGGCTGAGAACCAGATCGGCCAGCATAACTACCTGGCGTCGGGCAATGTGCGGTTTTAATTTGTAGTCCCAATGGGGAATAGCATCGGCAACAAAATGGCTGAGCAGAGCCGCAGGTATTGAGATTAAAGGCTTGTTAAAAGTCGCTGCAACTAACGCACCTGTCGCTACATGATTGAGTCCGGTCATGAGCTTAGTTTACTCGGGTTTATTAGCAGCTGCGACGGTGGCCTTGGCGATTTCATCAAAAGCTTTGGGGTTTTCGGCCAAGAATTTTTTGGCGGCTTCACGGCCTTGGGCAATTTTTTCGCCTTTGTATTCATACCAAGCGCCGGCTTTATCAACTACTTCGTAGGTAACGGCCAAATCGATTACATCGCCCTCGCGACTAATGCCTTGGTTGTACATAATATCGAATTCGGCTTCTCGGAAGGGGGGAGCAACCTTGTTTTTGACAACTTTAACTCGAACATGATTACCAATCACTACATCAGCCTGCTTTATTTGAGCCTGCCGGCGGATATCCATCCGCACCGAAGCGTAAAATTTTAGAGCATTTCCGCCGGTGGTTGTCTCGGGGTTACCAAACATCACGCCAATCTTCATGCGTAATTGATTAACAAAAATAACAGTAGTTTTTGAGCGATTAATTACTGCTGTTAGTTTACGTAAGGCCTGGCTCATTAAACGGGCCTGGAGACCCATGTGAGCGTCGCCCATGTCGCCTTCGATTTCGGCTTGGGGCACCAAAGCCGCCACTGAGTCTATTACGACGATATCAACCGCGTTAGAGCGAACCAAAGTTTCTAGGATTTCTAAAGCTTGCTCACCACTATCGGGTTGGCTAATTAAAAGCTTGTCGGTATCAACTCCCAAGCGTTTGGCGTAAGCCGGATCTAAAGCGTGTTCGGCATCAATATAAGCGGCCGTGCCCCCGGATTTTTGAACTTCGGCTACGGCGTGTAAACAAACCGTGGTTTTACCGGAACTTTCCGGGCCATAAATTTCTACAATCCGGCCTTTGGGTATACCACCGCCTAATGCTAAATCGAGGCTAATTGAGCCGCTTGGAATAGTTTCGACGTCGGTTGTGGTTGATTCGCCCAAACGCATAATTGAGCCCCTGCCAAATTGTTTTTCTATTTGATCTACCGCCAACTGTAGTGCTTGGCTTTTACCACTGAGTGCCGGGGCGTCTTTAACTTTCTTGTCTGCCATTTTGTCCTCCAAAATCCCTAATTTGCTAATTATATTATATCAATAATAACTGTTTAAAAATTGCTGGAGCTTAAAAAGTCGACTTCGATTATACTAAGCATATGCGGATTAGCGACGCTCTAGTTATAAGATTGCTCAAAGAAAGCCGTAAAGTTAATGATGAGCAACTTCATAGCTTACTCGAACAGCAAAAGACCGAGAAAAAACCACTCCAAGATATTGTTATTAAAAACAATGTTTTACCAGAAGCTGACTTAACTAAACTCTATGCCTCCAAAATCGATGTGCCGTTTGTTGAGTTGGTACCAAAAAATTTGCGAAAAGAAGTCTTTGGCCAAATCCCTGAGCATATTGCCAGGCAATACAATGCCATTCTGTTTGATATAGAGCCTAATGGAACCCGCCGGCTGGCTATGGAGGACCCTGACGATGTCCAGGCTTTTAGCTTTTTGCAGAAACAGTTGGGCTCGAATATTAAAGTCTATATTGCCACTCGCTCGAATATTCTAGCGGCGATTGACCAATATCGTAGTAATATCGGCTCGGAATTAACTGAAGTAATTGCTGAAGGTGATGGCACTCCAAGCGAAGAAGAGGTATCTGAAGCTGATGTCGCCGAAGACAGTCCAGTCGCCAAAACCGTGAACCTACTAATTGAATACGCCATCAAACAAGGCGCTAGCGACATCCATATCGAGCCGCGCGAAGAATTTGTAGCAATTCGTTACCGAATTGACGGCCAATTACGAGAAACTAACCGCTTGCCTAAGAAAATCATCGCCGCGCTGGTTAGTCGTATTAAAATTCTCTCGAATTTAAAAATTGATGAGCGTCGTGCACCCCAAGACGGGCGATTTAAAGTAACCCTGGGGTCCGGCGAGTACGCCCTGCGTGTTAGTACTCTGCCAATTGCCGATGGCGAAAAGGTAGTTATGCGTATTTTGAACGAATCTAGTAAACCGAATACTCTACGCGAGTTGGGCTTTTGGGGGTCAAATCTAGAGTATCTCGAACACGCCATCACCAGCCCGCATGGCATGATTTTATTCACCGGCCCAACTGGTTCTGGTAAAAGTACCAGCTTGTTTAGTATTTTAAGTCGCTTAAATTTACCGTCTGTAAATATAAGTACTGTCGAGGACCCGGTAGAGTATAAAATTCCGGGCGTTAACCAGGTCCAGGTGAACCCCGTTGCCGGCATGAGCTTCGCCAATGGGTTGCGGGCTCTACTACGCCAGGACCCCAATATTATTATGGTTGGCGAGATTCGCGATTCTGAAACGGCAAACTTGGCGGTACAGGCCGCCCTAACTGGCCACTTAGTGTTCTCAACCCTGCACACCAACAATGCCGCAACCAGCCTGCCGCGCTTACTAGATATGGGAATCGAGCCATTTTTGATTGCCAGCACAGTTAGAGCGGTGGTAGCCCAACGTTTAGTCCGTAAATTGGTTCCAGAAAGCACTGAAATTTTTCACCCTGACGAGCCGACGATCAAACGAATTCGAACCGCTTTTTCCCTAAACGCTCCTGATGACATGGCTCGGATTCATAAACTGGAGATGCAATTTATTCAGGCTGGTATGGAAAATGTGCTTAACAGCACACAGGCGATTGCTCACGCCGAACCCTCAACCAATGGCAGTACCATGAATAAACTTTGGCGCATGAAAGGCGAAGCCGGTGCCACCTCGTTCAAGGGTCGGCTGGGAATTTATGAGGTACTGCCTATCACTCAATCAATTCAAAAACATATTATTAGTGGCTCTACCAGCGACCAAATACAGATGGAAGCCATTAAAGAAGGCATGGTTACTATGCAAACCGATGGTTTGGTTAAAGCCTTGCAAGGCCAAACTACTCTTGAAGAAATAATGAGAGTTACCAACGAACACTAAGATGGCTGAATTTGCTTATAGCGCCATAAACGCCCAGGGTCAGAGTATTAGCGGAACCATTACCGCTGGTACTCGCGATGAGGCTGTAAAAAGTTTACGCGACCAAGGCCATAAACCGCTTAGTGTTAAAGAGACTAAATCCAGAGGCTCCAAGAGCGGCAAAGGCAAAGTTAAGCTCAAAGATTTAGTGATTTTTACGCGGGAGCTTTCAACCATGATTAGTGCTGGAGTGCCCCTGCCTCGGGCCCTAGATACCTTATCCAGCCAGCTCGAAAATAAATACTTCAAAGAAGTAATTGCCGGTGTCAATCATGATGTGGAAAGCGGCACACCACTGGCCGATGGCATGGCCAAATACCCAAGTGCTTTTAGTGATGTTTACGTGAATATGGTACGGGCTGGTGAATCTGGCGGGATTTTGGATGAAATTTTAAAACGCCTAGCAACACAGGTCGAGAAAGACGCTACGATTCGTAAGAAGATTCGATCAGCCATGGCTTATCCAATTGTGATTTTAACCATCACTGTGGTGGCATTCTTTGGAATTATGCTGTTTATACTACCTAAAATTGGCAAAATTTTTAAAGATTTGGGCGGACCACACGCTCAGCTGCCGGTTTATACCCGAGCCATGCTGGGCGTCAGCAGTTTCTTGATTGGCCACAGCATAATGAATTCCATACCAATCCTTAATAAAATTCCAATTATTAAACTTTTACCAAATTCCGTGTTCATTATCGCACTGATGGTAATTGGTTTAATCTATTTTAGGCGTTATATCCATACCCCTAAAGGCCGATTCAAGTGGCATTTATTGCTATTAAAAACTCCAATTCTTGGGAATATCCTGGCTAAAGTGGCGATCGCTCGGTTTGCCCGGACATTCTCGTCATTAATGGGCTCTGGTGTCAGTGTACTTGATGCACTGGAAGTTACTGGCAAAGCAGTAGGTAATACTGTCATTCAAAAAGAACTAGTCAAAGTATCCGAAGCCGTAAAAAATGGCCAGCCGCTTGGCAAGCAACTGCTTGATGCCCAGTTCTTCCCACCGATAGTCGGCCAGATGATGTCGGTGGGCGAGGAAACTGGCAAGATAGACATAGTTTTGGTTAAGGTTGCCGATTTTTATGAAGAAGAGGTTGATGCTGTGATAGATGGCATGACTAGCATTATCGAGCCTATAATGATTATCGTTTTGGGTAGTTTTGTAGGCTTAATTGCGGCATCTGTCATGGGACCAATCGCTTCACTGTCTAAAAACATTGGTGGTTAGGCCTCCACTAGTGAAAGCAAACGGGTTGACAACAGTAAGCTTATGCTTATAATCATAGTCATAGAACAGTAAATGTTCCTAAAAACCAATTTAAAAAAAGTAAAATAAGAAGGGTGGGTCATAGAATGATCTCATTAAAAAAGAACAATCGCGGTTTTACAATCGTTGAGCTTTTGATTGTTATCGTAGTAATCGGTATCTTGGCTGCATTGGTCATAGTTACCTATAACGGTATTCAACAAAAAGCACGTGATACGGAACGCAAGACCGACATTAAGGCCGTTCAGGGCCAGCTCGAAGCCTATTGGGCTAATAACGCCAAGTACCCAACCATGGCCAACATGAATGATGCGACTTTCCGCTCAGCTAACTTGAAAGGCCTAGACCCAGCGGCTTTGGCTGATCCTAAGGATGCTGGTTCACAATCATTGTGTGCTGCAACAACTTCCAGCTGCTATGGTTATGTCCTAACACCAAGTGGTTGCGACAACGCTGCTAACGGTGACTGTTCTAACTACGTTTTGACAGCCACGCTAGAAGCGGGCGGAACCTTCGCAGTTCAATCTAACAACTAAAGTCAGCTAACAAAAAATCTGAAAAAACCCGGTAAAGACAGCCGGGTTTTTCTTTAATCTTTATAGCCTCTGATCAATAAGCCTATATAATTAACATAAGCATGAAACTGTTTTCAAAACCACTTAATCAACAGGGATTTACGATTGTCGAGATTGCCACAGCTTGCGTAGTTTTTCCGATTATTGTTATTGCCATGTACAGTGCCTTTCACTCAGTTAGTGTCGATTATACTCAAGCCCGACAATTTAACGATATGTACGCCGTTTTAAGTGCTTGCCCGGAAATCGACCGGGCCCTAGATTACGATATCGTAAATGGCACAAATAATTGCTACCCCAACAATACTTTTTACGGAGAAAATGGGGGCAGTGCGGTTTATACCTACACTCCAACCTTAACTGTCACCCCAACCAGTTCACTACCTAACGCTGATCCATTACAAGGCGTACCGGATAGTAAGGTAATTGACATCAAAGTTAGCAATCTTAATACTTCAGCTCCGCCCATGGAACTACGTATGCTCATCACTCGTAATGGAATTGGACAACAATGAAGCCGACTGAATCAGGCTTTACTATCGCCGAGTTGCTGATATCGATGATTTTTACAAGCCTACTCACCATTGTAATCATGGTTTTTGCCTTTGATTTGTGGCGAACATCTGCCACCCAAGCAGCGAATAATGACACCCTAGTCACGCGCTACAATTCTGGTGATAGTCTACGAGATGAAATCGGGGCATCGGTAGGCTTAATAATTCAGAACAGTATCCAAGATTCCAACGCCGCAGTTCCCGATCCGTCAATCCCCGGTGGCAAATATTGGCTACCAATCCATGCTATCCCCGGCACTACTGTTCTACCGGCCAGTGGTAGCTACACCCCCCTAATTTATTTTCGTGACTACAGCTTGAATAGCTCCAAACAATACATCATGAATGGCACTCTGCCGTACGAGGATGAGTATATTTTGTACTTAGACGGTACCGGTAAAAGCCTTATGCAACGCAGCCTAGCTAACCCTTCCGCAGCCGGCAACCGGCTCAAAACCAGCTGTCCGGCTGCTCAAATCAGTGCATCATGCCCATTAGATAAAACCATTGCTTCAGACATAGGATCTGTCAGCACTCGATATTTTTCGCGTACCGGCAATTTAATTGATTATACGTCAATTATCGACCCCAACACCGGGCAATATGCCGGGCCGGATTTTACGGCTGTTGAAGTTTTGGAGATAACCCTAAATCTATCCAAAAAACCAAGCTTTTCAGCCACTAACCCGACCAAAAACAGTACCGTGATTAGAATCGCCTTAAGGAATTAACTATGAGGAAACATACAAATAATATCTCCAAGGAATCCGGCTCGATTATTGTAAGTATTCTGGTAATTACTCTATTCTTGTCGATTTTAGCATCGTCCTTAATTGTTTATGCTACTTCTAATTTATCCAGGGGTCGTGGCCGAGTTTTAACCCTAGAATCGCAATATGCGGCCGAATCGGGCGCCGACAGTGCCATTGGCTATCTTAATGCCGACCCTACCGCCACCTATGCTGGCACCGGTGCTACTGAAATAACTATTTTGAGTAATAGTTTATATAAAGCCACCTACTCAACTACTGTCGTGGCGGGCTCATCCAGTAACGAAAAAATTATTACTGCGATCGGCAAAGTCTATTCACCAGCTAGTTCTGCGACCGTGAGCTATACCAGAAAAATTGAAGTAGTTACTCAGCACACCTCTGATTCTGTGGCGGTAACCGGCATTCTTAGCCGTAACATAATTGAACTCCAGAGCGGTGTTAAAAACCTATATGCCAAAGACCTATATGTGAATGGTTATATTAACACCAATAAAAACACCACTAATATTGTGGCCGAGAATATCACAGTTGGCGGGAAAAATACCGGTGCCACCAATTGCTCGATTGGCGGACCGGGCAATCTAGTTAAACCAGCTTCCTTTAGCACGCCTGGGCAAACTAAAACCAATTTAACGCTAGCTTATAACAACTGTATAAGTCCGCCGGGCAACACCACCAATGCTGGTTTTAATGTTTCGGCAAACCAAAATACTATCAGCCAGGTGCAATCAACTTATATCCCTTGGTCGCAGTATATGGATGCCAGCTATACCAGTGCCGGCAACTGCAACGACTGGACCACTGGTGCTTTTCCGCGCTCGATACCATCGGTGGCCAACAGTAAAAAAACTCATTACCCCGATAGTGGTAGTAATGTCAGTGCCTCATGCGGCACTTCTGGCGATTTAACCTTAACCAGCGGCCAATACAATATCACCGATAACGTTCATCTTCGGGCCAACCTGTGTGCCGCCAGCGGTTGTACCCCTACCTTTTATAACCCTACAGGCACAACCAGGTACGTTTTTGTGGAAGGTTCAGTTAATTTTAACTCTATTAATACGGCCGCCGGTAGTGGCCCAATTATTTTAATTGTTTACGGAGCTGACCCAGCATCCAAAGTTGCCGTGTGTCCGTTGGGTGGTGCAATTTATCTTGGTAACAGTGGTAATTCTAGTGCTCCAGCCATGTATTTTCTGGCCAATAATGGAGTTTGCCTGGATAAAACTAAGTTTGGGGCAGCTCCGGCAATTGGTGGCTTATCCGGCAAAAATATTTACATTGCCACTAACCCCGGAACACCTTTTGATCTCAAACTAGATTCCACTTTCGACTCAACTAAAGTCCCCATAAATCTATCTTGGCATGCCACGCGCTATCGCAGGTTATAGTTAGCTGTCATAACAGATTAAGACTTGATATAATCTGATAAGGATAAGCTAAATAAACAAGATGGGCACCGTAAAATTTTATAAGGACGAACCGCTCTTCGGACTGGATATCGGCCACACCAATTTAAAGGCTATGCAAATAGACAAGGTTTCTGGCCACCCGCCAGTTATAAAAGGCTATGGAATTAGTAATTTTGCTTTGGGTTCTATTCAGAACGGCGTAATCATTAACCCCGAGGTTATTGCCAAAGCCATGCACGAGCTGTTCGATAAAAATCTGGTAGGCAAGATAACTAGCCGTCGAGTTGCCTGTACTTTGCCAACCGCCTACACCTTCAGCCGACCAATGAAGATTCCTATAATGAATCGCGAGCATATCAAAGAGGCAGTACAGCTTGAAGCTGAGCAGTATATACCGATTCCTCTGGATAGTCTTTACCTTGATTACGAAATTTCTTATGAAGACGAACAACAAATGGAGCTTTTGATGGTTGCGACCTCCAAAAAAATTGTCGATAGTTACTTAGACCTTTTACAATCACTCGATTTAGAGCCGGTCGCTTTCGAGCCCAGTATCAATGCCGCTTCACGCTTGCTCAAAATCGTCGGCAACATGAGTGCCGAACCGGCAATTCTGGTTGATATCGGCTCGCTAGCTACCGACATTGCCATCTTTGATAAAAGCCTATTGGTGTCTAGCACCATGAATGGTGGCGGTGATACTTTTAGCAATCTGATATCTAGGTCGATGCATATGAATATTGAGCAGGCCACCGAGCTTAAAAATCAATATGGTATTGCTTTTAGCGATAAACAACAGCGGATTATCGATGCTCTTAAACCTCAGCTTGATACCTTTATTCATGAAACTCAAAAATCCATCCGGTTTTACAGTGAACGCACTAACAATGCTGGTAAAAATATCACCAAAATCATTACCGTTGGTGGGGGAGCGGTAATGCCCGGTTTTAACCAATATATTTCCCAAGAATTACGCTTGCCTACTGAAAACTTAAACCCCTGGGAAATTATTGATTTTGGACAGCTTGTAAAGCCCCAGGAACCCGATTTATCTATGTTTATTACCGTTGCTGGCGAAGCAATTATCGAACCACTGGAAGTTAACGCATGATTAATCTACTGCCTCCATCAAGGGCCGATGCCATCCGCTTTGGCCGCCAAAACACCACCCTGCGCATCTGGTTGTTCGGTATAGCCATTGCCATCGGCGGTTTAATCGTAATCCTTGTAAGTGGTTGGGTCTATATCGATCAGCAATCCAAAAACCTCCAAAAACACATAGTTTCTGTAAATACTCAGCTCAAAGAGCAAAACTTAAGCCAAGTCCAAAAAGACGCCAAAGAAATAACTGGCGATATTACCGTCATAAATAAGGTTTTAAGCCAAGAAGTTCGGTTCTCGGAGTTAATCCAAGCCATCGGCAATGATATGCCGCCTGGTACGGTTTTGGGGGCACTCAGTCTTAGTAATAAAGTCAATGGAGCTATCGATTTTACCGCTAATGCCAAAGACTATACCTCTGCCACCCAAATTGCCGTAAATCTTAGCGACCCTCAAAATCAGCTATTCTCTAAAGTAGATATCATCAGCGTGAACTGCAGTTCTAGTATTCCAGATGACTATAAATGTACAGTTACACTAAGGGCACTGTTCTCAAAAACAGCTCAGACTAAATTCTTAAGCGTCCCGAGCCGGAGTAAAACATGATTCCGCCAAAACAAGACAAGGCCATCCTAAAACCACCCAGCCAACCAACCAGCAAAGTTGTAAAACGTCGAAAATTTGAGCTAAACAGCAAAAATCTCAGATTAGTTATGATGGGGACACTCACGTTATTGGTGATTATTTTCTTTGTAATAACTTCTAGTGGGTTGTCATTAATCAGCGCTAAAAGTAAATCATTGGTCGATTTAAAAGCTAAAAGCCAATCGACCGATAATGAGCTGCTGAATTTAGAACAATCAAAAAGAGATGTAGAAAAATACGCTTACTTTAAAGATGTGGCTAAAACCGTTATCCCCAGTGATAAAAACCAGGCCGAATCGGTGTTGGAGATTTTCCAGATGGCTAGTGCTTCTGGCCTGTCACTCCAAAGCATAACTTTTCCGGTGAGTAACCTGGGGCTGCGGGCCACCACAACTACAACCACCACACCACAGGACGCCACCTCCGCCTCATCTACGGCCAGCGTACTAACCCAAGCCAAACCGGTTGCCGATATTCCTGGCTTATACAGTTTAGAGCTAACCATTTCTCCAGAATCTGGGCCCCTAGTTCCAGCCGCTCTGCAAATAACCTACCCCAAAATGCTCGATTTTCTGAGCCGTATTGAAAATAATCGTCACACCGCTCAAATTACTCAGGTAATCGTCCAGCCACCCACCAAGACCCAGTCGCTATCTTTTACTCTAACGGTTAACATATTTATAAAGCCATGAGCAAAGAATTAAGCGTTAAAAATCTCAATCTTAAATCGTCGATCAGTAAGTTTCTTAAGAAATACAGTCGGCATGCGGCTTTTGGGTCAGTTATTGTGGTACTTTTGGCTTACATCTTTGTAGTGTATAAAATTAGCGGATTTGCTAAAGCCGAGCCAGCAGCTGATAAGACCGCCTCTAATCCACTTGTTATCCCCCAAGTCGATCAAAAAGCCATCAGCCACATTCAATCACTAGAGCAGAGCAATACTCAAATCCATACTTTATTCGAGCAAGCCCGGACTAACCCTTTCCAGGAATAAATACTATAGTTGCTAAGTATATTGGGCAGCGTGGGCTTGTTCTTCCTCGGTGGCTTTAGCGTAGGCTTGGCGAGCTTCAATAATCTTGTCCGCCAAATTAGCTGGGTTTGGGCACAATGTAAATACAAAATTATCCTCAGTTCCGGCAGTCTGAACTGTCAGTGTTCCGAAATTAAAGATGCTAGCTAAAATACCGCGTTGTTCCTCATTTACATCTTCAACATTCGACATACTCAGGCGTGAAACTTTTCTGATGAATAGAGTTTTTTGGAGTATCTGGACCAGGCTCTTGTCGGTAACCAACAGTCGGCTTTGTCGATACACGTAAGTGGCCGTGAATAGTATCAAGACTAACAAAGCGGCTCCAACCACCATAATTGCCGTTAACTGAATTGAAATTGAATCGCCGCTGGAGTTAAAAGTATCAGGTGATAATGCAATTATTAAGCCAAAAATGGCAACCACGGCTACAATCGCTACCAGATATATACCGGCTAAGCCAATTGCCGAACGATGAACTACGCTCAAGATAGACTCGCCGGGCTCCAACATATCTTCACTCCTCTGAGATGAAACACCTTTTAGAGGTGGAGGAGTTGCAGGAGGAGCCTGATTAGAATTGTCTGCCATTTGAGGTGATTATAACAGGCTAGGTTGGGCTTTTGTTGGTTTTTTACCTAGATGCTCCCAAGCTCGGAGGGTAACTTTTCGGCCCCGAGGAGTGCGTTCTAACAGGCCAATTTGCATTAGGTAAGGTTCGTGAAAATCTTCGATTGTAGAGCGTTCTTCGCTGGTTAGGGCCGCCAAGGTCTCTACGCCTACTGGCCCACCATTGTGGTGTTCCATAATTGCCGACAGCAAATTCCTATCGGCTGGATCTAAACCTAACGAGTCTATTTCAAGTAGGCCTAGGGCATCGGTAGTAATTTTAGTATCGATAATTCCATCGCCGTTAACATCGGCATAATCCCTTACCCGTTTCAATAGACGGTTGGCAATTCTAGGCGTCAGCCTAGCCCGGCTGGAGAGTATCGTGGCCGCCTCGTCATTAATTGGGACGTTCAAAATCCCAGCCGATCGTTTAATGATTCGCTTAACTTCATCCGGCTCATAAAACTCTAGCCGGTGAATCATGCCGAAGCGATCACGTAATGGGGCAGCCAAAGCGCCGGTACGAGTTGTAGCACCTATTATAGTGAACTTCGGCAGGTCTAAACGTAAACTACGAGCACTCGGGCCTTTGCCCAGCATAATATCAAGCTTAAAGTCTTCCATAGCCGAGTACAAAACCTCTTCGACAACTCGGTGCAAGCGGTGAATTTCATCGATAAATAAGATATCGCCGTCCTGGAGGTTAGTTAATAAACTAGCTAAGTCACCGGCCCGTTCAACCGCTGGACCAGAGGTTATCCTAATTTGGGCACCCATTTCGTTGGCAATCACTCCAGCTAGGGTAGTTTTGCCGAGTCCTGGTGGGCCGTAAAGTAGTACATGATCAATCGGCTCTTCGCGTTTTTTAGCAGCACTAATAGCCAAGCGCAGGTTTTTCTTTAGCCGTTCTTGCCCGACATAACTTTTAAAATCACGCGGCCGTAGAGTTTGTTCTAGCTCTTGTTCCTCGGGCTCATCCTTAGCTGTAGTATTAACAATTCTCTCAATCGCCATACAAACAGTTTAACATTTTGTCGAGTTCAGGATTTAGTATAAACCAGCGTCTTTGGGCATATGACTGCCTTCAAGAATCTTCAAAACTTCTTTGGCTTCAACGGTTTCTTTTTCGAGCAAGACTTTTTTAAGGGCATCTAGCTTAGGCATATTGGCTTTGACCACTATTCGGGCTCGATTAGCAGCTTCGGTAATTAAGGCTTCGACTTCATCGTCAATAACTTTGGCGGTCTCGTCCGAATACTGTCGTTCGTGCATCATCTTATCGAACATCATGCCGTCATCGGTATGAAACACTTGATCACGTAGTTTTTTGCCCATGCCTTGGTTAACAACCATCTCTCGGGCCAGCTCGGCGGCTTTTTGCAAATCACTGCCAGCACCAGTGGTTACCCGCTCAGACCCATAAACCAACTCTTCGGCGACTCGTCCGCCTAACATTCTAGCCAAGACATCCTTGTATTCGATAATGCTGTGGTAGCTTTTGTCTTCCGGTGGGATAAACCAGGTTACACCGCCAGTTCCGCCGCGAGGAATAATAGTAACTTTGTGGACCATGTCGCTATCCGGCAGTACATGGCCCACAATTGCGTGGCCGGCTTCGTGATAAGCAGTTAATTCTTTTTCTTTCTCACTCATTATCTTGCCCTTACGCTCTGGGCCAATGGCTACTTTTTCAAAAGCTTGGACAACGTCATCGTTCTCAATAACTTTACGGTTGTGGCGAGCCGCCAATATTGCCGCTTCGTTGGCGATGTTGGCCAAATCAGCACCCGAACTACCGGCCGTTTTGGCGGCTAGTGAATCTAAATCAACATCTTTACCGACCGGCTTTTCATTAAAGTGAACTTTAAGGATGGCTTCGCGGTCTTTTCGGTCGGGCAAATCGATGTTAACCCGGCGATCAAATCGGCCAGGCCGCAATAAGGCTGGGTCTAAGACATCGGAGCGGTTAGTTGCCGCCAAGACTATTACGTTTACCCCTTGTTCAAAGCCGTCCATTTCCACCAGGATTTGGTTAAGAGTTTGTTCGCGTTCGTCGTGCCCGCCACCCATGCCACTGCCTCGGCGGCGGCCAACAGCATCGATTTCGTCAATAAATATAATGCATGGGGCGTTTTTCTTAGCTTTATTGAATAAATCACGCACTCGGCTAGCTCCAACCCCTACAAACATCTCTACAAACTCCGAACCACTAATGCTAAAAAACGGAGCATTGGCTTCACCGGCTACCGCCCGTGCTAACAGAGTTTTACCGGTGCCCGGGGGTCCAATTAGCAAAACACCCTTAGGTATCTTGGCTCCCACACCTTCAAACTTTTTGGGATACTTCAAAAACTCCACAACTTCTTCCAGATCTTGCTTGGCTTCGTTGTTACCGGCAACGTCCTTAAAGGCAATTTTATCTTTCTCGTTGCCGTATAACCTAGCTTTGCTCTTGCCAAAGCTTAACGCTTGATTGCCCTGGCCTTGTGCACTACGAAACATAAAAATCAGCAGCCCACCAATTATTACAATCGGGAGAACGGTTCCTAGAATCAGGCTCAGCCAAGCACTGTTACTACTATTAGTCGGCTCATTATTAAGCACTACCTTGCCCTGCTGGAGTCCCTGCTGGTAAATGCTGGAACCATCTTCTTTATTAGATTTTTCAGTCGGTTTGGTTTGGCCTTTTGGGGTAATTAATAACTCGTTACCTTTAACAGTAATTTCTTGGGTTTTTCCACCGTTAGCCTCACTAATCGCTTGAGAAAATGGCACTTTACTTAACTGACTTGGCTGATTAACAGCTGCGTAAATAATAAGGCCGAAAAGAACTACTAAAGCAATAAAGCCGGCGTTCTTAAACCGATTATTCCGACCATCGGTTTTACCGCCACCTAGTTTAAAGGGTTTTTTCTCCATACCAAGCTATTATACCAGTAGTGAATAGGGTTTTTTAAAGGTGTTGCTAAACTGTACGTAATCAAGTCCTACTAGTATTGAATAATTACGTTTTATAGGATGTCTTGTATTATTTTTAGCAGTCTTAATAACACTGCTGAGTCTGTCGATTGTCGGCTTGTCGAAGTCTTGAATATTTTGACATCGAAGCCAATAGGCGATTAGTTCTTTGCCGACTGCATCAGGCAAGTTGTTAAATACTACTCTATTAATTTTGCCATCTTTGGATATAGTCTGCGATATTGTCGCGATTTTATCATCAATATCTTTATTTAATTTTGCGACTTTATCTAGTTTGCGAATTATTTTTTCGCGATTCCTATCAGTTAAGTTCGGCATCGCCGATAGCCTTAAACGATTGCGCGTATAGTCTAAACTTAGATTGGTTGGATCTTCGTACCAGATTATATTATTTTGCTTGGCATAATTTAGTAACTCGTTCTTGGACACCCCCAGTAATGGCCTTATTATTCCCTTATTATCGGAAATAGCTGAAAGGCCCTTTCTTCCGGTGCCGCGTATCACATTTAGTAAGGCTGTTTCGATTTTGTCATCCTGATGATGAGCCGTAATAATAGCCTTGGCTTTATATTCGTTTTTTATCCTCGCAAGAAAGGCATATCGGGCGTTTCTGGCCGATTCTTCGCTTTTTAATTCTCCATTGTTTGCTGATGCCGTTTCATAAATTAAGTTGTATTTTTTTGCGGTTTTTCTAACCAGTTGCTCATCAAGCCCGGAATCCTCTCTAATATTGTGGTTAAAATGCCCGACCACTAGTTCAAAACCCGGTTTGTTAGCCAGCATATGTAATAAAGCCATAGAATCCACTCCACCGCTAACCGCCAAAATGTACTTACCTTTTTGAATTTGGATTTTCATTGCTATTTCTTAGCTATAACTTGTCGACGGTACTCTTTTTGGGTCAAGTAAATAATCACTAGGTCAAAAATAGTTAGCAAGAATAAGCTCATCGAGAATTTGTCTATCAACCGGTAAACTTGATAAATCACAAATAGGCCAGTTACACCAATCAATGCTAAATAAGCCCACAGGCGGTCGCGTAATACCTGATAGACCAAGAAAATCTTTACGACGCCGTGGCTTAATAGGTACAAAGCTCCAAATACCAAAGAAGTGCCAGTCACATGGTGAGCTGATTTTAGTATATGATTTGCGATAAAATCATGCGGATCTTGGGATAACTCACCTTGGGTAAACCATCTTGCCAAATGATTTATCTGCTCCGGTTTGACTATCAATAGTAATATGCCGCCAAGCGTTTCTAAAAAACCATCAAGACCTTTTAGGTAAAGGCTTATGCGAAAGGCTTTATCGGTCGCAGTCTGCGGCTGTTCGGCTGGGTTATACTCTAATCTGTCTACTTTATTATTCATAAATTACTTTAAATTATATTTGATATATGATGCCTGGTACCAGGGGCCGGATTCGAACCGGCGACCGCAGGCTTATGAGTCCTGTGCTCTAACCAACTGAGCTACCCTGGCGTATTTAACAGATGGGATTATAGCATATTTACATCTGTTAATCGCCTGGTAAATAAAAACGGCCCCAATGATTGAGGCAGTTTTTTGTGATTCTAAAAGCTGGCTTAAGCTTCCGACAACACTTCATCCAAATCTAGGATTTGTGAGTCTGCCGTTGGCATAAGAATATATGCTAGTTGTGGCATCTTTTTTTCCTTTTTGTTTTTGCTAAATCCTAAATAATATTATACACAATTCTTTCTAAAAGTCAATCCAAAATATTAATTGCTTTTTTATTGAATTAATGTTTAACTTGGCATGTTAGGAGCTTATCTGTTCTTGGTGAGAATGTTCGGCCCAGTGCTAGAGTTCAGCTACCAGATCAAGTAAGGGTCGTACCTAGTAAGAATTAATAAGGAACTAATATGTACAAAGTATTTGTAGGTGGTCTACCTTTTTCGACCACCGACGACGAACTACGTGAACTATTTGCCGCTCATGGCGCAGTAGCTTCCGCTAACGTCGTACGTGACCGCGAAAGCGGCCGCAGCAAAGGTTTCGGTTTTGTTGAATTCGAAAATGACGAAGAAGGCAAAACCGCCGAAAAGGCGCTCAACGGCTCAGAAGTCGGTGGACGCAGTATTTCGGTCGCCGAGGCACGTCCTAAAGAGGACCGCCCGCGCGAAAATCGCTGGTAATTTTTACCAATCGATTTAAAAAACTCCCAGTTCTGGGAGTTTTTTATTTAGTATATTTGTTGCCCCAGTCGGCCATGCTCTCGACTATTGACAGCAAGTCCCAGCCTTTTTCGGTAAACCCGAATTTCACCCCCGGTAGAGACCTATACTTCTCATCTAGAAGACAGGCGAGCCATGGAGGCCTATGGGGCTCACTCTTCAATCAATAAAGTCTTGGTTTACCGAAAAGAGCCAACCAACCGCGGAACCATCGGATTTTAAGCTAAAAAAACTACTTTACTACGATTGTACCGCGCATGCTGGGGTGAATAGTGCAGTGATACTGGAATGAGCCGGCCTTGGTAAAGGTGAAGCTATAGGTTGAACCTGGTGCGATATTGCCACTGGCCGGTCCGCCGACATTGGTCAAATCGTCAGTTACGGTGTGGGCAACGCTATCATTATTTGTCCAAGTAACAGTTCCGCCCTTTGCCACTGTAATCTGGGGCGGTTTGAACATCATATTTTTAATGTCTATAGCGCCAGTGGCTGATGCCTGATTTGTGGCACTAGAACTGGTGCCGTTCGTCTGCGATGTAGTGTTAGTGCTTGTTGTGGAGTTATTAATGTTGCTAGATTTATGTGTTAGTGCCAACACACCGCCGATTGCTAGAATAGCTACGATTATTACCCCTACAATTGTTGATTTACTCATATAAAACCTCCTTCGTAATCTTTTGTAATTGTTATTAAAGCACAGTTTTAAACATGTGTTTGTGAAAAATTAAACGAACATTGGACTAATGAAACGGTTGCGTAAAAGTAAGCCGGAAATTGGGCCGCTTCTGTTAATCATTGTTCTGCCTAGCATTGAGCCAGACATAACCAGCCCGGGCAAGCCCAAACCAAATATATATAGTTACTCCAGCAACAGATTGACTTTTAAGGTTTAACAGATTAGAATTACTCATTGGTCTTCCTTTTTAATTAAGGGAAAGGTAGTAGACAAGGTTCTGCTTAAGCAGAATTCGGATTTATTCCGAAAGTGTCGTTAAAGGAAAACCGTAGGTTGTCCTTCAAAGTTAACGCGGGGTGGAGCAGCGGCAGCTCGCATGGCTCATAACCATGAGGTCAGAGGTTCGAGTCCTCTCCCCGCTACCAAGTTTTAAATACTAAACTCCCTGACTCAAGCGAGACGGGGAGTTTTTGTATAGATGTGAACTAAACTTTTATTGGCTAGCTTTGCAAAAAGCTAGGCTAGGCTTACCACCAACCGTGGCTGACCCAAAAGGCGTAAGCCCCGGCCCAACCACCGTATTTACCGGCATAAGCCGTGAAGAAGTCGTTCTGACAGGCGTAATCTGCCCCACAATAGGCTAGCTTACTGGCTGGACAGGCTTGCCCGATGCCAAAGCAGCCGTTAGGGCTCATTGCCGTAGTTCTACAACCCGATTCATGGGAGTAGATAAAGTTGGCATATTGGTTATCACCGCATCCCGAAACTGGACCAGACTGGGCCAGAGGTGCTTCTGCAGGAGCGGGTGGTGTTTGGGCTTGAGCCACAGGTAATGGATTTGCAGCCACAAAAGCCGCTGGAATATCCCGCGTTGCCAGCTGTTCGCTGGCATCAGGAATCCGCAAACTATCGCCTGGATAAATTAAATTAGGATCTGTAATGCCAGTGTTAGCATCGAATATCCTAACGTAGGTTGTTTGATGGCCGTCGGCAATTGCCGTCAGCGTATCACCTTCGGCTACCACCACCGATTGAATTGTTTTTGGTTGGCTTTGTTGGTTTTGTGGTTGTGTTTGTGCATGTGCAGATGGACTGCCAAGCACTGCTAATACCGCGGCTCCAGCCAATCCGGCTGTTATCGTCGCTAAACGCATTTATCCTCCTTACCAAATCTAAACCGCCCGCGCTATTTACGCGGTTATAAAATTTAATTAGTTTAGCAGTTTTTAGATTCGGTTTTGATGCATCTCCACCTCACAAAAAACGTAGAGATACAAAGACCATCGTACACGTCGTAAAATATAAGTCAAATCCGCCCCTGTGAGCTATGTTGTAAACTTATCAATGAAGCGGTTTTACCCCTGTTTGTCTCAGTTTTGAAAAAGCTTCCGACCGAGGAGAAAATCGCGCCAAGCTTCCAGGTTTTTAACCGGTTTTGAGCGGCTGTCAGCCACTGCGTTTTTGGTAGTATCAGTGGTTTGGCCTAGGTTTGGGTCTATGTATTTGAGGGCCGCTTCTCTTGATACCAAAAGTACTTGTTCGCCGGGGGCGGCCAGTCCTAGATTCTGCCTGGCTGACAGCTCTAAATACTGGTCAGTCTTATAATATTGGTTTTGCAAATAAGTATTGTTGTTTTCCAGCGACAAAATAGCGTTTTGTTGTTGGAGTGTAGAAATTTTCTTTTGCAGTTCGTAGTTATTCTGGACGGTTTTAGCACCACTCCAGGCAATTGCCAAAATCACTATCCCAAAAACGTACAAGCCAAGATTCCGGACATCTAGTAGTTGTTTGGTGGTTTTGTTGTTATAAATATTTTGGATTTTCTCAAACATAATCATGGTGGGGGCGCCTGGATTTGAACCAGGGACCAATCGGTTATGAGCCGACTGCTCTAACCACTGAGCTACGCCCCCGTAAACACCAGTATAACAGAGATAAAGGCTATTGTTTTAGCAACTCCAGGGCTTCGTTTGGAGTATTGCTATTCATAAATTTGGTCCGAAGTTCTGATGCTCCGTCAAAGCCATTGATGTAGACTTTGCAGAATTTTCGCAAAGTTTCGAACCGGCGCTGACCGTCTTGATAAGTTTTTAGATAGAGTTCTATATGTTTAACAAAAAGTTGCAGTTTTTGGTCTTTGGTCCAGCCCTGCCACGGACTTTCCTGAGCAAACGCAAATGGGTCATGAAAAATACCGCGGCCAATCATCACTCCATCTAAATTATGTTTTTTTGCCAAATCCTCGGCCTCTTGGAGGTTCATCACATCACCATTACCAACTATTAAAGTTGAAGGTGAAAGGGAAGTGTGCAGTTGTGCGGCTTGGCCTATCAAGTCCCAGTTAGCTGGAACGCTAGATAATTGCTTGGCCGTCCGGCCATGAATACTTAACATGTTAAGTATTTTTTTATTGAGCAAAAAAACAATCCAGCTCATATCAATCGTTGTAAAACCCACACGAGTTTTAACAGAGACGGGCAGGGTGTCCCCTGCTGCTGCTTTGACGGCATCAATGATTTCCCCAGCCAGCAGGCGGTTATTTATAAGTGCCGCACAAGCACCATTTTTAATAACAGTTTTTACCGGGCAGCCCATGTTAATATCCACTCCGGCAAAGCCCATTTCGATAATCTCTTTAGTAGTTTTGTAATAATTCTCAGGTTTTAAGCCCCATAGCTGAGCCACCACCGGGCCTTCGGCGGTCGATAGCTTGAGCTTATGCATTAGATGTTCCCTGCCCGGGCTTTGCAGACCATCAACATTCACGAATTCGGTGAACATTAAATCGGGCTTGGCACAACCCGCTACAATTTGACGGAAAACCGTGTCTGTAACATCGTCCATCGGTGCCAAAACAAAGAATGGCTTAGGTAGTTGTTCCAAAAAACTCATCTGGAGATACTATTTCTTATTATCATCAAGCCATTTACGGGCTTGCTCAGCACCATGTAAGCGCTCTTCGTCGGTAACTGTTTGGCGCATTTCGGATTCACTTTCCATTCTATCGTGAGTTTCCTCAGCGGTTTTATCGTTATCAGCTATTTGAAGCTGGATACTTCCCCGCACCGGTGCTCTTACCGGCTTCTTTGGACCAGCAGATGCATCCTTAGTAATTGGCTCTTTGGGAGGATACTGTCCTTCCCGCGCATACTGGCCGGTCCAGATCCCCTGATCATCACGGCGATCAAAGTCATCGGGCATTTGTGGGTGTAATTCTGGTTCTTTCATAAGCCAATTATACTTTATGCGGCATTGGCTTCTGAATCGACAACATTAGTCACAAATTTGCCAAGCTTTCTTTTGTAGCCATTCCTATCTTTTAGGTCTTTTGGCCGACCATATAGATCCTGAAAGCTATCCCACATTTTTATAGCTCTTTCGTCTATTTGCTTTGGTCGAATTATATTCTCTATTCCGACAACTTTCTTTAAAGCAGGAAAGCCTGTGGCATGCCAAAAACTGTGTGCTGCAATCCGATCGTACATTTCGGCATTACGCCGGGCCCCAGGGATTACTACAGGTTCGGTATATTCTTGATATCGTTGCCATATTGGGGAGCTGTATTGCGAAGTATATGCGGCTAAGGGGAACGTTCTTCGACTATTCCTTTGGCTGAATGCCCCGAGTGCCGTTATTAGCAGTTTAGCTCGCTCCTCAACATCTACATAGGTGCCGGGTTCGCCCATGGTTAAAGGGATTTCATTTACTGAAGGTTGAATCTCTAAATCATTCCAGGCTAGGTTAGCAGTGAACAGTTGAGATTGATTAGGATGATAAGTCTTCTTAGTCATTTAATTAATATATTAACATAAAAGCTACTAATATGCAATTTAGGACTTGAGAGCGGCTTTGATGCGGTCGGCGGGTTTTAGCTGCTCATCTACCCCCTGTAAGGCCTTAGCGGCATCTTGAACGGAATAACCCAGCACCACCAGGCCTTGAAGAGCTTCGTCGTTAGGGTTAGAGCCGGTAGTTAAGAAGTTGGTAGCGCCTTCATCGGATGTAAGGCCGACTTTGTCTTTTAGGTCAACTACGACCCGCTCTGCAACCCGTTTGCCTACGCCATTTGCCTGAGCAATGAACTTGGTATCGCCGGCGGCTATTGCCTGCCGTACGTGGCTAGAGCTAGCAATGCTTAGAATTGATAAAGCCATTTTGGGGCCAACGCCATTGACGCTTAGTAGCTGCTCGAATAAAAATTTGGTTTCAAGATTACGGAAACCAAATAAGTCGTGGCTGGTTTCACGGATGTGCTCGTAAATAAATAGTTTGGTGGAATCGCCGGAATTAAGACTGCCAAAATCCTCAAAAGTTACAAACAATCCATAACCTACACCGCCACAGTCTAAAACTACCAAGTCGCCAATTTTTTCACTGATTTTTCCAAAAAGAGTTGCAATCATCTTGGCTTATTTTACCTTAAGTTGGGATGCATGAGTTAAAGCCGCGGCCAGTGCGTCGGCGCAATCGTCGGGCTGGGGTACCTCTTTTAAGCCCAAAAGCACCCTTACCATTTCTTGCATTTGCTTCTTTTCGGCCCGGCCGTAGCCAGTTAGGGCTTGTTTAATCTGCAACGGAGTATATTCGGCGATTTTTAGACCGGCTTGCATACCGGCCAGCAACACTACCCCCCTGGCCTGCGCCACTGTCATGGCAGTGGTAACATTCTGGGCAAAAAACAATTTTTCTATAGACATCTCTTGAGGTTTGGTTTGGGCAATTATATCAGTTATTTCCTCAAAAATTGTTTGCAAACGCACGGCGTCGTCTTCTTTTACCGGCGTTCTAATTACACCAGCATCAACCAGCTGATTTTTTGAACCATCGGTTTCAATTATTCCAAACCCTAAAATCCCGGTGCCCGGATCAATCCCAATAATTCTCACGATAGGAATTCTTCTTTGTCGCCGTTGGTTAAAATCGCCTGGCCGTCCATTAACGCCCTATAAGGCATATCATTCTGCTTGAAGTAATCAAGCATGGCCTCCGCTTCTATGCCGAACCAATCTGATTTGTAATGAGGCACGATGTAGTAATTTACTAAATCTAACCCATCCCAGATTACTTCTTTTTTGTAGCCAGGGGGTGTTACTTCCGGATGGTCACCCAACTCTGAACCGTGCAGAGAAGGTGTTGCGATAATTGAGCCCGCGCTTGAACCGCCCAAGGCAATTTCATTCTTTCGAACCATATCGTAAAGTAACTTGTCGGCACCGCTATACCTAAGCGCGCGAGTCAAAATAAATGTGTTGCCCCCAGCTAAGAAAATTCCGCCGCATTCAGACAACACCTCTTCCATTTCTTTAGGCTTGCCAAAATAATCCCTTAAATCCAGCTCAAATACCTTAAAACCCTGCGACTCAAACTGTTCGAGGTGAGTGTCTACTTTGGCTTTTCTATCATTTATATTCCAGTCATCTTTAGCGTTCTCCACGAATGATAGCTTCTTGTTGGGTCCTAGCAGTTCTAAAAACTCTTGCGGGTAGTTACCTAAATTCTCAGATGATAAAAATAGCCGCATTTTATAGCTCTAAACTATCGGCAAGTTCAAAATTTGTATGGGTTGAGGTGACATCGTCTAAGTCTTCTAAGGCGTCCATTAGTTTAATAACTTTGCGAGCAGTTTCGGGGTCGGATATTTCAATTGTATTGCTGGGTACATAGGTTAAATCGGCCTCTACAACTTCTACGCCCGAAGCTTTTAGGTTGTCGCGGACTTTGGCTAGTTCGTTAGGTGCGGTGTAAACTACTGTTTCGTCGGTTTCTGGCTCTGTATAAACGTCGTCTGCACCAGCTTCGATAGCTATAAGCTCAACTTCGTCGCCTGTACCCTTTACGCGGATAAGTCCTTGGCGAGCGAACAAAAAAGCCACACTGCCTTGGTCGGCCATACTGCCGCCAGTTTTGGTAAAGGCTAATCGGACCTCGGGTAGCGTGCGATTTTTATTATCGGTGGCGACTTCCACCAAAACGGCCACACCGCCCGGCCCGTAACCTTCGTATAAAGCTTCTTCTAGCTGAGCAGCCGATTTATCGGCCGCTCGTTGAATTGAGCGTTCGATATTGGCCAATGGCATATTGGCGGCTTTGGCTTTTTCTACGACCATAGCAAGCGAAGAATTGGTACTTGGGTCGGTACCGCCACGGGCTGCAATCGCCAGCTGGTTACCAAGTTTAGTAAATACTGCTCCACGCTTGGCGTCGTTGGCGCCTTTTTGACGCTTGATAGTTGACCACTTTGAATGCCCCGACATATGCCTATTTTAACATTTTTAAGGTGTTATTGGAAAGCAACAGCGGCTTCCTCGACAATTGGTTTCTGGCGTTTGGGCATCTTCTTATGAATTACTAAAACCATCATCAAAACTAAGCCGTATAAAGCCAGCATGTAGCTAGCACTAACACTCCGATGAACTAGAACCGAAGGAATACTGGCCAGCAGGTGGACAATATCAAGCATGTAGGTCAGCAGAATCCGGGCCGGCAAGGCAAACCAGCCAGCGAATTGTGGGATTAAGGCCCCGCAAAGTCCGGCAGTTGCCGATAACAACATGGCTAGAGGCACTAATGGCACAACTAAAACGTTAGCTATTAGCGCGATAATTGAAAGCTGACCGAATGTCATAAGAATTAGTGGTAAGGTCATTAGCTCGGCCGACAACGTTTCTAGCAAGACCATGGTGAGCAGTTTGGGCTGCTGTTTAAAGAATCGAGCAGCGATTAGCGGTGCTATTACTAATACCCCAAAAAATGCTAAGAAAGATAAGTACCAGCTTAAATCGCCCCATACATAAAACGGGTTCCAAAAACCAGTTATGGCGGCCGCAAAACTGATTAGAACTAGGGGCTTTAGGCGACGGCCATAGTACCAAGCCCACAGGCTCAGACCCGATACCAAAGCTGCCCGAACGATAGATGCACTAAAGCCGGTCACTAATACAAAACCAGCTATTAATAACAGTGAAGCCAGTAGTTTTTGATACTTTGAACCCAGCTTTAGCCGGCCGACACCGCGCACAATTATCGTTAAGTTGTAACCCGAAACTGCCACAATATGGACTAGTCCTACAGCCGTTAAAGCGGCTGTGATGTTGGCCGGCAGAGTGTTTCGTTGGCCGATTAACAGTCCCAGACCAAACGAAGCCATCGGTTCCGGCAAAGCACTTTGCATACCGGCATCAAACTTGCGAGTAAAATCGTTTATAGCACTACTACCCGCTCCAACTTTTTGAAGCTTTGCATAGGCTATCCGACCCTGGTTACTACCGCGCATAGGAAATAATTTGCCGGATACCAAAACTTGGTCGCCCCGGTAGACAATCGGCACTCCAAACCCACTTATTTTAAAGCTCCCGGCTAGCGGTTTGCTATTTGGCTGCACGAGCTGAATATTTTTGGCGGTAAATTCAATTTGGGAACGGGCCGAATAAACCGAATCGGTGGTTACGGTTGCCCGGACTACCACCTTTTGGGCCGAAAGCTGTCGTAACTCTGCCAAGTTTTGCATATATACCCCGCCCCTCCACAAACCCAATCCACATCCAAGCCCGATAATTAATAACAGATGGGCAGCCCGTCGGCTTTTTATACGGATAAATGCTGGTATGAGTATCCACAACCAGAAGTTCGGTACTAAAGCGGTTTTTCTGGCTAGAGCGAGGCCAGCCAATACGGATATGCAGAATACTGTAATAAGAGTGGTTCGCCGAAACTTCCTCATGCAGACCAATAATCCCACAGCCTGACTAAGAAGTTAATTGCTAAAGTTTATTTAAAAAGGTATTGCTTTTTTATTAAACTTATGGTAATATATGCTCAAGACTGAGGTGGGAGGCCGAGAGGTTGAACACAATAAGTCATGGGCCTACAGGCTCGCACCTGTCATCGCTGTCACTCTCGGAAGGAGAGAAGCAAATGCTACGCAAGTTCATCGTTCTGTTGGCAGTCGTTTCCGCACTCGGAGTCTTCGCCAACACCGCATTGGCGAGTCCGGCCCAGCCCGGCTCGTTCCAGTCAGGGATCTACACCGTGGTCTTCAACCACGGCAACAACCCTGGTGAGACCTGTAGCAATACGCTGTACTCCACCGACGGTACGAACTTCTACTTCGTCGGGTACTACCTGGGCTTTGAGACTTTCGTCTCGAACCCCAACGGCATACTGCTGTCGTGTCACCTGTCGCTGGCCTACGGGCCTGGCGTCAGTAGTAACCTGCAGCTGAACTTCGATGGCCTACACCAGGTCTACACGCCAAGCGGCAGAGCGCTGTTCAGCCTGCACGCCTGACAGGCCTTCATCACGGGTGCGGCTCGGACTCCTTAGGGAGTCTTGAGCCGCACCCAATCGCAACACCCTATCTGGGTGTTTTTTAATAACAAAAACCTCACAGTTTGTGAGGTTGGTATGGAGGGCCCAGTGGGACTCGAACCCACGACACGCGGCTTAAAAGGCCGCTGCTCTAACCAACTGAGCTATGGGCCCGCAACTCGCGGGAAAAATAACACCTTACATTATCTGTTTTTTTAGCTAAAAAATCAATCTGTTACTTGTGTTTTTTGGAGTGCGAAAAGCCCTTGCCCCAGCTTAGAATTAGGCTAAAGAACAGACCCACCCCCACTATATACGCTTGGGCGCTCTGTAAATCTTTCCACAATGGCGAATCTGATAAATTAATCTGTAGGGCGTCGCTAAACATTGGCCCAGCCACAATTGCTAATAATCCGCCGGCACACAAAGCCGGAATGGTTTGCAGATATCGTCGCTTTTTTGATGTAACCGAGCGATAAGTCAAAAGTAAGCTAAATAACAGAGGTACAGCCAATAGGGCTAAATCAACGTTATTTGAGGTTAACGAGGTTATGCGAGTTTTACCGACCAGGTGCTCAATATCGCTGCCTGACAGTGTTATTAGGGCAAATCCACCGCACAATGATAAAAAACCTAACGAGGCGTTGCTCTTCAATAAAAAAGCTAGGATGGCCGGCAATAACACTAAAATTACAAGAAAAACATCGGTCATTATGCTAATTTTAACACGAGAGGTTTAAAAATTAACTGGTGTTCCAAGAACCAGATTTAACTCTTTAGAACGATTGGCTTTAATTTCTAAGACAAACTGTGCTGGCTGGTTTTGTGGGTTTGCAAATTTCTTCCCGGGATATGTCGCTGGTTGAACATTGATATCAACAGCCACAACCTTTAAGTCAGGGCCAACCCAGATCATATCAATCGGAAACTTCATGTCTTTCATCCAGAATGCATACTGGCTAGGCTGTCTGAATGGAAACAACATCGCCTGATTCGGCATAATGCAAGGTCTTCCACCAAGCCCTTTATTAAATGCTGCTTGGTCTAATGGCGTTTCGGCATTGAAGGTTTGTCCGTAGATACGAACAACTTTGTCGGTTCGATAAGCACCACAGCTTAAGGCAGTTTTTGATTGTACATTAGAGCTTGTTTTGCCAGTCGCTAGAACCGCCAGACTGACAACCACGAGTAACAGTCCACAGATTAAAGCAAATCGAAGACGATTATCAAGCTTTAGCTTAGGCGCCAACACGGTCCTTGCGGCGACGGGCTTTAGCATTGTGCTCTACATAATCAATAATTTTTTCAGCCACATTTCGGCCAGTAACTGTCTCTGGAGTTTTAATACTGGCTGAGGAATTCACCTCAAGCACCAACGGTCCGCGATTGGAGCGCATCATGTCTACTCCGCAAATTGGTAAGCCCATGGCTTTAGCGGCTTTGATGGCAGTTTTTTCTTCTTCTTCTGTTAGTCTAATAACCTTGCCAACGCCTCCCTGGTGGGTGTTGCTCCTAAAATCATCATCCAAGCTTTGGCGTTTGATACTGGCTACTACTCGACCGCCTACGACTAAAGCCCTAATATCAGTGCCAGCTGATTCTTCGACAAACTCTTGGACTAGAAAACTCACTTCCTCAACAAAAAAGGCTTGCATCACAGCTTTTGCGGCTTTGCGAGTCTCTGCCAGCACAACGCCGTTACCGTGGGTGCCTCGGGCAACTTTGATTACGACTGGTGCGCCGCCGGCTAGCTCAATAACTTCCTCAAAATCGGCGGTTTCGCGAGCAAATACTGTCTTTGGTACACCAACACCGGCCTTGGCTAGTAATTGGTAAGCTCGAAGTTTATCGCGAGACCGAACTATGGCAATTGATGTGGTGGTGGTGTACACACCCTGCATTTCAAATTGGCGAACCACCGCCGAACCATAACGGGTATAGCTTTGGGCAATACGGGGAATTATGGCATCAATTCCGATTAATTTTTCACCCTTGTAGTAGACAACTGGGTTACCTTTTTCAACAGCCATATAAGATTTGGCATAATTAACTATTACCACCTCGTGGTCACGCTTTATAGCCTCCTCTTTAAGACGTTGGGTGGTGTAATTTAGAGAGCCTTTGGATAAAATTGCGATTTTCATAAACTTACTTTACTTCGTAACGATACTTCGTTCCTTTTTTGGCGTCAATTATAAAACCATGCTTACGCAAAAACTGTCGGCCGACCAAAACGCCCTTCATCATTAAGGTCCGGTCTGACAATCCGATGTGAATCGGATATTGGACCTTTCTAATAACTATGACAGTTGGGATAACATAGCGCATACTAACGGCTCCATTACTGCTCCTAACCGGCTTTACAGCATAGGAAGCAACTGTTACGGCAGGTAGTTGGCCATAAGGTCGAAAGTTAATGGCCTTCTCGCCGGTTTCCAACGTAATTTCTTTGATATGGGTGGCATGTAGAGCACCGCTCGCGGCACCAGTGTCAATTTTGGCCACAACGCCAACCAGCCCGAAATCCGGGAAGCTAACTTTTTCAAATGCACCAATAATTCTATCCATAATATAATCTTTTAACTAAATAAATGATATCATCTTTTAGAGTTTTTGTCCATAGAGTAACGGTGGTAGACTTAGTCTGTCGCAAATTTTAATAATTTTTTCAGTTCGAGGGTGCCGCCTTTTTCGGGGTGGAATTGGGTGGCAAAAATTTTCTTAGTTTGGCCAGAGGTAGCCTGCTCCTGATATTTGAATATTTCTATGCCATTGCGTGATTTAGCTAGCACTTCAAAATCGGATGGCACATCTTCTACTCGCCAGCTGTGGGCTTCGTACTGGCTGATAGTTCTGCCAAATTGAGATTGAGCAGCATGGCTAACTTGCAATTCTTCACGGCCAAGAACTAACCCACGAGCGGCTGTGATTGGTGCCCCGTAAGCCCGGGCAATAACCTCAAAGCCCATGCAGATTCCTAAAATTGGCTTATCGGTTGTTCTTATCAGATTCATTTCGTCTTCGTACCATAACCTGCCGGGTTGGTATTCGTCGTGAATTTCTAAGCCTTCGCCGCCACCGCCAGATAGAATAATTAAATCGGCGGTTTGATCATGAAAATTTATGCCTGGATGATATTTTTGGATTTCTATTTTATGCCCAGCCAAGGCTTTGCCTAAGTATGGCAAGTGCACTGTGTGATTATTAACTAAAAGTATTCTCATTTTTGATGGTTTAAGACTTGGGTGAAAGCCAGGTAAATAACAGCCACGATGATTAGCAGAAATACGATTAGCATAGGGATAAAGCCGTTTTGGTTTTGCCTGATTTTCATTTTTAATGTTGTCGCTTAAGTTTAATTATAAGCTGTTCGTCAATTTTTTTGTAGGGCTGAGCAGAAAATTAGTGTGATAACGGGTTAAAATAGGTTGATGAGCATTTTTAATCCGTATCCCTCGAGTGAAGATTATACTCACAGCTTAAAGCAATATGGACCGGGTCCGAAGGGATTGCTGTGGTGGGATTATCGCTCAATGGCCTTGCGATTTCGAGAGCTGGTTAAAGATGTGCCGGTTGAAGGTAAGAGTATTTTAGATGCCGGCTGTGGTATGGGTGATTTACTACCCTATCTATATGCAAAAGCCACCAATTTTACATATTTGGGAGTTGATAAAAGCCCAGATTTTATAAAAATCGCCAAGCAAAGATACGAGGGCCATAATTTTAAGATCTACGACCCTTTTAAAAAGTCCTTGGGAATGTTTGATGTGGTGCTAAGCTCCGGCGTGATGAATGGCAACGTTGAAGGTTGGCTAGACGAACGTAAAAAGATGATTAGTGCCCTTTATGAA
This sequence comes from Saccharimonadales bacterium (SeqCode), assembly GCA_038245195.1. Classification (GTDB taxonomy): domain Bacteria; phylum Patescibacteriota; class Saccharimonadia; order Saccharimonadales; family UBA10212; genus JAIFWC01. The sequence continues at coordinate 191,657 of JBBRSU010000001.1, read as the reverse complement.
CAAACCGGGGAAGTTCTGGCTTTCAATATGGCCGGGGGGCTAAAACCTCTGCGTCACGATTCATTGATTGCTTATGCCGATGCCCAAGAAATTTTCGAATTTTGTAAAAGTATGTGCCCGCGTGTGATATTAAAAACCCAATACCTTAGAAAAGATTTTACAATTGTGATGTTCAAGCAGAGCTTTGAAGACTAGCTGTTGGGTTGAGTATCTTTGAAGGATTCTAGGATGCTTCTTTGGGAGCGATTTAGCCTACTGGGAGTGTCAACTGCGACAGTTACAATATGGGCGCCGCGGCTGTTTTTATTTAGGTGAGTAACCCCGTGGCCAGATAGCTTAAAGTCGGTGCCGCTTTGGGTGCCGGCCGGGACTTTCATGCGCACTGGGCCATCGACTGTATTAATTTCGATTTCGGTGCCCAAAGCGGCATCAACCATACTGATGTGCTCACTGGACAGAATTAAATCGCCTTCACGAGTGAATTTTTTGTGTGATTTGACCCGAATATTTACATATAAATCACCCTTGGGGCCGTGAGCAATGGCTTCGCCATGCTCGCGCAAACGAATCGTGGCTCCATCATCGACACCGGCCGGAATTTTTAAGCCAACTTTTTGGTTGCGTCGCTCTGTACCCTTTCCGTTGCAGACCGAGCAGACTTTTTCCGGTATACGGCCACTAGCTTGACATTTGGGGCACGGTGCGGCCTGCTGAATATTTCCAAAAACCGTTCGCATTACATTAGTAATTTGGCCACTACCTTTGCAGTTATCGCAAGTTTTCATATCATAACCAGGCTCGACGGTTGTGCCCGAGCAATGGCTGCAAACATCCTGCATGGTTAGGCTTAAATCGATTTCGGTGCCAAAGACGGCTTGTTCAAAAGAAATTTCAACATTGGTCTCTACGTCTTGACCACGGCTTTTTTGGCCGCGTCGGCCACCGCCCATTTCATTGCCAAAGAAACTACCAAAGATATCACCTAGTCCTAAATCGCCGAAATCGAAGCTAAAGTCTTGAGCACTGCTACCATAGCCACCAAACGGATTGCCGTCGCTGGCCGCACTACTACCAACTCCAGCGTGCCCAAATTGGTCATAACGCTGGCGTTTACTGGTGTCTTTTAGAACTTCGTAGGCTTCGTTAACTTCTTTGAATTTGGCTTCGTCACCGCCCCTGTCGGGGTGCGAATCCACGGCTTTGCGCCGATAAGCTTTTTTAAGCTCGTCAGCACTGGCACTTTTGCTTACCCCTAATACTTCGTAATAATCCCGCTTAGCCATTGTTGGATGGCTCTACAGTCTTAAATAGTCCAAGTAGCTCCTCTATCCGAGCTAAATTATCTGCAAATAGTTTTGTAGGGTCATCGTGTTCGGTCCAGCGTATATCGTCAATTATCTGGGGGTTGTTTTTGGAGTGTTGTATTCCGTAAACCTGGATGAAGTACTGAGCGGGAACTAAATGCTTACTCTCACTATGGTCGTTAAACGATAAGAAAACGTGCTCGCCTAATTTAGAGTGTGTTTCCCTTTGCCAAAGGGTTTTATTTAATTTGAACTGCCGACTCTCAGCTTCCGAAATCGAATCAATATTGTAGCCTAGTAACTCCTGAATCATTTCGTTAATTGAAATCATAGGTACCTGTTCATTTACGAGACTTCCGTCTGGTTCACCACTAGTAATTCTGTTCGCCATAATTAACCTTATATTACTTATTATCCCTTATATTTGACTTAACTTGGCCTTCAATGAACTTCTTGTCCTTCACAACATAATTATCTTGGGCGTATTTTATGCCAAGCTTAACGCCTGCGGCTATGGCCACAAGTGGTAACAGCACATAGCGCAGGTAGTTAGCCGGTTTCATTAGTCTTCCTTCTTGTCCTTGTCGGATGTGTCATCGACGACTTCGCCTTCGATGGGTTCGTCTTTGTCGGACTTTTTCTTGTCGTCAGGTTGGGTTGAGTTCTCGGCCGGCTTGCCTTCGGCCTGGGCGGCTTCGTACATCTTGGCACCAATTGGCATTAGTTTGTCGCTGAGTTCCTTAGCGGCTTTTTCTAGCTCGTCCTTATCGGTGGCTTCTAGATGGGTTTTTGCTTCAGCCACTGCTTCGTCGAGAGTTTTTACATCCTCTTCGGCCAGCTTGTCCTTGTATTCGGTCTTCATTTTCCCAGCTTGGTAAACTGCGTTTTCCAGTGTGTTTTTGGCCTCGATCACCTCACGTTTTTTCTTGTCTTCTTCGGCGTGGACTTCGGCATCTTTAGCAGCTTTCTCAACTTCGGCTTTATCTAGGTTGCCGCTGCCTTGAATGGTAATACTCTGCTCTTTACCGGTGCCTTTGTCTTTAGCACCAACATTTAGGATGCCGTTTGCGTCGATGTTAAAGGTAACCTCGATCTGAGGTACGCCGCGGGGCGCAGGCGGGATGCCGTCAAGTACAAACCGGCCGAGAGACTTGTTGTCAGCTGACATTTCTCGCTCACCCTGTAAAACGTGGATTTCGACGCTGTTTTGATTATCAGCCGCCGTAGAAAATACCTCATTCTTACTTGTTGGTATGGTGGTATTACGCTCGATTAGCTTGGTAGTTACGCTACCAAGTGTCTCAATGCCTAAGCTGAGTGGGGTCACGTCTAGCAGTAGTACATCTTTGACATCGCCCTGGAGTACGCCACCTTGTATAGCAGCACCTACGGCCACAACTTCATCCGGATTAACACCTTGAAGCGGGTCTTTGCCGAAAATTTGCTTAACTTTTTCGACAACCGATGGCATGCGAGTCATGCCGCCAACTAGTACAATTTCATTAATATCTGATGCTGATAGTTTGGCGTCTTTAATAGCTTTCTCGCAAGGAACAGCCGTTTTATCGATTAAGTCCTGTACCAGCTCGATCAGTTTGGCCCGAGTTAGCTTGTATTCAAAGTGCTTAGGGCCATCGGCATCGGCGGTTAGAAACGGCAGATTAATATCTGCTACCTCTGTAGTTGATAGCTCTTTTTTGGCTTTCTCGGCCTCTTCTTTGAGCCGTTGCATGGCGGCTTTGTCGTCTTTGACTTCTATGCCGGATTGATTTTTAAATTGTTCTACGAAATGGTTCACGATCCGCATATCAAAATCTTCGCCGCCTAGATGGGTATCGCCGTTGGTGCTTAAAACCTCAAAAACGCCGTCTCCCAGTTGCAGGATTGATACGTCAAAAGTTCCGCCGCCAAGGTCAAATACGGCGATTTTTTCTTCCTTGCCTTTATCTAAACCGTAGGCTAGTGCTGCGGCAGTTGGTTCGTTGATAATTCGCTTAACCTCCAAACCAGCAATTTTTCCGGCATCTTTGGTGGCTTGGCGCTGTCCGTCATCGAAATAGGCTGGCACGGTTATTACAGCTTCGGTGACCGGCTCGCCCAGAAAGGCTTCGGCGTCAGCTTTTAATTTGCTTAAAATCATGCCACTAACTTCTTCAGGGCTGTACTCTTTGCCAGCCATTTCAACTTTTACGCCACTGCCGGCTTTGACGATTTTGTATGGCATTAGCTTTAGGTCACGCTGGACCTCTTCGTCATCGAATTTGCGACCAATTAAACGTTTTACACCAAAAATTGTGTTAGTTGGGTTAGTTACGCGCTGTCGATTGGCCACTTGGCCGACCAAACGTTCGTCGTTCTTATTAATAGCTACTACGCTGGGCGTAGTGCGGTTACCTTCACTGTTAGCGATGATTTCCGGCTTGCCGGACTGCATCACCGCCATAGCACTGTTAGTTGTTCCTAGATCTATTCCAATTATTTTTGCCATAATTATTCCTCCTCTTTAGTTTGAATTTGTTCACTTAAAATTTGTTCTGCTTCTTCGACTGCTTCACGTTCACGAGCTCTCTCAAAAAAATAAATCATTCTTTTGTCCCTTTCATATATTTCCATAATTTGTGAACTGCTTAGTTCCTGAAGATTTACCTGGCCGCCCCTTATATTTACCGGAGGATCAATAAAAAACTCGAAGTTTTCTGATGATTTAGCCATTATTTTTTCTCCATTTTTACTTTGACCATGGCGTGGCGAATAACTTCGTCGCCCAGTAAGTAACCCGGTTGAAGTTCCTCGCAAACAACTTCAACCGTTCCGTCACCTTCTTCCATGTGTACTGCTTCGTGCAGTCTGGGGTCAAAAACCTCACCAACGGTTTTGATGCGCTTAACCCCAAGCTGAGCAAAACTTTGATCGAACTGTTTTATTACTCCTTGAACACCTTTAACATAGTCGTTGTCATGTAATTCTTTAGGGGTATGCAACATTGACCTCTCTAAATTATCTAAAGCCGGTAGAAGCTCTTGGACGACCATGGCCTTATAGAATCCTCCCAGCCGAGCTTTGTCTTCTTCGGTTCGACGGCGCAAATTTTGAGCATCAGCCCGCTCGCGCTGTAGGGCTTCGGTTAACTCACCGACTTTTTGCTCTAGTTCTTTTAGGGTTGGTTTCTTAGTCATCCATAAACTCCATTAGATCTATAACCGCTAGCCTATTTATTTCATCCTGTAATTCTCCTGGTAGTTCAAACAGTTCACTAACCCCAAACACATGCAAGCAAGTTTCAATGTAATCATTTACCTCTTGTACACGTTTAAGTATTCCTGAGTTACTGCCGACTTGTTCATAAAATCCAGCCCCATAGTAGTCATAAGCAGGTTTTAATTCTTTATCGCCTATAAAAGATTGTAATCTGTCAGAATTAGACATAAAGAGTTTCCTCCAGGGCTTTGCCGGCTCGGCCGACCAAATTCATTACATCACGATAGCTTTGGCGAGTGGGGCCCAGCACGCCAATGTAACTACTATCGGAAAATGGGCTGCGAAATCGGCTAATTATTAGGCTAGCACCGGCACTACGACCAATCGGGTTCTCGCGACCGATGTAAACGCTTAGCGGTTCGTTGGGGGCGGCTTCGTTGAGCCAAGGCTGTAGATTATCCAAAAGCCGGGCGACTTCTTGGACCTGGCCAGGTTGGATAAATTCTGGTTGGCCAAATAAGTTAGACAAGCCACTCATATAAAGTTGTGGTCCAATTGTGGCCAGGCCTAGATTGTGAGTCAGCTCCACTAGGGTATCTACAGTGTTGCGAATGGTGTGTTCGGGATGGCCACCGGTAGTTACCCGGGCTTCTAAGGCCCGCTCGGCTCGGCGTTCGGCTGGCTTATCGGCGATTTCGGATAAATTGTTAACATAAAACCGATAACCCTTGTCGGTTGGGATCCGACCAGCACTGGTATGAGGTTGATTTATAAAACCTAAGCGTTCTAATTCGGCCATATCGGCCCGAACAGTGGCACTGGACACACTAAAAGCTTTGGCTAGCAAACTACTACCAACTGGAGCGGCGACTTCGGCATATTGCTCGACAATCGCCTGTAATATCTTGGTTTGTCTTTCTGTCATTTAGCACTCCTATGACATTACTGCCAGAGTACTTATATTTTAGTTAAATTAGCACTCATATGTCAAGAGTGCCAGCTAAAGCCCAACGGCCTTTTCGATGGTAGCCAATGCCTCTTCTGGCCGGTTGTGGTGGTTGATGACTACATGGTCAAAGTGTTTTTTTAAAGCTTGTTCCTGCTGAGCCAGTTTTAATCGGGCTTGGATTTCGGCTTCTGAATCCAAGTCACGTTGCCTAATCCTTTGTTCGAGCACTTCGGGCCTTTCGACATCGATAAAGACCACTATGGCTTGCGGAATTTTGTTCTTAAGTTCAATAGAGCCATTGACGTCTTTACGTAAAACAAGTTTGGCATTGGTATCCAGCAAGTCCTGGATAGGCTTTTGGAGTGTTCCGTACCAGTTTCCAGCGTGGAAATCGACTTCTAAAAATTCGTCTCTTCGTAGCTTATCTTCGAAAGTTTGCTTATCGATGAAAAAATAATCAACACCCTCGGTTTCACCAAAGCGTGGCGGTCTAGTGGTGGTGGACGGCGGATGTACCCAGTCGGGATGTTTTTTTAAAAACAGCTTTAAAAGTGTATCTTTGCCAGCCCCCGCCGAAGTCCCAGAGATTATCAAAAGCTTCCCATGGGATTTCTTGGACGGGATAATCATTTAACGCTTTATAAGGTGCTGAAAGTTGGCTTCGGCGGCTTTTCGAGCTTCCGACTCGCGAGATTTATTAATTTTGCCATTCAATAGCTCTTTAACCTGCTGCGCTGCGTCGGGGATTTCGTCGTTGAGAATAAAGTGGGTTCGCTGATCACTTAGCGCAAAGCTAAATGAATCCATAGCTTCCTCGAGCCGTTTGGTTAACTGGTCTCTTTCAATGTTCACATGGTCGATTCGATGCATCCACTCTTCGAAGGTTGGCGGGACAATAAAGGCGGTTATGCTGTCGTTAAAGCCCAACTGACGCATCTGCGGGATAATGCCAGATACGATAGCGTAGACAGCAAAGCCCAGATCGGGGTAAGAACTGGCCTTGGTACCATAAAAATCGCCGGTCGGGAAAATGTTAAATTGGACAAACTCGTGCTCTTTAATTTCTTTAGAAAGCTGCTCGTAGTCGGTCCGAAAGTTATAATCCGAACCATTAATCTCATCCGGTCGGATTGGTCGAGTGGTATCGGTTATTACAAACGGTACGCCCAGCCGTTTTATAATGCTAGTTTTGCCTACCCCAGTCGCTCCAACAATCATCAGAAGATCAACATTAGAAATGCGGTCTTTGGCCTCGGAGAGTGGCTGATAATTGTCTATTAGACTGGGCAGATGCTTAATAAATTCGTCTCTTGTCATATTAATCTCTCTTTAGCATAACAGCGAAAGCTTCGGCTGGTATATCTACTTTACCAAATCGCTTCATACGTTCTTTACCCTTTTTCTGTTTAGCTAAGACCTTTTTCTTGCGTGAAACATCCCCGCCGTAGAGTCCGGTCGTAACATCTTTACGATAGGCACTGATGTCTTCGCGAGCTATAAACTTTCCACCAACCGCGGCCTGAAGAGCGACTTTGAACTGTTGGCGCGGGATTACTTCTTTTAGCTTAGCCACTGCACCGCGGGCCAGCCTTTCGGCTTCTGTCTTATGAACCATTATAGATAACGCATCAACTCTATCGCCAGCTACGTAAAAATCTAGTCGCACTAGGTCTTCGGTGCGATAATCATCGAGTTCATAGTTAAAAGAACCGTAGCCCGAGGTCAAACTTTTAAGTTGGTCGTAAAAATCAGTTAATAAATTGGCCAGTGGTGCTTCAAAATCAATCACAGCTAGATTATCCATGTAGCTAATGTGTTTTTGGCGACCGCGAGCATTAACTACCATTTGAAGGACACTGCCAACATATTGATTAGGGCAAACAATCTCACCTTTTACCCAAGGTTCTTTAATCTCTTCTATGAGGCTGGTATCGGGCAATTCGGAGGCCGATTTTATATCTAACTCAGCACCTGATGTCAGCTTAACTTCATAATCAGTTGAAGGATTAGTAACGATTAGCTCTAAATCGTACTCACGTTCGAGCCGTTCGCGAACAATGTCCATGTGTAACAAACCCAGGAAACCGAGACGAAATCCAAAACCTAAAACCGGGGAATTCTCGGCAGCATATTGTAGGGCTGAGTCACTCAAACTAAGTCGTTCCACAGCATCTTTTAGAGCTTGATAATTTTCGTTGCTTTCTGGGAAAAATCCAGCATAAACAAATGGTAATACGTCTTTATAGCCTGGTAGTTGTTCCACAGAATTATCGGCTGCCAAACCGACAGTGTCGCCAACCCTAGCCTCGCGAGTTGATTTAAGGTTTGTTACTATATAGCCGATTTCGCCAGCCGTAAGTTTAGCCGATGGGCTCATTTCCGGATTCAAACTACCAACTTCAAGGGCTATGCCCTCGGCCTTAGTACCAAGCATTTTGATAGCTGAATTCTTTTGAATTTGGCCGTCGAACTGACGAACATAAAGAATTACACCCCTGTAATCGTCGTAGTAGGAATCGAAAATTAAGGCTCTGGCTGAGTTGGTGGATTGGCCTTTGGGTGGCGGTACATCAATAACTAGCTTGTCGAGGAGTTCGATGACACCTTGGCCGGTTTTGGCACTAACCAGTAGAATATCGGCTTTTTTGCAGCCCAGTAACTTCACGACTTCGGCACTGACTCGCTCCACATCGGCGGCCGGTAAGTCGATTTTATTAAGAACCGGGATAATTTTAAGATCGGCCGCTAGTGCTAAATAAACGTTGGCTAGGGTTTGAGCTTGGATGCCCTGACTAGCATCAACTACTAAAATAGCTCCTTCTACCGCTTCCAACGACCGACTGACTTCGTAGCTGAAGTCCACATGACCGGGGGTGTCTATCAAATTTAACTCAAAGTCTTTATAGCCCATCCTGACTGGTGCCAATTTAATAGTAATGCCTCGCTCTTGTTCTAAATCCATTTTATCGAGAATCTGGGCTTTCATGTTGCGTTTTTCTACTGTTCCGGTTAATTCCAGCAAACGATCAGCCAAAGTCGACTTGCCGTGGTCAATATGGGCAATTATGCAGAAGTTCCTGATATGGTCCTGGTTCATTAGCTCTCAATTATAACAGAGGTAATTATTGGATGCGGATTGGTTTGAGAATAATGGCCCGCAGTTTGCTAAGCACCGGACGAACTTCTTCTAGCCCGAAGATAGCCGATAGCCAGACATGGAGTACAAGAGTTGGGATAACAATCGCCAGCAACTTAGTAGACAGCTTTATAAAACCCCGGTCGGTTGTGGCCAAAGGTATAAGCGTAACCATGATATAGGTGGCCAGAATCGTAAAGCCGGTAACCGACAGAATACGCGAGATACCGCTCCAAAATTCGGCATTAAACAGCTTTTTGTCACGCCACAGCATAATAACCACCAAAATAAATACCTCTACAGCAGCCACAATCGACTGGGCAATTGCCAGACTAGCTACGTCACCGGTTTCTCTAACCAAAGTAAAAGCCAAGTAAATGTTAAGGGCAATGGCGAACAACGAAACAAACAACGGTGTGCGAGTATCTTTTTGGGAATAGAACCAACGGCTAATCAAACTGTAAATAGTTCTGAAAAATATGGCCCCTGTTAGAAAACCTAGAGCGATGGCGATATCGGGCTGGGGATTCTTGAAGATTAGGCGTGCCAGATACGCCCGAGTGAAGAATATAATAACCACTACTGGCACAATTATCCAAATCATAGCTCTAAGCACCATCAAAAAATCTCGCCTGAATAAATCTGGTCGACCTTGGGCTAAACGAGTATTTAGCCTAGGGAAAGCAGCTGTAGAAATAGCTGTTCCAATCAGCAAAATTGGTGCCAAGTGCAAAGTGTAAGCGTTCTCATAAATTGTAATAGAGCCTGGCCGTAAGGTACTGGCTCGATTTGTCTCGACAATACTGTTGATTGAGTCCAAGCCTTGGTCAATTGAGCGGGGGGGTAGGTTCCGCAGAATCGCCCGAAAATCTTGGTTATGTAGATTGAAACCAGGCATGTAGCGGAACCTCAACCCGACTAAGCCGAACATAACAATCAGAAGTTGGAGTATGGCCCCCGCCAAGGCTCCGATACCCAGCCCAACCAGGCCAATATTGTCTTTGAATATATAGACGCTAGCGATAATACAACCGTTATACAGAATTGGTGCCAAGGCATAGAAGAAAAACCGCCCAAAAGTTTGCTGTAAACTGGTAAGAATTCCAGAGATTGTAAAGAGCAAAGGGTTAAAGGCCACCAAGCGCATAATCAAAACGGCATCGTGAGTTTGGTTAGGTGGCAGATTATGACCTACCACCAATCTAAGAAGTGGCTCAGTAAAGATAAGTAAAACCAAACCCACTAAGAACATTAGGACTCCCAGACAGTTCAACAGGCTAGAAGTTAGCTTCCAAACCGTTTGCCTATCACCGTGTTGTAATTTGTCAGCTAAGAACGGCATAAAGGCCACGCCAAGCGCCCCAGCGGCAATTGTATAGAAGAAGAAGTCAGGAATTTTAAAAGCTGCAAAATAGGCATCGGTTGTAATATGCCCAGTGGTATTATAGTTTCCGTTAATAACCTGAGTTCGCATAAAGCCCAGGATTTGGCCGAATAAAGATGCTCCAACTAACAGACTAGCGGCGCTTGCGAGCGACACTCGTTGATTAGCCCGGGTTAGCCATCGATTCATGCTTCACTTAGTATAAAGGTTAGAAGTTAGAGGTTCCAGAACTTAAGCTAAAATCTTACTCCCACCTGAAGACACGGAAGGCGATGGCGTAAATAATTACAGCCCATAAGGCCGTCAGGCCGATTTGAGGCCCGATATCAGTCAGGTGTTTGCCTTCTGTGGCTATCATCCTTATACCGTCAATTATCGGCGTCAGCGGCAAAAAAGTTGTAACGTGCTGCAGCCACTGCGGCATTGCAAAACGGGGGAAGAATGTTCCCGATAAAAACAGCATCGGGAAAACGATGATATTGGCCAACGGCACCGCTTGGTTTTCGTTCTTGGCCCAGCCGCCAATCGCCAAGCCAATGCCAAAAATAGTCAGTATGCCAAACATAATAAAGACGGCCAACTCAAAGTAGTTGCCGACAATCTTAAAATGAAACAGCGGCGACGAGGCGACAGCTATCATTATCCCAATCGAGAAAAGTCCGATAACAGCATTACTAAGTACGCTGGCCACAAAAAACTGCCAAACCCTCAAAGGTGTGATATGCAGCCGTCGGAGTACTCCCTGGCGTTTCATAAGCGGGAAATAGTTAACCGGGCCAAAAATACCAAGTCCAATTATTGAGAAGCCGATTAAGCCCGAAACAGTGTAGTCGAGCTTGGATAAGCCTTGAGTATTAGTGGATTTACTAATAACGCCGAAAGGTGCGTTAACTTTAACCAGGTTGGAATTGATATTTTCGAATTCGCCTCGGAGCACCGCCTGCATGGTCTGGGCGGCTTGGGCACTGTTCTCATCATAATAAATAATCGCTTGGCCTGACGGGTAGGCATTGTCCTTAACATCGCCAAAGCTGGGCGGCAACACCAGCGTGGCGTCGACCTCACTACGACTCATCTTTTGTTTGGCCTCAGCCAAGGTCGTGACTGTGTTGTCGACTTTAAACATCTTGCCGGCGTTGGTATCAGACGCAAATTTGTTGGCAAACTGGCTATGGCTTTGATTAATCAGAGCAATATGAAACGACACGCCGTTATTTTTACTGAAACTGCCGAAGACCACCAGGAAAATTATCGGGAAAAGCACCGTAAAGAAGATAGCCACTTTATCGCGGAAGTAGCGGCGGACACTAATTTTGGCGAAGACTAAAATTGTAAATAACCACTTTGGCATAAGCCTAATTACCCAGTTTCTTCCCAGTTATATCAATAAATACATCCTCTAAGTCAGCTTGCTCAACCCGACGTTCTTTCTTAAAGCCGCGTTTTAGCAATTGCTGTATTAAGTTTTTGGGCGAGTCTAATGCCACAATCACACCCTCGTCCATAATAGCCACCCGCTCGCAGAGTACTTCAGCCTCCTCCATATAATGCGTAGTCAGTATTACCGTGATGCCGCGCTTTTGTAAGCTTTGCACCAGTTCCCACAATCGGCGCCGAGCCTGGGGATCAAGTCCAGTGGTCGGTTCGTCCAGGAAAAACACTTTGGGCTTGTGTACAAGGGCCGCTGCGATACTGAAACGCTGTTTCTGACCACCGGAAAGATCGTCTATGTAGCTATTGGCCTTTTCGGTTAAATTCACATCCTCTAGAAGTTGTTTGATATTGGTTTTCTCACCGTAGGCCGCAGCTTGCTGCTCTAGTAGTTCGTGCAGTTTAACCTTATCCATAAAGGCCGTTGACTGGGTCTGGACGCCAATCATGTACTTAATTTTCTGCGGATCTTTAGACACATCAACGCCGTCGATTGTGACTGTACCCGCATCAATCGGCCGCAAGGTTTCCATCATTTCTAGAGTTGTGGTTTTACCGGCGCCGTTAGGCCCCAGAATACCGAAGATTTCGCCTTTTTTGACCTCAAAGCTAATAGCCTTAACTGCGGCTTTGTCGCCGTAGCTTTTCTTGAGTTTCTCGACTTTAACTATTACATCAGACATAAGATTTTTATTATAGCAATTCCGCAGTCCCACAAAAAAGCGCCCGGCCATATTAGCCGAGCGCCCCCTCCGTTTTCGTTTGGTTTTTAAGTCTAAACTTTGCGCTTTAAGGTCAGGAAACCGTTTCGTGGGTTCTCGTTAACGCTGCGGTCGTCTGGCAAATCAACGCCAGTGTCGCTTCGTTCGTCCTTAGAAAAATAGTAGATTGTTTGAGCTTTACCGCCGCGGAGTGTAACCTCCTTAGCGTTTAGATAATATGTAACACCCTTGCTGTTTGTGTGCTTGTAAGCCATTTACTTCCCTCTCTCCGTTAATTGGTAATGGTACCCCTAAAATACTCTGTCGGCTTCTCTGTTGTCAACTGGTTTTTAGTACAACACCCCTGTTTCTAAGATGTTAAATTGCTTATTTTTGTATGAATCATCCACAGGCCGATTAGCTCAAAATATTTAAGGTGTTGCACCCCAAAATGCTTATGCGGTAGTATATGAAGGTATCATTTAATAAAGGGAAAAAGGAAGGTGGAATAAATATGGAATTTATACCTCGAGGGGATAACAGACCCGCCGCCGCACAACATCCGGTATCCGGACGGCGCAAACACATAGATTGGGTGGCTAAAACAGTCAGACTAGAACTATTCGTAGTTTTGGTAGGCAGTGCTCTACTGCTAGCAGCTGTAGCTTTATACCTAGGCTTCAGCGGGACACCAACAACTTCAGAATGGAAGCAAGTGGACACTAGCAAGTATCAGGCAGTGTTCCTGAACGGCGGAGCCACCAGTGGTTCGGTGGCCTACACCACCTATTTCGGTCATGTTACCAAGCTTAACGGTAGCTACTTAATCCTTAAGGATGTTTACTACCTGACAACTTCTAACACAACCGACCAAAGCGCCGCCGCTAACCCTCAGCTAACTAAGCTGGGCTGTCAACAACTACACTCGCCTTACGATGAGATGGTTGTTAACCGAAACCAAGTAGCTTTCTGGGAGAATCTACAGGATAACGGCAAAGTTGTTACGGCAATCAAGCAATTCAAGACACAAAACCCGAATGGGCCTAATTGTAGCGCCAGCACTAACTCACCAAGCAGTAGCACTACAAACACCCAAAGTACTACTCCAACTACTACCAAAACTCCTTAGTCGTAAAGATTAAGTGAGACATAAACCCCCGATTATCGGGGGTTTATTTTTTGGGGTAGAACTTATCGAATCCAAATTTTAATACGAGAGCTATCAAGAAGATTAGGCTGAGTACCAGACTCCAGCCAGCTAAATCAGGTGACCAAGTTGGGCTAACAAAGTCAAACTGGTAAAGACCGGCTGGGATGGAAACATTGGCTTGCTTTAACCCATGGTTGATAACGTAATTCTGTACGCAGGGGACCCTGGTAGTGCCGAAATAAGCATTGTTTATCGACTGGCAATATAACTCGGCATCGGTATACAGGGACTGGTTAGCTGATTGAACATGACTTAATTCCGAGTTATAAAGCCGCTGGTAGGTATATTTTAGCTGGATGGGTGGCTTGATATTGTTGTTCCCGCTGGACAGGTTGGTGTTCATATGCCCGTAAACGTATTCACGTAAATTGTTCAGAGCAGTATTCACATCTTTATTGTCCTTATCGGCCACAAACACCGCATCGCGTAGTTTAACCATTGTCTGATTGTTATGGCGAAGCCCAAGAACCGTCAGCAGGCTAAAGCAAATGAAGATATATAACCAAGTACGTGCCGAAATTTGGACTATTTTGTAAAGATTTTTTTTCATTAGCTTATTTAAATGTAACACTTCACGCTTCTGGCTTCACGCGGTAACCTATATGTATGCATGTTTTCTTTTCTGGGATCGGTGGTTCGGGCCATAGTGGCCTGGCTTTATTGGCTCACCAAGCCGGTTATGACGTTTCCGGTTCAGACCAAATGGAGGGACCATATATTGACTACCTCCGCCAACACGGAATTAAAGATATTCACATCGGTCAAACCACAGAGCAGATTGCCGAAGTTCATGCCCAGAATCCAATCGATTGGCTAGTTTTCACTTCAGCTTTGCCAGCCGGTCATCCCGAACTAGACTTTAGTACCAAAAATAATATTAAGTTAAGTAAGCGTGATGAGTTTTTAAATAAACTAATTGAAGCTCAGGGCTTAAAGCTAATCGCTATCGCTGGGACCCATGGTAAGACCACAACTTCGGCTATGGCAATCTGGTTATTCAAGCAACTAGATTTACCCATCAGTTATCTTGTGGGCGGCAAAATTAGTTTTGGCGATATGGCTCAGCTGGATAAGCAAAGTCAGTATTTCATTTATGAATGCGACGAATTCGATCGTAATTTTTTATGTTTTTACCCAGAAGTTTCTCTAATTTCTGGGATAGATTGGGACCACCCAGATATTTACCCAACCCGCGAAAGCTACAACCAAGCATTTCTGGAATTCATCGAACAAAGCCAAACAACTTATATGTGGCACGACGATGCCGAGAAATTGGCCTTAGAAGCAACTCAAAGCCTAAAGATTTTAGACCAAACAGACAGCCAAATTGATGTAAAGCTAAATCTAGCCGGACATGTTAATCGCCTTAACGCTTGGTTGGTTGCCCAAGTCTTGCAACCGATAGTCAATGAACCACTTCAGACCTTGATTAACAAGCTAAACAAATTCCCGGGAGTTTCTCGGCGGTTCGAAAAAATTATCGATAATCTTTATTCCGATTATGCCCATACGCCTCCGAAAATCCGCGGCGCTCTGCAATTAGCCCACGAACTAGCCGGTGATAATGTGGTGGTTATTTACGAAGGTCTGCACAACACCCGCCAGCATTTTATTAAGGATCAGTTGAGGGGTTTGTTTGATAGCGTTAAAAAGTTGTATATTGTTCCAAGCTATCTAGCCCGCGAAGATGAGTCTTTAGAAGTATTTACCCCTGTTAAATTACTTAACTTGTTAAGTAATAAATCCAAATCCAGAGCTGATACGGCCGAGCTAGACAGTGCATTAAAAGACACAATTAAGCAACATATTTTGGTCGGTGACTTAGTTCTGTGTTTGAGTGCCGGTGGGGCTGGTTCGTTGGGCGAGTGGCTCCGCCAAGAATTTAGCTGACTACTTGTAGGCAAAAACGGCAGCGGCAATTAAGGTGCCGGTAACAATAACTGTCAGACAAATAGCTAGAACAGGCTTAGGGTTTGATTTTGGAGTCATAATTTTTGGTTGGCCCGGTGTTTGTGGCTGAGAATGGGCCGGTGCTGCTTGCTTAGGTTTTTGCGGTTGTTTTTGGGTTTTGGCTTGCCGCTTAAAATCAAAAAATCGTTTTTTTACTGGCTTTGTGCCAGTTTGCTTCAGATTGTTGCTGACGTCATTCATTAATGAATCCAGTTCTTCGTCGTCCTTTAGGGGGTTTAAAAAGCCGTCTTGAGTTTTGAGGGGAATGTTGCCGACAATATCGGTATTTAGACCTGTGCCAGAAACAGTTTGATTACTAGGAGTTCGGGGTTGGGGATTAGCTGGCTGCATATCTGTGATTTTAACATAAGCCAATTTCATCGTGCTTTAATGTGAATATGACTTTTCAGGAAAATTTACGTACAGCTGAACTCTATTTGGCTAAAAATGATAAAAAATTGGCTCCAATTATCCAAGCCAGCGGACAGTGTAGTATCAAACCACATACCGATTATTATGGTGAACTAGTCGGCAGTATCGTTGGTCAACAGCTATCAACTGCCGCCGCCGGGACGATTTGGAAACGAGTCTTAGCCTTGTTTGGTGACAAAATGCCAACACCACAAGAGCTTATAAAAGTTGAGGACCAAAAACTGCGAGATGTTGGTTTAAGCTGGGCCAAAGTTAAATACGTAAAGGATTTAGCCCAACACATCTTGGACGGACGGCTAGATTTAGACCACATCGCCACCATGCCCAACCAACAAGTTATAGAGCAATTAACAGCCGTTAAGGGCCTTGGCGAATGGAGTGCCCACATGTTTATGATGTTCGGTTTGGGCCGGCTGGATATTTTACCGGTTGGCGATTTAGGTGTCAGAAAAGCCATAATGCTACTTTATGGGTTCAAAGAAATGCCAACGCCCGAGCAGATAACTACGCTTTCAAATAAAAATAAATGGCATCCGTATGAATCAGTGGCCAGCTGGTACCTGTGGCAAAGCCTAGACAACAACCCCGCAAAGCTCACGACATTAAGAGACTAACGGGTGTCGCCGGAGCCTTTGATGGCACCCCGTTTGTGCCTATCGGCCAGCTTGGTCAGGTTATATTGGGCGACTTCATCAAACGAAAAACCCAATGTTTCGGCCAAAGTTGCCACGTACCACAGCACATCGCCTAGTTCGGCCATCATGGCGTGTTTATCGAGCTTATCCCAGTCGGCATTATCGTCGCGAATCCATTTTTTAACTTTGTCGGCCATTTCGCCAGATTCACCGACCAAACCAAACATTCTATCAAAGAAAATATGTGTGCCTGGGTTAATGTTGGTACTAAGTGCTTTTTTCTGATATTCATCAAGTGTCATAAATTCTCCTGTTTAGTTAATTCTAACAGCCCCTTGGCGAATCACTTCCAGCCGGCCGTCCTTAAGTGCCGCCAACGTCGACTGCGAACCATCCAGCGGGCCGACATCAACATAAAAATCGAGCTTATCAGCAAATATAGATTTAGCTTCAGCCACAGACTGTGCTGGCTTACCTCCTTCTAGATTGGCACTGGTACTAACAATTGGCCCAACTTTATCAATAAGCTTGAGTAAGTCTGGTTGGTTGGGCATACGAACTGCGAGTGAGTTCGTATTGAGGGTTAAAAATTTTGGGGCTTTAGATTCTAGGATTGCACTTAGTGCGCCCGGCCAGTATTTAAAAGCTGGTTCGGCTTGAGATTTAGAAATACTTAACAAGTCAAGCATTTTTATATTCGAAATTAAAATGATGAACGGCTTACCGGCACTGCGATCCTTCAGCTTATGAAGTCGCTCTACTGCCACTTCACCAAGTGCTCGGCAAGACAATCCGTAAATCGTGTCGCTTGGCAATAAACCAACTCCGCCGTTATTCAATAGCCGGACTATCTCATCGTCAAAAGATTGCGTTATATATGCCACGGATATTTAGTTTACAAAGTTTGAAAGTTTTTACAAACCGCCGTAGCCACCACCATAGCCTTCATAGGTTAATGCCGGCTTATGATAATCACTCACTTTTATGGCATTAGTCGGGCCAGCTTTTGGCATGATGTAAAGTTCGCTGCCATTTTTGCTGACCAGCAGATAGCTGTCTGTGTACCAGCCATAGGTGTTATAGTCGCTTAGGTCGGCAATTTGCTTACCGTTCTGACCATCTTCATCACCAATAAACAGTGTGTTTTTGCCGTCTCGTGATTCGCTCCAAAAAGTATTGCCGCCTGATGGCGATTGTAGATAGGTTGGGTAACTAGCACTATAAAAAGCATCCGGCGTTTGAGTAGGCTGGTCCTTAACTTGGCCGTTAGTATAGGTGTAGAAGTTATCTTTTGAACCGTCTGAAAATTTCAAATTAACTTGGTTAGGATTTTGAACTCTTTCTTCGAGCGTTATATCAATTGCGGTGGTTCCGGTGGCCATTGGGAATGATTTAATAGCTTTTTTAGCAGTGCCATCGGGTTTAACGGAATTGAAAGTAGCCTGTTTGGTGGCAAGTTCTGTAGACGATGATCCGGAATACGAGGCCGTCCAGTTTTTGATATAAAAAACTTGGTCGTTGTATGCGTAAACGTCACCAACCAGCTCGCTTAAATAGTCAAATGAACCGGTACCAGAAGCTGTAGTCTGGTCTAAAACCACAACTTTTTTTGTGCTGGCATTATAGCTTTTTATGGCTTGCCGATTAGGCTGCCACAACTGGGTGCCGGTACGAGTTACGGTGTAGACAAAATTGCCACCAACCCAACCATTTAAGCTAAAGTCGGCACTACCCTCGTCCATAGTCGTTAGGCTGTCGTCCGAGGTATCGATTAGATATAAGCTGGCCGAGCTACCAGCCCGGCGTGACAACAACGCCAAATATTTCCAATCTCGGGAAGCTAGTAGTACTGTCCCCTGGTCTTGTTCGTTACCTGTGCCGGCTAAGACAGTTTGGCGGGCGGTACCATCTAGGTTAGTTTTGACGACATCGATTTTGCCACTTAGTTTTGATAAAAAGTAAACTTTGCCAGTGGGGGTTAAGCTGAATTCATTTTCTTGAATTTTATCGTTGCTAACTTTAACAGTTACTACAGAATTATTAAAACCATTTAAGCTTAGTGTGGTTTTTTGTTCGCTGATACCAGCTGGCAATACAATAGTTGCGCTACCGCTGGCGTCGGTTTTAGCTGTGATATCGGCGACCTGTATATCCACACCGCTCAAGATTTGCTTACTAATAGAGTTCTTAACGTTGATCTTAACTTGGCGGCCAGTGGCGGCAATTATGAAGGCCGGGTTGTTGTTTTTGAGGATTGGAACTACTAGTTGCAGGGTGCGGCCTTTATAGTACTTTTTGGATATATCGAATTGGTGCAATCCCACTGATAGATGCACTAATGCTTGCCCGTTCGCATTGGTTTCGACCTGCAAGTTGCCTGATTTAACTTGAGCTCCGCTAACCGGCGTATTGGTTGCAGCGTCCATGACTTTGATTGAGAAATCTTTTTTATAGACCAAGCCTAATAAATGGTAACGAGTGAATGGGATGGCTGCCAAAACTAATGATAAAACCAGGAGGCTGGCCGGAATTGACCATTTTTTATGACTTAAATACCAAGTTTTAAGATGTTTTATTTTTGAAAACCTGGTCTTACGCTCAGATTTTAAAGGTTGTTCATCAGCCTCTTGCGGGGGCGGCATATCTGATTCAGGCTCGGTTGATATATCTGGTTCGGCCATTGTTTTATTGCTTATGCTTAACTATAGACTTTAGTTTAGGTTTTTCAAAACGAGTTAGTTTATTAGAGCTTGTTTATCAGGATATCGGCCAATTGTTTAGCTTCATCCAAAGTTCGATTAGATGGCGTAATTGGGCCGTTGCTAAGAATGTACCAGTTGTCATTCTTTAAAATATTTAGCTGACCGTATTGTGGATCCCAATAAGCATTGTCGCCATAGCCAGCCACCAGTTGAGAATTAGCCGGTTTAAGAGTTGTAAATTGGTTTTGATTACTGCTAATTCCGGCACTAGTTTTTGGAGCCCGAACCAGCAATGTAGCCAAACGATTAGACGAAATCGGCAGATTACTTCCACTGTCCTGGGCGTAAGAACAAGTTGTAACCGAAAGCTCATCGGATGAAGTAGTGGCGGCGTTATCGCCGCCTTTGGCGGTATCGCCTAATAATTGCTTAGCATTAGCTAAGCTAAAAATATTGCAAGCTTTAGATTGAGCAGAAGCT
The DNA here is from genome assembly GCA_038245195.1 of Saccharimonadales bacterium (SeqCode). GTDB lineage: Bacteria > Patescibacteriota > Saccharimonadia > Saccharimonadales > UBA10212 > JAIFWC01. Next base: position 172,145 of record JBBRSU010000001.1, on the reverse strand, counting down.
AAACTGTTGGCCGGTTTTTGAGCAGCCGTTTTGCCTGATTTATCAGTGCGGTCATTAGAATTATCCAAAGCCACAACTATTGCCAATACCGCCAGAACCAACAAGCTAGCACCTATTCCATAAATCCAACGCCTACGCATCCGGCCTCCCGATGTTAGTAGTTTGATTGTAGCACTATTTCATGGCTAGCTTGGATGGCCACCAGTTCCATTTGCCGAGTAAGACCACGATGGATGGGACCAGCAAAGTCCGCACAAAGAAAGTATCAAGCAAAATTCCGAAAGCGATGGAAAAGCCGATTTCTTGGAACTGTTTGTCGCCACCAGCCAGCCCAAAAACAGTGAAAGTTCCGGCCAAAATTAAACCAGCCGAAGTTACGGTTGTGCCGGTTACACCAATGGCTTTGGCGACAGCTTGTTTTAGGCTAACATTGCCGTGGACTTCTTCCCTAATCCGGCTCATTACTAAAATGTTATAGTCCTGGCCCAAAGCCATCGAAAATACAAACATCATAAATGGCAGTATGAAATTAAGCCCGTCCGAGCCCTGCAAATGTACAAACAATAACATCGCAAAACCCAAAGCCGCTAGATAGCTTAAGCCAACCGTTAGTATCAAATAAATCGGTGCAATTAAGCTCTTTAACATCACCGCTAGCAAAATTCCAATTACAACCAGTACGATTGGAATAATTTTTTTAAGATCGTTATTGGCAATTCGACTAATGTCGTAAGCGGCTGAATCTTGGCCGTAAACCTGTGAGTTAGTGGCCCCAGCAGTTTTAGCGGCGGTGCTCAATGCGGCCTGAACCCTTGGCGTGGCATTAGCGGCTGCTGTACTACCGCTTGGTCCGGTATCCGCTACCGAATAAAATTGGACTACCTTACCGTTAGCACTTATGAACTGGCTTTCGGCTTTGAGTAAAGGGCTAGACCCCGCTTGATGTAGGGCCTGTAGTTCAGTTGAGGACAGCTTAAATCCATTGGCACTAAATGGTCCGCTAATGGCCTTAAATAGGTGGTTTGAAGCCAGTTGGTTCTGGGCTTGGTTTAGTTTGTCTAAGTTATCCCAGACTGGTTTATCAAAGGCCATTATCAAAAATTGTGGGTTATTGTTGGCCGCCGGGAAGTGCTTGGTTAAAATGGCATTTCCTTTGGCCGAGTCGCTGCCAGCTGGAGCATCACCGCTAGTGAAACCGGCGGTTTTGTAACCAATGACGCCCAAACTTAATAATATAAATAGTACTAGGCCAGCGGCTATCATAGTTTTTGGGCGCTCAATTACTTTATCGGCCACACGTCCCCATATGCCAATCTTTTGTTTCTTTAGCGTTTTAGACGGCCAAAATACTGCCCGGCCCAATATGGCTAGCAATGCCGGCAGGAAAGTCAAAGCTGCTAGTAACATAACCCCCAAACCAATGGCCAGGGCCGGGCCCAGACCCTTATAAACTCCAAACGAAGCCAAAATCAAACACACTAATGCAGCGGCGACGGTCGCTGCCGAAAAAGTAATCGATTCGCCTACCCTAGTTAGGGCTTTTATAACCGCGTCCTTGGGCATTAAGCCGTTGCGCAGTTCTTCGCGAGTTCTAAAAACTAAGAACAGGCCGTAGTCGGTGCCAGCTCCCAACATAAGTACAATCAATAGAATTTCAGTGATAAACGAAACCTGCACACCAATATGGGTAGATTCCGCAATTATTGGTTGGGCAATAATTAGAGCTAAAGCCGCCGGAAGTAATGTTACCAGTGGTGCCAGTGCCGAGCGAAAAACCAAAAAAAGTAAGACGATGATGAATATAACGTTATATATCTCGGTGTTGTTTTTGCCTTTACTGTTAGCATTCTGGGAGTCTGCTGCTTGAGCAAGTTCTCCCGCCAGATGCATCTGCAAACCCGGCACAGTAGTTTTCATCTTGGCCCGAATATCCTCAACCAGCTTTAGGCCGTTAGGACCGTTGGCAGCATCGCCCAGGCCTAACAAATATTCATGGGCATTCCCATCTTGCGATACCCCTACGTCTCTTACATCAGTAACCCCTTTTACAGTTTTTATTTGGGTCAGAACTTTGTCGGTTGCGGTCGTGTCGGCGGTGGTTAGTTGCGAATTATCACGCGAAACAATTAAAACTGAGCGAGAAGTTGTATTCTTGCTTTGAAAACTAGCTTCTAAATCGGCAGCTTTTTGAGTTTGACTGTTTTTCGGCAAAAATAACGAGTTATCGTTTTTGGATACGTCATTAAGTTTGGGTAATGTACTGCTTAGGATGGGTACAGCCATAATCCACAAAATAATAATCGGCCAGCGATACTTTACCGAAAATTTAGCAATTGTCTCAAACATTATTCCCATAATACCATCTAGGGGAACAAGGCTTACTTCATCTATAAATGTACAGCATCGTTGGCGGAAGTGATTTTTATCCCCAAATTATCATTCGTATAGCAACCACTAATAAAAATGTCCCAAAAATTCTACTAAGATATGCTTCGTTAATACTATTTGTGAACTGGGCACTCAGAAAACTACCTATCAAGAAACCTGCCACAATAAACAATGCCGCGCGAATATTAACGTGGCCGGTTTTGTAATATGCATAGGCTGCAAGTATACCGATTGGCGGTACAAGTAAGGCCAGTGTGGTGCCCTGGGCAGTCTTTTGGCTAAAGTGAAAGATATAAATCAGTGCCGGTACAATTATAATTCCGCCACCAACACCCAGTAAACCGGCTAGCCCGCCGGCGATTATTCCTAAAAGAATCAATAGCAGATCCATTTACAATAATTATACAAACAATCTTTGTATAAAAATACTTAACAAGTTAAGTATTTTTAGGCTTATCTAAGTCATAAAACACATTTTTGTATAAGATTTCACCTTGTAAATGAAAACCGCATTTTTCTAACAGTCCTCGGCTGGCGATGTTTTTTGGATTAACGTAACATCTGATGGTATTTATGCCAGGAATCATTAGATAATTTTGACTAATCGTTTTAATAGCACCAGTTGCAACTCCCTGGCCTCTGAAATCTTTCCCAACTACGTAGCCGATACTAACTCGGTCCTCAGCTTCTTGGCCTACCGTAATAATCGCAGCCAATGGCTCCTCTTTTCCAAGTCTCGCTCCATAAGTTGAGAATTCTCTATTTTGAATCATTTTCAAAGCTTCATACTCTGTATGTATTTGCTCTAACTCCGGGCTAAACTTTTCACCACCATTGGCTTTGACGAAATTAAATAATTCTTGGGAGTCCCAGTTTGTAAGCTCTGTAACTAGAAGGCCGTTAGGACCTTCAAATTCTTGTGGTGATGGAATTTTTATGGAGTCTTCAAACTCAGTCGGATTCATTGCTTAATTATACAACTTAAGCAGTGACAACTAACCACACGCCAGACACTACCATAAATACCAGTAGGGCATACTTGGCGAATTCATCACCGTTTTTTATGGCAATCCGCGAGCCAACGTAGCCACCTAGCAATCCGCCGGCCATGCCAAAAAATCCAAATTTGTAGTTTATCAAACCGCTACCAAGCAGACTCACCACAATCACAACGTTCAGCACTAATGATGCTTTTCGTTTTAGGATATTGGCTTCCAAGGCCGTAGTGCCGAAAAAAACTATAAATATTGCTGAGACTAAAGAGCCTATCCCGCCACTTAATATTCCCTGTAGGAATAAAATGAATGCTAGAGAAATTGCACCGAGGACTTTTGATATTTGATTTACTTTTGTACTTTTTAGACCACGGGCTTTTTTTAGCATAAATGGCACCATGGCTAAAGTGATGATGCCCATTAGCAGCTGAAGGCTTTTGTTATCTACTTTCCTGAGTAAAAGGCTAGCTATAATCCCAATCACCGCCGATAAAACTATGATGAACAAACTAAATCTTTTGTTTTGTAGCATGCGCTCGCGGAATGCCAGAATACTGCCCCCCGTTAATCCAAAACTTACAAACTTAGCGGTGGCAACGGTTTGCTGTGGTGTTAGGCCCAAGGCAATTAAAAACGGGTTTACAATAAAGCCTCCGCCACCGCCAGCCATGCCGCTAAACGCCGATGCTACAAAGGTTACCAAAAAAACCGCTACCGGTTGTAATTCGTGCCACGTCATTGGAAATTTATTGTACTACGAACTGGCTATCGCAACTCATGAGCATACGGTGCTACACTTGCTTTAGCTCGTTGACAACCTATGCAATGTTAGGGGGTGAAAGACAATGCCGGTAGCCAAAATTACCTTCAGAGTCAAAGAGGATTTTTGGAAAGAACTTCAAGTGGAGGTGAACTCCTACCTCAAGGCTGATGTCGTCCAAGCGGGTTTCCGTCGCTTGCATCGCAAAGCAGCGTTCATCGTTGCTTGGACAATCAGCTGGTACTTGGCCCTGGTAATTATGGGCAACAGCTGGTGGCAGATCATCCTGTACGGTGTACCCTTCGTACTCGGCACTCTGGCCGCCGCCTTTTGCATCATGCACGATGGCAACCACGGTGGTTTCAGCCGCAGCCGGCGGGTCAACCGTCAGGCTGGATATGTGTTGGAAGTCCTGGGAGGAAGTAGCTACACGTGGCGAGTCAAACACAACCTGGCTCACCATACCTATCCAAACTTCGACGGCCTGGACGAAGACATCGACCAGCCACCGTTCGCCCGCATGACGTCTACCCAAGAATGGAAGCCCTGGTATAAGTGGCAACACCTGTACCTGTGGTTTGGCTACGGCCTACTGACGCTGAAGTGGCAGAGCTTTGGCGACATCAGCGTGATGATTCGTGGTCGGATTACCCGCTTCGAGCTGAAAAAGCCCAGTGCTTTCGAAGCCGGTGCGTTCGCCATCGGCAAGCTGATCTTCATCGGTTGGGCCTTTGTGATACCACTGCTGCTCCACTTGACGTGGCACGGTGCACTGGGATTCGCAATTGCTTATCTGAGTCTTAGCTGGCTGTTCAGTTTCATACTGGCGGCCACCTTCCAACTGGCGCACTGCACTGACGAGGCACAGTTCACGTCAGATCAGGACACCGACAGCAATGGCAAGCTACCTAGCTCCTGGGCGGTCCATCAGGTTCTGGCGACCAGTGATTTTTGTCCGGGCAACCGGGCAATTACTTGGTTCATGGGTGGGCTCAACTACCAGCTGGAACACCATCTGTTTCCGCACACAGCACACGTGCACTATCCGGCCATCGCGGCCATTGTTAAACAGGCCTGTTTGCGTCACGGTCTGCCCTACAACTGCCAGCCGACTCTTTGGAGTGCTGTCAAAGCCCACTACCGCCACCTAAAGAACATGGGCCAGAACCCTGCAGCGAGCCCGGCTAATGCATAACCGTTCAACGAGTCAGCGCGCTGGTTCGGTCAAGGGAATTTTCCTTACCGGGCCAGTGCAAGACTCCCTTATATATCTAATTTAAACTGTTGTATATGATACTTAACTCGTCAGGAAATTTTTAGCCCGAGTTCTTTGAGCTGGGCATCGGTAAGTGGTTTAGGGCCCTTCATAACAGCGGTTTGACCTTTGCCGGTCATTGGGAAGGCTTGGACTTCGCGCAGGTAGCTTTCGCCGGTTAAGTTCATTAGGTTGCGCTCCACGCCCAGAGCGATACCACCGTGTGGCGGCGTGCCATATTTAAAGGCTTCCAGCATATGCCCGACACTGTCTTGGATTTTCTCGGCAGAATAGCCCATAACTTCGTATACGGCTTTAAGAATTTCTGGCTGGTGGGCCCGGATACTGCCACCGCCCGATTCATAGCCGTTACAAACCAGGTCATACTGGGTGGTTAGAATATTCTCGATGTTATTTTTGTTTAACAAATCATCAAGATGCTCTGGGACTGGCATGCTGAACGGGTTATGGGTAAAGGTCCAACCGCCTTCTTCGGTTTTTTCAAAAAATGGAAACTTATATACCCAGGCGTAAGCCAGCAGTTTAGGGTCTTTCTTTTCTTCGCCGCTGCGTAAATCGAACTTGTCAGCTCCGAATTTTTCCATTGCCTCGGCATATGTAAAACGCGGAAACGGCTTGTCTTTGACTTTAAAGCCCAGTGATTCAACGGTTTTAATCATCATCGCTTCGACTGTGTTCATAACGTCATCTTGTTCGACAAAGCTCATTTCGATATCTACCTGAGTGTGTTCGAAGCCACGGTCGGCCCGCGGGTCTTCGTCGCGGATAGCCCGGGCAATTTGGAAGTAGCGCTCAAACCCGCCAATCATTAATAGCTGTTTGTATTGCTGGGGCGACTGTGGCAAAGCATAGAACTTACCTTGGTTTAAGCGGGATGGCACTACGAAATCGCGCGAGCCTTCCGGTGTGGCCTCGGTTAATAACGGTGTTTCGATTTCTACGAAATCTTGGCTGAATAAATATTCGCGGCATTTTTGGACAAAGGCACTACGCAAGCGGATGTTGTGTTGCATTTTATCGCGACGTAAGTCTAGGTATCGATATTTTAGGCGAGATTCTTCACCGGCTTCTGGAACATTGGAGTCGGCGATTTCGAATGGCGGGGTTTCGGCTTGGCTAATAATTTCTAGCTTCTCGGCGGCTAGCTCAACTGTACCGGTTGGTAAATCTGGATTAATTTGGTTGTCTTGGCGTTTTTGGACAGTGCCGGTAATTGCAACTACGAATTCACTGCGTAGTTCTTCGGCTTGTTTGAAAAGCTTGGTATCACCACCGCCCCAAAAAACTACTTGGAGTAACCCACCACGGTCGCGTAAATCTATAAAAATTAATTTTCCGTGGTCGCGCCGAGCGTGCACCCAACCCTTAACAATAACTTTGTCGCCAACTTTATCAACAGTATCCTTAATTAAAATTCGCTCCATATAGGAGTTATTTTAACAGATTGATTAACTATTATCACGGGCTACAACAAACTACTCTAACCCAGATGCGGCCACTCGCAAAATATTTAAAAAAACCGCTGGACGGTCTTCGTTATATTCTGGTCTTGCAAAAGTTCTAAACGTTTGTACAGGATATAGTCCGCCAGTTACATGAGCTTCGGGTGGTCTAGCACCATCCATTTCTAGGTCATTGCTCAGGAACATTTTTAGACTGTATGATCGCTTTGACTTAGGCCAACGCCGCCCGGCTAAGAAAACATACCTATCGTCTTGGAACGGATCGTAATGAAACTCGGCATCAATAATTGGACCGGTTTGATAGTCATGAAGATCCCGAGTATCGAGCGAACGATGAAGCTCTGGACTATTGCGCTTAGGTGTTTCGTTCTGGGCTATAAAATATGCCAAAGACTCAGCAACGTTGTGCTGATACAAAAACTCAAACAACTTGGAAAGTTTTCTACCCCTAAATGATTTTGACTGCTCTGCAAAATAAGAAATATGTTCAATGGTCCCAAGTGGGGGCGAACTTTGTAGGGTTCGTAAAGCTGGTTTTTCTAATATTGTCATAGTTGCTGTCGTACAAGAGTCAAATTGTTAAAGAGTATAAATTTATTCGGCTTTGGGTGCAACTGGAACTTCGTTGTGGTTTTTGCGCTCGGTTTCGGCTTCTTTACTGGCTACCGCCCTTAGGCTATCGTAGTTATCAAACTCATCAATAATTGGCTGACCAATTATTTGTTCAAAAACGTCTTCCATTGCTAAAACTCCGGCAATTTCTTCGAAACTATTAACTACTATCAGCAAGTGATGATGGGTTTTTAAAAATGCGCCGAGGGCTTGGCGCAGGCTTGCGTCTTCATTGATGTAGTACACATCCTTTCGGGCCTGATCTTTAACTTTGCCACCCCCTTGGTAGCCAATAATATCTTTTAGATAAAGCGTGCCGACAATTTCCGGCGTGGCGTTTTTGGCTGTTGAATCTTTAACCACCGGAAACCGACTGTGACCAGTCTTGTGTAACTCGTCCATTAGCATTGGGCCAACCGTCTCACCGGCGCCCACAAGTCGTAGCTTTCGGCGGGGGGTCATAACTGATCTAACGGTTTTATCGCCAAAGCTAATGGCTCCAGAAGCAATTTTTAAATCAGACCCATCGATTCGATTATCAAGCTGTTGGTTTTGGTTGTTCAACAAATCTAACAAATCTTTTTTTTCGTACAAGCCAGAATGCAGCTGGACCCGAGCGGTTGGTGGCAACCAAGTAGCCATTCGGCCCAACACTGGGTTCAAAAAAGCTAAAACCGAAGCCAGATATTTTGCACTAATAGCTGATAAGGCACCAAACCGACCTTCCCAGCGTGGTGCTGGTGCCCAAATAACCAGCCAGGCTATACCAGTAATTAATAGGCTAGCCAGCCACCAGTTTGTTCGAGCCGACCAAATAAGTAAGACGCTGGCCATGGCAGTACCAGTTATCCAAAGAAACGCATCTAGACTGGCTTGGTAATTGGCAACCTTGTATAGTGACGCGGCTCGATGGTTGCCGTCCCTGGCCAATCTCTTTAGCTCTAAGGCCGGCACCGAATTATACATCTTATATAGCATGATAATTTTTACCGACCCAATTACCAACAAAATATACACAGGCTTCATCTGTCTTCCATTTTACACGCCCAATCTAAGATTTTAACTTTACATATCCAAAAGACAGGTGTAAATTAAAAAACTGTTGTTTAAAGATAAATAGGTGCTGCCTTCTTATTGTGTTGGCTACCTTTAGGAGATTTTTTATTTATGCCGAATTTTGAAGGAGTCGAATATATGCCAAGAATTACCAATGAACAAGATGATAATGGACTTAAGTTCTTAGAACTCGACCTACTGGGGAAAGGTAATTGCGGGCAGTTCGGACCGGTCTCTGAGCGCGAACTTGAGGCAGTTAGAGATTGTGCTAAAAATAAATATATTGGCCCTGAGAGTAAAGACTCACACTGTATGGATGATGGTTTTGAGGGCGGCACCTGCCAGTTACCCGGTAATCGTGCGATAGCAGAGATTGCCGGCGAGTATATGGACGCTAGCTTAGAGGCACGCCCACTTAGTCTGGTGCTTCCAGAAAAAGTCGAGGAGCTAATCGCTATGGATCGAATGCCGTGGTTCCATGGTGATAATAAACTCGGTAAAGCCGGATGTGCGGCACTTACGCTACTCTGCAACGCTGATGCTCTACGCTACAACTATGAGCATAAAGAAGTGGTGGCCGGGCTAGTTTACACTCGTTTGCGTCGAGCCGGCGTTGATAGTCTTGAAATTAGTGACATTGAACGAGAGATTGAAGTCGGAGCCAAACGAGCCAGTGACAAAAGTCTCTGGGACCTTGAGCCCAGCGAAGCGTTTGAGCTGGCAGCTCGACATGGGGCTTCTACTGAAATACTAGAGCGCAAGCACCGCGTAGCTGGCTCTCGCGAAGACGTCTCGCCCAACTCTTTTATCAATGGCTTGTTCCGCAATGAACATATCAGCGAAGACAGGCATCCGCTTGGTATGCTTTCGATTACTTATGGTCTTTATCTTAACCAACTCCGACAGGACGAGTTTTCAGATGATGAAATTGCCCGCAAGCTCATGCAAAGCGGTTTGTTCACAGTCGGTGTACTTAAATTGGCTAGTATTCACGAATTGCCGGCGGCAATTGTTGGCTAGTAACTCGTGCTAGACTGGTATTGACAGTATAAGGAGATTATATGGATAAGCGGTTTTTGGGAATTCTTAGTGGAATAGCTATTGTTTTTGTGGGAATTTTTGTGATTAGCCAGCATTCCAGCAGCAATTCTAGTGGATCCGGCTCAAAAAACAGCGGCAGCCAAGTTTCTTCTCACGTTGAAGGTAAGGGCTTAAAAAACGTTAGTCTGGTTGAATACGGCGATTACGAATGTCCAATCTGCGAAGCCTATTACTTGCCTCTAAAACAGATGTTTAGCCAATACTCCAACGACATTCATTTTCAGTTTAGCAACCTTCCCTTAACGGCCATCCACCAAAACGCTTTTGCTGGTGCTAGGGCGGCCGAAGCCGCATCGTTGCAGGGCAAGTTTTGGCAGATGCACGATAAACTCTACGAAAACCAGAATTCCTGGGTAAGCTCTACTAGCCCGCTGGACACTTTCGCTCAGTACGCTCAACAAATCGGCTTAAATGTTAGCCAGTTCAAAACCGATTATGCCAGCTCACAAGTTAACGATTCAATTAACGCCGATATCGCGGCTTTTGATAAAACCAAACAAGAAAAAGCCACGCCAACCTTTTTCCTAGACGGAAAATATCTGCCTAACAGCGGATTAGTCGATGCTCAAACTGGTGCGCCTAGTGCTGATAAAATTGGTGCAGCTATCAAAGCCGAAATCGACGCTAAAACCAAGCCGTAAATACTTAACAAGTTAAGTATTTACTCAGACTTACGCCCCGATTGGGATTAACCGCACTTGGCTTTTAGCTCAAGAGGTTATACCATAATGCTTAAGCGGAATAAAGCGGGCATACATGGTAAAAAAACAGACAATTCAGCAAAGAGCCGAAAACGAAGTCGGGTCTATTAACGACGCGGTTTCCAATAGGGTTAAGCAAGTTGGTGCCACCAAAACTGTCAAGAAAACCCGTGAATACTGGAATATTTTAGGCCCTGGACTGACAACTGGCGCATCAGACGACGACCCATCCGGCATTGCCACTTATTCCCAAACCGGTGCCCAGTACGGCTTTCAGCTACTCTGGCTATCGATTATTACATTTCCGCTAATGGCCGTTGTACAGGAAATGTGCGCCCGGATTGGCATGGTGACCGGCCGTGGCCTGGCCGGGGTTATTCGGACACATTTTTCCAAAAAAGTTTTATACGCCTGCACCTTGCTTTTATTCGCGGCCAACGCCTTCAACATTGGTGCCGACCTAGGCGCCATGGCCAAAGGTGCCCAACTACTGCGGCCGAGTTTAAACTTTCCGGCATTGGTTATCGGCTTTACCTTATTAAGTGTCGGCTTGCAAATATTCACACCATACGCCCGCTACGCCAAATACCTAAAGTGGCTGGCCTTAGTGCTGTTGGCTTATATCGCCTCGGCTTTGCTGGCCCACTTAAATTGGGGTGATGTGCTAAAACACGCTACGATACCAAGTATCACTTGGAGCAAGGACCAGATTTTACTAATTTGTGCGATTTTGGGTACGACCATTTCGCCATATCTTTTCTTTTGGCAGACCTCGCAAGAAGTCGAGCAGGAAATCATGGATGGGAAAACCAGCATAACTTCCCGCCAAAACGACGTACATAAGGCTGATGTACACAATATGCGTATAGATGTCTGGAGCGGTATGTTGCTAAGTAACTTAGTGATGTTCTTTATTATCGCCGCTTCCGGTGCTCTATTATTCACTCACGGGATAACTAAAATTACCACCGCCGCCCAGGCGGCCGAAGCCCTACGGCCGTTTGCCGGTAACGCTACCTACTTACTATTCGCTGTAGGCATTATCGGTACCGGCCTGCTGGCTATACCGGTACTGGCCGGTGCTAGCAGTTACGCATTTGCTGAGAGTTTTAAGCTAAACGAAGGCCTTTACCGTAAATTTAAACAAGCCCATGCTTTTTATGGGGTTATTATTTTATCGATGCTAATCGGGTTGGGGTTGAATTTTATCGGGCTAGACCCAATTAAGGCCTTGATATACTCGGCTGTGTTTAATGGCGTTGTAGCCCCTGTGGTGCTAGTACTAATTGTAATCATTAGCAGTAACAAAAAAATTATGGGCCCGTGGGTTAACAAACCCTCCACTACAATTATTGGCTGGGCGGTTACCGGCCTGATGATATTGGCTGGCGGAGCAGCGATTTTCTCGCTAGTTCATTAGGATGGATACCGTATTTTCCGGTCTTAGCTTAATTATCGTAATCGGTGCGGCTATGGCGTTAATGATGCGGGCCATCAACCAGCCACTAATTATTGGCCACATCCTAACTGGCATTATTGTTGGACCGGCGGTATTCCATGTTGCCAAATCACCAGACACTTTGGCTCTATTTTCCGATCTAGGCATTGCCCTGTTGTTGTTCATCATCGGCTTGGGGTTAAACCCGCAAATTGTCCGTGAGGTTAGTAAAACTGCTACCTATGTGGCTTCAGTCCAAGTTGGAGTTATCACAGCCCTTGGTTGGGTTTTTGGTAAAGCCCTAGGCTTAAGCTCCACTGGGGCGGCTTTTTTGGGTGCCAGTCTGGCAGTTTCTAGCACGATTATCATTCTAAAAATGCTAAGTGATAAGCGTGAGCAATCACGTCTATACGGCAAAATTGCCATTAGTGTGTCTTTGGTTCAGGACTTATTCGCGATTATGTTGGTAGTGATAACCTCGGCCGGCAACACCAAATCGCTAGCCCTTGGTTCGACAATTGTGCTGGCTATAAAAGGCGGGGTCTTGGGTTTGGTGATTTACTGGATCAGCGACCGGTTACTGCCACGTTATCATCGACTAATTTCCGGCAGTCAGGAATTTTTGTTTTTATTTGCGATTGCTTGGGGCTTGGGTGCCGCTGCCTTGTTTCAAAAAATTGGCTTATCTAGCGAAATTGGGGCTCTGCTGGCCGGTATTTGCCTGGCCACTCAGCCCTACGCCCAAGAAATTGCTGCTCGCTTGCGACCACTGCGTGATTTTTTTGTCATCGTTTTCTTCATTGCATTGGGTGCCAATCTCAACCTCAACCATATCGGCCCTATGTTCCCAGTAATTTTAGTTTCAGCTTTAATAGTTATTATTGCCAAGCCCTTAGTTTCAATGGCCGTAATGGGCTATCTTGGCTACACTAAGCGCACCAGTTTTAAAGCCTCGGTGGCCCTGGCCCAAGTTAGTGAGTTCTCAATTGTGCTTGTTCTGCTGGCCCATCGCCGTGGCTTAATCGATTCCAGTTTAGTCACAGCAATTACTTTTATCGCCCTAGTTTCTATCGCTGCATCATCTTATTTAATTATCTTTAGCGAGCGAATTTTTAGTGTGCTAGAACGATTTTTGGATATTTTCGAGCGCAGCCATACTCACAGCGAGCCGGCTCAGCCTAAAAATTACGAAATGGTGTTGTTTGGCTATCAAAAAGGCGGCCATGAGTTTGTGAAAGTTTTTCGTCAACTGAAAGGTAGTTTTGTGGTGGTAGATTATGACCCGGAAATTATCGATGTCCTAATTCAGCGCAAAATCCCCCATATTTATGGTGATAGTACCGACGTAGAACTGCTAGACGAAGCCAACATCAGCAGAGCCAAGCTAATTGTTTCAACCATCACCGATCCGGTGGCAAATTCGTTTTTACTAGATTATTTGAAACGTAAAAATTCTGAAGCTGTGGTGATTGCCGAAGCCGACAGCCCCAAACAAGCCGGCAAACTTTACGATGAGGGCGCCAGCTATGTGATATTACCGCACTTTATTGGCGGTGAAAAAATCGGGGCTTTTGTAAAAAAGTCCGGCTTTGCTAAATCGGACTTTAAACGAATCCGCGAACAACACATCCGCTATCTTAAGAAGCAGCACGGCGTGGAACAGCGCAAAGTTAAGCGTAAAAAACTGGGCCATAGCGTAGTGGGCAGCCTAGCCAGCCTTAGCCGTGCCAAATCTTAAATACTTAACAAGTTAAGTATTTTTACGCAGCTAACTTCGACTTATTAGCTTTCTTTTCAGCTTGCTCGGCATCGTATTTTCGATTGAATTCGGCCAGCGATTCAAACAAAATATCCAAGAAACCTAAGACTTTATAAATTTGCTTGGGAGTATCGCCTTTATCGAATATATTTTGGCAATTTCGGCAGACGCTACACGGACCAACTTCGGTTTTTACCGGGCGGCTAGGACACTCTTTAACTACACAAACTCCGCGAGCCCATTTCCAGTTTTTGCGCTCTTCTTTGGCTTCAAGATAGATGAGCTTAACATCGGAGTTGGAATTATTGTTAATGTCATTCGATTCTAGCCCACTACCACCGCAAACCGCTCCGGCCCGAGAGTCGGCAACTGATACTGCCATTTCCATGTGCTGCATACCGGCCGAATCATTGCCGGCGGCCATGGCATATGACGCTTGCTTAATATATTCAGCCGATCGTTCACCCATAGCATCCTTGGCATAATCAGGACAAAGCAAACATATCTGAGCTACCAGTTCTTTGCGTTTTATATATAAGGCTGAAAGTTTCTGGTCATAGTTTATATGCCCAGCATTGTAGCTAATATTTAACTGCCGCTCATAGTTCTCTAGTATTTTTATAAAACTTTCGGCTTGTAACTCTCGTTGGGCGGATATATCTCTAAGCTCATAATATTCCGGAACATTAAAATCCATTTGATGGCGATTTTCCCCGTAAATAACATTTGGTCCAGAGTAGCTGTCTAAAATTTGTTGGATGCTTACTACACCGTCCGGGAAATCACGTTTGGTAGCTATAATCTGATTAGCCAATAGCTGATTAGCCCCCTGCTCAGCTACAAGACCTTGAGCTGAGAAGAAACGCTCGGCACTGCCGTCGTTACTATTGCTCCTAGACGCTTGCTCCAATACTCTAAACTCATCTTCAAAGGCGGTTGTTCGGGTCATCCCTTTTTGATTCAGTACCCCATAACCGTTTTGGGTGGCTTCTTGCTCCGAAACGCCCTGCGGAAAATTGGAGATAGTGATAATTATGGTATCTTCAGGCAACAGACCGGCTTTAATATCTTCATAGACCTCATGTATCGTTAGTTCCTCGACAATTTCTGAAAACCGGCGTTGTTTTTCCCAGTCTGGCAGACTATCAGCCCAACCATTTATCAATCTTTGAAGAGTTCGTTGGTTGGTTAACTCTGGAGGTTCATTAAATTCAATTCTGGATAGATGGCCTTTGGCTGTAAGGGCCTCGAATAATGCGGTTCTAGCATTTATACTTGGTTCTTGTTCCCAGCGGTCGTGCTCGATTTGGTCACGCGAATTAATTAATAGCCAAGCTTGCTGTTCCATTGTCGGCTGATCATAGATTTCACAGGCTAGCCTGGGCCTAGTTCGTTCAATTAATTTTTCGCTTGTTTCCAAAAAAAATACCCCGGCTCGCTGGCAGAGGTTTAAAATACTTGATAAGTTAAGTACTTCTCCTGCTCGGGAGCAAATTTACTAAAAAGCTGTATCGGACTTATCGCTTAAAAGCGCATCACCGTTGCGGCACAGTGTTAGATTTTCACTAACTTCCAGCAACCCATTTGTTAAGAATTTAATAATACCACGGTCTGCTTCACATTTTTGTAGTACTTTTCTCATTAAATTTGCTATAATAGAACACTTATATGACTAATCCGCAAGAAATTGAAGCTGGTCAGTACTCCAGATTCTACAAAAGATACGGCGACCCAACTATAGGTTTACATAAGGCCTATGACCCTTGGCTAGAGGATATGAGCAGTAGACCAGGCTCCAAACTCCAGCCGTTCAACTTTGATATTACTTCTCACCCCGAACAGGGAATTTATATGCCTAAGGTTGACGCTCAGACTATATTTCCAAACTTACCAGACAGTCTATATTATCTAGGGTTCAGACTAAGACTCATGAGATCAATTGGAGTAGTTGCTACACAAAAACTTCTTCATCAACTCCATGAGCACCCAGCTTCGGAATCGGATTCTACTACTTTGCCCGACCGACTAAATAACAACCATGCCCAGGGTAAAAATACGCTCGTAGTTACTTCGCATATTAATTTTCAGGAGATGGGCTACGTAAAAGCCTTAAGGCACTTGGCGAAACAAGACCGAGATTTAATAAACAAGAACGGCGTAGTATTAAATAAATTGATGACGCGCCAAGAATATAGGGGTAAAAAATTAACTAATCAGTTTAAACCATTAGGAAACGTATACTTTTCTAGCCCTAAAAGTCTCTCCGCTGAAAAATACGGAATTCCAGACAGTGCATCAGACCTCACTAATGCACTCTTCAAAAAAGTCCTCCTACCCGATTTAAAAGCTGGGGGCTTAGAGCTAGACATTGCCTTAAGCGGTAGTGAGGTAAAGCCAGTGTTGGATGAAGATGGTGTGTTTGAGCATTATAGAATACCCGAGATCCATCAGTCTTCGGCTAAGTTGGTCGAGGATTTTGACGACGCAGTAGCGATTACATTAGTTGGGCCCCCTGTATTAGAAGATTGGCATTTGCGTGTACACGACATTATCGATGTTCAGCAGATGCTTAAATCTTATAACTATGCCCAGATCACGGACTTGATTTACGCTGAAATCGTCCAGGACTTAGAAGAATTAACCGGGAAAGATGTGCAATACAGTAGCGTATCCAGCCGTTTGGGTAAAATTGCAGCAACCGGCTTTTCTAAAAGCTAACACCTAATCAAAGAATTTAACAATTGACGCCCTATCTTTCGCTCCCATATAATCAATCTGTTAATCCGGAGTAGCTCAGCGGTAGAGCGAGGGACTGTTAATCCCCAGGTCGCCGGTTCGAATCCGGCCTCCGGAGCCAGACCAAGCATCAACAGAGGTAGACCAGGTTCCTAGACCGGTCTTTCTTATTTTTGATACTTTCTCCATAAAGTCTCACTCCTGTTAGCAGTCCGAGTTCGGTTCCTATACTTTCAGAAACGGTTGGAACCAATCAAATAGCTTTAATACTGACTCTTCCCTTCTGTTATTCGGTTCTAGATTCGACCGTAAGCCTATATGAGAAGCGAGCGGCGTGAAACCCGACTGGGTTCCTAGACCGAACCGTTAAAATTTGAACCAAAGAAAAACAGGCTAGTTGTTCGACACCTTAGATCGGGTATCAGTGACACTAGCCCAGGTCACTCGCACTATTTAGGGGTGTGAACCCTGTCTTACCCTACTGCTTCTCGACCTCGATGACGTGTACGCCGAGACGCTCCTTGTTGACGGGGTAGATCTCCCGCAGGAGTTTCACTGCCGCCTCCTGGCTGTCGACCTGCGGCACAATCTCGCGCCACGGCTCGATCGCCAGCATATCAGCGAAGTTGTCGTAGATCCGGATCGACTTGATCCGGACGACGCCCGACGTTCGGCTGGTTTCGAGCTGCAGGAGCTCGCCCTCGCGAAACTTCTTGATGTTGTCGTACCCAACTCGTACCTCGAGCGACTTCTTCCCGGACATGATGTCGCGGAAGTACGGGTACTTGATACGTAGCTTCCTCACAGTCGTTCCTTCCTTGTTGAAGTTGAAGCCCCACTGCTGAACGACGCTGTTCGGTGCGTACCCACCCGGGAACACACCTTCAAGCGACCAGCCGTGACTCTGGAGAGATGCGACCTGCCATGGTTCCGGAACCAGGTGGGCATACAGCTTGTGGCCGTGGTCCATCAGAAGCCCCTGGAGGTCGATGACGAGCGCTTCAAATGCCACCTCAGAAGAAGCCACGAGTGGCATCAACTTGATGGGTTCACCCTTCTTGGGGGTGGCCCCAGCAACGCCGACAACCTCGCCACCGCTCTCGGCGACGAAGACGATCTTGTACTTGCTGTTGACATCAGAGCTTGTCCTTCGCTTGTAGCCGGCGAACAGGGCGTCAACCCAGTCGTCGTCTACACCGCGGAAGATGTCACTCATCTGCGAGAGGATGAGGTGTCGCGCGGCGTTGCCGTGCTTCTCCTCATTGAACGGAATCACCGACACGTTGGGGGCGTCGTAGCCAGGCTCGTCGCCCAGCTCCTTGTAGAGCATGTGCTCATTGATGCCCTGCTTGTAGTGATCCTTCGCTGTGCCAGTGATGCGGAACCCCTTCCGGAGGAAGAAGTCCAGCGCCTTCTGGTTAGGTGAAGCGACTGTGCAGTACAGCTGACGAGCACCAAGCTCGTGGGCGAAGTCTTCGGCGTGCTTGAGTAGCACGCTTCCGATTCCCAGCTTGCCCCGGTAGTCGGGGCTGACGATCAGTGGACTGATCTTCACCGTCTCTTGCTTCTTCTCGACGACGTGGATAAGGCCGAGCGGCTGGCCACTCTGCTCCGCGATGAACATGTACTGTCCAGCCGAGAAGTGACCAACGTGATCGATGCCTCCTTCCATGTGCGTGTCGAAGATCCTCTGTGCGTGCGCACGGTGGTCACCTCCGTAGAACGGGCTCAGAGCCCGCACCATGAGATCGGCCACCCACTCGAAGTCATCGGCTGCCGCAGGGCGGACGATAACCTTGTCGTTGACCAATGATGTGGTCAAGGTACACCTCCATGTGATTGCTACGATTTTAGTACGTAGCAGTGGATAGGATATGCTTATTATAATATAAAACTAAGGTATTTACAACTACATGTGTTCAAACTCAATGCCGACAACCCCATACTGTACTTGATCATCGACACTGTAAAACTCATTGATTTGGTTCTCGAGCCACTCAACACTCTCGCCACCGAACTTAAGTGGGTCATTATGACTAAAAAGGTTGTGGAAGTCTCGGTAGTTCAGTAGACCAATTACTCGTGTTGATACTGTTTGTGCTGGGTCTTCTCGATTAGCAAAAATAATCTCATCGCCTAGTCTGATAGTTTTACGTTTATCATCGAATAGTCGAGACTCAATAGTTTTTATGCCGGCGACGATTGAGTTAAATGGCTGAGTGGCTACCTGAAGTTGGTGTGTAGTCATAAATCTATTCTAGCAATATATCTAAATTTGATAAGACAGACAGATTAAGCTAAAGTAAAGCGATTCATTAGATTCGAAGGCTTAAGGTCATATTAGTTTGAATCCAGCCGCCGGAGCCAAATAAAAAGCATCTATCGCAAGATTGGTGCTTTTTTCTTATCCCCAGGCTTACTCACCAATAGGACCTTCAGTAGTCTAATAGCTTACGTTGTAGTGCAACGATTTTCGCTTGTGGAAACCTCAAATAATAAATAATATTGATTAATAAATATACCGCCTGTAGTCGCCAATAACCGTAGTGCTGATACTTACGTGCGGATGTAATTAAATACTGTGGCAAAATGACAAATTTAGAAAACTGTGTAATTCGATTAATAATTTCACGGTCCTCCATTATAAACATGCTCTCACTGAACTTTCCGGCCTTTATGAAAACATCCTGCCCTACAAAAAGGCTTTGATCGCCAAAACGAATAAATTTCCAGTTAAATCTAGTAAACCACGCCGAAAGTCTGAGTAGCGGATAATTACTATTAAATCGTAAACGAAAAGTACCGGCATGGTAGCCAGTACAATATGCATCAATTATTTGAGCGTCCCATCCAATAGGTGGCAAGCTATCGGCATGTAAAAAGTAAAGTATGTCGCCGGTTGCTAACCTCTGCCCGCGATTTAATGCTATCGCCCTAGAACTACCTCCGGTAACAACGATTGCACCGGCTTTTTTTGCCCTATCAGCAGTAAAGTCTGTTCCATCGACGGCCACTATAATTTGTTTAACTGACTTTGTTTGGGCCCTAACTTTGATGTGCTCAATAAGCTTAGCTATAGAATCTTGCTCATTTTGTGCAGGAATTATAACGCTTATAGTCGGCCTACGAATCATATAATTATTTTACGTGATTAGTTTTTTATTAGACTCAAAATTGCGAAGTTCGTCCACCAGGGGGGCCATGACTTTTACTTATTATTCATGTGTTTACTTTAGATAGGCTAAGAATCATCCTTATGCTTGCATCACAAATAACTCGAGATTACTATTTAAGTAATGAGCAGTATCTCTGAAGAATGCATAGATTGGGAAGCTCTTGATGTCCAGTTCGACAATGGTGGAGATAATGGTGGTTATGATGACTCAAGATGGGACAATAAAGATGATGGCGATAATGAAGAACCTGGCAAAAAACTTTGGGCAGAGGGTTTCCTCACAGGAACCCTTGGTGGAGTAATTTTAAGCACACCGACATCTCGTACAGTCAGTGACATGATGCGTTCACACAATGTAATCTCTGTCCCGAGTAAGGCTCCCCAGGCCGAGGTGCTCCCAACTGCGAACAAGGAAATTCAAATGGGGGCCTTATTAGCTCCGATAATTGTTTTATCGGCTCTAGGAGCATTTATAGGGAGCCGGAGAGACCGAAGAAATTAAACTATTGTAACCAACAAACAGCTCTAACTTCCATTACTATAGAGAGCCAAACATAAGCACATTGAAAAAATGGCGAAGGCTTTTTTATTACCTTTTGTTCCGAGTTATCTAAATTATAGATTTTAATACCTTCTTCTCGGCCGTAACCTTAACTTTGGAACCGGCATTCATATACATGATCTCTCCGTCAAACTGTGCCGGAAGTTTCTTAATCACAGTGAACTCAAAAGACTGATATTTTTTAGGTTTTAGTCCGCTAAAGACGGCTTTTGAAAAAATCTTAACTAATTTGATTTTCCGAGAGTGGTACAAGGTTATAACTTCAAAACGTCCATCATTTAGCTTGGCTGTTTTAGTCAGGGTTAGAATCTTTGCCATCTGGCCAATGTTTGCAAAGATAATGCTGTCGAGCTTACTGACTTTATTATTTATAAGCAGTTTGAATGGACGAAATTTATAAAAAGTTCTTATGACAATCCACAATTCTTTTAGGGTGTTAAGGCTAGTTTTATTAAGCTCGACTGCTACCACCGGAGTTAGACCCAAGCCAATATAAGAGTGAGCGTAGCGTGTGTAATTTTTAGAACTTCCCGACACTTCCGCTTTAAGTAAATCTATAGGAGTAATTTTAGCCTGCTTTATAAGCTCAACCAGTGGGTGCTCATGGACTGTGCGGCTATGGTCATTGGCGTTTCCTGCCGGCAAGACGGTACAAATCGGGTCAGCTCCTTTGGTTATTGCCGTCATGGCACCGTTAATTACCTCGTTGTATCCGCCGTCCCCGCTGACCGAGATAATAAGTGGCTGGTTTGACTGTAGAGCTGTTTTGTAAGCTAGTTTTTCAGCATGCCCGGCATACTTTGTCGCCAGCAGCTTTATGGTTGCTTTGGGATAAGCCGTTTGCAGCTGAGTCTTAAGCTCCTTAGCCATATCATCGCTAGGACCGGTACTATTTGGGTTATAGATAATATATATATTGTGATATTTCATGGTGCTAGATTTTGTCTTGTAATCATTTTCAACTCTTAGTCTCTAATTGACTATTGGTAAGGCCTCGATCGGCACTTCAAGTATTCTGGCTAAACGCTCAATCTGCTGAAACTTACAATATTTTATTGGTAAACCTTTGCTACTGTAAATTCGATAATAGTGAGTAAACTTTACTGTCTCTCCTCTAAAATTTTTTGCACTTGTCGGTTCATCAATCCGTTTAATTATCCAACCATTGGGCTGTTGAGCAAGAATGTCTCTTATCTTTGCATAGTGGTTAAATGCCATAAAATAATTGTATCAACCGCCAATCAATGATTTAAATGCTTGGACTATGCCTGATAGAGGATGCAGTTCAATCTTTGTTTGTTATATTTAGACTATGGTTAAAGTAAAAATTTCTAGTGGAATCGTACACCAAGTGCCTACCGATTTATACGATGCTCTGCTATCTGATGAGTCTGCACTAGAACGCTGGGAAGACCTGACGCCTTTAGCCCGTAATGAATGGATCTGCTGGACGATTAGCAATAAAAAACCCGAAACCCGAAAAAACCATGTTGAGAGAACAGTTACTGAATTGCTGGCCAGCAAACGTCGGCCGTGTTGCTGGATTGGTTGTATCCATCGTTAGAATAAACATGGTTACATGGAGTAGTCTGAGATTATGAAAACACCGGTTGCTATGATTGAGACATTCAACGACCGTTATCCCCTGGTAGGGCCACTGTTTTGGATGCTTAGTGTCCAGTATTTTATTATTCAAATTGTGGCGGCAAGTCGATGGTCGACCCCCTTTAGCTTACTGCACAATACCATTAGCGATTTGGGGAATACCGCTTGCGGAGCTTACGGACAAAGATTAGTCTGCTCCCCACTGCATAATTGGATGAATGCATCGTTTATAATACTTGGAATCTCCATGATGGCCGGGTCGACTCTGATATATCGAGAATTTCCTAAAACCAGGTTGAGCCTAGCCGGATTCAGTTTTATGGGCCTGGCCGGTTTCGGCACACTACTTGTCGGTTTATTCCCAGAGAATACCATTAGCCCGCTTCATATTACTGGAGCGGCCTTGGCTTTTATACTTGGCAATCTAGCTCTGATAGCGTTAGGCTTAACACTCGATATGCCACAAAAACTCCGCTTTTATACAATTGGTTCGGGCATCATAGCTTTGTTTGCTTTGATACTTTTTGTTCTAAACGTTTATTTAGGCTTCGGTGTTGGCGGTATGGAAAGATTAACGGCTTATCCGCAGGCTATTTGGTTGATAGTTTTTGGAATCTATATGTCACATAAGCACTGCAGGCTAAAATCCAAAACTAGATAGAAAGTTTGAAAATCTTGTTAATCGGAGTTATTGGGTATTTGCCTACTTAAGCAGGTTGATGCCGAGTGGTAATTTAGCCTACTACGTACCCCGCACATATTACTAAGCGTTGCCTGCCCGTTAGATTTAGGACTTTTCAATGATTACCCGCTTTCTATTATTAGCTTAAGTTTTATATTATAGTCCACCACCTATTAGCTCTTGAATCCCGATGAGCAAGGCTTATTAGTGAGATTCTTAACGGATTTAAATAATTAACCCAGTTAATCTAGATGAGTAAGTTTAAGGGGATTTTATGACCGGCGTAATAGAGAAATTTATTGAATACCGTAAAGAGCGAAGACATATTCGCGATGTTCTGAATGAAGATAACCAATTCTTCTGGTAGGTAAGGTTTTCAATATAAAAAAGGCTTGGGAGTCCCTGGCCTTTTTTTTGATTATTCATAGGCATTAGCCTCTTAGCTACTATTGACATAATTAAATAAAAGTAGTACAGTTTGCTTAACTTGTCATGCAAGTCGATCCTTGAAAAGAGGTGATGATAGTTCAAATGCTAATTACGTGTAACTTGTAGTAGTCTGCGGCATCTGCGGCTTCCTATTGTCAAAGACGAAGGGAAGCAAAATGCCATCTGTTCTTAAAGCAACACTTGCAATCTTGGTGTGGACCATCGCTACGGTTCTCACCATCATTGCCGCGATGTCCCTGGGAACCTACCTGCTCTTGCAGGTGGGGGACTGGGCGGGCATGGTGGGCAGCTTCGGCTTCGGCCTGGTTGCTCTGACTCTGGCAGCCCTGGGACTGATCCTTACCGGTTGGAAAAACGCCTGGCGTGTCCAGCTACTAGTCCTAATCCTGGCTGGGTTCTTGGCGATCTCTACGGGGTTCGTCAATTCCAACAAGGATGAAGGCTTCAGCGGCGGGGTCAGCTGGAACCAAGCTGTAGACCAGAACATGGGCTACGCCTCGGAACCCGGCCACGAGTCAGTCGACGTCTGGCACCGTGGGCACTACCCGCTCGGTGGCTTCACGCTCTACCGCCTGCACTTGAAGGTGGACTGGAGCACGAACCACAACGGCTACTTGACGTTCGACTCGCGGCCACTAGCCAGCGCATCAGTAACCGATGAGAGAGCCTTCATTAAGTACAACATGGCGGATCTCTCGGACTCGAGGTACTTTAAGACTGGGGTCTACGGATGCACCGTTCACGGCCATTGGCGGTCTCATGGCTGTTTTTTCGCTAAGATCAAGCTGCCTATGACCGTCACTTCTCCCGTTCCGGGAGTCAACAGCCAGACGATTTACCCGTGGGTGCTAGTTAAGGTAAACAGCGCCGGCACGGTGATTTTCTGGGACTACAGCCCGTCGATTATCTAGAGGCGGTCATGGAAAAGTTTCTGCTTCTAGTGACAGTAAGTGCCCTTGGTATCCTGGGGTTCATGGCGGACAACGCTGTGGCGAACAGCAAGGGTTGCATAACGGTCCAAGGAATAACCGTTTGCGGTAGCGACATCCCGGACAATCCAACCATCGTCTGTTCCGGTGATGCCTGCGACAGTGGGGCCAACGCTGACCCGCCGACACCTCCGGATACCCCCGGAAGTGTCACGGATGACAACAATGACCCTGATGCCCAACTACCACCGACGGCTACAACGATTACTACGACGCCGGTTGTAGTACCGCCAACTGCTCGACCGCCGAGTTACTGCGAAGTGACTCCGACGGCAGACATTGGCGTCATCAACACCGCCGGAGCCTCCAGCTACGGTCTGGGTTCGATGGTCAACTACACTCTGGATGTCTTCAATAGTGGGAGTCCTGAGTGTAATGCGACCGATGTGAGCCTCAATGATTCTCTGCCACCGCAGATGGAGCTATTGAGTGCCGAGCAGGTCACGACTACCCAGGGAGCCTGTTCCGTCGTTGGAGGGGTAGGCAACCAAACCATCAGCTGTTCGTTCAGCACTCTGAGTGCCGGACAACATGTGATGGTGTCCATTGTTGCTCGGGCTGACTCGCCCGGCACACTAACCAATCGAGCGTGCGTAGGTACAACGACGGTTTCAGACCCAAACGTCGTCGATAACCAGTGCTCAAGTGCAACAATCGCCATAAGCAATACAGCTACATCGCCCAACAATTCTCACAGCCATCGACTCACACAGGCTAGGGGAACGGTCAAAGCCCAGGGCTTGCTCTGGGACGGCCGTACTTTCCGAAGTACTGATGAGTTCGCCGGCTGGCTGAGTGCCCGCGGCGCCAGCTGGGAGCGGTTCATTGCGAACCATCCCTCTGCCGCTGCTGGGCTGATCGACCGCGGATAAAACCGCGACGCATGACAAGTAGGGCTCCGAAAGGGGCCCTACTTTATTACCAGGAATACTTATTTGGCCGGGCTGAACTATTAAAGATTTATAGTAGCCAACCGAATCATAAACACCTTAAGAAATTGAAAGCTAGGAAGATTAGCTCAAATCTAATTCGTGAGGCAATATTTCTTACCATCTGGCCGTTAAGTTTCTTACAGCTGCTTATGTCCGTTTAGGCTTAAATGGTACTTGTAAATTAAAGGAGAATAATTATGTTATTAACTATCGCAGCAATTTTGTTCGTTCTGTGGCTGTTAGGTTTTGTAGCCTTTCATATTGGTGGTGGCTTAATCCATATTCTATTGGTAATCGCCCTAGTGGTGTTTATCTACAATATGATTGTGGGTCGGCGTAGCGTTTAGCTTCTTTGAGTGTTTAGCTAAGTATTTAGCAGCTACCCAAACGCCAATATAGGCTGAGCCAGCACCGATAGCGATTGCACCTAAAATATCTATCGGTGAGTGGACATGAGCAGCTATTCTAGCAATACCAACTATCATCGAGACGCCCAGGGCTAATAGTCCTAGGCGTTTTCGATAGGCATAAAGCACGCTACTGATTGTGATTGAAAAAAGGGTGTGCTCGGAGGGAAAACCGTTATCAGCGGCATGGGCCACTAGAGGTTTTAGGTGATGAGTCACAAAAGGCCTGGGATCGTAATAAAGTTTGCTCAAGATCTTATCAGCGATGGCAGCCACAATTACAGCTACAACCACCGCTACAATAAGCTGTTTCTGGTGTTTTTTACTAGCTTGATATAACGCAACCACAAAAAGCACGGGCACTAGCACGAATAAGAACTTGGCACCGAATATAATTATTGAATCCATGATTATATGTTAGCACTCAATATTTTATAAGCGTTAACTCAAGCGTGATAAAATATGGTTATTAAATGAGGTCAAACTAATGAATCCAACCGCTGAACCGCCAACCCAAACCCCACCGGCTCCGCCAACCACATCTGAACCGCCAGTACCAGGCCCTATGCCACCATTGGCCTCACCTGCCCCGGCAGATCCAGCTCCAGTCTCTCCAACTCCCCCCAATCAACCGGCCACAGCCGGTAGTAAGAAAAAGATGTGGGTGTATGTGGCTGTAGCTGTAGTTGTATTAGTTGTTATCTATTTCTTATTCCTAAAAGGCTAAGACCCTAAACACTATATTGATTAGACTCTTTTGATTTCTTGAGCTCGTTTAGTCGTGGCATAAAGGATTGGGCGGCACCATCTAATCCTAAAACTTTTAGGGCACCAATTAAAACATATAGCTTGTCTAGCTCAGGCTCTGATAGCCTAGGGGTGTCCTCGGCTTGTTTAAAAAATAGCTCAACTTTCTGAATTAGCCATTTTTCTTCACTAGCATTTAGCTGTTTAATCTTAATCTCAGTATCAGTGGGCTGATTTTTAGCTTTTACTAACTCCAAAGATCTGGCGGAGCGGTCGCGTTTTGCTAGATGACCACGATTTATCAAACTATTAACATGTAAGCTAACGGTTGCTACCGAAGTATGGCCGGTGCCAGCCATAATTTCCCGATAACTGGGGCTATAACCGTGGGCAATAATAAAATCTTCAATAAATGTTAGTAGCTCTTTTTGTTTTTTAGTCGGCCGGAGCCTCTCGTTGGGTTCAACTTTTGCTGGCGATGGGCTCATTTTGTTGCCCTATGATAACCCACATGTCCGTGGGCCCGGTGGGCAACAACTCGGACTGGAGTAACTATAGTTTTATGCTTCTTCATATGCACCGGGAATACCCAAAAGCGATACCACAGGTAGTTCCAAACCGTAAAAAAGCCGGAGCTAATAAATTGGCCAAATTTCGGGGGTATGCCAACGCTATTTAGACCAAATAGGATGAAGTAGTTCAAGACAAAGTCGACTAGGGTTATAAAAATATATCGGCCGGTGACCTGGGTTTGATGAGTTTTGAGTGATTTGTTATTAAATACCCAAAACCGTTGTAGCATAAAGTTGGCCGACCAGCCCACTACATTGCTAGCAATTGTCGACCACCACAAGCTCCAATGCAAGCCGTTGTACAAATACAATAAGATTCCGTAGCCAACCCAAAAATACACACCGCCCGAAACCATATACTCAATGAACTGGATGACTAACTTACGATTTTTTGATTTTTTGGCCATGTAATTGGTTATGCCTATTACTGGTAATTATAGCAGGCGCTAGACAGATACCAGCCATTCCCCACCAGACGTAAGCTAAGGTATCGTCAGCCCAAGCGTGTGATAATAGGTTTACTAAACTCAGACCGATTAAACTGGCCAGCATGGCTATAGCTAAGCTATCTTTGCGGTTATCGAATAATAATTTGGCTAGGGCCAGACAGATAGCTATGAATAACAGCATGCCCAAAACGCCGGCTTCTTGGCCGATTTGTAGAAAATAATTTTCGGCAATCCGTGATGGCTTATTGTTATAAACCGATTGTGGGCCGGCGCTACCGACTCCACTGCCTAGCGGCTGATGCACAATGTCCTTAACGGCCGATTTGAAGGCCGCCGAATGGCCTTGGTTAGAGTTAAGGGCAATCTTTGATTGCCTATCGGTATGAAACACGGCGTTCTCAAAGCTCAAGTTATTACGCAACCCGAATACAAGCAAACTGGCTAAAATGAGTGCTCCGGCTAGCCACCAACCAATTAACTCTCTGGTTTTTAATGACTTAAATGAATACCAAGCTACTAATAAAACACTTAACATAGCACCAAGCCAGGCACTGCGCGAAAAACTAAAACCTAGGGCCAGAGCTAGTCCAAAGCCTAGCATGGCTTTATCGCGTCGGCCAGAATTTTGAGCAAACAAACTGGCCGCTAGCACGCTGATGGGCAAAATCAAATAAGCACCTAAGGAATTGGAACCGCGCAAAGTAGAAGCTACTCGAATATGATTTAGGTTGTAGTTAATCGTTTCATAAGGACTGATAGTGGTATTGCCGTAGCCGAAATGTTTTAAAAAATCATACGGTAGAATCAAATATTGAATTATTGCGAATACCGCGACTACCATGGCCGGGAAAAACAATATTTTCCGCCAATTTTTGACCAATTGGCCGGAAATGCTGGCCAAAACTAGCGTTGCTAAAAAGAAAATTAAAAACCGTAAGTCTACTAAAAGCCCGTACCACATGGCTTTGGTGCTAACTTGGTGGCGAGCCAGAAATATTACTCCGTTAGTGATTAATAAGCTGGCGTAAACCAAGATTAGCTTAGTAATTCCCAGCGAAAATAGTTTGTTGCGTATTGCTTTATCGCTTAACAGAATATAAAAAGCACCTAGCACAATTGGCACCAGTAAAAACTCTTTCCAGAGTCTCAGCAGTGTATAGTGACCGACCAAATTTGAAGCCCAAACCGTTAAAAAAGCGTGGAATGGGACTATAACTAATACGGCCGTGACCAGCCACGACAGTAGAGTAACTAATCTAACAGGGGCGGAATACTTCATAAATGCTACAATCTAGTATAGATGAAAAGTAACGCTTCGCTCATTTATGGATTTATCCTGGTGGTGGGCGATGCTTTGGCTCTAGTGGCGGCTTTTGTGGCGGCTTACATCTTAAGAACCCACTTAAGCGCTGCACCTGTAGCTCATCCACTTCATGCAGCGACTTACTTAAGTATTTTTTTATTGCTTTTACCGTTTTGGATAACTTTCTTCGCTCTGATGGGGTTGTATGGCACAAGTATCCAGGAAAAGCGGTTTGTAGAGCTAGGCCGCTTACTAATTGGCTCATTTATCGGCCTGCTGTTTGTAACTAGCTATGCCTACTTTTCCAATCGGATAGTATTTCCTTCTAAACTGGTTCCAATTTATGGATTTAGCTTGGCTTTTATTTTCCTAGCCTCGTTTCGTAACTTCGCGCGCGGCACACGGGCTTGGCTGTATAGTTACGATGTCGGAATAACCAATCTTCTGCTGGTTGGTAACACTCGGATTACAGTTGAGCTAATAGATTTTCTAGATGATTATAAAGTTTCTGGCTATCGGATTGTTGGCGTTGTCGCCGATAAAGACCAAGCTGTGAAGCGGTATCCTCATTTGAGGGTCTTTGGTTCATTCGAGGATGCTGTTAAGCATTTAAAAGCGGCGGATATTCACGGAGTAGTTCAAACCGAACTATTTGCCGCCGCCAGCCGTAATAACGAAATTCTAGATTATACTCAAACTAACCATATCTCCTACCGCTTCGTACCGGGCAATAGTGAACTATTTGTCGGCAATATTGCCGTGGAGCTGTTCCGTTCATCAGTACCAGTTATTGCGGTCCACCAGACTGCCCTAATCGGCTGGGGCCGAATAGTAAAAAGAATCAGTGATTTAATACTAAGCCTAGCAATGCTTATACCGGGGGTTCCAATGATGATACTTATTGGATTAATGGTGAAGATTTTCGATTTTCGAGGACCGATCGTTTATAAAGATCCTCGTTTGACCCGCTTTGGTAGCACTGCCAAGATATATAAATTCCGAACACACTTAAAAAAATATAGTGGTCTGACACCAGAGGAAGCTTTTGAAAAAATGGGCCGACGGGATTTAATTGAAAAATATAGACAAGCTGGTGACCAAATTCCTAACGACCCTCGGATTAGTGGAATTGGTCGAGTGCTTCGTCGATCAAGCTTAGATGAGCTGCCTCAGCTTATAAATATCTTTAAGGGAGACATAAGCTTTGTCGGACCTCGCGCTCTGCAAATATCGGAGCTGAATGAATACGACAAGAAAGATCTGATCCTGGCAGTGAAGTCTGGCTTAACGGGTCTGGCTCAAGTGTCTGGCAGGCGAGATATTAGCTTTGCAGAGCGGCGTAAGCTCGATTTGTTTTACGTCCAGAACTGGAGCATTTGGATGGATTTGATGATTCTGGCAAAGACCGTGCGTGTAGTGCTCCGTGGTGGCGGAGCCCGATAGTTAATGAAAGTTGCCATCATTCATGATTGGTTCGTGGGCGGTGGCGCTGAGCGGGTAGTTTACGAGCTTCATAAGATGTACCCCAAAGCCCCGATTTATACTGCCTATTGTTCGCCTGAATGGCACGAAAAATTAGCTGGCACTCAAGTTATCACTAGCTACATGCAAAACTGGCCATTTTCTAAGCTCCGTAAGTTTTTGCCACCATTACGGGCTTGGTGGTTTTCGCACTTAGACTTAAGCGAATACGACTTAGTAATCTCTAGCTCCGGTGCCGAAGCCAAAGGCATTAAAGTCGCCGCTCACACGGTGCATATGTCGTACATTCATGCCCCGACACATTATTATTGGAGCCGTTACAACGACTACATGGCCAACCCTGGCTTCGGAAGACTAAACTGGCTGGCCCGGCTTGGTTTAAAAATACTTCTTGGTCCTATGCGACGCTGGGATTACAGTGCCGCCCAAAGGCCTAATTACTTAATTGCTAACTCCAACTTCATCAAAGATCAGATTAAGCAATATTATGGGCGGGATTCGGTGGTAATTCACCCGCCAGTTGAAATCGAGCGGTTTGCCGGCAAAGCCGAGGAACCACGACGCGGCTTTGTTATCGCTGGCCGGCAAACGCCCTATAAAAAAATCGACTTGGCGGTTAAGGCTTGCACTCAGCTTAATCTGCCACTGGTGGTACTAGGTAGTGGGCCAGACCATGGCAAGCTCAAGCGTCTGGCCGGAAAATCAGTAACATTCTTACGCGGTAAAACCGACGAAGAGCTGGCCCACTATTTTCAAACTTCTCTAGCCTTTATCTTCCCCGGCATAGATGACTTTGGGATTGTAGCAGTTGAAGCATTGGCTGCTGGCACACCTGTAATTGCTTATGAAGCTGGGGGTGCCTTAGATTATGTTCAGCCAGGTAAAACCGGCGAGTTTTTTAGTGAACAGACCGTCGAAAGTCTGACCAACGAGCTTAAAAAGTTTAATCCCGGAAATTACAACTCAACTCAAATCCAAAAATCTTCCCAGAAATATTCTGCGGTGGTATTTAGCGATAATTTTCAGACTTACGTACAGCGAGTGATTAAGAAATAGCCGGTTGGTTTACTCCAAGTGCCCAGTTATATAAGTCGATAGCTTGTTCCATACGTTCAAAATTCTCTAAAATCTTTAGCTCATCATATCGACTATTTGATGTATCAAAATGTTTTTGCGAAAGATAAATGCTCTCATAAATCCTAGCCGGTTTGGCTTCAGTTGCTTGCAAATGGAATATAGCGTTGATGCTGGGGCTGTAAGGTAGGTGATTTTCAGGATGCTCTTCGGGTTTGTAAATATAAAAATGCAACGTCAGTGGCTGGCCATCTACTTCAAAAAGTTCTAGCTTCTTAGTTTCTTTTGAGAATGGCTCTTTGACCATTATCTCGTTACTGGTGCGTGATGTCCCTTCGGTCATATTTTGAGGATAATAATCAGAAAATGTATGTTCTATTAACCCATCAAGTCGTATTCTAAAGCCCGCATTTATACCGGCATCGGATTCACTGCTAATTTCTCCCGGGTAATCTCTACAAAAAGTATTGCTGTATTCAGTATTTTGTCTCACATATATTATTTAACATATTTTTGTTAATTACTCAAATTAACAGTCTGCAGAGTAAACAAATCTCCGAGAGCCTAGTCACTACACTTGAAAAAAACATTCCTAAAACTATACCTCAAGCCAAATCCGATAAACAGTCAAATGAATTACTTAACTAGTTAAGTAATTCAGAGAAGACTACCTTCGGAAGCTTCTCTTGCTTCCGCCAGAAATAATCTTTCAGCTGGGCCCATTGTTGCTATACCCATAATCAGCCCTTCGCTCAAAGCTAATGATCCTACTATTGATTTAATTGCATCACGTTGGTTTCGAATGATATCTCTTTTTTCGCCCGACGTTTGTTCAAGCATATTGCCCAATAAGACTGGGTCTTGATTATTGACCACAATCGGCGTTGCCATTGGCCTTTCCATGTAGCTGTGCATTTAAAAGCTCCTTCTATTTATCTTTGCAAGTTGTCTAAATTCTATTCCCACAGACCACTTACAGTCAATTGTTTATGAAGTTTTTATAATAACTTCGACAGCTAAAGCCGTTTCCTGCCAGTCGGAAATCTGCAAAGTGTCGATACCCATGGCTTTCACCGGATAGTCGTTGCCGCCCTCCATTATTTTGTCACCTATAAAGAATATTTGGTGTTTATCTATTTTAAGGACCTCCATAATTTTATTCATGCCATAGGCCTTGTCTATACCTTTTTTTGTAATATCAATAGTCGTAGTCCCGCCTGCTCTTACCTCGAATTCCTTTAAAAGAGGTGTCAAATGATCTACAATCTTTAGTTTTTTCTTATTATCGGGGTCCCATTCTTCTTTGCGCTTGATACCCTCTTCACCTAATACATCAACTACGTCCTGCCCTAGGGCCGACCAGCTTATTTGGCTACCCCGGTCCTCGATAGTCTCACCGTAAACTTCTTCTTCCTGCATTCCAAAATGCTCAACCGCTACCTTCAGAGCTTTGATAATTACGGTTTTTTGCTGTGCGTCAAAATCTTCGGCATAAACCTGCTCCCAAGTTTTACTAACTTTGTCATATCGATAATAACGAGTTCCACAAGTTGGCATAAGGTGCAGTTTCGCCAGCTTGGTTTCATCGGTCTTCAGGTTGCCAAGTAGCTGTTTTTCGAATTGCTCAAACTTACCACCAGAGATTACACAAACGTGATACTTTTCAAGCAGATCATTCAAAGCAGCACCCATCCGGTCTGGTAGTGCCGATTTACTTGGAGCTAGTGTTCCATCTAAATCGAAAGCTATAACTTTTCTAACCATTTGAATCCTTTATTATCCTTGGCTTGTAGTTTTTTTGATATATCGCCAACTTTTTGGGCTTGTTCCTTATTGGTAACTAATACTCCGTTTTCGGTAGCTATAACAGCCACATTATCAAGGCCAATTACAGCCACCGGCACCTTAGATTCATTCCGCACATAACTATCAGTAACATTGTCTAGCTCTATCATCTCTCCACTAATGTGATTGCCGGTTTTATCATGTTCGCTAACTCCATGCAGATCATGAAATGAGCCGACATCAGCCCAGTCAAACTTACCTTGCACCACCAATCCATCCGGCACGTGTTCAGAAAGGGCGGTATCGATGGGTTCAGATACAAAATCCATGTAAATTTTTTTACGGTTCATGGACAAAAAAGTCCCATTTAGTGATTGGTAATCATTCCATAACCTAGGGGCATGATCCATAATTTCACGTTCAAATGTTTTCAGCGTTCCAATCAGATATCCAGTGTTCCATAAATACCGGCCGTTTTTAAAGTACTGATCGGCGGTTTTTTTATCGGGTTTTTCCACAAATTGTTTTAACTCATAGACATTCTTTGCAGAGACCTTGGCTTTCTTGCCTTCTTGGATATAGCCAAAACCGGTGGAAGCATAGGTTGGCTTAACCCCCATAAAAACCAGTTTTTGGCTTTTTTCCGAAAGTTCAGCCGCTTCAGTTACAGTTTTTTGGAAGCCTTTTGTATCACTAATTAAATGGTCTGCCCAAAGGAAAAAGATAGCCTCATCTTTCGACTTACGTCGCTTAATTTCGCTAAGCGCCAATGCAAAACAAGAGGCCGTGCCACGTCTGGCTGGTTCGGCTAAAATTCGCTTACCAGGGATTTCCGGTAACTGCTGCTCAACATATTTAGAGTGCGATTTTTCGGTAATCACATAGACTTCATTGGCTAAGCTTTTTACTCTGTCATAAGTATTTTGTAGCAAACTTCGATCGTTGGTTAGGCTAAGTAGGTGTTTTGGATAATCTGCTGTAGACAGAGGCCAAAGGCGCGTCCCCGAACCGCCGGCAATAATAACGACAATCATATCTAGGATATTCTAGCACGCAAAAACTGTTTAAAATCTGTTTTTAGGTCATCGTGCATTAATGCAAAATCTACGACTGTTTTTAGGTACTCCAATTTATCGCCGGTGTCGTAGTATTTACTATTGGTAATGCCGCAACCAAAAACTTTTTCCCCGGCTTTTATCATTTCCTCAATTACGTAAGTGGTTAAGTAGAACTCGCCATCTTGCTTTAGCATCGATAGGCCCTTATCCAGGTACCCAAAGACTTCAGGCCCAAGTAAATAACCACCAATGCTTGCTAAATTAGACAGCCCTTCTTGTTTACCGGGTTTCTCAACTATGCCATCTAGTCTTATGATGTCCGGCTCAATTTCATTGCCACGTACAATACCATATCTTTTATAGTCTTCATCTTTGGTTACTTTAATACAGGGCAATATACTGCCCTGGAGTCTATCGTATAGTTCAATCATTTGGCTAAACCTGTTGGGCCGAGAAACGATCAAATCGTCAGCAAAAGTATAAATAAATGGCTCGTTACCAAGCAGGTGGGCGGCCGCTAAAACCGGGGTGGCACTGCCATAGGGTCCTTTTTGGCGAACATATGCAAAGTTGGCAAGGTCAGAAATTTTCTTTGTTTGCTCCAGCAGCTCGGTCTTGCCAGCTGCCTTCAAGTTGGCACGCAGGTCACTACTGATGTAATCAAAATGGTCTTCAATACTTCGCTTATGATAGCCGGTAACAATTATAATGTCCTTTATTCCGGCTTCAGCTAGTTCCTCGACGATGTATTGAATTATGGGTTTATCTACCAAAGGCAGCATTTCCTTAGGCATAGCTTTGGTCTGGGGCAAAAATCGAGTTCCGAACCCAGCCGCGGCTATGACCGCTTTCCTTACAGGAATAGGCCTATTTTCCACATTCTAATCTTAACACCGGAAAGCTTCTGGTATCATAAGACACATGCAAAAGTTTGAATTCCATGAGACCTCGAACGATAAAGCAGAAGTGTTTCAGCAAGCCGCCCGAATTTTATTGGATCGAAACTTTAGGTTAATTGATTTGGATATTAGGAGACCTTGGGGCTTTTTCTTATCAGTGGACGAATCACAAGCCGGGGAGTTTATCGATGAGTTTTATAACAGTGTTGAGTTAGACGGAATAGACAAAAGTCTGCCCCTCAGGCCAAAATTTCTCGGTATTAACCCAGGCCTACGCCTAAGCTGGCAGTACCATCATCGCAGAGCCGAAATTTGGCGGCCAATCGCTGGCTATTTTAACCTAGTAACAAGTAAATCCGATGAAGAGACAGAGCCGAAGACAATCCGTGCTGGGGAGGTGGTAAAAATCCCTCAAGGTATGCGACATAGAGCCGCGGGGCTTAACGATTGGGCATTAGTGGCCGAAATTTGGCAACATACCGATTTAAACAATCCTTCTGACGAAGATGATATTATCCGCGTTCAAGACGACTTTGGCCGCTAAGTTGTGATGCTGTCAACCCCAGTTGCTACTGCTGTTTTAAAGTGCTAAAGTTAAATGTGTCACAGCGTGCTTACAAAGCACACGATAAAATAAAAACAATGCCTAAACGAAAAGCTATTAAAGTCTCACGACGAAATGTGTTATTGACATCTATTGCGTTACTCATAGTTATATTTGCAGTTTACCTTTTTTTTCGAAGTCCTGGCACTAAAAGTGGGACTATACCCAGCACCAACCCAACCTCTGAAAACTCGGCTAGCTTAAAAAATCAGGCGTCGAAGGCACCCCCTCAATCTTCTTCGGCGCCGGACACAACCCAAGGCTCTGATAAAACACAATCCAACACTGCCTCACCGGCTATTAATAGCAGTTTAATCAGCCCCTATGGTAACTTCGTAAGCAATCATCATCCGGGTGGCAACAACCCGACATCGGAGGCCTCCGTTTGTAATACTACTGTCGGTGCTACCTGTTACATAAAATTCATCAAGAATGATGTTGTTAAAAAGCTAACTGAGCAAAACACAGATAGTAACGGTGCAACCTACTGGTACTGGGATATAGAGACTGCCGGACTAAGTAAAGGCTCGTGGATAGTTGAAGCGATTGCTAGCCTAAACGGCCAAACTAAAACATCAACTGATAGCCTTAAGCTAGAGGTGCAGTGATGATTAGAAGATATCTTATTATTTTTGTTTTAATGGTGTCCGGCACATTGCTCTTTAAAGCACATCCGGCTTTCGCTTTTAATGGCAATAATGTTATTGACGACGGAGTATTTGACCGTGCTAATTCTATGTCCGCGGTTCAAATTGATAACTGGTTGAATGCTAACTTTCCGAGTAGCTGTATTAGCAGTAATAATGGATTTACTGCCCCTGACCCCACAGGTTACAGCCCCAACCCGTCGCAATTTCTATATAGTAGCACTCCCGTTACCGCTGGCCAGATAGTATACGATACCTCTCAAGCCTATAGCATTAACCCTCAAGTCTTACTAGCAACCCTAGAAAAAGAAGAAAATTTAGTAACTGGCACTTCTGGGTGTGCTAGTTGGCGTTACGCATCTGCGGTAGGCTACGGATGCACGGACTCTGGTACTAATACTCATGATTATGGTTATCCGAGTGGTGGATTAGTCACACCGCTTTATTATATAAACGGCAATCCAGTCAATTCTATTACCGGCTCGTGCGTGAATAGTGGGCCAAAAGCCGGCTTTTCAGAACAAATTATTCATGCCGCGTGGTTGTTGACTTTTTCGAGGCACAAGGCTGAAGGCGATACTGGCTGGGCGGTTATT
This sequence comes from Saccharimonadales bacterium (SeqCode), assembly GCA_038245195.1. Lineage (GTDB taxonomy): Bacteria > Patescibacteriota > Saccharimonadia > Saccharimonadales > UBA10212 > JAIFWC01. The sequence continues at coordinate 135,842 of JBBRSU010000001.1, read as the reverse complement.
AAAGGAAGCTGGAATAACTGTGATGATAATAATACCTGCCCATCAGCCTGGAACATCCCCGCTTCTGATGCCTGTTACAGCGGTTTTATGACTCAAGGCAATTTCAAACGTTGCCCTACCGACTCAACGACAGTTTTCTATGATGGATATACAACTATAGATGGCGGTAGTGTACATATCGATAATGGTGCAACCGCTGCTTTCTATGTTTATACACCCCACTTTTCTGGTAACAGTAGTTTCGACAATCTATTTCAAAGTTGGTTCGGCTCTTACTACGACAAGTTCACTTGGTCGCCAAACAGTCAATACGCTTATACGGATCAAGCCAAGACTACCCCGGTAGATTTGAATAATTTAGTGGTTGGCCAGAAGGTTTATGTTGGTTTTAAAGCCTTAAATACAGGCGACACTACATGGTCTAATTCGGGGAATAACCCTGTAGATGTTGGCACAACTTCATCTCAAGATCGAAATAGCCTTTTTTGCGACACAACAGACACTCCATCTTGGCTTGGCTGTGGGCGCCCTGCGGGGATGAAAGAGCCATCCGTGGCACCAGGCCAGACTGCTACCTTCGAATTTTGGTACCAAGCACCAATGCAAGCAAATACATACAATGAACATTTTAGTTTGGTGGCCGAGGGTCTAAAATGGATGAATGACCCTGGAATGTACTTTCACGCCGTAGTAAAACCTCCTATCTACACCTGGTCACTGCAAAGCCAATACGCTTACACAGACCAAACTAAATCAACCGCTGTCAGTCTTAGTAATTTAGCACCTAGTCAGAAGACATTCGTCGGATTCACAGCTAAAAATACGGGTAATGTCACCTGGAGTAACTCAGGAGCCAATCCAGTTCATGTCGGCACAAGCAGCCCACTCGACCGGACTAGTGTTTTTTGTGATAAGTCCGACACTCCGTCTTGGCTTGGCTGTGGCCGCCCTGCTGGAATGAAAGAGGCATCCGTGGCACCAGGCCAGACTGCTACCTTCGAATTTTGGTACCAAGCACCTGCCACAGTCGGTATCTACCAGGAGCATTTTACGCCTGTTGCTGAAGGCATAGCTTGGATGAATGATGTTGGCTTAAATTACTACACGATGGTTCATTTTGATACATCAGGTGGTTTTAGTTTGGGGGCTAATCAGTTATTGAATATGGGCCAGTCAATTACATCCGCTGACGGGCGGTATAGATTATATATGCAAAATGATGGGAACTTGGTGCTCTACTCTATAAAACGGGCATTATGGTCCAGCGGCACATCCAATAAACCCGTAACAAGTGCGGTCATGCAGAGTGATGGGAACTTGGTGCTCTATGACTCACAGGCTAAGGCTTACTGGTCATCGGGGACGGCCGGCAAAGGTTCGTCTTCGCTTGTGGTGCAAAATGATGGGAATTTAGTCATCTACAATAGCAATAATGCCATTTGGAACACGCTTACTAGCGGCCAGTTTTAGTCTTATCTAATCTGTTATACTAGTTAAGTATGAGTACTTTTTGGAATAAAAAGAAGATATTGGTTACTGGCGGTAGCGGCTTTCTAGGAACCTATGTTTGCAAAAAACTAAAAGATCTAGGAGCAACTGTAATTTCTCCAACTCATGCCGAATATGATCTTACTGATCGTGACCAAATTAAAAAAATGTACAGCGACAATCCCAGCGACATGGTCATTCACTTGGCGGCTGTAGTTGGCGGGATTGGGGCTAACCGCGAACACCCCGGTAAATTCTTTTATGAAAATTTGATTATGGGCGTTGAGCTGATGGAGCAAGCCCGGCAGTTTAAAATCCCAAAGTTTGTAGCTCTGGGAACTGTTTGTGCTTACCCAAAATATACTCCCGTTCCCTTTAAAGAAGTTGATTTATGGAATGGATACCCAGAGGAAACAAACGCCCCTTACGGCTTGGCCAAAAAAATGATGCTGGTACAGAGCCAGGGCTATCGCCAAGAATACGGCTTTGATTCTATTTTCTTATTACCCGTTAACCTATATGGACCGGGCGATAACTTTGACCCGCAAAGTTCGCACGTTATCCCTGCTCTTATAAAAAAATCCGTGGACGCTGTCGATAATAACGCAGGCGCAATAGAAGTCTGGGGAGACGGCAGTGCGTCCCGAGAGTTTTTGTACGTTGAGGATGCAGCTGACGGGATTATCTTGGCCGCTGAAAAATACGATAAAAGCGACCCAGTAAATTTAGGTTCGTCCTCAGAGATAAACATCAAGGATCTTGTTAATATTATCGTTAAAGAAACCGGCTTTCAGGGCAAAATAAAGTGGGATACTTCTAAGCCTAACGGCCAGCCACGCCGAAAACTCGATGTTTCACGGGCAAATAAAGAGTTTGGCTTTTTATCTAGTACAACTTTCGAGGAAGGCTTACGCGAAACTATCCAATGGTATAAGGTAAATCGCTCGTAATGGAAGAAACTATTATCCGGCCAAACAGCCACTCCGGACTAAATTTTAGAGAGCTCAAAGCTTACCGAGAGCTATTTTTTTATTTCGCCTGGCGCGATGTTAAAGTCCGCTACAAGCAAAGCGTACTCGGAATAGGCTGGGCTATTTTACAACCATTTGCCATGATGGTTGTCTTTACGCTCTTCTTTAATAAAGTTGCTAAGGTCAGCTCCGGTAATGTCCCCTATGCCATATTTTCCTATTCCGGCTTACTATTTTGGAATTACTTTTCAAGTGCCCTCACCCGCTCCAGTGCCAGCTTGGTAGCCAATCAAGGCGTTATAACCAAGATTTATTTTCCGCGTATAATTGTGCCAATTTCCGCCACTATTGTCGCTCTCATGGATTTCTTTTTCGCTTTTTTAGTTTTTATCGGTCTAATGCTCTACTACCACATAGCGCCTGGTGCGGCCGGCATACTTTTTGTTATCCCCGCAGTTATCATAACTTTTATCGCTGCGTCTGGTCTGGGCATGTTCTTATCGGCTGTGAATGTCAAATATCGCGATGTTGCACAAATTGTACCCTTCTTCATCCAAGTCGGCCTCTTTTTAACACCGGTTATCTACCCAATTTCCTTAGTTCCACTAAGATTCCAATGGATTTTATACCTAAATCCCATGACCGGTGTAATTAACGCCATGCGCTCGTGGTGGCTACACCAAGGCACGGTTAACACTTGGCTGTTAGCACTCTCAATTACAAGTGCAATTGTTTTGTTTGTGGTTGGATACCTGTATTTCAAATCTAAGGAAAAAGAGTTCGCGGATATTATATGAGTCAACCAGCTATTGAGGTAAAGGATTTATCCAAAGTTTATCGTATAGGTCATGAACGTAAAGGCATGAAGGGTACAGCGACTCTCCGTGACTCTTTGACCGAAATGGCCCGTAAACCTCTCGGACTTATTACCGGCCGACAACTTAAGAAAGAAGAGTTCTGGGCGCTAAAAGATATTAACTTCGAAATTCAGCAGGGCGATGTCGTGGGGATAATCGGCAAAAACGGCTCTGGTAAATCAACCCTACTTAAAATCTTGTCGCAAATAGTCGAGCCTACATCTGGTGAAATCAAAATGCGCGGCAAGGTGGCCAGCTTACTAGAAGTCGGCACTGGCTTCCACCCAGAGCTAACCGGCCGGGAAAACATTTTCTTCAATGGCGCCATCTTGGGCATGAAACGTAAAGAAATTTTAGCCAAATTTGATGAAATTGTAGATTTCAGTGAGGTTGAGCAATTCTTGGATACGCCTGTAAAGTTTTACTCTTCGGGCATGTATGTACGCTTGGCTTTCGCAATCGCAGCCCATCTTGAACCAGATATATTAATTGTTGATGAAGTTTTAGCAGTTGGCGATGCCGCCTTCCAGAAGAAAAGTTTGGGGAAAATGAAAGACGTGGCAAGTGAAGGTAGGACAGTATTATTCGTAAGTCATAGTCTCAATTTAGTCCAAAGCTTGTGCAACAAGGCGTTGTTATTAAAAAGCGGTAAGATTCTCGGCTTTGGTGAAACAAAAACAGTAGCTCGCCAATATTTTGAAGCCGATTCTACAGATGTCGGTAAAGTTAACTTCAAACTAGATATAAATAAGCCCCTACAATTAATGGCCGCTTCTCTAATTGTTAATGAAAAGAATACCAACAAGATAGAGTTCCAAGACGACATTACTTTTAATCTTAAATTATCTAATAAGGTTAGTGGTGTGAGAATAGATATAAATATTTTCTCTTGGGAAGGGGCCAGGTTAGCATGCTTTTCGAAATCGTCCAAGCAAATCGAAGGGCAACTTATTTCTGCTACTGTGCCTGCACGTAATTTGGCGCCTGGAAATTATTATATAAATATTTCTGTACTATCACCTGAAGACCAGCTTATTGACTTTGTGGCCGAAGCACTCTATTTCACGGTACTTCCTACGGAGGTAGTGGTTGAAGGTTCAAGTGATTGCATTTATGGGGAGCTGGTTATAAGAAATGGTTAAATACAAAGTAAGCGACCATGCGGAATGGACTAAAAGAACCTCGGGAATCCAGCCCGCGATAGTTAAGGACGTTCTATTTAGTGATATATTCAAAAAATATCTACCGTATAATAGCAATATGACATGCCTAGAGATAGGAGCCATACCGGGTAGGTTTTTAGTATTTTTCCATAGGGAGTTTGGATATAAAATCGAAGGTTTAGACTTTGCTGATAATACAGAAGCCTTTACCCGAACGATGGTAGCGAATAAGATCAAAGATTATAAATTCATTAAAAAAGATATATTTAAGTACAGTCCTACTAGAAAATATGACGTTGTAGCTAGTTTCGGTTTCATTGAGCATTTTGATGATACTGAAAGAGTTATCAAAAAACACTGCAGCCTCGTTAAAAGTGGGGGGTACCTTATCATTACCCTGCCTAACTTTAGATACTTGCAATATGCCTATCATCGCCTGTTAGATAGGGAGAATTTGGATATACATAATACAAGTATTATGTCTCTCAATAAAATATGTAAGTTAGTTCAAGCCGAAGGATTTATGACTTTATATTCCGGATATGCAGAGGACGCTGAGTTTTGGAGGGAGCCTGTGCAATTAAGAAAACACCAGGAAGTAATAGAGAAGATGTTTTTAAAACTTGCTATAAAGTTAAAGAAGTTCCCTAAATCACGAATATATAGCCCATACTTAGTAACAATATTTAAAAATACGGTTTAATGAAAATACTCTATCAGAAAGTGGTATCTAGATTTTAAGCATGATACAAAAGAGTCATTCCCGGTAAGCCAGTAGCCGTATCAATCCTTCTGTATGATTTTGGGCCAGATTTAAGACAGTTATTAATCGCTTCATATGGTCCAACGTTATATTTTGAGCTTGAAGATTGATAAAAAGTATCATGTAGTAGAATTGATGCTTTTGGGACTTTCTTAATAATACTACCGAGTTCGCGTTTGACGGACTTGTAGGAGTGATCCCCATCTATAAAAAAGAGGACGCCTTCGCCGTTTCGGGTTTTTTTATCTTGTTCGCTTAGTATCCCCAGGGCTGTCGCAACGCCGTCGCCTTGATGGAGATTAACTTGGGGTAAGCCTCGCACTAACTTACCACGTTCTTTGTGAGGATGTTCGCCGTGTTCAATTTCATCTGGTAAATCAATCGAGTGAACTATAGTATCAAGCCCAAGTCTTGGCTGATCTTATAGAAAATCAACGCCGACTTGCCTATATGTGTGCCCCACTCAAATATTAATTTGGGTTTGAAGCGCACAACTGCTCCACTCATTAACATCAGCTCATTTAGCGGAAAGGGGTGAACACCCACAGCTGGGACAATTTTATCAACTACAAATTTTGATAAATACCAATTATCCACCTCAAACTCAGTCCCCCTTGGGGATGGATTACTGTATGCGCCATTGGATGATTTACGCAAGCGGTGGCTGATTATCGGTCTCATAGTTACTGATAAATAGACTACACGTAAACAATTAGCTTGCCAATCGACTGGCGCTGGCTGGCAGATTTACATAGTATATAAGGGTGAAGATTTTGCACACAGTAGAGTTTTATTATCCTTCGGTAGGGGGTGCTCAGGAGGTTGTAAAGCAAATAAGTGAACGGTTAGCCAAGCTAGGCCACGATGTTACTGTGGCAACTTCAAAACTGCCTGATAGAAAATCTCTTCTCTATAATGGTGTAAAAATTGTGGAATTTGATATAGCCGGCAAGGAAGTCCTTGGATACCTCGGTAAAGATATACGGAGGTACAAAAATTTTCTTAAAGATTCTGATTTCGATATAGTTATGAACTATGCTGCTCAGCAATGGGCTACTGATTTAACTTTCGAAGTACTCGACGATGTGAGAGCAAGGAAGGTTTTAGCCCCGTGTGGTTTCTCTGGTTTGTTCGACCCTATATATAAGAATTATTTTAAAAAAATGCCGAAGATTATGAGTAGCTACGATGCCATAGTCTACCTGAGCGACAATTACAGAGACGTAGACTTTGCACGCAAACACAAGATTAATAATAATTTTTTGATACCCAATGGAGCAGGAGCTGATGAATTCAGCAAAGCCATCAACCCTTCAATCAGGAAGAAGTTTGGGATAGCTGATGGAGCTTTTTTGGCTCTACTTGTTGGCTCTCATACAGGTGCAAAAGGACATATTGAGGCTATCGAAATTTTTGAAAAAGCAAAAATACAAAATGCGGTACTACTAATAATAGCGAATGACTTCGGAGACGATGGCTGCTCTAAATTATGTAAACGCAAAAGTAAGTTATCTAAAGTCCTACCCAGATATGTTAAGTTTAGAAAACGACTTATTGTTAAATCAATGACTAGAGAAGATACTATTACAGCTTACAAAGAGGCAGACATCTTTCTCTTTCCATCTAATATCGAGGCTTCTCCGTTGGTCTTATTTGAAGCAATGGCGAGCGGATTACCCTTTTTAACAACTGACGTGGGCAACTCAAAGGAAATTATCAACTGGAGTGGTGGCGGTGCATTGTTGCCCACAACCAAAGATGGTTCTGGAATTTCACGCGCTGATATTGAGGGCTCAGTAAGCTTGCTGGAGAATTGGTACGCTAAGCCCAAGAAGGCTAGCCTAGGAGTAAGTGGCCACAAAGCTTGGCAATCAAAATTCACATGGGAGAAAATTGCACAGGACTACGAAAAATTATACCAAGGGGTGTTAAAAAAATGATTATAGTTAAACTGATGGGCGGGTTGGGCAACCAAATGTTTCAATATGCGACCGCCAAAAGACTTGCCGACAAAATTCAGACTACTCTTTTGCTTGATGTATCGACGTATGACAACATGGCTTCTATTGATACTCCAAGACATTACGAACTTAGTTGTTATAAGATTTCAGCAAAGACAGCCAATGAGCACGATTTAGGCAGAATGTTACCGCAAGGCTACCATGCTGGATTGTTCTATAAGATTACTAGACGCTTGGGTATTGATAAACGGTTGCGCCCACTAGGCGAGCCGAATAAATCCTTCTATGACATTATGCTAAGAGCCAGAGATAACACCTATATCGTGGGTTGGTGGCAAAATGAACGATATTTTAAAGATGTACGAAAAATCCTATTAGAGGAATTTGAGCCCAAAGAAATTTCATCCTATTCAAAACAGCTACTTAAAATGGTGAAGGCATCTAGTTCAGTCTCGATTCACGTCAGACGCGGCGACTATGCCACCAACAAAAACGCCAACAAGGAACACGGGCTGTTGCCAATTAGTTACTACGAAAGATCAATTAAGTTTTTGCGTGATAGACAAGCTGAGCTACGTTTTTTCGTATTTTCGGATGATATAGATTGGTGCAAGAATAACTTGAGGTTAGGTAATAGGCCAGTCTTTGTTGAAGGAAATGTGACAGACAAATCACACGAAGATATTTATCTAATGCAACATTGCAAACACAACATTATCGCCAATAGCTCCTTTAGCTGGTGGGGGGCTTGGCTTAACGATAATCCTGGCAAAATTGTTATCGCTCCCAAAAACTGGTTTAGAAACAAAGCCTCAAATTCCGAAACTGAGATAGTCCCACGAAGATGGATAAGACTATGAACAAAGCTCCAGTCGTCTCAGTAGTAATGAGCGTATACAACGGAGCGAAGTTTCTAGATAAGGCCATCAATAGCATTCTAGCTCAGACATATACAGACTTTGAATTTTTGATTGTTAATGATGGGTCCACGGACAATAGCTTAAATATTATAAACCGCGCTAAAAAAAATGACTCACGTATTAAAATTATTGATCAGGAAAACGAGGGTTTAGTAACGTCGCTTAATAAAGCGATATCAAAAGCATCTGGCAAATACATAGCAAGGATGGATGCAGATGATATAAGTATGCCCACAAGGCTCGAAAAACAAGTTAAGTTTCTTGACTCTATGTCAAAAGTTGATATTCTGGGAACCGGATTTATTTTTTTTAACTCAAATGGATCCGAATTGGGCAGACAAGGCGTGCTAGTAAACGATGCTGATATTAAACGGGAGTTATGTCTTAGAAATCCGTATGGCCATGGGTCCGTAATGATGAGGAGAGAGATTTTTAATCAACTTGGCGGTTATAGCAATGACGTAGGGCCAGTTGAGGATTATGATCTTTGGCTACGTTTTGCCAAAATAAGCACAATGGCTGGCTTACCAGATTTTCTATATAAATGGCGTATCAATCCGTCGGGGATATCACAAACTAATTCTTCCTTACAGCATACTAAGGCGTCTGAACTAGCAACCTCATTCCGGCGCACGCACAAATACAGCGTAACTTTAAGCTATATCTTGAAGCAAAGAAAATATTACAAAAACATCAATAATGCATCCTATATAAGATTCATTGAAGATCAGGCCTTGTTCATTAGAATATTCCGTAACGAGAAAAGTCTCCCGGATGCTATCAAGTCAGCAATTGCAGTGATTGGAGCACCGAGTTTTTTATTTAAAGAAGTTTCTGGCACAGTTTTGCGAATCAGAGTAAAGCTATTGTCTCTTCCACGTAGAGTAGGGAGATCTTTTAAGTGAGGGTTCTGATAATCAGAAATGCCTATCAACAAGATGTCGGGGGCGCCGAGCAATATGCACTTAATTTAGCAGTTGCACTAAAGATTGCCGGGCATCAGCCTCTACTCGTCACCAAGGTGAAGAAAATTCACGAAAAAGCTCTCAAAGCACAAATAGAATCTATATCTGGGCCCTGGCACAATACACAAAAATGGGATCGCTGGTATTATTTACGTTATCCCGTTTTTACAATTTGGTATATGAGCATAATCTTGTTTCGTAGAATTAATGCGGTGCACCCCCAGGGGCGTGATGACTTTATCTTTGCAACCAAAGCAGCTCATTTATTGCGAAAACCTGTGGTCTGGACAGATCATGCTGACCTAAAATACGCCTTAGATGACATAAAGCACCATAATCCGAGGATGCGCCGGTGGCTGATAAAAGCCTCCGTCCAGGCTAAGGCTATCATCTGTGCCAGCGAAAATGAGAAACACGAGATTCAAACAGTAGCCCCAGAAATCAAAAACCTAAAAACCATACATAACGGAGTATTCCCAGCCGATGGAATAACGCCGGTTATTAAAACCAATAAATTCATTATTGGCACGAACGCCAGACTGGTTGAGAGTAAAGGCATTGCTGAACTGATTGAAAGTTTTGCAAATATTGACCGCTTAGATGTAGATTTGTGGCTTCTTGGAGGAACGAGCGGGAACCAACAGAAGTACGAAGATTTGTGTCGCAGTCTTAAAATTTTTGATCGAGTAAAAATATTCAATTATGTAGAGCGCCCTAGCGACGTGGTGGCTTCAATGGACGTGTTCGTACACGCTAGCTATCACGAAGCCTTTAGTTTGGCCATAATTGAAGCCGCAATGTTGGCTAGGCCAATAGTGGCCACACGAGTAGGCGGGACGCCGGAAATAATTGATAATAATTGTGGCGTTCTTATTGAGCCAAAAAACGCAGAGGCTATTAGCAAGCCAGTTATCCGTTTACTAAATAGCGAGCAACTAAGAGATCGTCTAGGTAAAGCGGCTCAGCTTAAGGCTAAAAGATACTTTAACATTCAAAAAATCGTCGAGAATAAGATAATACCTTTATATAATGAGCTTAATGAGAATGATTAATCAAGAAAAGGTTGGAGTAGAAGGAGCACCATTTTTTGGCACACTAAGTGGTATAGGACAATATGCAAAACGACTAGTCGAGACCGCTAGCAAAATGGAGGAAAATTCTTCAATAAACTTCGAGATAATACGATCTTTAATGCCTCACCGAGATTTCGTTCCTCCGATAACAGAAAGTACTCACCTTACTTACAGGGTTATTAGGTGGTTACCGCCGATTATCTACTATCAGATGTTTAAAAGAGTCGGCTGGGCGCCACCGTACGACTTAGTGGCGTTAAGAAAATATAAAGTTATGCTATTTTTTAACTTCGTAGCGTTTCCCCTCCTCCGAAAGACTAAAAGTATTGTAGTTATATATGACTTGTCTTTTGTATATCACCCAGAGTATACGCAGGAAAAAAACTTGCCCTACATGCTTAAGTTCGTTCCGCGATCTATCAAAAAAGCTAACCAAATTATTACTATATCCAAAAACTCTAAGCACGAAATTATGGAATACTACAAAGTTCCTGAAGATAAAATTACAATTGTTAATCCGGCAGTTGACCACGCGGTATTTAAGCCCCAAGGCCGAAATAGCATAGCTGGAGCAACCAAAAGGTACGGCATTACGAAAGCTTATATTTTATCAGTCTGCACACTGGAACCACGTAAGAATTTAGTGGGTGTATTAAATGCATTCGATAAACTCCCCGAGAATCTTAAAAATAAATATTCGCTAGTTTTAGTTGGGGGAAAGGGCTGGCTTGATGGAGAGATTGAAGCAAAGTATGCCCAATTGGCGAGCAAATACGATTTGATAAAAACTGGCTACATACCTGATGAAGATTTGCCGGCTTTGTATTCCGGCGCCTCGGTATTTGTCTTTCCTGCTTTTTACGAAGGTTTTGGCATGCCCCCACTTGAGGCTATGGCCTGCGGCACACCGGTAATTACCAGCAATAACTCATCTTTGCCGGAAGTCGTAGGAGGTGCGGCCATAATGGTTAAGGCAGAAGACAACGAAGAACTTAGTAAACAAATTGAGCACGTATTAACAGACAACCAACTCGCTAAAAGTATGCGTGAAAAGGGTCTTATGCAGGCCCAAAAATTTAGTTGGCAAAAAAGTGCGCGTGAGTTGCTAAACTTGCTAGAGAAAGTGACGAACAAATGAAAATATTAGTAACGGGCGCCTCGGGCTTTGCAGGCAGCTATTTAATTAGAGAGTTGGCTACTCAGCCAGATAATGCCGTCTACGCAACTACGCAGACTGATAAAACATCAGAATCAGAGAACTTGCACTGGCACCAATGCGACTTACTAGACACCTTAGCAGTTAACGAATTGATTGACTCGATCGAGCCCGATCAAATTTATCACTTGGCAGCATATTCTTCCCCTGGCGAATCTTTTAAAGAACCTCTTAAGTCTATAAATGAGACAATCGCCATCCAGGTCAATTTATTTGAGGCATGTATCCTAGCTGGCATCACGCCCCGAGTGCTGGTTGTTAGCAGTGGCCAAATTTACAGCAAAACTGGTAGGCTGCCGCTGAATGAAGAATCAACACTGGATAGCAACAGCCCTTATGCTGTGGCTAAGTTGGCTCAAGAAAATTTAGCCGCCTACTATGGAAACAGGGGTTTTGAGAGCATTATCGCCAGGCCGTTTAACCATATTGGGCCCGGTCAAAGTCTCGGATTTCTAGTATCCGACCTAGCCAATCAAATTGTAAAAGCTGAGGCAGGCAGTGGTCCTGCCGAAATAAGAGTCGGTAACCTCTCTTCAAAACGTGATTTTACTGATGTAAGAGACATCGTTTCGGCATACGTCGGATTAATGATGAAAGGGAAAGTAACAGAGGTTTATAATATTTGCTCCGGAAAGTCAGTATCGGGACAAGAAATTCTTAGCCTATTAATCGAACAAGTAAAATGCAAGATAACCGTTACTATCGACCAAAACAGAATGAGGCCATCTGATATAGCGGATCTGTACGGCGATCACTCTAAACTAACAGAGGCGACCGGTTGGGAACCACATATGCCATTGGCACAAACCCTCAAAGAGACTCTGGACTACTGGCGCAATAAAATCTAATGTACTTAGACGAGTCGGTCGTTGGATTCTATTTCTAGGTCGTGCTTGACCATCATTTTAACTAGTCCATCAAAGTCTACTTTGCGCTTCCAGCCAAGTACTTGCTCGGCCTTGGCTGGATTACCTAGAAGGATATTAACCTCAGCTGGACGCATAAACGCTGGATTATGCTTTACGTATGGCTTCCAGTTGCTAATACCGATTTCCCTAAAAGCTAAGTCTAGAAATTCGCCTATAGTGTGCGTTTCACCTGTAGCTAAAACATAGTCATCGGGGTTATCCTGCTGTAGCATACGCCACATACCTTCTACATAGTCGCCAGCGTAACCCCAGTCTCGTTTAGAATCAAGATTGCCTAGTTCTATGTGGTCTTGCTTGCCTAAATGGATACGGGCGACCGAATTGCTGATTTTTCGGGTTACGAATTCTACTCCGCGACGCGGACCTTCGTGGTTGAATAGTATGCCGCAGCTAGCATGTATACCGTAACTTTCTCGGTAATTTTTAGTAATCCAGTGTCCGTATAGTTTAGCCACCCCATATGGACTCCGTGGATGGAAAAGTGCATTTTCGTCATAGCCTTTACCGGGCCGATTATAATCTAAACCGCCAAACATCTCTGAGGTTGAAGCTTGGTAGTAGCGAGTTTTTTTAGCCATTCCTGTAACTCTAATCACCTCGAGTATATTCAGTACCCCCATGCCCGTAACCCTTCCTGTAAGCTCCGGGTTTTTAAATGAGTAACCGACATGGCTAATAGCGCCAAGATTATACACCTCGTTTGGTTCGGATATTTCGAATGCATTAAAAAGTGAGGACTCGTCCGTTAAGTCACCTTCAATGAGTTTTAAATAAGGCTGTTCTCGCTCAACTCTCTCCCTCTTTGGGTTTTGTTGCCCCCGTATAACTCCAAAAACTTCGTAGCCTTTGTTATTTAAAAGCTCCGATAAGTGATAGCCATCTTGGCCGGTAATCCCTGTTATTAGTGCACGCTTTTTGGACATATTCTTGTAACGCCTTTCTTCAAGTTCAAACTATATTATATCCTAGAGAGCCACAGATTAAGCGTGATAAGATAGTTTTGTGCAAAGGTTAGGATTGTATTTGAGAAAATTTGCTAATATTGCAGAGCTTTTAGGAGTTACTATAACCCTTGCACTGCTACCGGTTGACCGCCTGCCCTATGTCCATTACACTCCTTTCGGTTTAGGCTTAATATCACTAGCCCTCTTACTGATCGCCACGGGGCGTAGACTTCTTGATGCCGTAGCCAGAAAGGACTTTTCAAGGCTTAAAAGATATATTCTGCTTGGTGCCCTGCTGGCTCTACCTGTAGCTGGTTACTTGCTGAGTACGTTCTACGCCATAGATAAACCCTACGCACTCAGTGCGACCAAAACTTTGTTGGCAGTCACACTAAGGGCTTTTTGTTTTCTTGTGTTAGTTTCGGAAAACCCCAACTTATGGCTGACAATACGGAAAACGATTTATATAACCACCGCCGTAGTGATTACATTTGGCTTTTTCCAATTTTTCTTTGACGTTTTTGGAGCACCAACTAAGCTTACTGACTTGAGAAATTGTTGTACTTCTAATTCAACTTATATATTCCCTAGGGTATATTCTTCGGCTCTGGAGCCATTATATTTTGACCATTTTCTTATGATTCCGATTTGGCTGCTTACATTTGATTTTTTGCGTAATAATAAGTCTAGAAGAGACAAGCGATTACGGCTTCTATTTATAGCTAGTGGTACATTATTTATTTTAACGGTGGCACGGAGTGCGAGCATATCACTTATCATTGCAGGTTTGGTTTTTTTGTGGGCCCTACATTGGTTTTCCAAAGAAAGAGAGTTTCTTGTACTTATGGCTAAGCGATGGGCAGCGTCACTTGCAATTGCGCTGTTGCTAGTCCTAACCAGCGGTATCGCGGCGATATATATACCCAAGAATGCTAGATATAACGATTCCGGGTTCGGTAGCTTAAGGCTCTTTGGCGGACATGCCGTAGATGTAAACGATGGCTCGGCACGCACTCGCTACGACCTTTGGCCAAAATCCATAAAATTTATTGAAGAACGTCCATTAGATGGCGTGGGTGCAAATAACAGTCGTATAAGATTGGATCTGGCAGATTATAAAAGGGGGGTTAGTCCTAATAAACTCCAGCCATTCAATAATGACCTGATAGCACTCGTGGTTGAATTGGGTTTATTGGCAATTATATTTTTCGGCCCTTTATTCATATCCTTGATTCTGGTTATTATGCGTCTTTTCAAATCTAGCTGGAGTAGTCAACTAGCCCCGTTTGCTCTAATTTTAATAGGTATGTTAGTACAGGGTAATTTTTTTCAATCATTATTACTTACCCGTCTTTGGGTAGTAATTGGTTTATTGCTAGCTGTTACCACAATGCCCCCCGTTATTAAAGAATCGACTAAGGCAAAATGAGATTAGCTATAGATGCCCGGGAATCAGGAACGAGCACTGGAAGGTATGTAGATAAGTTGTTGGAGAATCTCCATAGTCTTAAGCCTAGTTATGAGATTATTATTCTTACAAAAAGCCATAGGGTGAATTTCTTTAAACAAATTACCCCTAATTTTAAAGCGATTTCATGCGACTTCAAAGAGTTCACCTTCTCTGAACAACTCGGTTACTTACGACAAGTAAATAAACTGCGAGCCAAATTAATTCATTTTGCAATAATCCAACAACCAATTCTATATAAATCCAAGTCTATCACTACCATGCATGACCTTACCGCCATTCGTTTTGATAATCCTACAAAAAATAGAGTTATCTATAAGTTCAAGCAACAAGTATTTAAATTAGTGATAAAAAGGGTTGCTAAAAAATCAGAGCATATAATAACGGCTAGCGAGTTTGTAAAAAAAGACCTGGAGCGATTCGCCAACCTCAGTCCCGATAAAATTACAGTTATTTACGAAGCTGCCGATAAGATATCTGCTAAAGCTGAAACCGTGCCCAGGCTAAAAGACCAGCAATTCATTATGTACGTGGGCCGGGCCACACCGCACAAGAACCTAAAGCGTTTGGTGGAGGCCTACATAATCCTCAGGCACAAATACCCCAACCTGAAATTGGCTTTAGCGGGGAAGATGGATGACAATTACCGACACTTAGAAAAGCTAGTAAGCCGAGCTCGTTTAGCCGATAAGGTGGTGTTTACCGATTTTATAAGCGAAGGACAATTACGGTGGATGTACCAAAACACTGCCGCCTACGTGTTCCCGAGTTTGAGTGAAGGCTTTGGCTTACCTGGATTAGAGGCAATGATTCATGGTGCCCCGGTAGTGAGTAGCAGTGCCACTTGCCTGCCAGAGATTTACGGCGATGCGGCAATATATTTTAATCCGAACGATACGAAAGATATGGCAAAGAAAATCGATAGCGTTCTTACTGACAGTAATTTAAGAAGAAGTATGGTGAAGAGTGGCCGGGCACAAGCTGCTGTATATTCGTGGAGGAAGACTGCCCAACAAACCCTGCAGATCTATGAGCGATATGTACGGGACTAGCCGTCTTGATACTGCTGTAGATAATTCTGCTTTGCCTGGATATAGCTAAGTTTTAGGCTTGAATTATACGCTTGAAACAACTGCCACGCTAATCGACGTTTAGTAATCGCCCACATCAGTATTATCAATGTCGCTGTTAAAAAAAAGTTCGTAAATAATGTGCGCCGCAATGGTAGAGCGGCTAATATAGGAATCGCAAAAGCCTGTGCGACAAAAATCCAAAGAGTATCTCGACCAAAAGCGTTTACGAAATTACCCGTATTTCTTATCAGAAAGCCTTTGTGTTTCTGATAAAGCATATAGGCAGTCGCTAGAAATAAAACTGCTGCAAGAGGTCGAAGAATACCGGCACGACTATTTACGAAGAAGTAGTCTATCTGTCCTTTATGCCCTAGGTAATGTATATATGCTGTTTGGAATTTAAGTGGTAACCAGCCTGATTCTGCCATTCGGGATACATATGGGTAAAGATTAAACTCGAGAAAAATACTTAGCAAGAGAGCAGTGCAGCCTATACCGGCTACAAAGTTAGCCAGTAACGATGCTGATCTTTTAGATAAGCTCCAGTACCATTGCAGAATTGGTATTCTGAATCGTCCAATTGTTAGACCTAGGAAGAAGTAGACTTGCCAAATCCCAAAAGTGCCGTATATCCCATACCGAGCTGTACGGAACACGAAATAGCTAAAAATTAATAGGGATAGAGCGGTTATTATCGGCCAAATTTTTGTTTTAAGGCCGTACATCACGAACGGCGCTAAAAATAACATTAGGGAGAAATACATCAAGAAATTTGCCCAACCTATCGTGTACTTGAAGCTCAGAATATCCGCCAATAGCCCAATAGAGGTTTTTGCCGGCAGGGCTCCGTCCACATCATTGGTTAAACCCCTAGATGTTAGATATAATGCCAAAAGCAGAGACAGGGACACCACAGTTATATTTATCAGGTAAATTAGCGCTGCACGCTTCCATATCTTTTGCGTTGTCTCCCTAAGGCTAGCCTCGATCGCGTCGCCACGTACAACCCAGAGTGTTATACCGCTTATAAGTAAGAAAAGTTCGGCAGCTGTGGTCCAGAGAATTCCAGCGCCTGCTAAAATAGTAAAAGGCATTGAGAAAATAAGCGAATGATTCAAAATAACCATTAAAATCAGGATGCCCCTGAAATAATCTAATGCGATGACTCGGTCTTTGGTGTTTTTCATTTTTTTAGTACTGTGGCTAATATTTTAACATGAGCATTAATAACATGGCCAGATTAAAGTTTTAAACTGAGAGTTCGCTTATTTATGCAGGCTGAGTCTATCTGCTATAAATACTTGACTTGTTAAGTATTTATCTACTTGCGAACGGGGGATTAGGTTTTGGTTTTTGGTTTGGCGGCCGGTTTTTTGGTAGCCGGTTTTGTTTTAGGTTTGGTATCCACTACATCGTCTGACGATTCCAAAAGCTCACTGCCGGGCTTGATAACAATGTGGCGGTCCCTGCCCTCGCCCAGCGATTCGGTAGTTAGGCCAAAATCTTCGGCAGCTTTATGTACTACCCGCCTATCGGCTGGGCTCATCGGTTCTAGATTTTTGGGCTGGCCAGAGGTTTTGACTTGTTCGAACCATAGTTCGGCCTGTTTGGCGACCCGCTCGGCGTGCTGTTTCTTATAACCAGCTACATCGATATTCACTCTAGTGTGTGCGAAGTTTTGGTTCTTTAAAGCAGTGCTGGTGGTGTATTGCAAGGCCCGCAATGTATCACCGCGTTGGCCGATTAAGAAGCCGTTGAGGTGAGTTGAGGGGATATCTAGCTCGATAACTTCATTGTCCTCGGTGGTGGAATGGACATCGGTGTTAAGACCAAAGAAAGATAATAAATCCTCGACATATTTTTTGGCGTAGGTTATAGCCTCCTCCATCGACTCATTGAACACGTGCCCATTGGGGGTCTCGGAATTAACTACCTGTTCGTTGTCGGCTGGGTTCATTTTCGTCTCCTTTTATTACGCGAGGCTTTTTTGTTTTGAGTTGGTTGAGGGGTTTTGGCTTGATTTAGAGTTTTTCGAGTAACTTTTAAGCCAGATGAGGTGGTGAGAGTTTTTGGAACCTGAGGGGTTTTGGCTTTGGGGATAGTTACTGAAGCATCGGCTTCGGCGGCGTCTTCGCGTAGAACCCGTGACTGCTGAATATAGGCCACCACGCTGCTTGTCAGCCAGTATAACGGCAGAGCTAAGGCTAGGCGGATGGCAAACACGAAAACCATGGCCGGCACCAGCAGCATAGTGCTACGGCCGACTGCAGCGTTAACTTCGGACTGATCAGCAGCATTGCCCTTGCCGGCCTCGCTTAGGATTTGGCGTAATCCCCGTGACTCCTTAGATTGGGGCATCAACTGTTTAGCCTGCAGATACTGGGCCAAGGCACTGGCGGCGGCGATTAGGAGCCCCGCGAAATAAATGCCTTTAGTGCCAAGAGCTGTGCGAGTCAGATCGACGAAGCCCAAAAAGGTGTTATCAAACCGGTGGATATTATGCGACAGGGTTTGTATCCAACCCAAGTGCTGGATGAAGGGGTATGAAAAACTAATGATCTGGTGTGGGTTATGAATAATCCGATTTAGCCCACTATAAAGTCCGATAAGTATCGGCAACTGCACGATAACAATACCCAAGCTGGCAAACGGGTTGATTTCACGCTCTTTATACAGCTCCATAGTCATGGCCGACTCTTTTTGCCGATCACCTTTAGCGGCGGCTTTGATTTTCTTGATCTCGGGGGCTAACTCGCGCATAGCTTTGGCGTGATTGAGCTGTTTTTTAACCAGTGGCCACATTGCTAGGCGAACAAAAATCGTAAATAGCACAATCGCCAAACCGAAGTTGTGGCCCGGCAGAATGGCGTAAATAAATACCAAAAGGTTGAAGATAGGCTGGACGATTAGGGTCGTAAAAATATTAGCAAACATGGGGGCAGTGCTCCTTGAACTGGACCTATAATAACATGATAACCCCTATAAAACAGCGTAAAAACTACTTGGGTAAGAGAATTTTGAGCTCTTTGAGTTGCTTTTTTAGTTGGCCGGACAGCTCGGCGGGCGGCATTTCCATGACGCTGTCGTGAAAAACGGTTATAACGATGTCGTGTGGACCGGCCATTTGGGCATCTAGCTGCCGGATGGCCTCATATAGTCGCCGGCGTATTCGGTTACGAGCCACGGCTGATTTATTAACCTTACGGCTAACCACCACGGCTGCCCGATAAACCGGTCGTTTAAGGTTCGGGACAGCCTTTACGCCAAAAGCCGGGCCCCGGGCCATCCGGCCGGTACGGTAAACCTGACGCAAGCTGTTATAACCATGAAACCGATTTTTGCGTGAAATCATATCAATAGACTATAGGGTTTAAGTTGTAGGGTAAAGTTAGCTGTCACATGTCCTTAGCCTACAAATTTAAGTGCAGTGTTTAGACACTGCAAGCTAATGAGTCAGGCGGGCTCGGCCTTTGGCTCGGCGTCGGGCTAGTACTTTTTGTCCAGCTCGGCTGGCCATGCGTTTCATAAAACCATGCTCTCGGGAGCGTTTGCGCTTTTTGGGTTGGTAAGTTTGCTTTGGCATATCCGTAATACTATATACGACTCCGGCTAGGCCTCAAAACTTAGCGATTCTAGCTTTATCAAAAAACAGTTGAGTTTTATTAACGTTTACGTAGAATTAACGACAAAAAACCACAGTATTAAGGAGTTTGTACACGGTTTTGAAAGTCTTATCCACAATTTAACAGATAGCGAGTTTTGCTGTGTACAACTCATCCTCTTAGGCCCGGCTTTTGGTTAAAGTTGTAGTATTTTTGCACTGGCCTGTGGAAAAACTAGGGCTCGGTAGTCTATATTAGAAGTAGCTTAAAAGTTAAAACGGGGTAACCAATAAGGGTATGCAAGCGACCGGCCTGTGGCAGGCAGTATTGGGCGAGATTGAACTTTCCGTGTCGCACGGCAACTATATTACATGGTTCAAAAATACTGAGTTGGTCCGCCAAAAAGACGATGTCATAGTCGTTGGCGTGCCAAATATCTTTGTAAAAAACCAGCTGGAACGTAAATTTAATGATTTAGTGCTACAAGTTTTGGCCAAAAATGGTATTAAGCCCGAGCGAGTCGAGTATAAGATTCATACCGGCATAGCTGCCCAAAACAAAGCTAATGAACCGGTCTCTGCATATGCCGGCGGCGGGCTTCAGCTGGACGCCCGGCCAAAACCCCGAGCCAATATCGCTAATATTAGCCATTCTTATCGCCAGGGCTTAAACCAGCGTTATACTTTTGAAAACTTTGTGGTGGGGGCTGGCAACGAGTTAGCGTTTGCAGCCTGCCAAGCCATATCAGTTAAGCCGGGCACCAAATATAACCCTTTATTTTTGTATGGCGGTGTGGGCATTGGCAAAACCCATCTCATCCAAGCGGTTGGTAACGCAGTTTTGGCTAGCCGGCCCGAGGCCCGAATTGTTTATGCTTCAACCGAGCAGTTTGTCCAGGAGTTTGTTGATTCGCTAAGGATTAAAAAGAACACTAGTGACTTTGCCAGTTTTTATCGCAACGCCGATGTGCTGATTGTGGATGATGTGCAATTTTTGGCTGGTAAAGAGCGGGTGCAAGAAGAGTTTTTCCACACTTTTAATACCCTCTACCAGGGCAACAAACAGTTGATTATGAGTAGCGACAAGCCCCCCAAAGATATCCCAACCCTAGAGGACAGGCTACGCAGCCGGTTCGCTTGGGGCATGACTATCGATATGCAGACGCCTGATTTTGAGACACGCTGTGCAATTTTACAGATAAAAGCTAATGGCCAAGAGATTCAGCTGCCCCAAGACGTAATCGAATTTTTAGCAACTAGAATTCAAAGTAACATTCGTGAGCTTGAGGGTGCCCTAAATCAGCTAATAGCTTTTTGTGAGATGCGGGGTGTAGAACCTGACATATTAATCGCTAATACAATGTTCGAAGGCACCCGTGGCCGGCCTAAGCATATAAGTTCCAGGGTTATTATTGAACGAACCGCCAAGCACTTTCATATCTCGATAGACGACATATTGGGCCCTAAACGCGATAAAGATATTGTTGTCCCCCGCCAAATCGCTATGTATATGCTGCGCTCAGAGCTACATTTGTCGTTTCCTAAAATTGCCCATGAGCTGGGCCGAAAAGACCACACCACCGCCATCCATTCGATTGAAAAAATCCAGCGAGAAATTAGCTATGATGGCCCAATCCGCCAATATGTTAATGAGTTGAAGGAACGACTATATGCATAAGTTAGTGGATAAATTGAGTACAAGCTTGGTACAAGTTTTTAACTTGTACGCAATATCCACAGGCCGTCTGGTTTTACGGTTTTTGGTGGTTAGTTTGTACATGCTTAATAGCACAGCTTTTACCACTAAGCTTAGTTTGTTTGCACAGCCTATTTACGGCCGTTTTAAACTGTTGGGGCTAAAGTTCTACACGCTTTCCACAGGACCTATTACTAATACTAAATTAATAAAGGATTTATATTAATGAAGCTTCAAGTTACCCAAGCCAACTTAGCCAAAGCCTTAAGCACCGTTGCCCGTGTGGCTAATACTCGCAATACTCTACCGATACTTTCAAACGTGCTACTAAAAACTGAGAACAACCGGCTGAGTATCGCGGCCACTAACTTAGATATTGGTATCACCCATTTTATAGGCTCAAAAATCAGCCAAGACGGGGCTATAACGGTTCCGGCTCGTTTAATGCAAGACTTTGTGAGTAGCTTGCCGGATAGTATTTTAAACCTAGAGCTTACGGAGAATAAGCTTCACATAAATAACGACCAGTACCAGTCGACTATTAATGGAATTGTGGCCGATGACTTCCCGGTTATGCCGGCCATTAAAGGGGGTGTGACCTGGAAAAGCCCTGCTGGAGATTTTAAAAAAGCTTTATCTCAAGTTGTGTTTGCGGCCAGTGCCGATGATTCCAGACCAGTATTAAATGGAGTTTATTTTCATAGCACCGCCGGCCAAGCTATGGCTGTGGCCACCGACAGTTATCGTTTAGCCGAAACTAAAATAACCAAATCAGCTAAGGCTATTAACTTCCTTATGCCGGCCAGTGCCGCCCAAGATTTACTGCGAATAATCAGCGATACCGAAAAAGAAGTGGTGGTCACCCATGATGATCAGCAAGTTTTATTCCAGGTTGGTGATGTTAGCTTGGTGGCTCGATTAATTGAAGGCAATTACCCGGATTACCGCAAGTTAATCCCGGCAAAATTCGAAACGGTTGCCAAACTTGCTCGGGCCGATTTACTCAACATAGCTAAAGTTTCTAGTTTGTTTGCTAGAGAAAGTGCTGGTAGCATCACTATCAAAGCTGACAAAGACGCAAAAGTAGTGAGTATCAATGCCATTGCCTCACAACTAGGTGAAAATACTGCCACGGCCGAAGCTAGTGTTATTGGCGGTGGCGAGGTAACTTTAAACTCACGATATTTAATCGAGGCACTTAATGTGTTTTCGTCAGAGGAAATTGAATTTTGTTTTAATGGAAAGCTAGAACCCTGCATTTTACGCTCAGCCAGCGAACCAAATTATCTTCATCTAATAATGCCCCTCCGAAGCTAGAACCCCTTTGGCTAAAGCTGTAAGCTAGGGCTAATGATTACATCACTTAGGCTCCAGAACTTCCGGTCTTACTCAGATGAGTCTTTTGAATTCGACCCAGGCGTTAATATTGTGGTTGGGCCAAATGCCAGCGGGAAAACGAATCTTTTAGAAGCAGTCTTAGTGCTGTGCAGGGCTAGCTCATACCGAGCCCGCGATGCTGAGCTGATTAAATTTGATAAGCCCTGGGCCCGACTGGAAGGAGCATTTGAAAAACATACCAGAACGGCCAAGATTGAACCTTCGGCCAAAAGTTTTATCATTGACGATAATCCATATAAGCGGCTTAGTCTAGAAAAAACGGTGCCGGTAGTTTACTTTGAGCCAAACCATTTGCAACTTATGACTCGGGGGCCAGACCAACGCCGTGAGTACTTCGATGACTTACTGGAACGCAGCCTACCGGCTTTTAAGAGCTTGTCGGCTGGCTACAAACG
The DNA here is from genome assembly GCA_038245195.1 of Saccharimonadales bacterium (SeqCode). Lineage (GTDB taxonomy): Bacteria > Patescibacteriota > Saccharimonadia > Saccharimonadales > UBA10212 > JAIFWC01. Next base: position 112,961 of record JBBRSU010000001.1, on the reverse strand, counting down.
CACCTTGGCTCAACGCAACGCTTTGCTTAAGTACAAACGTCGCCAGGCCGTCCAGCAGCTGTTTGCGTGGGATGTCCGGCTCAGCCAACTAGGTTCCCAAATTGCTTTAGCTCGTCAGGACCTAGCTGATGAAATTAATAAGACGCTCGCCAAAAACTATAGCCAGATCGCCAAACATAAGTCTAAAGTTGAGCTTAAATACGACAGCCAGTTCCCAGTGAACAATTATGCTAGCCGATTGTTATCGAAGTTGGAGGACCATGCGCCCGCCGATTTTGAGCGTGGCTTTACGGCCTACGGGCCGCACCGTGAAGATTTTTTATTTAGTCTTAACGGCCAGCTAGTCAGCCAAAGTGCATCACGCGGTGAAACCCGCAGCCTGCTACTGGCACTAAAAATCTTCGAGTTAGGTTTAATAGAAAATGCCCGCAACCAAAAACCAATTTTTTTACTGGATGATGTTTTTTCCGAACTAGACGGCTCCCGACGCCGGGCCCTTGTAGCTAGTTTAAGAAACTACCAAACAATTATCACCACCACCGACGCCGAAGCCGTCCTAGAATACTTCTCCGAAGCCCACAACCTCATCCCTTTATAAAAAATATAATTTATGGCCCGAGTATCGTATATCGTATCTTGTATTTATTAGGATCCAAGCCGAGCGATGTTATATAATCAACTACTTCCTGCTTACCGGAAGCAACAGCAGCAGCCTTATCTCCAGACTGGGCTGCATGTATCAATAACTGTGCCTGGAGATTTAACGAGGGCTGATTATTATTGGAAGTACCAAATGAGCTCACTAAGCTAAAGTCAACGTTGCGATATGGCAAATTAGCTAGTATCGGGTCGCTATATATATCCGATTGTTGATTGCGTCGGATCAACTCTTCCCTTTGATCGTCTGGTAGGTTTCCCCTGTCATTTTGTATAGGATTGAAGGTGAAATGTTTGTCGGTGATTTTCTGTCCACTAGTCGAAGTGATGTTATGGATATCAATTGTGTAGGTTTTCGTACTATCGAGGGGGACATTTAAATAAACAGTAACTGTTTTACCCGAAACCGTCACCTTATGATTGTAGATTATGTCCGGGCTCACTGTAATTGAAGTGCCGGAATTTGAAACTGGCTTATTCAGCTCGATCTTAAAGATCGGGGTCCAGATACTCATTTGATTTGGGCCTGGTGATGTACTGATAATCCTGAAATGCAGGTTTTCATAAAATATAAAAACACCCCAGCCTAGCAGTAATAGTAATACCAGTAGTCCCACCCGCTTTATATTCATATTCTTTACATGTTCCATAGATTTATCCATATGCTACCATTTCGGCCAGCCGGTTGGCAGGGTTCCCGTTACTGAATTAGTTTCATTAATCCCCGAGGGAGCTCCCAGTTTTACTAGGAGCTGATTATAATTAACACCATATGCTGTAGCTCCTTTGTCGTATTGGCCGTTAGCTATTGCAGCACCGACACCTGGAGGTGCTGCCCAACCCGTCTCAATCCCAGTATCCGTAGGATTTATCATATCGCAGATAATTGTATCCGCATTTACGACATCCCCAATCTGTAGGCTTGCTCTAGGTACGCAGGCCTCAGCCATATATACATACAAACCCTTAGCCGGGCCACTAGTTAACAGCTCTCCTACGAATGCATCATAGCCACCAAAATTCCATCCGGAGTTAGTAAGGTTTGTAATTTTTCCATCGCCTAGTGCATATACTGGGCCTTCGCCACCATAGTCTACGCCTTCATCGATTCGTTCCGCTCTAAGTTTTCCCGCTTGCTGAATCGCACGAAACGGATTTTTATAGGTACCAAGTGGGGTACTCCCAGAACATAGCTGAGCCCCAGATATGTCAGTGCCCGGAGTGCCAGTATTATTTAGGGGTACGGGTAAAGGTACCGCCGGGCTGGAGTCCCAGTATTGGTTCACAAATGCTTCGGCGTCCGCTTGAAAATTGGCATAAACCGATGCACCAGCGAGGTTACCTTGTACTGTCGAAGCCGCTTCAGCGGGGCTCATTGATTTCCAGTTAATATTCTGTAATCCTTTACTAAGAGCACTCGGTGCGTTGGAACCCGCGGGGCTTCCAAAAAATGCCTCAGCTGAATAGGCGGGATCCATTAGCTGTGCAAGAGCTGCGCGATTGGTAAGCGCAGAAGTTCCGGTGTCTATAGTGCTCCATCCGTAATTTGGCTGCTGCTGGAAGACTCCCACTGAGTTTCCGTTACTCCCAACCCCCTGGTTGGGGATACTAAGTGAAACTGGCACATTGGAATTTGCTAATATTTTAAAACCCGACTCATCATCGCCAGCCATCAGGCCGATTACAGCTCCAGTCTTGCCAAGATTATCTGTTTTAGCAATGCCGATTATGATCTTAATAATATCTGATTGGGCTTGGGTGGTCGACACAGAACCATAGGTGGTAGAACAGTCATATGCCGAGCTATTGCTGACGCTATTGCTAGGGTCGTACCAAACCGTGTCATTATAAATACTATTGGTGTCATCACTAGGTAAAGTAGCAGCAAAACTCACTCTAACGGGACCAAGGAAGATAATGCAAGCCACTAATATAAACAATGAGTTATCAAGCTTTAACCTCTTCGATTTATCCAAAAGCTTAAACATCTACTGCACCTGGACCCAATCATTGAAATCAGTTCCGCATGCCGTTTGTCCACCTACGGAGCAGCCAAAGCCGGCTGTTGCACTAGGAGCCCAGCCAACCTCTATCCCCGGGCTTTTATTATTGTGTCCTATCAGATCACCCTTAGCGACATGGGCGCCGACTTTTATCGCCCCATCAAGCTGAATAATTTCTGCATAATATATAAATTGGCGACTGATGCTTGGTATCGGGCCTGGAGGTGCATCCAGCCTTTCTATTATCTCGGCCGTCCCATCAGTTTTTTCAAACTTGTGACCGGTTTGGTCAGCAAGCGTTATTGTGCCGGGACCCGGTGCACAAATATTAAAACCGGCACTGGTCTGAGGTGTGAAATCAATGCCTTGGTCAATGCCTGCGAAGCTTGCGCCGTTATCTACGATGGCGGAGTATTTGCCACTGCCTCCACAACCTCCTGGGGTTGTGCCGCCTGAGCCTCCGCTTGTGGAGTTCGTACTATCAATAACTTGAGATGTAGCGTCGGCATTGTAGCCGTATAAGTAGCCAAGACTGCCCCGAACGGCGGTATCAAGTAGGTTGCAGTTATAAATCTGGACTGCGATATTATCTCCATCTGTCGTGTTTTCTCCAATGGCGGCATAAATCGCGGCATAAAACATACTTGAGCTTCGTTCGGTATCCCAATTATAAAGTGACTCAGGTACTGAAATATTATTCTGTCGTAAGATATCTGGTGCATTCGTGCCGTCAATTGGTTGCTCGGTGATTGGGTCTAGGTCGTAACACTTCTGGGGGTAGTCATATGTCTCTATGCCCGCAAACTGACTGGCGGCGTATCCGTTTGACGAGGCTGCTAAAAGTCGGCCACTAAATATTGCTCCCATATTTTTAATAGCCCCAGTCCATAAGCTGTGTATTCCCGCCATCAAAGCAGTGCTAGGGTCACTTTTAGTATTGCTTAGCATTGTCGCTCCCTTGAAAGCAAGAGAATCAGGGTTATTAAGTGACGCCAACTTATCGTAAAGACTGGTCTGGGTACGCTTATCAGTAATGTATTGTGCGATCGTATTTTGTGCACTAGCTTGGCTTGCAGTGTTAGTCACTGCGGCTCCCTCCTGTCTGCTAGACGATTCCGCTGAATATGCCCCACCTTGGACCAGCCAGTTGAATAATGTGCCAGCAGATTCATAACCTTTTAATATTGAAACTCCAAGAAAACTGGATACTTTAGTAAAAACCCAAGTTACTAAACCTTGAAAATCGCCCTTCAGCCCAAGTATGTCAAGGATAGCGTTTAACGTACTAGCCAACGCATTAAATATATGATTCGTGAACCACTCCACGGCATTAATTATCGCCCCGAAGAATCCATTGCTTTTCGCTGACTCCCATAATGCAACTATTGGATGGACCACCTGTTTAGGCCCATTATCATAGGCATCCTGAATTTTTTGAGCATTTGAGGCACTACCGATTTGCTGGTCGGCACACAGCGGGGCATAGTCCGTTTTGAATTGCTTAAGATAAGCTTGGGGGTCTTTCTCTTGTAGGGCTTGAGCGGCTTGTGTGCACTGACCACCGCTTTGAGTGGTACCGGGCTGGGTAGTACTGTTACCGCTTATAACTTGGCTGTAAGCGGCACTACTGCCCGCGGTGTCTATCCCCTGCATAAATGCGTTAACTTCTTCACTGCTCACTTGACCAGTTTTAATTTGGTCTCGCGATGTTTGAAAAACCTGGAAAAGCCCGGCCGCTTGGGCGCCCCGTGCGATAACTACGTATTTCACAAGGTGCTGGACTCCTTTGTCTATACTCGCAAACATGTCCAATGTATTTGGGATGTTAATAATCTGATTAATTATTCCTGCATTCTTCAAAACATTTCGCAATGTTTCCGAGAGAGCAGCTTCATCTAATTTAGTTGATTCAGTAGCTAGCGCTTTTTCGGCATCTTTTTGAGCTTGGGTGCTCGTATCAGTCGGCTGCTGGGCCCCAAATTCGTCGCTAGTAACATTAACCTGTTCTTTTGGATCCGCCGTGTCACGACTTGGAGTGCAATTATCAATCCCGAATAAGCAGCGAGTTACCCTACCTAGAACATTCGAATCCGGCACCATGTAAGTGATAATCCTATTTCGAATATCGAGTTTTTTAGCAGTTATTTTATCACGAGTATTCTCAAAGAAACGCCAACTACGAACACCGGTCATGTTCTGGATTGATCTTCTTAAAAACCTTCGTTTGTATACCTGTGACCAGTGGGTATTATCATTAACAACCTTTTTTATAGCCTGTCGACCTGCTTTATGGCTATCTAACTTTTCCATATTAAAATAGTCTTGATAATTACTTAAAACCTTCAGATCTCCTTTAGCTATTGCCTCAAGGTCGCCATCCGGGATTTTTAGATTCATAGAGTCCGTTGTGCCGGCGACGCTTATATCAATTTTACCGAGTCTAGGTGAACCATTAGCATCAAAATAGGATGTAAACTTAATACCATGTTTTTCAAAAACATCTTGTTCAAAGTTAGAGGCACGCAATGTTCTATACCAGTCAGTGAAAGGGCTGTTAGTATCAACACGATTACTTCTGAATAGAGGATTTTTAGTTGGGTTGTCTCCGAACTGCATCATTCGTGCTTCGACATAGGCCGATATCCACTTACTCGAGCGAGTGTTTAATGATGCGTTGTGTCTCAAAAATGACTTCTGTTCGATATTTGACATTAGCCCATCCAATTTAAATACATTTAGAAAGTTGAATAGTAATACCATTATCGTAATAATTGCACCAGTAAGACCGCCAACTGCGGCTATTCTTCTATAGTTTCTAGCTCGATTTGAAGCACTTCCTTTATCCCCCGTATATCCCTTTCCGACCCTGTCCTCATATGCTTGCTCCTGGGGCGACCCCGTAGGGCCTGTTTCCGTAGAGGCATTTTCACTCTGGTCTCCTCCAGAGGCTTCAGCTTGTTCTATATCATTTCTTGTAAGTTTTTTGTCGCTATCTTCTGAGTTAGTCGATTCGGTAGAGTTTGAATTATTATCTGACAACCTAGCAGAAGGTAAATTAAATAGCTGTTGCAGCTCTTTAGCTTCTCCGGGGGAGACTAATTCCTCCTGGTTATTTTTGTCGCCAAGTTCGTTAGCGTTTTTTTTATTTCTTATCCCCTGGGCCATAAGCTACAAGCCTATACAGCACCTTGTTGAGAAGGCGGTGTCGTAACGGAGGTCGACTGTGACTGGAAATTAACTTCGCCCTGCAGTGCTGGTTTCGTAGGGGAGGGGTTTGTTGCGATCAGCTCGTTTTCGGTGGGGCTGGCGATAACCTGAATGTGCACATGGTTTTGGCCAGCAAAGAACAACCCTTGGCCAACCGGGAATTGGCTGAGGCGTTTCTTCTCTTCGCTGGTTAGCTTAAACACATCAGATAGTACATCAACGGCTGACGGCGATTGTTTTAATAAGAATTGCATACTGGCATTAGCCACAATTGCCCTACCCATCCGCGAGGCCATAAAATCTTCGACGTCTTGGGTGATGGTAGTTAAGCCTAAGTTATATTTCCTGGCCCGCTTCGCAATACTAAACATAAAGTTGGCACTGTCTTCATAGCGCATTAGTTGCCAGGCTTCATCGACGATTAACATACGCCGTTTTTTATCGATCTTAGTTCGATTCCAAATATGATTCAGCACAATATACATTGCTACGGGTCGTAGTTCATCCTCAAGGTCTCGAATATTGAATACTACCATTGGGTTATTCACATTCACATTGCTTTGCTGGCTGAAGATGCCCGCAAATGTTCCTGAAGTATACTTACGCAAACGTTGGGCTAGCTGTGGGCCGGTGCCACCCATATGAAGCAGCGTGTCGTATAGGTCGCTAATGGTTGGAGGAGTTGAGCCGTGGGTAAGTGGGTCGTTGGTAATACCGGCTTTAGCGTAAGTTTCAATTAAAGCAGCATCTAAGTCGGCTTCTTCGGCCGGGTTCAGTGCTGGCATAGTGGTAACCCCACCTTGGAGCATTTGGGCCTGGGCACCGCCCATCATCAGGCGAAGCAATCCGTGAAGTGTTATTAGGTTTGAACGGAGTGCGTTGTCGGCTTCGTCGTTATCGATTACTTGGGGTAGATCGAAGGGGTTTATTCTGGTGGACGAGTTTAAGCTCAGCCGGACATAGGCGCCACCCACGGCCTCGCACATTTTTTGGTACTCGTTTTCGGGGTCGATGATAAATACCTCAGTGCCGAACATCATTGACCGCAGGGCTTCTAGTTTTACGGTAAAGCTTTTGCCGGCACCAGACTTGGCGAACACCACACTGTTGCCGTTTTCTAGGCTAAATCTATCAAAAATAACCAAACCGGAGTTATGCATATTAATGCCGTATAAAATACCGTTGTCTTGGGTCAAATCGGCCGATGTGAATGGAAAGGTGGTAGATATCGCACCGGTATTCATGTTTCGGTAAATCTGTAGCTGGTCCATAAACTGAGGGACTGTACTAGATAAGCCTTGTTCTTGCTGGGAGCTGGCCGGCTTGGAATAAACCAGTTGTTGGCCCAGCATACTCTCAACTTTATGGCTGATAAACTCCAGCTCCTCCAAAGAATTACCGTAAATTGTAAAATATAAACCAAAGCGGAAAAACCGCTCTTCGCCGACCTGCAATTTGTCGCGTAGTTCTTCAGCGTCTTGCACGGCGGCCTGCATACCGGGGTCGCGTACTTTGCCTTTTTCGGAGTTAATCTGGATACCGGCCTCCAGCTGGCTGACTTTTTTGCGTAAATTATTAAGTACCACTTGGCTATCAACCGGCTGGACAATCATTGATAAATCAATTACTTCGTCTAAGTTAACCATTCCCGATAACCAGCCGGTGTATAGCTGGCGGGGGTAGCCGTAAACATAGTAGGTCCTGGCATAGCGGGTGCCTAGATGGAAGAAGTTACCGTCAAATTGTAGCGAGCTTGGTGCAATAAAATCGCGTAGTGCAGTCACCCCCTTGGCAAACGCGGCCGCAACCTCTTGCTTCTCCATGACTATCGGATCAATCGGTGCCGGATTTTTTTTACCAAATGGTAGTGCCACTAGCTTGGGCCTCCATTTAAATTAGGCTGAGGTGCTGGGCCCACGCCCTTTGAAATCACCGGTGCAGTTAAGTCTTTAAAGTCTTTAATCTGTTGCCGAGTGGCGGTATCGGGGTTGTAGGCATCGTAGTAAAGCTCAATTAACTCCTCGGTATCCAACGGCAAACTTTGTACTCCGCACTGAGCCAGGCCCTGCATAACAGCCTGGACCCGGTTACGAAGCTCGGTTTTGGCTTTTTCTAAGGTAGACTCATCGATTGTTACATGTGCGGTTTTGCCGGAGCTAAATAGCTCGCCTAAGCCGGTAAAGAAACTGGTGCTTTGTTTTAAGGCTTTACGCACATCAACTTCAACATCTGGGAATTTTATAACTATGTAAAACTTCTTATCCATAATGTTTGTTTGCTGGACGATGTCAGCCAGGAATGCGATGTAGTCTTCCATAAGCAAACCCAGCAACATGTTATCCTGGCCAGTCCGGATTTTATCGAGTTTTTCCAGGTAGGGACGCATATCGACTTTTTGGCTTCTTACAAAAATTTGGATTGGGAAGTATAGGGAGTTTAGGAAGCCCTGGTAGCTAAACTCTACGGCTTCACGTTCCTGGGGGCTCATTAAATCGAAATTAATGGACTTACACATTACTACTGCTCTAAAACTGCCGTCGTTCATAATCACTATGCCGTCGCGTATTTCACTAATCTGAAGGGCGTTTTGGGTACTGTTAGGGTTGGTAATAGATTGCTGTGGGGGGACTATACCTGGTGCATTGGGTGCATTAACTGTACCTGGTACAAAATCCTCACCAGAATAAACTGGCTGAGGGCCAGGCGTGTTGGTAGTTGGTTGACTAGCTGGGTTCATCTTTAATTTTTACCACCCGTTTTTGGTTTAGGCTGTTTAATTAGCCTAGTGCAGTGAAATCGTAACTTCGTTGGGCCCAGTTTGCTCCATCCGGGGCTGGCGATTGGCCAGCTGAGACAAAGTCGATACACTAAAAGCACTACCGCTTTGGGCTAACTCCATATTAACAGCTTGGCGTTCGCTTGTCATCGGGGTTGGCTCAGCTTTTTTTGGCGGTTCGTGGTGGACGTTTTTTGAATCAATAACTTTATGTTGTGAATTAGCATGTTTTGAATCTTTGCTGTGCTGGTTACTAAAGCTAGCCCTAGCCTTGGCCATTCGGCTTTGGAAGTCATTTGCATCGGATAATTTAATGCCATCACCTTGGTCATCGTCGTTAATTAAGTTTTGCATGGTTTCTAAAACCGTTTGTTTGCGATTCGAATCAGCCTGCTGCATAAGGCTGGCGAATTTTTGAGCGGTGGGGTTGTTTTGTTCGTCTAAAATATCATCGGCTGGTCGTACATCAATAACCGTCGCCGGCTGTGTATACCCAGCATTTGCCACCAGCCTATCAGATGATTGGCTTAGCCCCGGGTTATTGGGTACGGTTGTGTTAAGGTTTGTATCGACGTTTTTGATTGCCCAGCCGCGGGTGTCTAAAGTACTAGCTAAGGTCTTGAGTCGGCTATGGACCTCACTCTGAGTAATATCCTTAGTAAGATGCTGTTCTAGTTTCTTAGGAGCTGTTACTGTCACCAGTTCTTCTAAGCCTGCCTGGTCCCAAATTCGTTTTCTTGTCTTTAGGAAAAACTTGATTCTTGATAAAAGCCAAACTTCGGTTGGCTGATCGTGGCCTAGGGGTGATGCCAAAACGCCGAAAAGAATCATAGGGAATGAGAGGAGAGGCATAATTGCCCACTTAATGGGAGTCCCTAAAAACAACAGTTTAAAATTTATAAATCCGCAAAGGCCGGCAATGATTGCGTAAATAAATGCCTTAAAGCTTAGAGGGCCAAGTAGTTTGTCCTCGGCCTCGACATCTTGAATTACCTTATATACAGCCATCGCATCAAGTATCTAATAGATTAAATCCCAGCGCAACTCAGCATTCCAACAAGCTTTTGCTTTACAGTCATCGGTTTCTTTTATCGAGACTGGTCCTGAACAATGAGTTATCGTTTTTAAATCTTTCGTGGTCATGCACACTTTCTGGATTATCGTAATCATGTATTACACCTCTGCTCAAATCCTTCACTGACCTGTCGCTATCTGAGATTCTATATGCGAGATCTCGACGCGTTGTAACTGAGTCTTTTAGCTTATGGCGCTGCAATAAGCCTAACCTTCGTTTATGTGCTTTTACGCTTTCATCAAGCCGATTAATGTAATCGCGGTAAAGAACATATTTAGGTAATCCTAGTCCGAGTAGCCCATCATTATATTGTTGACTTTTGAGTTTACTAATTTGCGATTCTAACTTCTTAAATTCTTTTTCTTGTAGTTCGTCCCTGTCCCCCAAAGCCTCTAGGGCTGCATACTCAGCCTGTAAATTACTAATAACACCGGGCCGGTCATTAATTTCTTTTCTAGATATTTTCCAAGCTAATAACCTTTTGTTGACCGCTCGTATAGGTGAAAGATTTAGTAGGCCTATGGGTAACTCTCCGGGGCGTCTAAGTGATTTTTTTACTTCCGCCGGGTCTTCTTCGATACGAGCTATTAATCTCACTACATCCTCACGGCGTTTCCGACCGACCTCACTCAAACGTATGACAGGATCTGGCGGATCTAGGCGCGGAAAACCTAAGTCAACTCCAACGCCCGCCAAGTAATCCGCTGGCCGAAGATTGCCTTGTTGTGCTTCTAGCCTTGCGAATCTGATATTCTCAGCTGATACTCGGACCCCGTGTAATTTCTCAGCCTTATCAAGCTGATATTGAGTAACTTCATGATGTGTGTCCTCTGATAATTCTGCGGAGTCGTGCACTGCACCCCAATCAATACCTTTACTCCTTAAGATATCAGCAATGTCGGGATCGGTTTGTGCTCGTAAAAATACTTCAATAGGATATCCATGTTTTTCTGACAATTCTCGGACCTCTTCGGGGATATCAGTCAGATCATCGGGTTCGCTATCAATGCGATTAGTCGGCTTTTCTATTGGTTCTTCCGGTGAGCCATCCATGTCTGATTCGATCGGAGGGGTATGAGAATTGTCAACTAAATCTGCTTCATCTCTGAGAATTATTTCCGCTACTTTCCCAGAAGTCACGACGGAACCCTCAGTTATTAGCCTGCCGGATTCGGCGGCGGCTTTTTCTCTTTGCCAACTATCAAATACTTTTTTTGGAGTGTGCTCAAATTCGGTTACTCCACCTTCTTCGTTATGCCTAGAAGCCACCTCGTGATCTTTCCACTCGTCATACAATCTATATTCCCAATCATCTTCGGGTTGGATGGTGCCGTCTCTTTCACGGTAAACGCGTACGGGATCGCCTCTGCTATAGCTTGGTTCTTGCGAATTTGATTGAGGATTTTCAGGCGATGACATAGATTATACCTATACGTCCAAGCCCTTACTGCGCATTCTTGTGCGAGTTTCATTTACCTGGCCTTGCACCACATTGCTTGCAGCTTCAACATTCGCTGGGGTAGCTCGGACTTCTGAGGCAACACCAGCGCGAATCCTAGCATCCCGGTTTCGCAACTCGCCTTCAATATTGCCTACTACATCATCGTATACTTCTTTAGCTTGCGGTGAACTGGCAGCCTGCAATCGGATGTCTACCAAATGATTTTCTAACGCGGTTTGGGCATTGGCGGGTAAAGTACCGCTACCCAGCAATCTTCCGAGCTCGGATCTAGTTGATTTGGCGGCATTAGTCGGTTTCCCGTCGGGGGTAAGTCTAAACAAATGATCATTAATACTTTGCAATGCTTCTGTTCTTTCCTCGGGTGTAGCTGTCGACTCGAACGCCTGTACAGGCAGGTGAAGTGCCCCTCCTTCTAAGCTGACGTTTGGACTCCAGTTATTCAAAGCTGCTACACGAGCAATTGCTTCTTGCCCACGTTGACTTACGGTCGCCATAAACTGAGTGTCTGCTTCCATCGCTTTAGCTTGAGCAATAAATCGGGACCGCTGGCCTATTTGGTCACCCGCAGGCTCAGGCAAGCCGGTGGTGCCGTTACGAGTTAGTCCGCTCTCGGCAGCACGGGTATACTCTTCCCATTCATAATCTTTAACTGCCGAGAATTCTCTTCGGCCTAATACACTTAGATCTGTACGCTGCGGTGAAAGGTGCGGAGTGTTTTGGTGAATTGCACTGATATTCTTTGCTACAAAATCTTGCCAAACTCGTTCACCCTCTTCGCCCATGTAACCCCCATCTCTGACTGCAGAGATAGCGTCCCAGTCACCATATTTAGCTAGTCGCTCAAGTGCCGCTCGCTGGGTCGCGGCATGTCGCCCATCCATGCCCGTACCAAACTGAGTGTCGAGTTTTCCTTGAGCTACAAGTATGTCTGCGCCAACTTTATCAGGGTGGTCTAATCTCTCATATGGACCGCCAAGTGTTGAGCGTTGAGCTGCCTCATCAGCGGCTTTGCGACCTTTTTCTAGAGTATCCTGGAACCTATTTCTTAAAGCGGATTGGCCTAATGTCCTATTGAATCTGCCGGCAAAAACACTATCAAAGCGTCTTCCCCTGTTATTAGCCAATCGCTCTGCACGATCAAAGCCACGCTGTTCACGGTTAGTCTTTGCGCCAGATAGCGCATATTTACCAGGAGAATTACGCAGGTTCTTGGTAGCCCCCATGGTACCATTGGCAGCCGCAGCAAATACTTGGCCGCCCCATTTGAAGGTTTTCGGCAAGAACCACAGTGGCCCCAGGAAACCAACAAAAACAATAATAACTCCGAATATACCAGTACCAGTATCGACACCAATCTTCGCAAAAATCTTGCCAGCTGCAATCATAGCCATTATCAACGGGAACATAAATAATAATTTGATAAAGTTATCGCTCCAGAGCTTCCAGTATTTTTGAGTACCAGGTAATATCCAGGCTAAAAGTGCAATTGGTGCCAGAATCATAGACATAATTATTAACATCTGCCTAAAAAGTAATACTAAAAGGCCAACTATTACCGACGCAATTGCACTAACTCCTAATAGAGCCACACCCATAATCGTAATACCGCTAAGAACGGTTCCAATCGCTAAAGCTGTAAACAGTCCAACAGTGGCAACAGCAGGTGCAAAGCTGCCTGCCGCTGCTATTAATGCATCGAATTGGAGTTGACCAGTCCCACCAAATGGTGCAAGCATGAGATTCTGTATACCGTGCCCCAAGTCGTTCGAGAGGTCTACGAAAAATTTGAAAAGTGGCCAAGAAATCTGCATGAGGATGACCGCCGCAACAATCTTGGGCAGCATTTTCCGAACGGTGTAAGCATCGAAAGGCCCAAAACTTATGGCCTGTGAAAAAACCATGATTAGCATAACGATGACTAAAAGAGCTGTTGCCAGATCGCGGAAGACTGCCCACGACTTTTTGACTTGGGGTGTAAGTAAATTATTACCACAGGTCGAGCCTGTTGTACTGGATATACCCGTGCAGACGTTCAATTGTGCCTCGACCTGCCCATTTATTGTGTTGAATATTGAATCCATCCCATCCAGGATGGGGCACAAAATCCAGTTAAGTACGTGGGCCGCACCTGTGTATTGTGCTTCACACGAAGTATCGGCAACGGTATTCCCCCCGGCAGGTGTACCACCCGGGGCGGTGCCGCCGGGCGAACCGGCAATGGTTTCAGCCAGTGGTGCTTGGGCTAAATAACAATTGCCTGCCGGGAATACACTGGATAAGGCCGGAATAGTATGAGCATCAGTGCCTGGGCCACCATTATTTTTATTCGATGTTAGATCATATCTTGTTCCAGAGTTGAAGTTTGTTGCACTAACTACGATCAAGTTACCGCCACCGCATGTACCGGCGGTTGTATCAGCGGCATATACATTATTCGAACTCGGAACAGGCTTCAGGTTGGCAGAAGTGAACCCTGGGGCGTTAATAATATTATTCCCGCTATATTCATAAGTTGCTGCCGCTACCCCATTAGGGTTGCTAACCATGGTTTTAAATAATACGGCCGAACAACCAAGTGCACCAGCAGGTGTGTAGCCTAATTTAACTTCTGCACTTATAGGATCGACTTTAAGTCCAGTTGCATTTTTTGGGTTTGGGAATAGAGTTACCCCATACTTTATTGATCCACTCACACCATTTTGATCTTTCACATTACCGGGATCGCACAGTCCGTCTACGGTTTTAGGCTGAGGTACAAAGTTAAATGTAGAATCCTGTGGATACGGATTATTATCAATAAAGTTATATGTTCCACTTGATCCTAAGTTGGCCTTGATTGTAGCCGAATCTAAAGCCGAGAAAGTATCTATGCTAGCACCCAGGTCACCGGCTGTAGCATCGGCAAGTGCTAAGCTGGGCCTTATAATAGCAAAAGACAACGATAGCACCACGACCACTAAGCTAAGTCCAATACTTATTTTTTTGTAAGTTTTCATTTTTGCAATTCTGCTTATTTAAAATATAGCATAAGAGGCATAAGTCAACAATCTGTCGTCAATCTGTCGGCTTAACACAAGAAAAATCTATATAATTATGTTATATTTCTAACTAAACAATCTTAATATGAAACAATTGAAAAAAGCTCTAAAACAAATATCTAAGAAAGTAATTCTAGCGACTGCGATTCTTATATGTCTAAATATGACTGTTCCATCTACTTTAGCATTGTTATCCAACTCCTCGGGGAGCGATACTAGCGGCTCAGCTACCACCACCACAGTGACAAACCCTAACTGTAATAACTCTACTGATGTTGGTGTTCAAAAATGCATAGCAACCGACCCGATAGTTAAGGACATAAACCTAATAGTTAACTTTTTATCGGCTGGCGTGGCAATTGTAGTGATTGGTTCAATTATTGTTGGCGGCATTCAATATAGCCTCGCAGGAGATAACTCAACAGCAACTGGTGCGGCTAAGAAACGAATATCAGATGGTCTAATCGCACTAGTTGCTTTTATTTTCACTTTTGCATTCCTGCAATGGCTAATTCCCGGGGGACTCTAGATGTACCTGCTTGCTTTACTAAAAATTCCGTTCATTTTTCTGGCGGCTTCTGCACCGGTCTGTACTATAACAAAGAGCTCATTTTTTGGTTTCCCGCATTGGTGGGAATATCTTGGGACCGAAAAGGACCCACTGGGGAAGTGTGTACCGGCTTTTAATTTTCCAGGTGATACTTGGCTTGTGGGCTTGGCAATTATCGATATGCTACTACGTTTAGCGGGCTTGGCGGCGGTTATATCCATAATAGTCGCAGGCATAAGTTACATAACCGCTGCCGGTAGTTCTGATAAGATTACAGCTTCGCGTAAAAGAATAGTTAACTCATTGCTAGGCTTGGGAGTGGTGCTGGTAGCTACGGCGGCTGTTTCATTTATTGGAAGTAGGTTAGGTTGAGCATGGGCCTTTTTTCCATATTGGTAGACGCATCAAACTTGCCACACGCCAAGGCTAACGACATCACAAACATTATCAACATTATTTTGGGAATAATGGGAGCCCTCGCACTACTCATGCTAGTGATTGCTGGATTCCGCTATACTATTTCCCAGGGCGACGCGACTAAGGTAGCTGATTCCAAGCGGATGATAACTTATACGCTCGTGGGCTTAGTGGTAATAGCATTGGCAGCGACAATTGTGAATTTCGTATTGAATAGAGCACCATGAATAGAATATTTTCAGCAATTCTTCTGGTAGCATTGATAGCCTACAGTACTTTAGCTTTAGGAAGTCCTACACTTGCAGCAACCACTAACAGCCAATTATTTCAGATTTGTAAATCGGGGAGCACTGCGGCCAACAGTGCGGTATGTAAAGATATCGGTTCGGGTACATCAACTAATCCAGTAAATAAAGTTATTAAAACCGCTACTGAAATTATCGCAATTGCTACTGGCGTGGCTGCAGTTGTGTATATAATTCTCGGCGGTATTACAATGATAACTTCCTCGGGCAATGCCGAAGCTGTAGCCAACGCTAGAAAAAGAATTATTTATGCTGTAATTGGGTTGATAATAGTTGCTCTAGCTTGGACCACTATTTCTTTTGTAACAGATAGGCTGTTAAAGTAAATAGGTAAGTATGAAAAACTTTATAATAAAAATAACTTTGCTTGTGACTCTAATCACTGGCTCACTGTTCCCTTTGTCGCCTGCTTATGCGGCAATCAACTGTAGTGCACCCGCAAGTTCTAAAGAACAGATTCAATGTGGGACCTGTGAAGCCAATGGCACCGCCGCAAATTGCGATCCATCCGGAGCACCTACGACGGTTAGCGATACAATCAAAACAGTTATAAACATAATGTCAGTGTTTGCTGGAGCCGCCGCAGTGATTATGCTAATTGTCGGTGGTTTCCGTTATGTTACAAGCTCTGGTAATGCCGAGGCCACGAAGAGTGCCAAGAACACGATAATATATGCCTTAGTTGGCTTAGTAATAGTTGCGTTCGCGCAGATCATTGTTCAGTTTGTAATTAACGGTGTTCAGGACTGCCCGAAAGGGAAAACTGTGACCGGCCAGTGTAAATAGTTTGCCGTAAGCAAGTTGACTATGCTACAAGAGAATATATACTTAAACAATATAAATAAGGAATAACTAAAAAATGATAAACAAAATCAAATCAATCGCACTATCCATGATTGCTGTTGTAATGTTCAGCCTTACTGCCGCAATACCAGTTACGGTTATGGCCATTGACTGTACCACGGGTACTACTGTAACCCCGAGCAATACCAATCAATGTCTGTGTAGCGGATCTAATATCGATCTCACTGGAGGGACGCAAGGTTGCGATCAAGGAAGTAGTGGCATAGGCAAGCTGATCAGAACCGTAATTAACGTGTTATCGGTTATAATCGGTGCTATCGCGGTAGTAATGATAATTATCGGTGGTTTCCGCTATGTTGTCAGTGCGGGTAACCCAGAAGGTGCTAAATCAGCGAAGAATACCATCCTATATGCAATCATTGGGCTAGTCATCGTAGCACTAGCACAAATTATTGTTCACTTTGTATTGAACAATACTACTAACGTAACTGGCTAGTTACTAGGATAGAGAATAATATTCCAATATAATGGTGGGTATGAAGAAGTTTAAAATATGGCTTGGCGGCTTTGTGGCCACTGTACTGATTGCAGGCGGTCTAGCTGTACCAGTTTTTGCCCAGGATGCCCAACAGCAGATAAATAATGGTCTGTGTGCTGGTTCCAACCTTCAGTTTACCGAAAGCCCGGGCCAGTGTTCATCTGCCGGAAGTGATGCCACAGATAGGATAAACAGTATTGTTCACACAATTGTTAATCTGTTATCGGCAATTGTGGGCATTGTGGCAGTGATTATGATTATTGTCGGCGGCTTTAGATACATTACTAGCGGCGGGAATGATACCAGCGTAACTAGTGCTAAGAACACGATTCTTTATGCCATCATAGGCCTAGTGGTAGTAGCTTTGGCCCAATTAATCGTGCGGTTTACCCTGAGTAAACTGACAACCGGTTAATATTACATAGTTCTTAGGGATATATTAAAAACTCTCCTTCCGGAGAGTTTTTAAATGACCTATTGCCTAAGACCAAATACCTACGAAGATCTAAAGGACTTCGATTTTCTTAACTGTGTCTTGCTTCATTTTTGCGAAGCTAACCGTTAGCACGCCGTCCTTGAGTACAGCTTCAATCTCATCTTCTTTAACCGGGACCGGTAAAACCAAGCTACGGCTAAATTCACCCCAGTAACATTCCTGCAAAAAGTAGTTCTCTACCCCATCCTCGTTGCCGGCACTCAGGGTGCCACGAACAGTTAGGGTATTATCAGAAATACTAACGTCTAAATCAGTCTTATTAACACCTGCGACTCGGCCTTTTACAACCAATTTTTCCTTGGTTTCATAAACGTCAACTGCTAGCTGTCCGGCTACGGGTTCACCCTCGTCCCATTCGTCATTATCATCAGCCACCGATTGCGGTGCTTCTTGAGCCGTAGAAACCGTGGTTTCATCTTCACTCAAAAACGCAGCGGTGATATCGTCGCCCATCAAAAGATCGTCCTGTGGTTGGCTACTTCGAGCCATATCATCCCTCCAAACAAGTTAGGTTAATTTTAGGATTTGCGTCTTTGTGTTAATGCTAGTATAGCTTAGGCACTTTCTCTGGTGCAACAGTTTGATACGATTATTTACAACGGATTATATACAACATGAGCGTACTTGAGACTTTTGTTGGGTGGATAGCACCGCCAGATTGCCTAGTGTGCGGGCAAGAATCGCTGGTGCTTTGTTTAGGCTGTTCCGCCTCTGTGATTATGCCTTTCGGCGAGCGCTGCTGGCGTTGTAATAAACTAAGTTTGAATGCTAAGACCTGCGATAACTGTCACCATGTGGGCGGGCCCAGCTACGTGTGGATAACTACTAATTACGAAGCTGTGGCCCAGCAACTTGTTAGACGATATAAATTTGGACATTTGCGAGCCGCCGCCGAGCCAATTGCTCGGCTGATGGTTAAAACTTTTCATAGCTATGGGTTGCCCAGGGTGAATTATTTGGTAGTGCCGGTACCAACGGCCACCAGCCGGATACGTCAGCGTGGTTTTGGCCATAGCGAGCTGTTGGCCAAAAACTTGGCGTCAAAACTTAAATTGGAGTATTCAAATAATTTGCGTCGCCTAGGGCAGAGCCGACAGCTGGGGGCTAAGCGAGAGGATCGGCTTGTTCAGCTGGCCCATAGTTTTGCTACCAAAAACGCTAATCAAATTATAGGGCGAAAAATTCTACTAGTTGATGATGTGCTTACCACCGGCGGCACCATTATCGCTGCCACAAAAGCTCTAAAGATGGCTGGAGCCAGTCGAGTTGATGCTGTGCTTTTTGCTAAGCGCTTATAAAAAATAAATACTTAACATGTTAAGTATTTATTTTGGCGGAGAGGGAGGGATTCGAACCCTCGCTGGAGCTTGCGCCCCACTATCGATTTAGCAAACCGACCCCTTCAACCACTTGGGTACCTCTCCTCGATGTAACTGGCGGAAGGGGTGGGATTCGAACCCACGAAACTTTCGTTTGCCGGTTTTCAAGACCGGTACCTTCAACCGCTCGGTCACCCTTCCTTGGTAGGGCTGAAAGAACAGAGGTAAGTATATCAAATAAACACCTTCGATGACCAGATGGTCTTACTGGCTCTAATTAGATACAATATCTCTACAAGCTAAAGCTTAAATTATGAACCAAGATCAAAACTCACCATGGGAATACAAACCCAACGGCACAACCTCAGTAGATACTAATAATAGTTCATTAGGCAGTTCAGCTCCGGCCAACCATATCAAACGGCCAGCTGAAATTTCGTGGCAGGCCGCTGAGTTTATTGAACACCCCCACCCCTCCAGCTGGTATATGACTCTAGCGGTTGGCACTGTACTCCTCGCCGGCTTAGTTTATCTGATGTCAAAAGACTTTTTTGCTACCGGTACCATTTTGGTAGTTGGGGTGATTGTGGCGGTTTTTGCTGGCCATAAGCCTAGCAAGGTGCAATACCAAATTTCCGATGCCGGCCTTAGCGTTAATGGCAAAAATTACCCGTATGGCTCTTTTAAATCATTCGCGGTTCTGCAAGAAGGACCGCTCAGCAGTGTCAATTTTTTTCCGCTCAAACGGTTCATGCCACCAGTCTCTGCTTATTTCGATCCAAAAGACGGAGAAAAGATTATCGATTCGCTTGGTGATTACTTGCCTTACGAAGAGCGCAAGATGGACGCGGTTGACCGATTATCCCGCCGCTTGCGCCTGTAAACTGGCTTTTATCTCTGTAATTTGCTAGAATTACCCCTGTTGTGCGCGTGTAGCTCAGCTGGATAGAGCGTCGGCTTGCGGAGCCGAAGGTCGTAGGTTCGAATCCTGCCACGCGTACCAAAGCACAAGAACTTTATGCTTTGTTTATTACATGATTTGGAAAGTCTATTTCTGGTTGCTGGTAGCCTTTATAATAGCCGCCATTTTGGTGACCGGGAACAACGTAACCTGGAAGTTACATTTAGTAGATTGGCTGAACATATTCTTCATGATAGTCGGGCTGATAGGGGTATACGGTTATGCGTATAAGCATAGATTAATATCAAAAAGCTTCTGGATCTTATTTGCCATAACTGCCTTAATCTATCAGTTAGCTTATAGTTTCAAGCTTGATCAAAGATATGGAGCATCTCCGGCCACAAGTACGATTGATGGATTAACTACGTTTGTACCGCTTATCCCATTGTTCGTAGCTTTGTATTTTTATGTCTACCGATCCAAACTGCTAAATTGAGATTGTTATTTTGGCTCTAAGCCCGTTCAGTGTGCTATGCCGTCTAAGTTATTAGTTCTGCCAACCGGTCGTTGGCTTCATTAACGATCGAGTAATATCTTGCTTCAAGTGCTTCCGGTGACATATTATCGATTAGGCTAGGATTACAGAAAAAACTAAGTGCCTCTCGATAATATTTAGCTAATTCACTTACAGAATCAGGTCCTAGAAAGTCATAAAAACCAATTCTAAGCTCTTCCAAATGGCTTTCCATATGTTCAATTATTTGGCTCTGATCCATAGCGAACTGCGGTCCGGTACTTAAATTCTCCATTAATTTAATTATACTATCTTATAGACTATTTGTCTAATAAATATTACTACATGTCGACTCTTATTTACACCTCTAAAAATCCACCTCAGCTTATTGCTCGTTTATCGAAGTTGGACTATATTTAAGTTATTAATGGGGAGTTTTTGGAAATGAAAAAGTTTAATCAAAGCGGTTTTTCGCCTGTGGAAACTGTTCTAGTTTTAGTAATTGTCGGCTTATTAGCCTTTATTACCTGGTATGTCTTCCATACTAATAGTGATACAAGGGCTACACTGGATAACGCGGCGGCTTACCAAACACCGATTCCCAAAAAGTCCACGGCTAAAACCACAGTTGCCGCCCAAGTAGTTACTACCAAAACCGATTCCAAACTGGGCCAATACCTTGCCGGTAGTAATGGCAAACCTTTGTACACCTACGCCTCCGACACAACCGGAGTTAGTAATTGTTCCGGTAGCTGCTTAACGGCTTGGCCGATTTACGATGCTTCCAAAGCCCCAACCACCCTGCCCGATAATGCTACAGTTATCACTCGCAGTGATGGTGGCAAACAATATGCTTACAAGGGCATGCCACTTTACTACTACAACAGCGATTCTGTCGGCAAAATTACCGGCGATGGCGTCAACAGCTTCTCCGTCGCCAAGCCCTGACCAAACAACAACAATTTAGCTTAAATAAATCTAAATTTAGCACAAGCCTTATTATAATTGTTTAAAAACTGAGATAATTTGACTAATTATTCGAATTAGTTAATGAGCAGGCTAAATCGCTTAAGGGTGGTGTTTATGACAGCTGTCGTAACTGCCGTTTTTACAAGTGGATTTATAGTGAAAGCCCAAACTGCATCAGCGTGGATAAGTTCTGATTTGTTTATTCAGAAGCAAGTAAACACCCAATTACTACCCAACACCCTAAATGGCAACATTGACTGCATAGATGATGGAAAGTCAGGCTGTACCGTTCCTACGCTTTATGGAGTCGCTACCCAGAATAGCCAGCTTAGATTAAATGGTACCCCTGATTATTTGCCGGTAATTAGTAATGTTGATAATCGCCAACATTTTTTGCCAATCTCTAATTCTTCGACAGCGATAACCTATACCGCCGATCCAGTGTATGGTTTTAATCTGTATTTCAACTATAATTTTTCAAGTTCACTAACATTAGAGACCAGTGGAGCGGATAAATACTATAAAGTCTCTCGTCTGCCGGACGCTGAGCTAAGTGATAAATCAAACCAAAAATTAGCGGCTGACTATTCATCAATTAGTTTTTCATCCAATGGTCAGTGGATGGTGGTATCTGAGCCAAATGTTGCGATGTTACGAATAAACCTACAGACTTTTGAGGTTACCCCATTTGCTGCTGGCTTTAATTATAGTATTGGTTTAGACCCTGCCGTTCAAAATGCGATATCAAACGACGGCCGCTACGCAGTTGTAGGCTCAAATGAGTTTAATCGGTTTGAAATCTATGATATTAGCACTTGCTCAACTACCCCCGGAGTAATAACCGGGCCGGTTCCATGTCAGAATCGAAGTTTAAAAGCTTTCATGAATCAGCAAGCCGGAGGCGATGTTCTTGTTAATGATGTCCGGTTTTTGAATGATGACACACTAAGTCTATACGGCACATCTAGTAGCACGGCTCGTTACATTCTTAGCAACTCCAGTATTATCTCCCAGATAGATTATCTGGCCCTGGGTGATTCATTCATATCCGGCGAAGGTGCTTTTAACTATCAGGCCACTACCGATTTACCCAGTAATGGTTGTCATCTGTCTTTGTCCTCATACCCATACTTAATTGGAAACGACTTAGGCTTCAATTCGTATCATTCTGTGGCCTGTTCCGGAGCAGTCGCCGCCGATATTTACGACACTTCAATACCCAATGGCGTTAAACACTCGCAAGCAAAATTAAAAACCCAGATTTCCTATAATGATGAAATTTATACAAATTTTTTGCCAGGCTATAGGGCTCAACTAGATTTTGTTACTCAATATCAACCGCGGTCAGTAGTGCTGTCGGTTGGCGGTAATGACATGGGCTTTTCGGCCGTATTGCGAAAGTGCTTGGAGCCCGGGACTTGTTACGGTTCTTATGAGGATAGACTGGAGCTTGTTCGGTCGGTTAACTACACTGTGTACCCCCGACTACTCCAAACTTATCAAAAACTTAAAGCCACCGGTCCTGCCGATATGCGGCTATATATTATTGGATATCCTCAAATTGCCAAAACCGACGGCAATTGCGCTGTCAATGTCCATTTGAATCAGGAAGAACTATACTTTGCCCAGCAAATAATAAGCTATCTGGATGATGTAGTTAAACTGGCGGCCGATAAATCGGGTGCCTACTATGTCAATACTCAGGATAGTTTAGACGGCCATAAACTATGTGAAGCCGAGCCTGGGTCGGTTGCCGTAAACGCACTAACATCGGGCAACGATGCTCCGGGTTTTCTTCGAGGACCTTTTGGGAACGAGAGCTATCATCCAAACGCCTTTGGGCACCAGTTATTGGAAAACACAGTACTTTCAAAAACACATAATTTAACAAATCCTATGCCAGTTGCCAGTTCTTCATATGGCCTGCCTTCAGAGACCAATTTAGATTTCTTGAATATCAACCACACCGGGCGGACAATTAATTCTATAGAGTACGAGCCAACTCTAGCTACCGATTTTGCCTACCAGCAAACTCCGATAGACATTGAGATTAACGGAGCCCAACATGCTCTAGCTCCTAATACAGTATTGAAAGCCGAGATACACTCAGACTCTATCGGCTTGGGGAGCTTTACGAACGACATTGGCGGGAACCTATTAACTCAATTGGCTATTCCCGGAAGCGTTCCGGCCGGTTACCACAGCCTGCATTTTTACGGTATAGATATCTTTGGGCAAGCCGTAGACATATACAAGGACATTTATATAGCTAAAACTGCGGACGATATTGACGGTGATAATACTTCAGACAGTAGCCAAAAATGTGTGGGTATTGAGCCATCTAATCAAGATTACGACCAAGACGGGCTGGATGACGCCTGTGACGGTAACATCGGCCCTCAACCAACTAATACAAATAAACCGACATCGGCTACAGCTAGCCTAATATCCACGGATGCTGATGCAGGGGTCGCTAGAGCTAGTCAAAACCCAACAAACAATTCAGTGTCGTCTATCAATACAGCTGCGACGATAAAAACTCAACCTAGTAGCCCAAAAGTGCTCGGTGCTAGTACGTCCAAGCCAGCTCTATTCAAGATTAACGACTCGACGTATTTAAAAATCCCGACCCGATACTTTGTTTATTTACTGTGCTTCTTGTTAGTTAGTAGTTTGTTTTTCAGCTTGATTTGATAATTTTTTGAAGAGTGTTGATATTGCGGTTCGTATTAAAGTCTTTGTATTTAGTTTTGGTTAGTAATTTAGCGAACGGACTTTTTAGGGTTTGGCCTTTTTTGACTTTCCAGTAAACTACCCCCTGCCCGATCTTCAGCTCTTCACCAAGTAGTTTGCCGGCTTCGGCAACTAAAGCAATTTCTAATTGGTTTTCTATAAATATTACGTATTGATGATAATCGCTCGAGGCTTCGCTAAATGGGTTGGCCGCAACTATTTTGGCTAAATTTTCAAATGAAACAACCTGAACTTTAGCCGGATATCTAAAGGCTTTAGCTAGCATTCGCTCAATCTTAGCCTTAAGCAGCGATTCTTTAAGGTGGCTGTCAAATGTCACATTGCCCGTTTGTAAAAATGTTGAAACCTTCTTAAAACCGGCCGTTTCAAAAGCTGTCTTAAGCTCGGCCATTTTAATAATTCGGCCACCAACATTAACACCCCGCAGAAATGCTATAAATTTAGGCATACCAATATATTACCACCCCTGTTAGAATAGATAAATGGCTTTGAGTATTGGAATCGTGGGGTTGCCCAATGTGGGCAAGAGTACTTTATTTAACGCATTGACCGACGCTGATGTTTTGGCGGCAAATTATCCGTTCGCAACTATTGAGCCCAATACTGGCATAGTACCGATTCCCGATGAGCGCCTTGCAAAGCTGGCTGAGATTTATAAAAGCCAAAAAATTGTACCAGCAACTGTAACATTCGTAGATATTGCCGGGCTAGTGGCTGGTGCCAGCCAAGGTGAAGGCCTGGGCAACCAATTCTTAGCCCATATTCGCAGCACTAATGCGAGTTGCCATGTGGTGCGTGCCTTTGCCGATAGTGACGTCCAAAATAGCGGTACCGACGACCCCAAAAAAGACATTGAAATTATCAACACCGAGCTGGTTTTGGCCGATTTACAAACCCTTGATAAACGCCTACCCTACCTAGAAAAAGAAGCTCGGGCTGACGCTAAACTTATGCCGGTTTTAAACACTTACAAAATCGCTAAGCAGTTGCTTGATTCTGGCACTTCATTATTCGGCCAAGACCTAGATCTGGAACATCTGGCTGAACTTCAGCTAATAACCACCAAACCAATGATTTATGTTTTTAATATAGATGAGCCAACCATGGCCGAGCCAACCAAACAGGCCGAACTGGCCAGCCTGGTTACCCCTGCGCAGGCGATATTTGTGAGCGCGAAAATCGAGGCCGAACTAAAGGACCTAGATGAAATTGACCGCCAAGAACTGCTGGCAAGCTACGGCCAGACCCAGAGCGGTCTATACCAAGTTATCCATGCCGCTTATACCGTTTTGGGCTTACAAAGTTATTTGACAGCCGGCGAAAAAGAAGTCCGTGCCTGGACGATACCCAAAGGTGCCACCGCCCCCCAGGCAGCCGGTATTATTCATACCGATTTTGAACGCGGTTTCATTGCCGCCCAAGTGGTGGACTATAGGGACTTAGTATCGGCTGGAAGTGAGCAGGCTGCTAAAGCCGCTGGCAAACTACGCACCGAAGGCAAGACCTACATCATGAAAGCCGATGATGTGGTTGAATTTAGATTCAACGTTTAATAGTCGCCCGGAGTACTGAGTGGCTTGCGAGTCATTAGCGAACCCTGCGAATAAGGGTGCATTGGCCTATAGGTTGTGTGGTGGTGTGCCGAGCGAGTAGCGGCCGACCCCACCATATGAGCGACATGACCTAACTGACCACGCCAAGCACGCCCGCCTGGCTGTTGAACGACATAATAGTCGTCAGTAGCAATCGGTTCAGACTTAGGTTGCACAATTGCGGTCGCGTGATAGGGGCTTGGCGGCAATGCACTATCCGTTGGGATAAACCTGGTTGAACCAGATTGGCTAATATTAGGAGTATCAAAGGATTGTTGTTGCCTAAATTCCCAAACACGGCGTTGGACGTAGTTAGTTAACTGCCTAAGCTCACGTTTAAATTTGATGGAAGTAAACTTATGCGTTTTGTTCATGGTATAAACTGTTACGGTTGCATTGTAGGCTTGGGAGTTATAGTCAATTTCCGAAATCATGTCGTAGCGGGTATCCTCTATAGTCATAAAGAAGACTCGTTTGTCGATTAGCAAAAGGCGTTGGTCAGTGGCAACCAACAATGCAAAACTCCCGTAATAACGACCGCAAACTAGCGAGATGATTTTCTCATCATCCATTAATATGTGCTCTAGTTCACGTATCTCGGCATGAAACCAGCGGCTGGTTTTGAACCCAAGCTCACCCAATCTGGCCTCGATTAAACTGGGGTGTACCATTGCGTTTCTCCTTAATGGTATTTATATAATGCAGTAATTTTAGTTTTAGCGCTGTAACTTTGAACACGCTAAAATGATGATTTATATCACACATGGCAAATCAAGCTTATTAATGGGATAATTTAGATATGCTGGCGAGCGATAAACAAACGGCCGCGCTGGTGGGGTTGTTCAGGAGCGGCACGCGACTCACCTATAAGAAAGGTGAGTATATAATCCGGCCAGGAGAGGCGCCTAGCGCCGTTTTTTATTTAGAAGAGGGCTTAGTTAAGGCCTTTAACATCAGTAAATATGGTGAAGAAAACCTGCTCATTATCCGTAAACATAAAGAGATTTTCCCGCTAATTTGGGCATTGACCAACCAAGAGAGAGATATTATTTATCAAGCCATGGATACGTCGGTCGTTTGGCGTATCCGACAAGAGGTCTACCTCGACTACCTACATAGTCACCTTAGTGCACTGGCTCCTATCCTGGATATGGTTACTGAGATGTATCGGATTCATTCGGAGAGAATTTTAAACTTAGAATATCGTACCGTTAGAGAGCGATTGATTTCATTTCTGCTAACTATGGCTAACCGCTTCGGTAACGAAACTGAAGACGGCACTGTCATTGAAGTGCCCTTGCGCCATCAAGATATCGCCAGTTCCATAAATGCTAGTCGCGAAACCGCCAGCCGGGAAATTGCTGCCTTGGAGCGTAAGGGCCTAATTAGTAATCGCAAATCGTACATTGTGCTAAAGGATTTGCCGGCTTTACAAGCCTTTTTATAAAGTAAATTTTTATAGGTTTACGGTCGCCATAACCGTGGGACGAGTGCGCTGGATATTTCCGCGCACCCGTCCCCAGTGGATCTCGATATTTGCTTAGATGAGGCGGCAGGAATGTGCAGTATTCGGCCAGGGTCCAAAGCCACGGGCTGTACGAGTCCGTGGATCTGGTCCAACCCAGCCGGTATAGGCTCGAATTGCAGCCGTCATCTGGGCCCAGATAGGCCATTTGTCAGCTGACCCCCACCTATGGACGAACTCTGGTCCATATTGAACCTGGAAAGTAGCATCCATTTGCAGGCCTCCGTCATAACCGTTACCGGTCTTGGAGTTCCAGGCTCCCTCGTGGTTGTGGATGCATATGAAGGCATCTAACAGCCACTTAGGGAATCTGGGTTGGGGCAGAAGGGCCTTGATGCGTTGGTCCAGCCAGGGCAAATCCTTAGTTAGAATCCGCCTCAGCTTGGCCCGAGCCCTACAAACGCTGGCCCGCCATTTCTTATCGGGTACTTTCCAGCAGTACTTGTAGCGGGGGGCGACCAGCAAGCGTTGGTGCTTGATGGTCTTGGCTTTTGTACGTAGTTCTACGAACTTTGTGCAAAACCGGTGAAGCTTGGTACTCTTTACAGAACTCAAACTCCTAAGAGCCTGGCCCTTATGGCTGTATGCGGCTTGGTGGCCGCAAGCGGTGGCCGCCGTCGCGGCGGTGGCTTTGGAGACTTGGGCCGTCGCCGCAAAAATCACGATAGACAGCGCCAAGATTAGGCTAATCCGAGCAGTCAAGCTCGTCTCCTTTCATATCGAGGTTCGCAAACCCTTATAAGCGGGTTTGTGGTCTTAATCACCAGGTTGAGAGATTGTATAGCCGCATAGCCGAAGCCAGCGAAAAATCTCTATGTGTGAGCCCATCAGAGTGGTGCAAGTAAACTTACTTTCTGACAGACATATGTTCACACCGGTCTGGCGACCGTGCCTGTAAATTAGCACGTAACTCCTTAGAAGTCAATAATCTTAAGCTTTAATCCGCTTCAGCAAATAGAATTTTTCGCGATTACCCTTGGCCCCGGTCACCTGGCTGTCGGCTTTATTTTTGACTAAAAACTGTCGGCTAGCCCAGGTTTCGAAGTCCTTCATAATTTGCCGCCGGATTGAATCATTTTTGATAATTCCCTTGTTGATGTCGTTAGTACCGGCTTCGAATTGTGGTTTTAACATAGCAATTATTTGAGTTGAATCATTTGATAGTTTAATCACCGCCGGCAAAATTTGTCGAAGGCTTATGAAGCTGACGTCTATTAGCACTATATCGATTGTTTGAGTTGAGCTAAACTGCCTGATGTCGGTTTTCTCGTGTAGCTCAATTAGGGGGTTTGTACGCAAACTTGGGTGTAGCTGATCAGTACCAACATCTACTGCAATAATTTTTTTGGCACCATGCCTGAGTGCAAAATCACTAAAGCCGCCGGTGCTACTACCAACATCTAAAACGATTTTGGTTTTAAAATTGAGTTCAAACTTGTCGGCCACACTGGCTAGCTTTAGTGCAGCCCGGCTAACATACTGAACGTCCTGTTGTATCGCAAGCTTGTCATCATCGCCAACCATAATACTTGACTTGTTAAGTATTATGCCATTAACACTAGCTTTTCCTAGTTTAATATAATTTTCGGCTTGGCTACGGCTAGTCGCCAATCCCCGTTTCGCCAAAGCTACATCTAGTCTAGTTTTCATGGAAAATGGCTTTGGCCACTACCGTTCTTATTTGATCCTCATGTCGGTTGGCTTTGAATAAAGTAAGCGAATTGATGTGCACCATTTTACTATCGTCTAATATATAGCCGTCGCGCTGAGCTATGTGAGGGATAAAATCATCACCCACATAGGGGTCGTTTTCGGCCCATCGAGCCCCCACCGCTCCAAACCAACTTAAGGCGGTTTTATGCAGTGCCAAAAACTTTTTTTGTGGCTCCACAATGCTTACAGGCACGTCCTGGCGAGGCCCAAACATGGCTTGTTTATCGGCAACTGCCTCAAAAGCTTCTACAGCGTCAAAATGTTTATAAAACCAATCAACAAACGGTGCTTCATCGGTTTCTAGCGCAAACCACGGCAAGATACTTATGTGTAGCGCAGTTGGTTTAAAGTGTTCACCAACATCTAGATCATCTAGCATGTAGACAATCATGTAACGGTATTTATCAGTCTTTAATGCGCTCACGATAAGCTCCGGTGGTGGTATCTACTGACAGTAAATCACCTTGTTTGATAAAAGCGGGCACTTTTATGGTTAACCCGGTTTCTAGCGTGGCGTCTTTGGTTATTGCTGAGCTGGTATCGCCACGCACGGCGTTTTCGGTGTAGGTAACTTTTAGTGGAACATTTTTGGCCAGCTCGATATTAATTATACGGTTATCAAAAAACTGGGCGGTTAGGCTATCGCCTTCTTTAATAAACCCGGCTTTGTCGTCCATAGCCTCGGCTTCTAGTTCAAACTGTTCATAGCTTACCGGGTCCATAAAGAAAAACTTACCATTGTCGTTATACAAGTACTGCATTGGGCGATTAGATACATCGGCACTATCAACGCTGTCGTTGCCATGAAAAGTTTTAGTCAGAACCTTACCGTCGATTAAGCTTTTGATTTTGACGTTGACTGTCGAGCCACCCCGCCCCATAACTTTTTGGCTGTATTCCACCACTCGGTATGGCACACTATCTAGCTGAAAAACTGTGCCCTTTTTTAGATTAGTTATCGATAATGCCATCTATAAATGTCTTTCAACGTACATAGTAACAAATGGCGACAAGCTTTCTTCTTCTAAGGCTTCATCAAATCTATCCCTAGTCCAAAATTCTATTTCTCCATACTTTTTGTCGGTAGAATGTAAATTGGTCCCATATGGTAACAATGCTTCATGATAAAAAGCTATGTGCTTTGCATTTCTTTGGGTCCTTAACTTACCGAACGATTCGGCTGTAAATGGGAAACCGAGCTGTACGTTTAATGACTTGACTAATGTGTTTAGAGATTTATCTCCAGGTTCAATTTTTTTTGATGGGAACTCATAGCGTTCGACAATTTCGTCGCTGGGTTTTTTATAGATTTTCTTCTGGACTACTAATTCAGCTCCGTGCCAAACTACGCCGACCGCAACCTTTTCTCTCATTTTAGGTCTGCCTTGGCGGAATCGATTTGAGCGGTTATAAGGGCAACATCAATCGGGCCAAACACATTGAACTCACTGGTTCGCAGAATTGACTGCCTAATCTGCTCTAAATATTTATTAGCTTTTTTAGCATTATCTATCTGTTCTTCGCGGGTTTCACTAAGTTCGTAATCTCGTGAATAAACTCGGGCGTCAATTAAGGCTTGCTTCAATTTAACCAAAGCCTTCTTGGGTTTTTCAGAAAGTTCATGCTGGTTAATCGTACGCAATATCATACTAACCTGGTTATCTATATGTTTAACGACCTGGGCTGGTGCGTCGTTAGCCATTTTGAACGAATGGTAATAGAGCGATGTGTCGAGCTCGCTTAATAGCTTTAGCTAATTGGCGCTGTTTGCTCTCGGTTAGACCACTGCGCTTGCGTGGTTCAATCTGTCCGTATTGATTGATGTAGCGTTGCAAGGTCTTAAAATCCTTGTAGTCAAAAAAGGCTACGTCGGTTCGGTGTTTAAATATCTTTGCCATCTGTTCTCCTTAAAAGGGGATATCGTCAAGGTTGATTGGCTCATCACCAATATCTTCTATAACGACATCATCCTGCTTATCTGATTTTTTGGCCGGTTTGCTGGGTATCGGTGCTGAAACTTGGTCGTCGTTGCCGGTCGGGGCACCACTGCCACCAGGTGCACCGCCTAAGAAGGTTACGTCTTGGGCCACGACTTCAACTTTACTGCGTTTGTTGCCATCTTGTTCCCAGCTACGGCTTTGCAGCCGGCCGGCAACTAAGGCTGGCCGGCCTTTGGTAAGGTATTGGGCTACTCGTTCGCCCAGCGGGCCCCAAGCTACAATGTCGATAAAATCGGTAGCTTCGGTCCAACTGCCTTCGGCGTTCTTATAGCTGCGGTTTAGAGCCAAACTAAAACTACAAACACTGGCACCGTTTGGCGTGGTGCGCAGTTCTGGGTCCCTTGTTAAATTGCCCATCAGGGTTACTTGGTTAAAACTTCGTGCCATGTCTTTAATATCCTCGCTTATACTTCTGTTCTATTACGTCGTGGCCGCCGAGTAGGTTCATCCTCGGGTTCATCATCGTCGTCGGCTCGATCACCACGCTCGGCGGCTTTCTTGGCTTTCTCAACTCGAAGAACCTCGGCTTTCTCGGCTGCTTTCAAATCGGGCTTAGTGATTAAGAAACGAATTATCTCATCCGTTATATTAAAGGTTTGTTCAACCTTGGCGACGTTCTCGGCCGGGATTTCGACTGTATAAAAAACGTAGACGGCAAACTCTTGCTTAGCAATTGTGTAAGCCAGCTTTCGTTTACCCCAGTTGTCGGTCTTGGTAATCTTGCCACCGTTATCGGCAATGATTTTCTTGACGCGGTTTTCGGCTTTTTCCAAATCTATTTCTAAATCTGGGTGATAAAGCACCGCAATTTCGTATTGGTTCAAATGAACTCCTTCCTCTGGTTTAAGGCTGGGCGCCATGTTGATTGCCCCAACCTGAATTAGTTGTTTACGCTGCTAATTGTACCTTATTCACCCCTGTTTGTAAAGCCTATGCAGCAATAGCGGTGCGTAGTTGTCGTACGAGTTTTTCTTGATTGCCATTAACAATATTTATATTTACAGCCTGGGCAGCACTTATGCCGAGATACGGGCTGATTCTATGCCTTCTATGAGCTTTCTCGAAGTCCGTTTGGATAGGCTCAGTTACAGATTCACTAGCCTGCCTTAGTATCTTTCTTCCAATGTTAATCCTTGAATCGTTATCTTCTGTATTCATAAAGTCATCAATTATCATGCCGTCGACATAGGGCACACCATGCTTAATAACATAACGCCTCAGGAATAAGTTAAGGTATTCGGGTGCACCAATTTTTATCTGTCCCGCGTGAAGAAGATCCTTCTGAGCTTCAGTTAATTTTCTGACTTTAGCTTTTTCGCCGCTTACATCCAGGCCAAAATCTGGGACATATAACGACCCCGCCCAAACTCCATAGGCAAACTGCTCATCTTCTGTAGACGGCAGCCACTCCAGCCCCTTGTAGAAATAGTGGTACCGCTGATGAGGTTGATGAAGGTCTGTAGGCTTTTTGCCTAAAGCAACACTCCCAGCAGGTCCAGCTACCCATTGCATTCTGGCAGTACGTATAACATCCCCGTTATCGGTATTAATCAATTCTTTTCTGCCCCGTGGGTGGGCCGCATGGTGTAGGCTTAACTTTGCCGGCGATCCTTCATGGGGTAAAAGTGGATAAGGGATCATCGTAGTTTCATCCATGGGAGTAAACTGGTAGCCTTTGTGATAGTGAAGTGATTTCAGGATTTTTTTATATTTTTCGGCGAATAAAAAATCCGCGCCATTCTGGGGCGCGGATACATCATGTTCCCGTGATTGATGCTTGGCTGGTGCTAGTCTACCTTCTGCCATATTTTTTGATTTCCGATTTTTATTTTCACTCTAAACATAACTATAAAAAGTGATCGACTAAAATGCAAGTAAAATGTTTATGTTTGCTAGCCTAACAATTAAGTTGTAGTGTTAGCTTAAGTCTTAGCGCGGAGGCGCTTTGGACTAGGTCTTCGAAAAATTTGCAACCAAAAAGGAGGGAACAAGTGGGCACGCTAGTATTTGATGTGCCAATGCCGCAGAACCGTCTCCTCCGATACCTTAGGGGGCTGAGCCATAATCCGGAGTGGTGGAAGACTAATATCAGTAGTGCCGGCCAATGGACCGTAAAGTACGTAATCATTTTCGTGGGTGTGGCCGACTATGGCCATGGCTTGATTGTAAACGCGTGCGTCACCGTTACCTGGGGATGCGGTGCTTTCGGTGTAAACATTTGGATCTGGCGACACCGCAAGACCCGTTTGAGAATCTGCACAGTCAAGAACGCTGGTACTGAGGTAATAATGTTCACCAAGAATCAAGGACTGGCATTAATTCTGAGTGGCCTACTCGGGATTCCGATGCCAATCACCAAACTGATTCTCATTCCGGAAGGTCTTCTAATGAACCCGTTTATGTTCTGGCTAAACGATCAGTTTGTTTTTGGCCAGATCACACTAAGGGATGTCCTGAGCGGGTTGCAACTAGCCAAAAGACAGACCGAAAAGGCGTGAGTCCGGATGCAGAAATGCACTCGGGCTCACGCCGACACAACTCATTTATTACTCATTGGGCATGTCATCGTAGACATCGCCATCACCAGCCGGCACAGCGCCAACTGGCTCGGTCTCACCGTTGCCAAACACTTCATCGGCACTACTAACTAAAACTTCACGTGGCCGATTGGTACCGTCACTCATGGCAATAATGCCGCGTTCTTCCATAACGTCCATAATTCGGCTGGCTCGGCCATAACCAACCCGCAGTTTACGCTGCAACAAACTGGTGCTGGCTTTACCAGCGGCCACTACAACCGTTACGGCATCGCGCAAGGTTTCATCATCATCGCCGCTGGTATCGGTGCTGGCCACCACTCCGCCTTTTCCTAGCTGAACCGGCTGGCTGATAACTTCATTGTCATAATTTGGCGGTCGTTGGCCACGCAGAAAATCGCAAACTTTGTTGGTTTCATCACCAGTTATCAGGGCCCCCTGGACACGGATTGGTCGTGGTAAATCAGTAGTTTTAAACAAACCATCACCTTTGCCCAGCAGTTTTTCGGCGCCAGGTTGGTCGATAATAATTCGGCTGTTAATTTGGTCTTTGACGGCGAAAGCAATTTGGGCCGGCACGTTGGCCTTGATAATGCCTGTAACCACATTGGCATCCGGTCTCTGGGTAGCTAGTACTAAGTGAATGCCGGCCGCCCGGGCTTTTTGGGCAATCCGGGCAATCAAAGCCTCAACGTCACGGCTAGCGACCATCATAAGATCGGCCAGCTCATCAATCACGATCACAATGTGGGGCATCCCCTCTTCTTTTTTGAGGGCGTTATAGCCCTGAATATCACGTTGTTTAACCTCGGCGAAGGTTTTAAGCCGGCGTTCCATCTCGGCCACTGCCCACTTTAGGGCACTAATGCACTTTTCTGGTTCAGTTACTACCGGTGCCAAAAGATGGGGGATATCCTCATAGGGTGCCATTTCAACGTGCTTCGGGTCTACCAATATCAACTTTAGATCAGAAGGAGTATTACGGTACAAGAAGCTGGCGAGCAAGGTATTTATCATTACTGACTTACCAGACTTGGTTTGTCCGGCGATTAGTAAGTGGGGCATTTCCTCCAGGTCGGCCACCACTGGTAAGCCGGCAATATCTTTGCCAACCACGAACGAAAGTGCACCTTTTGCTTCTGACCATTCTGGGCTACTTAGTAGACCTCGCAACGTAACTGTTGCGGCCTTTACGTTAGGGACTTCAATGCCAACCGCTCGTTTGCCAGGGATTGGTGCTTCCATTCGCAGGCTGGTGGCAGCTAAATCTAAAGCCAAGTTGTGCTCTAGGGCGGTTAGTTTGGTTAGTTTTACACCGGCAGGTGGTTTTAAGGTGTACTGAGTAACTCTTGGGCCAACATTAGCACCCTCAACATCTATATCTATGCCGAAGTTTGAATAGGTATCTTTAATAATCTCGGCGTTGCCTTTGACATCGCCGGCGTCGGCTTTATCTTGCTTGGTGCTGAGTAACTCTAGCGATGGGAATTGCCAATCGGGGTCATTGAGGGTGGTTAAAGCGGCTTGGTTGTTAGTTGGTGTCAACTTTTCGGCACTACCACGTAAGCTGGTCATTCGAGCCTGGGCACCATGATGTTCCACTGGTACTCCCTCGTGAAGTTGAAAATCGGGTGCCATTTTTTTCTTAAGCTCGCCCAAGTCTTCTTGGTCGATTTCTTCCTTGGGTTCACGCTTAAATATATTCAGTAATTTGAGCAAGGAACGGGGGTCGATAGCAAAAGTGAATAAGAATGAAAAGACGGTTAGTAAAAAGAAAACCAACCCAGCCAAGAAGTCGCCCAAAGAATTTGCCAATACGTTTCCTACGGTTTGGCCAACTTGTCCACCATGACCGTTAGGCAAGAAAGCCACATGTAACCAACTAGCCAAAAAAGTCAGCAGACCTAGGGTACCGACCATATTAGGTAACGGAATCCGTTGTTCCTCGTTAATAAACTTTAAAAGTCCTAGATAAACAAGGGCAACTGGGGCGACAATTGTGGCACCACCCAGGGCCCACCAAAAACCGTTCCAAATACTGTGTGGAATCGGAGCAGTAATAAAAGCTCCGAATAAAAGCACAACACCGAAGATTATCAAAAAAACGGCACTAACAGCTCGCCAGAAACCCGAGTTACTTTTAGATTTTTTTATGGCTTTTTTGCCAACTGGCCGGCCACGTTTTGCTTTTTTTGCCATGCGATTAAGTATAACCTGTTTAATACCATCTTAACAGATGATGGTAGCGTTGTAATTATAACACGTTTATGCTTAAACTGTCAAGCTAAGCGGCTTTTCGATGTATCCAAGTCCGAACTACTTCTGATTCGTCAATCGTCGCCGTTGGTAATTCGTCAATTGAATCAAAAATATTATTAGCAAAGTCATTACGATCCTTTGAAGTCAAAAAGGGCATGTTATTCATAGCTTTTGGCTTAGCAATAAATGATTTTGGCATTAAATTAGTAGCCGACCAAGTCAAATATTTACCTACCGAGTCTTCACCATATTGCTCGACAAAATAAAGCGTTGTTTCATCATAAAAACCCCTACTCAACACCTCTCCGTCACCTTTTTCGTCGCGAGCATCATCCAGGACTTGACTATGGGTTATTAATTCATTCATTAATAATAAATCTTTAGTCTCAGCCGGCACATCATCCTCATAGTAGACTCTAAGACCATCTGTGGCTTCTTTTGCACGCTTACTTTTTTGCTCGTAAAAGCTGAAGGGTATTTCGGTACGTGGCCGCAAAGGCAATCGAATTGTAGTGTACTGTGGAACCTCTAGCATTGAGGCATATTGAATTGCCACTAGACTCTTTTCAAGTTCTTGGACGGTTTTAGAGTATTCTGCATGGCCTTTGTCTAAAAAGTAGTCAGCCATCTGCGCGTAATGTAACAAACGTAATGATGCTTCCGCTTTCGCGGAGCCGGTTGCCAGTTCACTCATTTTTAAGCCCCTTTTGTTTTCAGTCTTTGTTTATTGTGGAGACTGATTAATTTTGATTACACTCCCTTAACCATCAGAAGTCAATACAAAACCTGTGCTTAACTAATCTACTCGTGCATCCTGATTCAGTAGGCGTTGGCGCATCTGGGCAAATCGCCGCTGTTGCTCTAAGCCAATTTCTTCAGGAGTCTTAGGCACATCCGGCCCTTCGCCATTAGCAGCTGGTTTATGGGTATCGTTGTTAGCTTTTTCATTGCGACCGCCAATGATATTAACCACTGGGATTACAATTGGGCTGCGTTGAGTTTGTTCATACAGAAAGTGCGTCACGTAATCTTTCAGTTCGGCTTTGAAGCGGTCTAAGTCAACTCGTTTGAAGCGTTGTTGGACGGCTCGACGTAGCTCATTACGGAAGGCATTCATTAGCTCTTCGTTATCTTTCATGTAAATGAAACCACGGCTAATGATATCTGGGCTGGTTAGCAATGCACCGTTTTTCTTATCGATTGTCAGCACTACTGCTACAAGGCCTTCTTCGGCCAGTAACACTCGGTCCTTAACTACGATAGTGCTTACAATTGCCCCAGTTTGGTCGACCAAAATCGTTCCATGGGGGGTTTGGCCTACAAGTTCCATTTTGTCTTTAGTAAAGCTAATTATGTCGCCGTTGCCGGCATTGATAGTGCTGGCTCTGGGAATACCTTGTTCGACAGCTAAATCGATGTGATATTTTTTGGCGGTGTAATCGCCGTAAATTGGAATGAAGAACTTCGGTTTTATGCGAGTTATCATTTCGCTATATTCGTCTTGGCTGGCGTGCCCGGATACGTGCAGAGGACCGCCTTTATCGGCAATGTGAGTTTCGTGCCGATGTACGTGCACGCCCTTACGCATTAAGTCATCCACCATGGATCTAACCAAAGAGTCATTGCCTGTATATGGAATTGGACTACTCGATAAAATCACAGTGTCCTGCTCTTTTAGGCTAATGTGTTTGTGGTCGCCGGTGCTCATACGCATCAGCGCCGAGTTAGGTTCACCTTGGCTACCGGTACAAACTACGACGACATTGTCGTCTTTTAGACTTGGTACGCTAGCAATCGGCACAAAAGTCCCTTTAGGAATTTTCATGAAACCGTTTCTAACAGCCATTTCCAAGGTTGAAATCATGCTACGGCCATCCATGGCCACTTTCTTATTGTGGTGCACGGCGGCATTAACAATCATTTGAACACGGTTCATATTGGTACTAAACAGGCCGACAAAAATCCTACCAGGGGCATTGTCCATAATATCTATGAAACTTTTCTCGATGGTCGATTCCGATGGGGTTCGGCCAGGTCGTTCAGTAGTGGTCGATTCACTTAAAAGTGCAAACACGCCCTCTTTAGCCAACTCTTCTAAGCGTGGGATGTCGGTTCGTTCATGATCCAAAGGGTTAGGGTCTAGGCGGAAGTCACCAGTGTTAATTAAGCGTCCTACCGGAGTGTCTACCACCACCATGGTACTGCCAGGGATTGAGTGGGTCACCCGGATTAGCTCAATAAAGAACTCGCCCAGTTTAAGTCGTTCGTGGCTGTCTTCATTCATGACCACGGTCTTTAGCTCAAAGCCGTCAGGCATTGGAACACCAAAGTTTTCAAAGATTTCCTCTACTCGGCCGATAGTAAAGCGGCTGCCGTATACCGGCACTGAGTATTTGGGCAAAATGTGCGGTAGGGCACCCATGTGGTCTAAGTGACCGTGGGTGATTACAAAACCACGAATTTTGGATTTGATTTGGTCTAGATAGGTGGTATCGGCGATGCCGTAATTGATACCCGGCAAGTCGACACCTAGGTCGCTTCCGCAGTCAATTACAATCGCATCGTTTTGGTATTCGATTACCATCATATTTTTGGCTCCGCCCTCGTCAAAACCGCCCAAACCAACTATTTTAAGTCGGGGGCTATCATCTATGACGTTGGCACGGCGCGGTTTGTCGCCGTCTTTAGTGGCCGCATCTAAATATTGATTAGCTACGCGGTTGGCATCTTGTACGGACTGTTTTTGGGCCCGTAAGGCCGCACCGCGGCTAATATTCCGACCAGTGGCTGTTTGGCCGCGGTTGGAATTTTTTGGGTTGCTCCGTTTAGGAGCTGGTTTGTTGTTATTTGGATTCATCTATATATTTTTCCTTTCTTATCTTTAGAGATTTAATAGATTTCAAATTATTTAAATTGCCGCCAGGACTGTTGGTATTCGTCCAAAGTCGTCAATTAAAGTTTGGCGCAAAGCTCCGTTATAAAGGGCTGCCGCCGGATGAAACAGCGGCAAGTAAACTCGGCCTTGGTAGCGTTTGGGCTGGCCGTGAACTTGGCTGATTTGCAGGCCCGGCAACAGGCTATCCATGCTGTGGCGACCAAGGGTAACCACAAGTTTGGGGGCAATAACATCTAGCTGGGAACGCAAAAAAGGTAAAAAAGCGATTTTTTCTTCTGGCAGCGGGTCGCGATTATCAGGCGGGCGATATTTTACGATGTTAGTAATATAGATATCTTTTCGCTTAAGCCCGATATAGCCCAGCATTTCATCTAAAAATTTGCCAGCGGCTCCCACAAACGGCAAGCCCAGCTCATCTTCTTTTTTACCGGGGGCTTCGCCAATAAATACCAGTTCGGCATCTGGGTTACCATCGCCAAAAACTAGCTGAGTAGCTCCTTGGGCGAGCTTTGGACAAATTTTTTGTTTAATTATCATCTCCTTAATTTCGTCTAATGACTGGGTTTTGGACTTGGACATATATCTAGTTGAAAAAAACCAAACGGAAGGCCCGGATAGTGTTATGAAAGCCGTACCAGATACAGAAAATCGCTGCCGCGTACTCTAACAAACTGCCAGAGTCGATGGCTAGGCTGGCAAAGCCGTAAGCCAGGCCAATGAAAGCGATTGCTAAGCCGCTCCTAACCCACCAGGATTGCATTAGAATTTGTTCGTTTGTGCGGCGGCTAACTCGTCTGGCCATGGGGGTTAAACTTTTCCTCCGTTTTGTTCGCGAGCGGCGGCTTTCATGGAGAGCTGTAACCGGCCGCGATCATCAATCGCTACCAACTTAACGGTAACTTTATCGCCTTCTTTAACTACATCGCTAGGTTTTTCCACTCGTTCGTCTTTCATTTCACTAACGTGGACCAGTCCTTCCTTACCCGGCATTATTTCCACAAATGCACCGAAATCCAGGACACTGACCACACGGCAATCTTCGTATATCTTACCAACTTCTGGTTCGGCTGTTAAGTTTCGAATGTATAAAATAGCCGCATCAATGCTGGTCTTATCGGGGCTAGCAATCATTACAGTGCCGTCGTCTTTAATGTCAATTTCAGCACCGGTCTCGGCAATAATCTTATTGATAGTTTCACCGCCCTTACCAATTACTTCTCGAATTTTCTCGGGGTTAATGGTGATAGCTTCGACTCTTGGTGCATAAGGGCTGAGGTCTTTATTACTTACAGGAATAACGCTTAGCATGTGTTCTAAAATCTCGGCCCGGCCAGCTTTGCCCTGCATCAAGGCTTTTTTGAGAATTTCAACCGGTAAACCGTGGACTTTCATATCCATCTGTAAAGCCGTAATCCCTTTAGCCGTGCCGGCCACTTTAAAGTCCATATCGCCGGCGAAGTCTTCGGCATCGGCAATATCCGATAGAATAACAAACTTCTTACCATCGGTCATCAAACCCATAGCAATTCCAGAAACTGGGGCTTTTAGGGGCACGCCAGCGTCCATTAAGGCCATGCAGGCTGAACAAGTGGCTGCCATGCTGGTAGAACCATTCTGGCTCATTATCTCGGTTACTGAGCGCATAGCGTACGGAAAGTCGGCTTCGGCTGGCAAAACTGCACTAAGAGCCCGCTCGGCCAGGTAGCCGTGGCCGATTTCTCGGCGTCCCGGTGAACCTAAGCGTCGGACTTCACCAACGGTATAGCCGGGGGCGTTGTAATGATGCATAAATCGGCGTTCGCCTTCGCGCTCCATGGTATCTACCATCTGGGAATAGCTAAGCGGTGCCAGCGTAACAATGTTTAAAGCCTGGGTAACGCCTCGGGTGAATATGCTTGAGCCATGGGCCCGTGGTAACAAGCCGGTTTGGCTCGATAACTGCCTAATTT
Source organism: Saccharimonadales bacterium (SeqCode) (assembly GCA_038245195.1). GTDB lineage: Bacteria > Patescibacteriota > Saccharimonadia > Saccharimonadales > UBA10212 > JAIFWC01. The sequence goes on along the minus strand of JBBRSU010000001.1, from coordinate 72,705 downwards.
CGGTAGTTTTTCGACCATCGGGTCGAACTTCTTCACCAAGGATGCCTTCGCGAACATCCTTAAAGATGGCCATTTCGAAAGCTTCATTGTAAACCGATTTAAGCTCGGCAAACTCGGTTTCGCCCAGTTCTTTTTCGAAATGCTCGTGCATTTTAACGCGTAAATCAGCCACAAGGTCATTACGCTCTGGGTAAGGTGCTCGCAGACCTTTGCCCAACTTACCTTTGGTCCACTGTTCAACTGACTTGATAATATCTTCACTAGGCAGTAATAGCTCGAAGGTTTGTTTGGTTACGCCAACTTTTTCAACCAACTGATTCTGTAAATCGATAGCTGGCTGAATTGCCTCTTGAGCAAAAGCTAAGGCTTCGATAATTACATCTTCAGAAACTTCGTTAGCACCGGCTTCCACCATCATAATGGCGTCTTTGGTACCAGCAACTACCAAATCAAGCTCGCCTTCGTCGTAACCAGCCAGGCTCATAAAGGCTTTGGGTTTGCCAGCTTCTAGGCCAACCCTAACACTGGCGATTGGACCGTCAAATGGCACGCCGGTGAGCATAAAGGCGGTGCTCATGGCAATCATAGCAATGGCATCTGGTCTAAACTCGGGGTCTAGGCTTAAAACGCTGGCTACGCCCTGCACTTCATGGCGATAACCCTTTGGCCACAGTGGTCTGATAGGTCGGTCAATTAGCCGGCCAATTAAAATCGCTTCATCGGATGGCCGGCCCTCACGCTTAATAAACCGGCTACCACTAATCTTACCAGCGGCGTAAAACTTCTCCTCGTAATCGATACTTAGAGGGAAATAATCCATACCTTTTACGGTTTCGGGGCTAACCATAGCCGTGCCGAGCACTACGGTGTCACCATAGCGGGCTAAGACCGAGGCACTGGTTCTAAAACCCAGCCGACCGACTTCTAAACTCAGCTCCCGACCACAAAAGTCGGTGCTAATCTTAATTATTTTTTTTCCAAACGGGTTAATTATGTCTGACATATATTTAATAAGTGTCCTTTCCGCGTGTTTTACGGCCAGGGTGCAAATATACCCCTGTGCAATTGATATATCTGAGGCTCTGCCCGCAAATTGCGATTTTAGTTAATGTGCACAAGCTTGTTCCGCGTCTGCGGAAATGTAGTTTGGGCGCTTTAGCGTCTAATACCGAGCTTTTTGATAAGAGCTAAGTAATCGTCACCACTTTGTTCGGCAATATATTTGAGCAATCGTTTGCGTTTGCCAACCAGCTGTAATAAGCGGCGGCGGGCTGCAAAGTCGTGCTTGTTCTTCTTCATGTGGTCGGTTAACTCGGCAATCCGGGCCGTCATAATACCCACCTGCACTGCAGGGCTACCACTGTCTTTATCATGGGCCTTAAGGTCTTTAACGACCTCGGCCTTCTTCTCCTTAGCAATCATTCAGGGGTCAATTGTAGCAAATCAGGGGTGAGTTTGCAACTCAGAACTATTTAACCGTACTCTGCTCAACACCTGTGTTGGATAATGCGTCTTCAATGGCTTGGGTTTTGGCTGAATCCTCAACTGCTGCGTTTCCGCCAGACATGCCTAAACGATCTTCAAGATGTGTCAGTTTTTTATCTATCAAATCACTGCCCGTGCCGGTATAGTTTTGTTCGCCAATACCAGTCACCTCGGTGAATTTGCCATCTTTATATATAAGTTTTAGCGTGCTGGTCGCTTTCTCTGCTGCATCGCCATTTGTATCATGACCGTAGTTGTCGTCAACCTCCTCTATTACAACTCTCTTAACCTCCGGATGTGACTTTTCCCACTCACCCGCAGCGATAATCTGGCTGTCGCCAACCTCAGCACTTTGATTAACAACGTTGGGGTACTGTTTCATCATCCGTTCAATAGGAGCTGATCGAGAACTAATCGTGCCGTTCGAGCCTTCGTAGGCCAGCGCAAATGCTCCAGCTGCAACACTAGCAGCTAGGGCTATGCTACCAGCAGCCTTAGCGGCTTTCTTCGCTTTCTCTGCGTGTGTTTCGTACGATGGGTATTTTTCTCGGCCAAACATTTTTTTGCTTTTTGATTAACAAAAATATAGTAGCATACTTAAATCATTTTTGCAAGTTATTTTTGATCGTCAATAGAGATAGTCCTTTAATCCCTATAGCATTTTCTAACGTCAAATTGCTGACTTTGGTACGGCGCAAAGCCGAAATATAGGCGCCGGTCCCGAGGTTTTGCCCGATATCTTCGGCCAAGGAACGGATATAGGTGCCACTGCTAACTTTAGTGGTGAATTTTAACGTCGGATATTTGTAGCTTACATCTGTTATTTCATAAATTTCAACCTGTCTAGCTTCTAGTTTGAATTCCTTCCCGGCCCGGGCCATGTCGTAAGCTTTTTGGCCATTAAGCTTAATCGCACTGAATTTGTGGGGAGTTTGCTGAATTTTGCCTAAAAACTGGCTTAGGACTTCATCAATCTGCTGTTTCGATATTTTCTTGTCTGATATTTTGGTGATTTGGCCTTCTTTATCACCGGTTGTACTAGAACTGCCGAGCGTAATCTCAGACTCATAAACCTTATCTAGCTTGCTAAACTCACCTGCCCGCTTGGTATAAGAACCCAAAACTAATAACAACAAGCCAGTAGCCATCGGGTCTAGAGTGCCAGTGTGGCCAATTTTTATCTTTTGACCAGTTTCGGCCTTTATAATTCCACGGACTTTGGCGACTACATCAAAAGACGTCCAACCGGCAGGTTTATCAACCAGTAAAATTCCATCCATTTAAAAGATTATAGGCTATCGGGGTGGCTGAGCCACATTCAAGGGTGGCGGCATTGGTGGTGGGGCTACACCAGAAACTGGTTGTTGCACGAGTGGTGTTTGGGTAGCAATTGGTTGGGTGGCAGTAACCGAGCTGGAATTATCTGTGGGCAAAACTAGCATTGGGGTGTCGCTGGTTTTTAGCGGAGGCAGGTTGGTTTCGGCTGGCGGGGCTTCGTTATGAATCGGTACAGGGCTCATTGGTTGAGCATTTAGAGCTTGTACTGGAGCCCCAAAAGCTGGGTCGAAAGGTGCAGCGGCGATGGCTTGCTCGACTGCACTGCGGGCGTCATTAGCGGAGGCAGGTGGTGCAGTTGAAAAGCTAGCTGTCAGCTCGGGAGGTGGTGTTACGCCATGGCCTTGCGAAAAATTATTCTGAGAAACCTCGGGGTTAACGGCGGCAGGCGAGCTGCCAAATTCGGAGTTAACCGCCCCGGCTTCGCGCATTGGGTCCATGGGCACTAAATCATAGGGTGCTGCCCAGTCGGGCTGTCCGGGGACTGGTGCAAACGGGATACCCACAACACCCGGCTGGGCTGTACTGCCCATAAAAGCATGGTGATTCTGTGGTTCAGTGCTCGGTAATGGAGCCGGCGGTGGTAGAGTGGGCAATGCACTTGGCGTTTGGGCGGATTCGGTAGCTCTAACTTGAGATATTTGAGGAGGTAGTGGTGTTTCGGCTGGCGGAAGAGCTGTGACAGGTGGACTCGGAATAGCTGCTAATGGGGCCACTGGAGGTGCCGGTGGTGCTGTCCAAGCGGCGGGTGCTGGGGGTTCTTCGGGATGTTCCGGTTCCGGCTCTGTAGATTCTGGGGTGGGCAGTTCTATATCATGGGGCAATTCTGTGAATGGCGGTGGCACAATTTGGTCGGCAATTAAGTTGCCTTGGTCATCTATATGAATCTCGGTGGTGCCTAGCTCGACATCGGCTTTATCTTTTTTCTTATCATCGTCGTGGGGTACGTTAATTACACCTTCTGGTTTGAGAGGTGGCGGTTTGGGTTTGGGCGGTGGAATCGGCTTTTTAGGGGCTTCAGGCGGTTTGGGTTTAGGTGGCGGTGGAGGTGGCGGCGCCAGCTTCTCAGCAATCAACTGTTGATTCGCACCGGCGGCCATCAGCTGGGCACTCATCGTCATAACTTTGGGTGAGGTCTTCTTATTACTAAAGCGTTCGGTCTCGGCCACAATTCCGGTCAGGAAAGCCGTAGCCATCTGGCTATCAATTAACCCTGGGCCAAAAGCCTCACTTATACTAACTAACATTTCCGATAAACTGCTGGCCATGGGGTCAACCCAATTAATCTGCCCGATATCGGGGGCTTTGGGCAGGCCAGCGTTAAGCGATATAACTGTGGCGTCGTGCAAAATACGACCATGGGAAGTAATAGCAGAATCGAGTTGAGTGCGCTGGTTAACTCCCAAAGCAATTACGGCTTCGACGTTAAAGTCGCCATCGCTAAAGATTAAATCTTTCTGGCTTAGACTGGTGCGGTAAGGGGTAATAAATATCCGAACCACGTTATCTTCTACCTTATAACGTAGCTTGTCGGCTTTGTTTTTATCGAGTGAAATAATAAAGTCGCGCAAGGCATCGGTGTTTTTTTGAAGAGTTTTTTCAGGTTGCAGGAACTCTATAGTATTTGGTACCCGGCCGCTAAATACGGCTGTGGCGTGCTTGCCCATCTTATTTAAAAGCAGTGTTAAACCAATACAAGCCGCCAGTTGGTCTACTGTCGGATTGGCGTTAACGGTAACCAAGAATTTATTGGACTGTTTAACGCGCTCAGCTATCTGTTGTTTTGCCGCCGCTGGATCCATATTGTTTTTTATTTAAGAAGGTTTTTGTTAGCTAACTTCTTAGCCACAGATTAGCACTTTGCAAACATGAGTGCAATAGTATTTATAATGATGATTCATAACTCTTTGACAACGGGGTGGCTAATCTGTATAGTAGGGCTCTATGCCGATTATTAAATCAGCCAAGAAACGTGTCAAAATTGCCGCTAAGGCAAATGTTCGCAATGTCCGTACTAAGCGGACGCTTAGAGATGCGCTAAAGGCCTTCTCTAAGGCTGTTGAAGCTGGGAAACCGAGCGATATTCAAAAAACCCAACGTGATGTTGTCAGTGCTTTAGACATAGCTGTTAAGAAAGATATTATTCACAAGAACAAAGCTGCTCGTCAAAAAGCTGCAGTTTCGCTGACTGCCAAAACTGCCGGTGCAAAAGTTGTCAAGAATGTTCCTAAGTCAAAACCGGTAGCAAAACCTACTACTAAAAAAACCGCCACCACTAAGAAGCCGGTTGCCAAAAAAGCCTCTATTAAAAAACCAACAAAATAAGTCACTAACTCCCTAAAGAGCCCAGGAATGCATTGTATTTCTATAATACTTATGTTATAATACGATACTTCTCTGGAGTCGAAGAGTTTTCGGTTAGCCGAACGCACTACCTAACTCCCGAGATGTAATAGTTCTCTCCCACAACGCAGCCGTCGGATCGGAGAAGAAAAATGGCAGCATCGGAGCCCGCAAGGTTTCCGAAAGAGATAAGACACACGCTCGTCGTGAGTATCTGTGTCCTAATCGTAGCCGTGGTCCTATGGACCATCTTCTTTAAACTCTTTAACACGCACTATGACGTGACCATTCACATCAGCAACGGAAAGGACTCAAAATGAGTTTTTCGCAGTTTGTGCTGAGTCATCAGGGGGTGGTGGAGGACCTCACAGGTCTTCTGCTTCTCATCTCGATCGGCTATGCACTGATTGTGGTACCTGTTTTTGTGGCTCACAGCCGTCGCGAGCTCGACAAGTGCGAGGGAGACCCGATGTTCGGGACTCGCTACGCGAGAGATCCAAGGAACCAGCCCATCTGAGAGCTACACGCCCGGTTTCGGTCCCCACAAGGGATCGAAACCGGGCACTTTTATAAAGTAATAATAAAAGTTTTGAGGGCTTCGTCTAGGTCTAGGGCGGTAGTTTTGCTCTGCTCATCCATTATTAGTACTCTTTGAACTACTTCTTTAAGTTGATTTTCAGTCATTTTAGACGCTAATCGTTGAGCCTTTTGGACTGGGTAAGGGCTAACGCCAGCATCTTTGGCAATTTGATTAGCGTCTTTGCCTTTGCCATAGATTGCTAAGGCGATAAGTTCTAATTGCCACGCCAGTAGAGCGATAATCGCCTGGGGCTCAACTTTTTGGGCTCGCTGTTCGTCATAGAGTTCAATAGCTTGCTTCTTATTGCCAGAAAAAATTGCATCGAGTAGCTCAAAGACTTTACTTTGGGGATTTTTAACCGTTAATAACTCGATAGTCTGACGCGAAACAGCCGGATTATATACGAGTAGTTTATCTAACTCATTAGCTAGTAATTCTTGGTTAATTCCAGCCCTGTCTACTAAGTAATCGGCGTCAGCTAGGCTCAGATAGCCACCAAGTTTTTGAGTTTCGTCTACCAGCCATTTAGCCAAGCCGTAAGAATCCATTTCGTTATACTCTTCTAGCTGAGTTTTAGATTTTAACACCTTAAAAAAACTAGTTCGCTTGTCTGGTTTAGGTTCGTAAAAAACAATATCGGTAGTGCCCCCGGCTGAGTCAATAATTTGCTCAATAATATCTGTGGCACTTTTGTGAAAGGACAGTCCCCTAACAACCACCAGTTTGCGGTTAGATAGGAATGGAAGGCTCTGAATGGCTTCCAGGATGGCCGGTAACTCAGTTTCTTCGGCATCGATTCGCTCTAATGCCAGCTCGTTGTGTTCGGTCACGAATTTATCAACTATCTCATCCATCCGCCGCTTTAATAGGTAGAAGTTATTACCAGCTAAAGTAGTAATCATTTGGGAGCTTTCTGACAATGCGGGCAAATGTGGGTGCCACGGCCGGCAACTCTAATTTTATCGATTGGCGTACCACAGCGGGGGCATGGTTGCCCCTCTTTGCGGAAGACGTTGGCAAAAGCTAAGTAACTACCTTTTTTGCCTTCGGCATCCAAGTAATTCTTGTCGGTACTACCGCCTTTTTTTATACTTAGATTCAATACATCACGAATCGCGTTATATAACAATACCAGCTTCGGTTTTGGAATCTCGCCGGCCAGTGTTGAAGGATGGATTTTAGAACTCCACAGCGACTCATCAGCATAGATGTTCCCAATCCCTGCAATAACCGTTTGGTCTAGCAGAACAGCTTTAATATTGCTGTTTTTGCGTCTTTGCAAGCGTCCTATGAACTTATCGACTGTAAAATCATCCTCTAGTGGCTCGGGGCCGACTTTTTTGAAGAAATCGATTTCTGGGATTTCTAAGGCCGGCATCAACCGCATCCATCCGAATTTTCTCTGGTCATTGAAATAAAGCTTGCTTCCATCTGTGAAATCTAACACTACCCTAGTGGATTTGGCTGGTAGCTCGCCAATCATATCTTGGCTAGGGTGCCCAGCTCCAAATCGCTGTTTTTGGCTTACAAATATCAGTTGACCAGTCATTTTAAGGTGGATTATTAGGGCCCAGCCACCGCTTAACTCAATTATTAATACCTTGGCTCTGCGACGGATTTTTTGGACCTTGGCACCAACCAAGAAACGGGCCACATCGGCCGGGGCGTTCGGGAATGACTTATCCCAGTCGTACCAGACATCTTTAACTACCCGACCGGGTAATAATTTGGCCAGGCCGGTACGAATTGTTTCAACTTCAGGTAACTCCGGCATACCCGTTAATTATACTCGCCGAAAACCTCTTAGGTTACGTTTTCGAAGACTTCCTGGTGGTCGTGGAACTCAGGAGGGAAATCTATGGTTTCTAACCGCGGATAGATAGCACGGAAATCTTTGGCCAGAGCCGGTAAAATCAGCCTTCCAAGACGTTTTTCTAGTATAAAGCTTGTATGACCCAGGAAATCCACAAAGCCATGCTGTTCATCGCTAGTCATTGCCCAATCTACCTGCCCCATATCTTGATGATTCATATACCAGTGAGGAGTAAGTTCACCGGATTCGGGGTCATCAATAAAATTTACTGTAATCTTGGGCACTTCTTGGTTTGGATTCGACATCTTTTTTGTTGTGGTTAGTCTTAAATTTAAAACTACGCTTAAACAGTGGTTAGTACAATAGATTTTTCGGGTTATACTCAGACAATGGATTCGCTACAAGAGATTTTGGGAAAGAGAAATTTTAGGCCTCCTGACGAAATTGCGGCCGTGAAGGAGTTTATCTTGCGTCGTTATAAAAGTAAAAGCCAGGTACGGGTGGAGCGCGATGTGTTAATTGTGAGAGTCCCCAGCTCGGCCTTGGCTGCCACGCTTCATCTGGAACAGCGAAGGATGATTGAAGCCTGCCGAATTAAGAAAAAGCTAATTATCCGCTACGGGCACTAGTATCTTTTCAAGTTCTGTCTTCATTTGCGGGAAATTCTGGTACCGGATTGTCTTCATGCCCAGGCTTTCGGCTCCCAACAGATACCGCTGAATGTCATCTATAAAAACGCACTGCCTTGCTTCAACCCCAAGTTTCTGGACGACATACTCGAAAATTTTTGGATTTGGTTTTACGATTCCGATAGTTGAAGAAACAACTATTTCATCGAAGAATTTTTCTATGCCAGCTTGCTTGAGAAGTGGCGAGAAAAAATCCTGACTAGCATTGCTTAAAATGGCGGTTTTATATTTTTTATGCAGATTTTCAATATAAGCAATCAAGGGTAGATTAAAACTCTCTGATTCATATAGTCGATGAGCCGCTTCGGTGGTCTGTCCGGTCTCATATGAGATTTTCTTAAGAAAATTATCCCAAGATATTTCGCCTGAATTAACGGATTGGGCCAAGTCACTGAAATGCCCCGGGCGATTCTTATCTTCTTTTACGAATTGCCAGAATTCATCAGTGCAAAGCACACCGAAAAAATCAAAGATAACAGCTTTTATCATCTAATAACTATAGCAAGCTATTGGCTAGAGGTAGCCGACAGATTGACTTGGCCAACTAGGTTTTCGTAATTGGGGATTTGGTCTTGGAACAGAGCCTGAATACTGGTTAAAGTAGCACCAGAGGTTGCTAGTTTGGAACCGCATGAACTAGCCCAAGTCCGTGATAAATCATTGCCATCCTGATTCAAGTCTAGGATGTAGCGGAAGCCCAGTGGGCACTGACCGCGCTCATCGGCGGGTGATTTGGAATTTTTTAGTTTGAGTAAGAAGCCAGAGTTATTGATGGCTTTAAGAAACACGCTGTAGGCTTCTTGGTTGTTCAAAAAAGTTTTACTTTGAATAACTTGGGGATTATAGCCTTGTAAGACATCTAAGCTCATTTGGCTGTTAGATACAGTAATTCGAATAGAACGATGAAGCTCATCGGCATTTACGATGCCGTCGGTTGTAAAACTGACAGTGGCGTTGGTACCGGCGTAATCTGGCAAGGGGTCAAGCTGGGGGCCAGTGGGGGCTTTTTTACCGCCATGACCAAACAGCACCACAAAGATTAGGATGAGAATAATAATGCCTACAAAACCGGCTAATAGCCTACCGAAATACATTTCAAGGCATATAATACCATTTTAGAACTAAAATAGCAATACTAAGCTGCTAATCTTACTGTGTCGCCGGTTATTTCAACTTTACCTTGAAAGGCTAGGATGTCTGCACATAAACGAATAGCATCCGGGGGTTGGTCAACGATCAAACTCAATAGGCTAACATCATGTTCTCCGCTAACCACATTCCCAGCCCATTCTTCGGGGTGTAGGTGATCAAACAGAAGGATAGATTCGATACTTGTCGTTAGAATATCATTCAGCTCATTGTTTCTATCGAAATCTGTTGCAGGAATATTGCCGAAAGATTCAATCATTTCTCGAACACGATGCTGGTTTGCGATTAAATCAGTCCGTTCAACAACTGCATTCTGTAAAATTTCACAATCAGCCAGCTCATCTTCTTCTGGAAAACTTGAATTGGCATAATAAGCACAGTCACAGACTACATGGTGAAGATGAAAAGGACTTCCTGTTCGTCTATTTACACCTAGGTGGTCTACCCAAGCGACTCTATGAGCTTGCCCATTTAGCCACTCTATATAACTGTTTTGGTTCAATAAAATCTCCATAATCATGTGTCCTGCGGGTGGCCCATGCAGCTAATTCATCAGTATATAAATTCCAGGTTGTTTGAGTGGTCTCAAGTCTATCAGCTAGATTACCTCCGGTGAGTGAAACAAAAACGGCGTCCCTATCCTCGCCCGGGAATTCAAATTTTTTACCAAATTCCATATACTTTTCCTCGTTTCGACGAATTATAGCAAATTGGTGAATTCGGGCGGGTATTTATTGGCCAAACGCTTGGCTGCTTCTTTTTTTTCAACCCACTCAAATTCCGTGTGTTCATCGCTTATCTTCAGTTGTTTTAATTCTGGTATTCGAAGTTTGTATACGAATATCGCTAAGCCAACTTTAAAGTTATGTTCTTTATGATCAGTGATGTGATTTGAGATTGTAGCCGTAAAAAACACTGGGGAAGAATATTTTTTAATACCTGTTTCTTCAAAGATTTCCCTTCTCAAAGCCGTCAGTAGATCTTCGCCTATATTGATTCTACCGCCAGGCATGTCCCAGTGCGGAGAAACTTTCTGTTGAGCCCAGCCGGGTGAATTAAACAAAAGTATTTCTTCTTGACTATCCTCTATTAAAGCTTTTACACCAATAAAAAATAACTTCTCTTTAGCCATTTTTAACCTCTGGAAAACGGGTTGGATCCGAGCTATAGTATTCCGCTAACTCACTATCTTCAGGTACAGTAACCATTTCTACAAAATGTCCCGCTGTAAATCCGCCTATACGTCGGCGTTTATCGTATTGGGCGGCGTCTAGCTCAACTTTACTATACCCAAACTGAACCGCGAGCGCGTCCAAGACCTCTCTAATGTCTGCCAACTTTTCGAGGTCGGGCTCCGGTCCATCCATGAGCTCGCCTAGCTCCTCCAGTAATTTATCTTTTTCAGCTTGAGTTAGCTCTTCACCTTCAATAACTCTGTATTCTGCCGATCCGCCTTCGTTCTCAGTGCTTTCGACGATTTTATCTCGAACTAACTTATTCAATTCAAATGTTCGGGTTTTCATAATTCGCCCCAGTTTTGGCCGATGGAAACGTCGGCCTTAAGTTTTATTGGCAGCTTGGTGTAGGCTTGCTCCATGGTTTGTTTGACCATTTTGCTAACGGTCTCAGCTTTGGCTTTAGGCACTTCTAAAATCACACTATCGTGTATTTGTAGCAGCAGCTTGCAGTCTTTATCAAGCTTGGTGGCGATGTTATTCATAGCGATTTTCATGATGTCGGCGGCACTGCCCTGCAAGGGCATGTTAACGGCTGCACGATAAGCCCCTTCCCTAACCTGGAAGTTTGGCGATTGAACGTCTGGGGTTGGCCGCCGCCGACCTAGCAAAGTTTCAACGTAACCAGCCTGCTCGGCCATTTTGCGGGTTTTTTCGATATATTGCTTGAGCTTGGGGCGGATTTCAAAATATTTGGTAATAAAATCTTTAGCTTCGCCGAAGCTCATGCCAGTACTTTGGCTTAGGGCATGCGGACCAAGTCCATATAAAATCCCGAAATTAACTTCTTTAACAGATGAACGTTGGGCTTTAGTAACGTCTTTAGCATCGATACCGTAAACCTGGGCGGCGGTTTCCACATGGATATCGGCATCTTTATTAAAGGCAGTTATCATTCCCTCATCACCAGACAGTGCGGCAGCTAAGCGTAGTTCGAATTGGCTGTAATCGGCACTGATAAGCACCTGGCCTTTACCGGCCACAAACGCCGTGCGAATCCGGCGACCCAAATCAGTTTTAACGGGGATATTTTGTAAATTTGGGTCGGAACTAGATAGCCGTCCGGTTGGAGCGATTGTTAGACTAAAAGTGGTGTGAACTCGACTATGCTTATCAACTTGTTCGGGTAAAGTATCAACGTAAGTATTTTTAAGTTTGACCACTTCACGGTATTGGCTGATTAAATCAATAATGGGATGGGCCCCTCGAAGCTTGCTTAATTCAGGTGCGGCAGTTGATAAACCGGTTTTACCTTTTTTGATACCTTGGGTTGGTAGGTTCAGTTTTACGAACAGAATGTCGGCCAACTGACTAGGGCTGCCGATGTTAAATTCTTGGTCGGCATGACCATAAATTTGTTGCTCAACATCGCTGATACTGCCTTCCAACTCCTTGGCGAACTTCTTTAAATAACCGGTATCTAGTTGGATACCTTCATATTCCATGTTGGCCAGCACAGGTATTAGGGGCCACTCAATGTCTTTGGCTAGTTGGCCAACTTTAGGCATATCTTCTAGGGTTTTGAGCTGATTTTTATGAAGCTCCCTAACTACCGCCATTACTTCGGGAGCTCGGTCTATCAATTGGTCTGAATCGAGATCGTCTAATGATGTACCATCATAATTAAGCTGGCTGTAAGCCAGTTCGTTTAATGATTGACTGCGGATGAGCGGGTTTATTAAAAAAGCTCCAACCAATACGTCGTGTCCAACTTCTGGAAAGTCTTTAACGCCCATACTACGTAGCATCTTTAGTGTCGATTTAATATCGTAGCCAATCAACGGCCTTGCATCATTAAGGTAGCTGGTCACCAACTTGTGGTCTAGCTTACGCAAATCCAAAGTGTAGACTTGTTTATCATCCAAACCGATTATCAAGACTTCCGGTTTAGCGCCGTGTTTGCCAGAAGCCCGGCTATGGATATAAAAATTCTTAGAATTGCCTAGTTTGGGTAAATCCTGGGCTTTTTCGATAATCTGATTTTTGCCCAAAGCTAATTTGATGCCGCCGATTGTTTCGACAACCGGCTCGCTACCTCGCATATTATCTGGCAGGTTGCGTAATAAACTCCTGAACTCTAGTTTTTCTAATAAGGCTCGTAAAGCAGCGGTATCGATTTTGGTACCGTCCATCTCGTCTAAATTGAGCGGCAGTGGGGCATCACACCAGATAGCGGCGATTTTTTTACTAAGATAAGCAGAGTCTTTGCCGGCCTCTAATTTTTTGCGGACACCCTCTTTAACTTTCGGTAGATTTTCATAAACACCGTCTAGGGTTTTGTATTCTTTGAGTAAATCCAAAGCGCCCTTTTCGCCGATACCCGGTACGCCTGGTATATTGTCACTGCTGTCACCTTTTAAGGCCTTTAAATCTAGGAATTGAGTAGCCTTTATGCCGTACTTGGCCTCGAAACTCTGGGGGTGAAACTCTTCAATATTAGAAAAGCCGCGTTTTAGGGCGTAAACCTTCACATTTCGATTAACTAGCTGCAGCATATCCAAGTCGCTGGTAATTAATAGGGTCTCAAGGCCGGCTTTTTCGGCCTCGACGGCTAAAGTCCCCATTATATCGTCGGCTTCGTAATCGTCTAGCTCATAAAGTGGCCAGCCAAAAGCGTTTAGCACATCGTGCAATATTGGGATTTGGGTATAAAAATCGGGTGGTGCCGGTTTGCGACCAGCTTTATATTCGGGGTACATTTCCAGACGTTTCCGGATATTAGTTTTGGGTTTATCCCATGCTACGCAAACGTAATCAGGCTTAAGTTTCTTGATGAGCTCCAATGCCATGGTGGTGAAACCAAATACGCCACCGGTAGGCACACCATCGCCGGTGCTTAAATTGGGCATGGCGTAATAGCCCCTGTAAAATACCGATTTTCCGTCTATAACAGCTAGTTTTTTCCTCTCAGTCACTACCTTAAATTATACGCCGTATCTGTTAAAACAGGGAGTGCTTATGGTTTTTATAAAGGAAGAAGCCCCGGGCGTAAAGAACGCCGCGGGGCTTTTAAACACGAACAAGGAGAGTTCGCCTTCCCTAGCTCCTCGGGAGGAGATAGAGCTCGTTCATCAGCCGAGCGAGGCCACTGAACACAGTCAGCGGACGCTGATAATGCAGAGTGTCGACCGCTTGCTCCGGCGTTCGGGCTAGCGGTATTGTCCGCTGGCTAAAGAAGAACTGGTCCAGCCCCCCGTCGAAGGAGGGTTGAGACTGCCGGATGAACCGCCGAACGGCCAACGCGATGTAGGTGGCGTTGCCGTTGACAGGCACGTAGGTTCGAGCATGGGCGAGCTCCGGATGGCGGTCCATCAGAGTCCCGATGTTCGCCTCAAGCGACGGGCCGGTGATGAATTCCGCCGGAAACTGGGCCTCCGTGAGAAGCCTTTCCATCGCGTGGTGCTCCATCGGCTGCTGGCCTAAGTCCTCCTGGAGAGCTACGATCACCGGATGATTCACCTCGGTAGGCAAGCTGCAGGGACGATTGTGGTTGGCGACGGCGTAGACCTTGTCGATGCTGTAGCCGTTGTTGACGTGCTGTTGCATCTGCCTTATGCGATATTCCATCCAGCGGACGGTTGCACCGGTCGCGATAGCGACCAGGCTACCAGTTGGCTGGATATGGCTGTCGAGCGACCGAATGTCGATCTTGTCGAGTGTGGTTGTCTGATCGAGAAGGTCCAGAACCTCGTCATCAGGAACTGTCCCGCTGTCCAGCTTTAGGGCCTGGGCGACAGCTGGGGCGTTCTGTTCGAACGCTGTTTCGGTCCCCCAGGCGTCAAAGACGCGCTGGATAGAAACTTTGGAAGGCCTGAGACCCAACTCGAGACCTGTGAGCTCCGCCAGTTTGCGGACTCCAGTCAACTCGTAGGGGTCCAAACCGATCAAACTACCGTGCAAAGTCGGCAAGTTCATCATCTCCTTTCAAACTACCGTGCAAAGTCGGCAAGTTCATCATCTCCTTATTCGTAGGAACGTCGGCCAAAAAAAGCCGGCCGAATCACATATTATATCAGATAACAACTTAAAAGTAAACACTAGAGGTTTAAGGCTTTTTGGACGGTTTGTTTGAAGGCTTCGAAATCATTACTGTCATTTTTTATAAAAAAATCAGCATGGTCTTTAACTCCCTGCCAGCTCAGAGTCGCTTCATCTCCGGCGTGGTCTTTCTCGGTTTGTTCTTCGACTTGGAAAAGGGCGAAAGATTTTTTGTCTTTGTCACCCTGGCCTCTGTTAAATATGCGGTTGTAACGCAGTTTGGGGTCGGCATCTACCCAAACTAATTTGCCGCCTAAATTATGGATTCTATCGGCCTCCCAGGGGTGTCTAATACTTGAAATAACCAGCCCATTATATTTTTTCGTTTTGCTCGACTCATTAAATTTTTCAACAGCCTTAGCTATTACGGCACCCTTACTGATCTTTCGGTTCCATTCGGCAGTCAGGGCCGCCATTTGCTCGCGCTCCAGTGGTAGACCGCGTTTTATTAATTCGGGAATAATTAAATCCCCAGATACGGACACGAATAACCACCCGTAATCATCGGCTAAAATCTGGCTTAGTGTATCCTTCCCGGAACCATTTGTACCGCCAATGCCTATAATTTTCATATTTAAGTAGTTTACTGGAGGTATTCGTGGAGGCGACGGGTATCTTTATGCTTACGCAGCTTGGCCAAAGCTTTGGCTTCTATTTGGCGGATACGTTCGCGGGTAACACTGAATTCTTGGCCGACTTCCTCTAAGGTGTGGCTTTTGCCGTCTTCCAGGCCAAAGCGTAGTTTTAAGATTTTTTGCTCACGCTCGGTAAGGCTACCCAATATCTGTTTAACTTGCTCTTTTAAGAGCTGTTCTGAGGCCGATTCGGTAGGGGTTTTGGCGTCTTCATCCTCGATGAAATCTCCTAATACGGAATCTTCTTCGTCGTCACGAACTGAAGCATCTAGGCTGGAAATATCTTGTTTAATTTTCATGATGTGCTCTACTTTGTCGACTTCCATCTCCATGGCAGCGGCGATTTCTTCGTTGGTTGGTTCGCGGTTAAGCTCTTGGGTTAAACGGCGTTGGGTGCGCAGCAGCTTATTAATTGTCTCAACCATGTGCACCGGGATGCGAATTGTTCGGGCTTGGTCGGCAATGGCCCGAGTTATAGCTTGGCGAATCCACCAAGTGGCGTAGGTTGAGAATTTAAAACCGCGGTCGGGGTCGAATTTCTCAACTGCCCGCAACAAACCTGTATTGCCTTCTTGGATTAGGTCTAGTAAATCCAACCCACGGCCAACGTAGCGTTTAGCGATAGAGACCACTAAGCGCATGTTAGCCTCGGCCATCTGATCTTTGGCTAGTTTATCGCCAGACACAACCTTTTGGGCTAATGCCAACTCCTCTTCAGAAGTTAATAGCGGAATTTTGCCGATTTCACGCAAATAAAGCCGAACAGAATCATCGGCGATATCGTCTAAGTAGCTGGTATCCTCTGGAATAACTTCGTCAGCTTCGGCTTCAACTGCCCACTGGTCGGTTTCGGCAATATCCTCGGGCCGGGGCTCGGTCACCGGAATAACATCAACGCTTTCATCGGCTAAATCTACATAAAGTTCTTCTAAAACATCGATGTTAGCCGGAGTATCAGGAATAAGTTCGAAAATTTCACTTTGTTCGATTTTCCCAGCTTTTTTACCACGTTCCACCAGCTGCAGCATTTCTTTTTCAAAAGATTTGCTGGCTTTGGTGACCATATCATCAGTTTTCTTTTTTCTTGGCATTATTAACTCTCCCCTAGCTCTTAATAAGTTCGTTCAGTTTATCGGCCTTTGACATTAGTGAGTTGAGCTCATTATCGCCCTTGGCCTCTTGCATGGCAACTGCAAGCGTATGTTTTTGTATTTTGACGTACCTGTCTATAAGACGGTGTTTGAGCTGAGCCGCCAAATCGCGTAAATCGTCGAGCGGCAAATCTTGATATAATTCCTCAAACTGTAACATTATAATTTTAACATAATCAGCCACTGGTTGCAATTTGGCGGCCACTTTTGGGTCGCCTTTAAAGTCAGGGTTATCCTGCAGGAATTTAAACACTTGGCGCTGAGGTCCGTCAGTAAAAAATTCGGACTTACTAGCCTGTAAAAGTTCTCTTATTTTGGGCTGCATTAAAAACATGGCTAAAAGATGATCTTGCAGGCGTTGGTATTCCACTTGAGTTTTATCTAAGATGGTCAAATCGGCTTTGGGTTTTTTGAGCGAATCGGTTTTAGCAGTTGGAGTGGCGAATTTGGATTCGACGGCATGCAAACTAGTATCAGTGAGTTCAGCGATTTTTTTAAGATAATGTTCTTGTTCAATCGGGTCGCGTAGTTGGCGGATAGTGGTTAGCAAAGCATCAGTAAACATCCGTTTACCAGCAGCCGACTTCAGGTCAACTTCGGATTTGTAACGGTCAATCAGCCAATCCGGAGCGTATTGCGAGTCTTCAATAGCTTTATGCCAAAAATTAATGTCTTTACGGATAAGTTCATCGGGGTCTTTGGCGTCTTTGATGCTTATTATCCGTAAAGACACTTCGGCTTTTTGAGCTAATGGTATGACTCGCTCGGTGGCGGCAATGCCGGCATTATCGGCATCAAAACTCAAGCGGATATCACCCGTAAAACGCTTGAGTATTTTTAAGTGCTGCTCGGTCATGGCGGTACCGGCACTGGCCACCACATTGCTTATGCCAGCTTGGTGGCTGGCAATAACATCTAAATTGCCTTCAGCCACTACCACAAAAGCTTGTTTTCTAATGGCTTCTTTGGCCAAATGCAGCCCGTAAACCTGGCGGCTTTTATCATATGTAACAGTCTGCGGGGTATTAATATATTTCGGCGAGTCGGGCTCATCGGCTAATAACCGGGCTGTGAAGCCCACAATTTGGCCAGCTTGGTCGGCCAGCGGAATCATAATTCGGCCACGAAACATATCCGAACTATGTGTGGCTCGCTGAAAAATCACGCCAGCTCGTTTCATCTCATCAGTTGTAAATCCCTGCTTGGTCAAGAAATTGGTCAGTGCAAAGCCGGTGTTGGGGGCATAGCCTAGCCGCCAAGTTAAAATGGTTGGTTTGCTAAAACCCCGCTGATTTGCCAGGTATTCATAGGCTGTTTTATTAACAGTGAGTTGTTTTTGATAAAACTTGGCGGATAGTTCTAGCACTTCCAAAGCCCGATTTTTAAGCTCAGTGCTGACGCCGGGCTTGGAGTTTTTAAATTGGTCTAAATCGACCCCGGCTTTACGGGCCAACAGCTCTAGTGTGGCTCTAAAATCTAGGCCTTCCATTTCCTGCACAAAGCTAAACATGTCGCCACCCTTGCCCGATGAAAAATCATGCCAAATCTGTTTTTCGGGGCTAACTATAAAACTTGGAGTTTTTTCGTTGGTCCAGGGGCTATTACCTTTAAAGTTTCTACCGGTACGCTTAAGCTGGACGTATTCGCTAATTACATCCTCGATACTTAACCTAGACTTAACCTCCGCAACCGCATCCATATTTATAGGGTATAGGGTTTAGAGTATAGGGTAAAGCTCAAGCGGCTTTGTGACCCGGAGTTGTAAAATGCTAGCATTTTTGGCATCGCCTAAAAATGGAGTTCTCTCGACAGCAGCTCTAATTGCTTCAATAGGCCCGTTATGAGATACGACTAGGATTCTTTGGCTAGAGTATTGATCAAAAAGATCGTTTACAAAGTGAAGGACGCGGGTTGACATATCAAGTTGGGTCTCTCCGCCTGGGACTTGAGAGGTTCTAGTGTAGCCGCCTTCTTTATCAAAAAATGCCCTTATTTCTGTCCCCGGCCGGCCTTGGAATTTTCCATAATTAACTTCTCTTAGGGCTCGATTAGTTTCCAGCTTCAGGGAAGGATGAAATCGCAGAATAAGTTTAGCGGTATCGACACAACGCTTCAAATCAGAAGACCACGCTTGATCAAAGTTTTTGTCTTTTAGTTTTTCGGCGGTTTTATCAGCTTGCTCAAGCCCCTTTTCGTTTAATGTCCCATCATGGTGGCCCATTATTGTGTCGCTGGCATTTTCGAAAGTCTCTCCATGCCTAACTACAGTCAGCTCCATATCATAATATTATAGCTTACAGAATACTTAACTAGTCAAGTATTCTGTGCTCTGTACCCTAAAGCCCCTCCCCTGCTATCATAATGCTTATGCAACCGCAAAGCCCGGACCCCAAGTTTGATTTTATGCTCAAGGATAACCAGAAGCCAAAACGGCGGTTGGCTTTGCCTGGTATGTCCAAGCCGGTAAAAATTATTTTAGGCGTAGTTTTGGCGGTTTTTATACTTATAATCATTAGCTCAACACTCTCAGGACGTAACAAAGGGGCCACCCAGCCAATTATTAATGCTATGGCTCGGGGACAAGAGACTTTGCGGGTAACCCATGCCGTCCAACTACTTAACTTGCAAGACCCCACTACTCAAGCCGTAGCTGCAACCACCCTGAGTTCATTAACTAGCGACCAACAACAGCTTAAGGTCTATCTTGCTAATAACCATACCAAACTAAGTGCGGCATTGCTGGCAGCTGACTTAGATAAAACCACTGATGCCCAGATGCTATCAGCCTCGCAAAACAACAACTTGGACCAAGCCTACAAAACCTATCTACAGCAGAGCTTGACTAAATATCAGGCCGATTTACAGATTGCTTTTAAGTTGGCCGGTCCCAAAGGTAAAACCATTCTCAAAAACGCTTACGATGGAGCCGGCACCTTACTGGCTAATCCACCACTTAAATCTTAGCTACTAAGTCATAGCTGAGGCGGATTAAATCTTGGATCTCCTCCCAGCTTAACTGACCGGTAAGTAAAATTGTGTTCCAGTGTTTTTTGTTCAAATGGTAACCAGCCATCACGGTGTCGTACTTGGCCCGCAGAGTTTCGGCTAACAGTGGGTCGCATTTCAAACTCAGTTGGATTGGTAGGTTTTTTTCTCGCACCAAAGCAAACATCTTATCTTTAACTTTATAAACTGCCACATCCTCGCCGAACGGGTAATCCAGCCTGACACTCGGCATGCTTAGTAGGTATTCCCCAACTTCTTTATGAGTCATTTCTTGGTTTTGGGATTGAAGCCTAAAGCCGCCGAATTTATACAAAACCGCTGGCCGGTGGGTTGGTCAAAGGCGTCATTAAATAGATGGCCCAAGTGGCTACCGCAGTTAGTGCACTCCACTTCAACCCGGTGCATGCCTAATGAGTCATCATCGATTAAATTAACCGCATCAGACTTTGCCACATCGTAAAAACTGGGCCAACCACTACCACTTTCAAACTTGGTATTACTAGAAAATAGTTGTTGGCCGCACGCGGCACAGGTATACATGCCATCACTCTTATTGTCTAGAAACTTACCGCTAAATGGGGCCTCGGTACCCTTTTCTCGCAGGATATGATATTGCTCGGGTGTTAGTTTTTTCTTTAATTCTTCGTCCGTAAATTGCTTAACCATGTTACATCCTTTCAGGAGCTTTAATATTTAATATTGCTAGTCCATTGGCCAGGATTTGCTGGTAGGCACCTACAAGTTTTAGGCGGATGGGCTGGCGCTCATCGCCAATTATTCGGCTGGATTCATAAAAGCTGTTAAAAGTTTGAGCCAGCTCATAAAGGTAGGTGCAGATATGGTGTGGCATTAACTCGGCAACGGTTTTATCAACTATCTCGGGGTACTGACTAATCTTACGGGCCAAACTTCGCTCGCTATCATCAAATTCCTTAATTTCGATGTTTGAAGTTTGGATTTTGGATTTTGCCAATATGCTACAGGCTCGGGCATGGGAATATTGGATGTATGGTCCACTGTTGCCTTCTAGGCTAATTGATTCTTCTACGTCCAAGGTGATGTCTGAACCCAAACGGTGTTTCAGAAAAGCGTATTTAACGGCTGCAAAAGTCACTTCTTTTCTGACTTTAGACTCGGGGTATTGCTGGTGCACAGCGTCTTTTACCAATCGCAATAACTTCATGGCTGGATAAACATTACCGGTCCGGCTGCTCATTTTACCGCTAGAAAGGTTCACGAAACCGTGTGCCAAGTGGGTGGTTTTAGCGGCCAGTATTGGGTCGATATCTTTTAGAGCGGCCAACATAACTTTAAAATACTCAGTCTGTTCGTTGGCAGTGATAATGATTGAGCGAGTAGCCCCAGGGTAGTCTTTGTTCTTCAGCTGAGACAGTCCCAGGTCCTTGGTCTCATAGGTTGGCAAATTTTTAGAAGTAATAAAAACTCGGGTATGTAACCCAACTTTTTCGCCGTCATAAACTGTGGCACCCTGGCTTTGGCTAAAAACCTGGCCGACATTTTTTTCTACCAGCTTCTTGCCGGCTTCAATTGTTTGGCTTTCTAGGTATCGCTTATCCGTAGAAATACTTAACAGCTCAAGTATTTTGTCAAAATACTCAAAACTTAATTGGCTGCCATTTTTATGTAATTTGTTAATTTCCGGGTCACTACCACCATAGATATGGGTATTTATAGAGTTGATTTCGTTTCTGGCTAATTCATCATCTTCGTAGGCTTTGGCACCACTGGCGTAAGCCGTGGCTAGATAATTCTCATTGTCGCTGACATCTGAAGCATCCTTCAAATCGGTCCTGTCGGTCATATTTTGGAGCCCATAAATGGCTTTAGCCACATGCAAACCAACATCGCCGTGGTAGCTTAAACGACGAACTTGGGCACCAGCAGTTTCCAGGAGCGAGCTAATGGCGTCGCCAACAATGTAGCTGTAAAGATGGCCGATGTGCATCTCTTTAAAGGGGTTGGGGTCGCCAAATTCAACCAAAATTTCCTGGCCAGCCAGCGGTTTTGGCAAATCGATTGCAACTAGTGCCGTTTTGGCTAGTGCACTATCAGTTAGTTTGAAATTTATAAAGCCTGGTCCTGCAATAGATACGGTAGCGATGCCTGGGCTGTCTTTAAGCTCATTAACCAAAGCTCGGGCGATTTCTTGGGGGGATTTGGCAGTGGCTTTGGCTAACTGCAACGCTACATTGGTGGCATAATCGCCGAATTGTTCATCCGGCCGGCTGAGTTCTGGCTCAATCTTGGCATTATATAGCTTGTGGGCTGCTACCTGAATGGCCCGAATTAACTCCTGCGATTGCATGATTCAATAATAACAGTTTCCGCGACTCACGCATCGCAGCCTTATAAGTTGAGCAGAAGCCCATCTTCTAAGGCTGTTCTTGGCACAGAGCACGATTTTTGCCTCCGGTGCTCACTCACCGTATTTAAATACGGCTCTTTCACTCCTCGCCAATAAATCGCACACTGTACCCCAGTGCGTGGGTCGCGATCGTATTTGTATGAGTAGTGACTGAGCGTGTAGCCTGGTGTAAAGTTAAGACAATGAGACTTATGATTATTTTGGGGAGTACCCGCCAAGGCCGGCGTGGTGAAGTGGTGGCTAAATGGGTCAAGGCTGCCGCCGAAGCCGATGGCCGAATTGAGCTTGATTACGTTGATTTAAGGGAATTAAACCTGCCGTGGTTTGATGAGCCAATGAGCCCGTTCACTATCCGTGATACCGGAGTAGCTTATACACATTCCGAAGGCGAAGCTTGGGCTCAGCGGGTTGGGCGAGCCGAAGCTTTTTTGATTGTTACGCCAGAGTATAATCACGGCTACCCCGGTATTTTAAAAAATGCCTTGGATTGGGTGGGCCGAGAATGGGGCGACAAGCCAGTGGCTTTTGTGAGCTATGGCAACATTACTGGCGGTGCTGGCTCGGTTGAGCAGTTGCGCCAAGTGACTAACGAACTTGGACTTATCCAAGTGGCCAATGCCATCTATTTTCCGGGAATAGCCAGGGGTGCCTTTAACGAACAAGGCCAACCGGCCCAGAATGGCGCTAATGAAAATCTAAAGAAAATGTTTGATAACCTAGTCAGGCTTTATACAATTTTTGCTCAATCTAAAATTCAGCCGTAATAACTTAGCCACAAGGGACTATCAACCAAGCTTTTTATACGAGTCTCAAACTCCTGTAAGGCTTTTTCGCGGCCATCAACACTAGAACCCATGACGTTTAGGGCTACAAACGGCTCCTGAACATTAAAACCACAAAAGGCTAGGGTACCGTGGTTGATGTGGTTCAACATTTGCTTAGGGCTAACACCGTGCCGGCCCTTTAACTCATAGTATTCACTGGGGTGTCCACCAGCCATAACTAGCATGGCTTGTTTGCCACGCATTAAACCATTTTCATAAATCTTGGCGGTATCCCAGGCCACGCCCATGGCCAACACCCGGTCGAACCAGCCCTTAAGGATGGCCGGCACACTAAACCACCAAATTGGGCTGATAAATAACACCACATGGGCGGCTTGAAGCTTTTGAATTTCACCGACGATATCCGGTGAGAAAGAGTTTTGCAAAATCGCCGAGTGTTTTTGCTCGAGCATGTAGTTAAAATGGCCGCCACTTGTGGTCACAAAATCCCATTTTTGGGCCACGGCACTGAATCCTTGGCCGTACAGGTCGGTAACGGTTACATTGTGACCCTGAGCTTCCAATGATTGAATAGCTATATTCTTCATAGCCGCCGTAAAACTACCCGGCTCATGATGTGCATAGATTATTAAAACGTTCAAAGAAGTCCCACTCATAGCTCTATTCTAACTTAAGCAGTAAGCGAATTTCTAATTTAGGGTATGCTTTTGATTAGGCACCGAGGGGGCGAACGGCTTGGTCAGTCATTTTAAATATCATTTGGCTGATTTTCCAGGTACCGGTGCTAGTTTTAACAAGGATGTAATCGATGGTGCCACGGACAGTCCATACGTAACGGTCGCCTCTATCAGCCACATAATGAACATGCTCAACTGAGGTGCTAACCTTGGCTCGACGGCTACTAACCATTCTAACCGCCAGCCGGCGGATAAAATGCCTAGTGGCGTAGAAATAACTGCCGATTTCTCGGCGCCAACCATCAATTAGCCGTTTCTTAGGGATCATAGCCGGCATTTCACCACTAATCGATTTGTTATCAACGTAGGGTTTCTTAACAAAGTAATCTTCCAGGCGCTCCCACTGCTTCATATCCTGTAGTTGGGAAACGCTAGTTACAATCTCTTTTATCAATTCTTTATCACTCAAGCTGTCAGTCATGTTGGTACTCCTTGTTTAACTTTTTTGGTGTTGCCTAGCTAGTTTGGCAGACGAAGCTGAAAATTAGCTAAGAAAAGTCACTTAATGCGGTAAGAAAATTTTAGTAGTTTATGTTTTACTTGCCGCTACTACTATTTTACCATCAGCAGGGAAGCTGAATTAAAAGAGTTATCTATCTGTTAAAATACTTCTGCGAGGAGAGGTCGCATAGTTGGTCTAGTGCGCCATCTTGGAAAGGTGGTATAGGGGCAACTCTATCGAGGGTTCGAATCCCTCCCTCTCCGCCAGTTTGTAGCCGATTTCGCAACCTTTTATATTTGTCGACAGATATAGCCAGAGCGTAGACTAAATACATAGAGACTTGGTGTGTGGGGCCATGAGGGGTGCGGGCCTCTTTTTTATACCAAAACTAATTAACAACGGAGCATTGTTAGCAAAACATGGCTTTAATTGAGCTACAAGAACTATCTAAACTCTACGGCTTCGGCGATGCCACCACCTTGGCACTCGACGAGGTTTCGTTATTGGTTGAGAAAGGTGAATTTGTGGCGGTTATGGGCCCATCTGGTAGTGGTAAAACTACACTTATGAACATCATTGGGTTGCTGGATAGTCCAACCCACGGCGATTACCTGCTTGGTGGAGAGTTGGTGTCTCGTCTTAAGCCCAACCGGCAAGCCAAATTTCGTCGTGACCGAATTGGTTTTGTGTTTCAATCGTATAATTTACTGGGCAATTTAAATGTCTTGGATAATGTTTCCTTGCCCCTAGCCTACAAAGGCATGACCCCTGTTAGACGAGCTAAACGGGCCAGTGATATTTTGGAATTGGTTGGTATGCGCGACCGTGAATATTACATGCCCAATATGTTGTCGGGCGGGCAGGCCCAGCGAGCATCGATTGCTAGGGCTTTGGTAAATCGACCAAATATTATCATTGCCGATGAGCCCACCGGCAACTTAGACAGCCACGACAGCCGGGTGGTGATGGAGTTATTAGCCGAGGTACACCGCCAAGGTAACACTATCTTAATGGTCACTCACAACCCTGAGCTAACCCGTTACGCCAGCCGGGTAATTTATATGTACGACGGCACAATTGTTGGTGATGAAACTACAGCCATTGGCCAGATGGCTCACCAAGCCCGCCGAGTTTTCTTTAAAAAGCCAAAAACTACTGATGATGACATTCAGGCTGGAGTTTCGGCCATGCTCAAAGATATCCCTGGCCAAGAGATTAGTGGCACCACCAAACGCAAAAAAACCAAAGGCAAAAAACGCAAAAAAAGGCCGTCCAAATGATGAGCGGTGATTATAAAACGGCTACCCAGAGTTTACGCCAAAGCAAATGGCGGACTATTTTCACAATGCTGGGGATAATCATTGGTATAACTTCGGTGGTTACGGTAGTTAGCTTGGGCGATGGTCTAAAACATCAAATTGTCGGCCAAATTAATCAGCTAGGCAGTAATGTGATTACCGTGAGACCCGGCAAGCTACTAACTAAAAATGGCGATACTAGCAGTTTAAATCTGTATGCCTTTTTAGCCCCCAGTACCCTAACCAGCCGCGATACCGACTCTATCAAAGCATTGCCAGCAGCGAACAGTGTAACCCCCATCGAATTTGTAACTAATTCAGCCACAGGCCCCAAGGGCCAGTTCGACGATATCTTTGTAGCGGCAACAACCGCTAACTTTAGCGATACAGTTCATCAAAAAATTAATTATGGGGCTTTTTTCTCTGATGACGAGCGAAATAGTACGGCAGTGATAATTGGTAGTAACATCGCATCCAAGCTGTTTGGCGAGTTAAATCCGGTCGGCGAAACGGTAACTGTGATGGGCCAAGACTTTACGGTACACGGAGTAATGGCACCGACTCAGGGCGGTTTCTTATCGACTTCGCAGTCCGATTACAACTCGGCGATTTTCATGCAAATTCCGGCCGCCGATCAACTTACCCAAAATCATACTAATATTCTTCAGATCCTGGTGAGCATAAAGAAAAATATCAATATTGATAAAGCAGTCAGTGCAATTAACACTGAGGTAGCCAAAAATCATGGTGGTAATGGTGATTTTACAGTCTTAAAGCAGGATCAGCTACTTGGGGTTAGTAGCCAGGTGCTCGACACAATTACTAGCTTCGTTTCGGCAATCGCCGCTATTTCCCTGCTGGTTGGCGGTATTGGCATAATGAACATCATGTTGGTGAGCGTTAGCGAACGGACCCGTGAAATCGGCATTAGGAAGGCTATCGGAGCCACCAATCGTCAAATTATGAAACAGTTTTTAACCGAAGGCCTTGTGCTGACGATTGGCGCCGGCATAATTGGCGTGATAGCTTCGCTACTCATCAATCAGTTGCTTAGAATCTATAGTGGCTGGAAGCCGGTAATCTCAGTACCCGTCATATTGCTGGCGGTTGGGGTATCTGTTGCCACTGGAATTATTTTCAGCACCATCCCTGCCCTAAAAGCTGCTCGCAAAGACCCGATCGCGGCTTTAAGAGGTGAATAAGTTAAGTATTTTTACTTATCAAGTTCGGTTTTGAATTTTTCGACAAGGTCGACTGGGGCTGGGTTTACTCCGTTGAGTAAAGCCAGATAAATTGTTACAAAATCGCCAAATGCGATGGTCCACAACAGTTGTTCGAGTAAGTTTTTACCTTGGGCTTGGACGACATTGGCCGCCGGTCGTTTGCCGGATAATAAGCGGTCGGATAGCACGAATCTTTTTTGAACACGTGGGTGTTCTAGATTAGAACGTAAATCAACTACAGCGTAAGCTTTTTGAACCGGGTGGCTACTCCAACCAATGAATTCGTTGTGGTTAAATTCTGGGTATTGGCCCCACCAAGCCACGTTTTTGGCGTTTTCGTTAAAGCCAATTTTCCATTTATAAGCCGCCGGTGCTAGTAGTGGCCCGGCATAAACTACGCCAGATTTGCCAGCTAATTCGTTGGCCAATTGTTTGGCTGGGTTTTTAGCGGTTGGTACTGTAGCTACCCAGTCTTTGACGGCTTCGGCTAAGTACTTGGCACCTTGGTTAAGCTGGTCGGAAACATCGTCTTGCAAGCCGGCGGCTTTTAATATAGTTAGCAGTGCCAATAACATGTAAAACACGGCGTAACGAGGCTGTTCGGCTTTGGGGATTTTAACGAAGGGGTAGCCTTTTTGGCTGGCAATCTCCTCTAGTTTACCCCCAGCGGCAAACACCGCAATCGTGGCGTTTTTGGCTTCGGCTTCGGCCAACGCCGATAAGGTTTCTTCGGTGTTTCCGGAGTAACTGGCAGCAATGAATAAAGTTTTATCTGATACGTAGGCTGGGATGTCGTATTGCCGGCATATCTCGAATGGAATCTTATAGCCTGGCCAGCTGGCACTAATTAGGGCAGGCAATGCCGAACCGCCCATCCCGGCAAACACAATATTGGCAAAATCACCCTCAATCTTTGGCACTTCAAAACCGTGTTCTAACTGTCTAGATTGTCTTTCGGCAATGCCTAGAGCATCCTGCCCATCGCGTTGGTGGATGTATTTTAAATCATCTAACATTGGCTTCCCTACTCACTTACATTATTGTAAATGATTTAATGCTAGATTCTAAGATTCGGTTTTATTTAAGCGACGAAGGCTAATTATGTAATGAAGACCAGCGGCGGCTAAACTAGCGCCAACGAAAAGGCCTGCAACATTGCCCGGGCCAGTGTTGGTAATTTGAGTACTATTGACGGGAGTAGTACTTGTGGTTGGAGTAGTGGAGGTGTTAGTTGGCTGGCTGGCAGAGCTGTTAGTGTTAGAAGTTGGGGCGCTGGTGGTCGGCGTAGAGGTTGATTTAACGGGGGCAGTTTGGCTAGTAGTTGGAACTGTGACGGTTTTGTGGTGAGTTTTGTGATAAATCCAGCGGGCTAACATAACGATTAAGACAATTAGCACTATGGCTGCAAAGATTGTCAAAACTAACCTCACCCAAGCCAGCCCGTGCTGGTTTTTGGTGGTTGTAAGTGGTCGGTACCTCGCTTCTGGCGCTGGCATTAAAGTTTGATTGGTTTCAGTTTGGTTAGGTTCCATTGTCTCCCCTTTGTATCCGTTAATTATATCATATATTTTACTGACCGGCTAAAAGGTATAACAAAAATCCCGCTTATGATAGCGGGATTTTCTAGCATACAACACCTATCATTACTACTCGAGTACTTCAATGTTTCGGAAAGATAGCCCGAGAGAATGTATTCCGTTTTTTCGGCAAGATAAGAAACCCCGAAGGGTGTCGAATGGTTTTACATCATTCCGCCCATACCGCCGCCCATGTCAGGCATAGCAGGTGGGTTTTTCTCGGGGACTTCAACTACGAGTGCACCCATAGTCATGGCTGTGCCGGCAATACTAGCGGCATTTTGAACCGCTTCTTTGGTGACCCGAGTGGGGTCAACAATACCGGCGGCCTTTAAGTCGGCTAGTTTGGTTGGGCTATTAACGTCCACGCCCATACCGCTCTTGCCTTTTTTGACTTGTGGCAACCACTCATCGGGGTTGAGCCCGGAATTGGTAAGTAGGATTCGGAAAGGTTGGTCCAGGGCGTTTTTTAGAAGTCCAGCCCCAGCAGTTTCAGAATCAGCACCCTCAGCCTTGATAACTTGGGCAATATTTACCAAAGTTACACCGCCACCTGGGACAATTCCCTCTTCTAAAGCGGCCTTTACGGCATTGACTGCATCATCAACTCGGAATTTCTTTTCTTCAATCTCAGTTTCGGTGGCACCGCCAACTTTAATGACAGCGACTTTGCCCGATAAGGCAGCACGGCGCTTTTCTAGGTTTTCTTTGTCATACTCGCTGGTAGCGGCCTCGATTTGGCGATTGATTTGGTCAATCCGGGCCTTGATGGCAGCAGCTGTTCCAGAACCCTCGATTAAAGTAGTTTCGTCTTTATTAACGATAACTTTCCGGGCCGTACCGACTACCGACAATTCGGCATTTTCAAAGGTCGTGCCAGTATCTTCGCATATTACTTCACCACCGGTTAAGATGGCGATATCTTCCAGGATTTCTTTTCGGCGGTCGCCGAAGGCCGGAGCTTTAACAGCTACGGTGTTAAACACGCCTTTTAGGCGGTTTAGAATTAAAGTACCTAAGGCTTCGCCTTCAACATCTTCGGCTATCAATACTAAATCTTTCTTGCCACTTTGGGCCAGTTTTTCCAGCATTGGCAGGAATTCTTGAATCGAGCTAATTTTCTGATCGGTAACTAAAATGGCGGGCTTGTCGTAAACCGCTTCCATACGGGCCGTATCAGTTACCATGTAGGGGCTAACGTAACCGCGGTCCATGGTGAAACCTTCAACTACTTCACTCTCCATAGTCAGGCCCTGGCCTTCTTCCACGGTAACTACGCCGTCCTTGCCGACCTTTTCCATAACATCAGCAATTAGGGCACCAATTTGTTCATCGCCAGCTGAAATGGTAGCGACTTCGGCCACTCGGTTTTTCTTACCGGCAATATTTTCACTTTGAGCACCAATTTGTTTGATAACATCGGCGGCAGCTTTTTCTAAGCCTTTGCGAAGTTGCATGGGGTTGTGCCCGGCAGCAATCAATTTATTGGCCTCACTCAGGATGTGATAAGTCAAAACAGTAACTGTAGTGGTGCCGTCACCAGCCACATCATTCATCTTGCTGGCGGCTTGTTTGATAAGCTCAGCCCCGACTTTGTAGCCTAGGGTTTCATCATCGACATCGTCGATTTCCACACCTTTAGCCACGGTTACGCCGTCATGGGTAACAGTTGGGTTGCCGTAGCTTTTACTAATTATCACATTGCGGCCTTTGGGACCCATAGTGGTCTTTACGGCATCATATAAAATTTGGGCTCCGCCCAACACACGCCGGCGGGCATCGTCATCGTAAAATACTTTTTTAGCCATCTAAATCCTCCTATTTAACGGTCGCTAGGATATCCTCTTCTTTGACCAGGATATACTCTTTATTATTCACTTTAACTTCGGTAGTACTATAAGATTTATAAACTATCCTATCCCCAACTTTGATTTCCTTAACATTTTTACCAACTTTTGAAACCTTGGCAATCTTAGGTTTCTCGGTGGCTTTGTCAGGCAAGTACAAACCACTAGCTGTTTTAGTAACAGCCTCTTCTTGCTCGGCGACCACCCAGTCGGCCAATGGATTTAATCCAGCCATATAATTCCTCCTTAGTTATTTCCTAGAAAATCTCCGCTCAACCAGCGGACGCTAGCACTCATAATACCCGAGTGCCAAATACAGTGTCAACCCTGTGGAATGCTTCAAGGTGTATTATGTACCTTAATGTACTATACGTACGTCCTAAGAAGCTTAAAAGACGGTAAGCACTATACTGGTTATACCCACAATCTTGAAGCCAGATTTGAGCAACATCAAAACGGTGAAGTCCATTCAACCTCATATCGTCGTCCGTTTGAACTAATTTATTTCGAGGCCTGTCGTTCACAGACCGATGCCATGAAACGTGAAAAATATCTAAAAACCTTTTATGGGCATATGTATTTAAAGAAACGACTCAAATCTGATTCCACAGGGTCAAGCATAAAATAAAACCGCCTATCGGCGGTGTGCGAGTGATGGGCGGAAGGTTTTTTAGGCCTTCCGCCCATCTTGATTCATTCGATTAGATCCATGTGGAGATGCTTGTTAGGCGGCGGAAAGACCCGGGAAGGGATTCTCTGCGAGCCATCGCATGCGTACTTGTTCGTCCTCGTGACGCCTGTGATAGATGGGTGCCCGCGCCTCCTCGAGGGACGGCACGGGCTCAACCACTTGCGGCAGACGATTGCCCAGGATCTTGACAGGGCCGAGAGCGTCGATGACGTCCTCGTCGATGGCCGCCAGGACCAGAGGGACGCTGATGTGCCCGCGCTTGTGACGCACGGCTACCTTCATTCGATTTATCGTTCTGGAGGTGCGTGACCGGTTCTTCTGCTGTAGGCGGCGCTCGTGGCGTTCGCTCAGTTCCTGATCGACACACATGCCTATGATTCCTTTCTCGAGTCTGGGGAGAGAACGGATATGTGCTACTTGCAAGCCCTTTTCGGAGGACCTAATCGAATGAAACAATATTACCACTATTCTTTCACTTGTCAAGCTTATGCTTGCAAAAGCAATAAAATATTGACCAATATAAACTCATAACGCTATACTCCGACTAGTTCAGATCGCTGTCTACCCCAGGAGGACATGTGCGAACCGTATCGTCGCCACACGCTGTACTTGAGCGTCTGGGACCAACCAACGGCACTACGACCACGGTGTATCTTGCCGAGAATCCCCGTTTGGATTTCCCCAGGGAACTCCGGCAGGAGCTCTGCGACTACATGTCGAGCCGACTGCCCAACAAGCAACTGGTGGAGGTGAGTGAGCATGTACCACACAAGCTCAAGCAACGCCAACAAGCCTTTGCCAAGATTGTCTTCATCGGCGTACTACCCACGCAAGCTCTCGCACTCGTGCGAAAGGCCAAGACATGGTTTCTCGAGAGCCTTGTGCCTCGAACTGTCAAACGTGCCGAGAAGGCCCTGCGCCTTGAGCGTAACCAGACGCTGAAAGTTCAGCGTCGAAAGGAGCGTTACAAGGGTCGTCGGTACTGCCAACGGAAACAACGGTTCGCCTGAATCGAGCGGGGAGGCCAGGGCCTAATCCAGGCCTCCCCGCAAAGACTCATACTGGTTCTGAACTATCTTAGCCGTGCTGCCCTCTCCCGGGTGCACGGCCGTTCTATTTCTTAAGGAGTTTTTGGGCTAGTTCGATTTCGTTCCAAGGTTCTTCTTTACCGCCCATATTGCGGGTAGTTTCGTGACCGATACCAGTTAATAACACCGTGTCGCCGGCTTTAGCGGTTGCAAAAGCGGCTTTGATAGCTTTAAGTCGGTCACCAATTATGGTGGTTTTGGCTTGGCCACCAGCGGTTTCGATACCCTTATAAACTTCTTCGATGATTGCTTGTGGGTTTTCGGTGTAGGTTTCATCATCCGTTAAATAAATTAAATCGGCTTGTTTAACCGCTACTTCACCCATAATCGGCCGTTTAGACTTATCGCGGTCGCCTGTAGCCCCAAACACTAGTATTACCTTGCCCTTTGTGAGCCCCCTGCAAGCTGTTAGAACGTTTTGTAGGGCATCTGGCGAGTGTGCGAAGTCTACAATTACACTAAAGCTTTGTCCGGCGTCTATGGCCGTCATTCGGCCTGGCACTCCCCCAAGTGCGGCAATTCCCTGCTGGATTTGGTCTTTGCTTAGCCCCAACACTTCGCCAACACTCACCGCCGCCAAGCTGTTATAGATGTTAAACTGGCCTGGTAAATGGCTGGATATTTTATATTCTGTGCTCGTTGATTTGGCCGTGTAGCTCACACCCAAGGCCGATAATTTAATGTCTTTGGCTCGCAAGTCTCCACTATTTATCCCATAAGTCTTAGAATGCAAAATGGCCGAGCTAAACTGCCCAGCGGTGGCATCGTCGGCGTTAATTACCCCTGTTTGCAGGCCCTTTTTGTTGTTATTTGTTAAGCGGAACAGCTTAAGCTTAGCCTTAATATAGTTGGCCATGGTTTTGTGATAGTCCAGATGGTCTTGGCTAATATTAGTCATAACCGCCAGCTGAAATGGCACGCCCCACACCCGGTTTTGGGCCAGAGCCATACTAGTAGATTCCATAACTAGCCACTCAACCCCCTGAGATTTAAGATACTTAAGACGTTTCATCATCACTGGCACCGGCACATTAGTCATATGGTAGACCTGAGGTTTGATATTATCACCGGCCCCATAGGCAACGGTGGTCATTAGGCCAACCTTGTAGCCAGCCGTGTGTAGCATCCGATGCACTAAAAACGCCGTAGTGGTTTTGCCGTTAGTACCAGTGATGCCGATAACCTTAAAGCCACGGGCCGGAAAGCCGTATAACAGGTTAAAAATCACTGCCTCGGCCAAATGTCCGAGTGGTTCTATCTTTGCAAAAAGACTGCGTGGAATTAGTTTTTTAACAATTTTCCTGGCATTCATCACTTTTGAGTATACTGTACAACAGATGAAAATTCTGGGAATCGAGACTTCTTGTGATGAAACCGCAGCGGCGGTTATTGAAGATGGAAAAAAGATGCTCAGCAATGTGGTAGCTAGTAGTGTTGATTTACACACGGCCTACGGTGGGGTGGTACCGGAAATTGCGGCTCGGAGTCATATTGAGGTGATAATTCCAGTTATCGAACAAGCTGTATCAGAGGCTAAGTGTAGTTGGGATGCGATTGCTGCGATTGCTGTTACCCAAGGACCGGGGCTTATTGGCAGTTTGTTGGTTGGGATGATGACCGCTAGAAGCTTAGCTATAGCTAAAAATAAGCCACTCATCCCTATAAATCATGTGCTGGCCCACAGCTATGCCAATTTTATAACCGAAACTACTCCCGAATTATCCACCACCTACCAACTAGCAAGTACTAAAATTGAGTTCCCTTTCCTAACCTTAATTGTCTCTGGTGGCCATACCCAACTAATGCTATATAATAGTCATAAAAATTACA
The DNA here is from genome assembly GCA_038245195.1 of Saccharimonadales bacterium (SeqCode). Taxonomy (GTDB): domain Bacteria; phylum Patescibacteriota; class Saccharimonadia; order Saccharimonadales; family UBA10212; genus JAIFWC01. The sequence goes on along the minus strand of JBBRSU010000001.1, from coordinate 39,342 downwards.
ACATTCTGGGCCAGACCAGAGATGATGCGGTGGGCGAAGCTTACGACAAAGTAGCTAAAATCTTAGGACTCCCCTACCCCGGTGGCCCATCGCTGGATAAGATAGCTAAAACCGGTGACCCGAACTCGGTTAAATTGCCGATTGCTAAACTTGAAAATCCCTATGACTTCAGTTTCTCGGGTTTAAAGACTGCCGTTTTACGAGCCGGTCAAGAAATGGCCGGCAGAGATTATACCCTGCCTTCGTTCGAACTTAGCGAGCTATTAACGGATACTCAGAAGGCAAACTTGGCGGCAAGTTTCCAGCATACTGCCGTTATAACTTTGTGTAGCACGGTTGCTAAAGCCGAAGCCGAATTTACCCCTAAAGTAGTGTTGTTGGCGGGCGGTGTGGCCGCCAATACGGCTCTTCGGCAAGAACTTAAGATTCGACTAAACACTCCCCTGCTCTGCCCAGACATTAAACTCTGTACCGACAATGCCGCCATGATTGCAGCGGCCGCTTATTACCAGCCCAAAGTCTACGCTGACCCCCATAAATTAGAAGTTATCCCCAACCTCTAAAAGCTGGCTATTGCCTGCCCTAGGCTTACTTGTTATGCTAAATTTGAAAACAAACAGGTGCGAACTCAACCAATCAGGCGTTATTTATCAGGCTTTTTATGCAACCGTTGTCATGAGAGGTCTTGATGGGTAATGCCTGATTTCATGTGAAACACCTTTCGGCAGTTTCGGCCGTTGTTAAAAAAAGACGGGGTACCCAGATTCTGCTGGCCATTTATTACCTCTGTGGCATCGCTGATATACTAAAGACTGATTATGGGACTGCCAAAGACTTACGAACCCGGAAAATACGAAGCCGACATCTATGATATATGGGACAAAAGTCGGCTATTTGTGGCTAACCCAAGGAGTAACAAACCACATTTTTCGATAGCCATGCCGCCACCCAACGAAACCGGCACCCTCCATGTTGGCCATGCTGTATTCTTAACTCTCCAAGATATTATGGCTCGTCATGCCCGCCAACAAGGGAAAGATGTGCTGTGGCTGCCGGGCACCGATCACGCCGCGCTGGCTACCAATGCCATTATTGAAAAACGACTGGCAGAACAAGGAACCGATAAACACCAGGTGGGTAGGGAAGTCTTTGTGAGCACGGTTAAAGAATTTGTCGATGCTAGCCGCAACACCATAAATTTCCAAATTCGAGCAATGGGCGCCAGCGTCGATTGGAGCCGAGCTCGTTACACCCTAGACCCGATGCTTAATCGAACGGTCAACGAAGTATTTGTAAAAATGTATAACAACGGGCTGATTTACAGGGGTCATAGAATTATAAACTGGGATCCAAACCTGGAAACTACAGTGTCGGATGATGAGGTAGTTCATAAGGAAGAGCAGGGGACTTTCTATACTTTGCAATATGGCCCATTTCAGATTGGGACCGCCCGTCCAGAGACTAAGTTTGGTGATAAATACGTGGTTATGCACCCCGATGACGAGCGGTATAAACAGTACAAACACGGCGACAGCTTTGTGGCTGAGTGGATAAATGGGCCGGTTACAGCCACGGTTATTAAAGATCAAGCAGTTGATCCAAAGTTTGGAACGGGGGTGATGACCATTACCCCGTGGCACGACCATACCGATTTTGAGATTGCCGAACGCCACGGCCTAGAGAAAACTCAAATTATCGGTTTTGACGGTAAACTACTGCCGATAGCCGACGAGTTTGCAGGGCAGGGGATTGTGGAGGCCAGACCAAAGATTGTCGAAAAACTCAAAGCCAAAAGGCTATTGGTTAAGGAAGATAAGAACTATCAGCATAACCTAGCCATCAATGAGCGTGGTAAGGGCTTAATTGAGCCTCAAATCAAATTGCAGTGGTTTATTGATGTGAACCGACCGGTGGTGGAGTGGAAAGGCCAACTACGTCCACTGAAAGAGGTTATGCGGGCGGTTATAGAAGACGGCGATGTCAAGCTAACGCCTAAACGGTTCGATAAAATTTATTACCACTGGATAGATAACTTGCGTGATTGGTGCATTAGCCGGCAGATTTGGTGGGGCCACCAGATACCGGTTTGGTACAAAGGCGATGAAGTCTATGCTGGCTTGCGGGCACCAGAAGGGCAGGGCTGGGCCCAAGACCCCGATACGCTGGATACATGGTTTAGTAGCTCGTTGTGGACCTGGAGTACGCTAATTAACCCCGAGCTAGCCGACGATTTTAGCTTGAGTCTGGAAGAGCTTTTGGCTCGTAGCCCTGATTTTGGGGCTTATCATCCCACTACCGTTATGGAAACTGGTTGGGACATTTTATTTTTCTGGGTGGCCAGGATGATTCTATCGACGACATACACCATAGGGCAGGTGCCATTTAAGCAGGTTTATCTACATGGGTTAGTGCGGGCTGAGGACGGCCGCAAAATGAGCAAGAGTGACCCAGATAGTATCATCGACCCAATGGAGGTCATTCCAGAATTTGGCACTGACGCGTTGCGGTTGGCCTTGGTTTCGGGTGTAAATGCCGGCCAAGACCAGCGATTGGGACGGTCTAAAATTGCAGATAACCGTAACTTTTGCAACAAGCTATGGAACGTTGCCCGCTACATTGAAAGCGTGGGCGGCGATAGTAAAATAGTTGAACCGAGAAGCTCGGCCGACCACTGGATACTTGACAAGTTAAGTATTTTAACAGTGGCGGTTGATAAGGATTTAACTAAATTTAGATTTAGTGAAGCCTACCAAAGTCTATATCATTTCGTGTGGGATGAGCTGGCCGATTGGTATATCGAAGCTAGCAAAGTCGAGCCTAATTCTGGAGTTTTGAACCAGGTCTTGGAATCGACTTTGGTTTTATTGCATCCGCTGGCACCGTTTATCACCGAAGCTATATGGCAGGAAACTGAACACCAAGAATTGCTGGCGGCTCGGCCACTGCCCAAGCCAACTACGGTTAATATAGCCGAAGCTGGCAAATTTGAAGCTATCAAAGAAATAATTAGCCAAGCTCGGCATTTAATTGCAGCCACCGGAGCTCAGAAACCGAAGTTGTATTATGAAAAATCAGCATTGGTTGATGAGAATGCGGCTTTAATCGAAAGACTAGCCCGGCTTGGTGGAGTGTCCGAAATGACTGAAGCTAAAGCCGGCGGTTTGAAGCTGGTTGGTGTGAAGGCCGATGCTTGGCTGAATGTTGATAAAAAAACCGCCAAAAGCTACTCAGATAAGCTCAAACAACAAAAACTACAGCACCAATCGGTCATAAAAAATCTAGAGGCAAGACTATCTAATAAAAACTATATCCTAAAAGCTCCTAAGGAGTTAATTAACGATACAAAGGCTAGTTTGGATAGTGAAAAAGCCCTGCTTTCTGCTTTAGAAACTGAGCTAGAATCATTCAGCCAAGCACTAAAAAGCTAGGGCTTGCTTGATTTGTTCTATGCTATGCTCGGGCTGGGTTTCGTCGAACCACAGGCTGTGCCAACCAGCGTTTTCAGCCCCGGATAAATAGGCCTGCTTATCATCGACGAGTAAAATTTCGTTGGGCTCGACTCCGCTGAGCTGTTGGGCGAGTTCATAAATTTTGGCTTCGGGCTTAAGACAGCCCACTTTGGCGGATTCAATAATGGACCTGTAATCTACTTTGGGGATAGTGCCGCGTCGCATTAGTTCATCGGTATACCCCAACCAGTTATTGGTGAGCAAACCAACTTGGTAGTTTTGGGCCACCCAGCCTAGAAGCTCGGGCAGACCGGGGGTGGTTTGGGCGTTTTCCATGTAATAACTTTCCCAACTGAAGTTTTCTAAGCCCAGCTGAGCCGCGAAAATCTTCTCTACTTCTTCATTGCTCATACTGCCGCGGCAAGCAGCGCCGTCATAATGTAAAAACATGGTTTCGACGATTTCAACAGGGGTGTTAGCTTGCTGAGAGATTTCGGTGTAGGCTCGTTCGAAATACCTAACGATGGTGCCGTTTACATCGAAATAAACAAACCTAACCCCATTTTTGGAACGTTGTTTGGTGTCGGTTGGCATAAGGCCCAAACTCCGACTTTTCATATCCAGTAATTCTTCTAAACTAGCCCCGGTAACCGCCGCAATGCTAGCGACCGTAAATACCGACGGAGTGCGGATAGCCCCCCGCTCAATTTTTGCCAAAGTAGAATAGCTTAATCCGGCCTTTTGGCACAACTCTTGTTGGGTTAAACGGGCTCGTTTACGGGCCAGCTGTAATCTTTTGCCTAAGGTTTTCTCATCCACAGTAACACCGCCTAAAACTCCACCTCATATAGCCTAATAATACCAGAAACTAGGAATTAGGAACTAGGAATTAGTATCGTAAGGCTAGGTATATCATGTTAAAGACGCAGTTTCTGGGCCATTTTGCTCAACTCATCCGGATCGGGCCGAGAAGCTTCTGGGCGTAACTCGAAAAAATCGGAGGCACTGTTTAGGGGGATTAAGTGAACATGAGCGTGGGGAACTTCTTCGCCTATAACTTTAACTCCAACATATTTTACTTCTAGAGTATCCCTGATATGTCGGGAAATCTTTTTGCAAGTATCCATCAAGGCGCGGTAATCGGGGTCGGATAAGTCCCATAAAAATTCAATCTGATTTTTGGGTATAACCAAAGTGTGCCCGGGCTGTGTGGGATTTATGTCTAAAAAGGCAAAGGTTTTCTCATCCTCGTAAATTTTATAGCAGGGGATTTCGCCATTTATGATTTGGGTGAAGATACTATTGGCCATTATTTTAGGAGTGAGTGTGTGATGTAAAAGAAAACAATGAAGATGAATAAACCGGCCACTCCGGCGGCGGTAGCCGATTGTTTAGTGTTATTACCACTAGTTCGCTGGAATCTGGTGTAAATCCAGGTAGAGGCCCCGGCTGTAAAGAAAAGACTGACTAAAAATGGACTCATAAAGTTATGTTATCAGATTAAGTAGGTTTGTTGGACCTAGTTGAAATTTATTAAAAATGTAGTATTATTCACTTAATTAGGTAAAGGAGTCCAGGGAAATGAAAAAGTTTAAAAAACTATTAGTTACGGTTGCTTATATCGGTACGCTATTGGCACCTTTTGGTATGGCGGGCATAGCTCACGCCCAACAAGCTCCTCAAGTGTCTGTGAGCTGCTCTGGATTTAATGGGGAGCCTTCATTCGTGACATCTGAAGGATGCGATTTGAGTGTTGATAAACAGGTGAGTATAAATGGCGGTGCTTATACGGAAGCAGATACTAGTGCTGATGCAGCACAGGCCCATGTCGGGGATACAGTAACTTGGAAGATCATTGTAACTAATATGAGCAGTGAGGGCCTTACGCCGACTGGTACGGTTTATGTTAGCGATGTTCTGCCAGCCGCCGGCGTTAGTTATGTTAGCAGTTCAGCTACGGCAGGGAATTATCAAACTACTGGTTTCTTTGCCAACAACTGGGTTCTTCCGCTGCTCGACGGAAGCAGTGCAACTACGCTCCCAGCTACCTTGACTCTAACCACAACCTCTACAGCAACTGGTTTGTTCCAGAACACTGCTACGCTTTCTAAATTTGATAATGGTCACTGCGACGGTGGTTGTGTATATAACGACGCCGATTCTAGTAATAACAGTAATGATGCCTGGATTGATCCTAGTGCCAAGCCGTTAGTCTTGGGCGCATCTACAACTGTATCTCCAACTTTGGTTAATACTGGCAGTGGTACAACTGTTAGCTTAATTGCTGGTGGATTAGTGGCAGTTACTTTAGGCGTTGCCTTTAGCGGTCGCTTGGCCCGAAAACAAAGCTAGTTAGCTGAAAGCTGTTTAACAAAGCCGGGCCCAACATGGGTTTTGGCGTAGATTAGCAGGCCAATGCTTAGGGCTAATAAGAGAAGTAATATTAAGGTCTTTTTCTTGTCGCTCATTGGGCTTGGCTATCCAGAGTAGCTGTTACAACTATCCGATATTTGGGCTCGGCAGTCCAGAGTGGGGTACAAGTGTATAAAGTTAAGATCGGGTTGGGCGTGGGGTCTTCGACCGCCAAATCTGTAGCATCGACGGTTTTTGTGTCTGAAACAGTGTAATCGTACTCTTTGGCTTGCCAATAAACCACTACCTTATCTCCGGCTATTATTTTATCCAAGCTGTAAAAAGTCGAAGGCCCATTGTACGTGAAACGATGGGCTATCATAACCGTGTTGCTGCCGTTTGGCGGAGTAGAAGTGCTCGGCCTGGCCCAAACCCCTAGATTAACTAAGTAGGCACCGGATCCGGTGTAGATGTGCTGATTCAGCGCCAAGCTGGGTATTACTAAGCGGTTATCGGTGGGGGTATCAACCCGTTTGGCACTAGCTGTGGATTTTTTATCAAGTTTAGTTTTATAGGGGAGACCGGCTACGGTTGCCGTGTTATGTTTGCGCTTCCATAAATCTAGTTGGGGCAAAAATGGGCTAACCACTAGGTAACAATTTATAACTAATATCAAACCAATCAAACCGTAGTTCAAATATTTATAGTTTAAATTTTTGAGCGATAGTTTCATGATTATCATGGCGGAGAGGGAGGGATTCGAACCCTCGATACCCTTGCGGGTATACTGCTTTTCGAGAGCAGCGCCTTCAACCGCTCGGCCACCTCTCCACGACAGAGGTAATTATAGCTCATCAAGCCATTGTTGGGGATTCTGCTAGAATACTGCTTATGGATATCTTGCGGAGGATAGGTTTATTTATCCTGAGTCCGCTGTTTATTACACTTTTGTTTGCTACGGCATTTGATATTGGTTTTGTTCGTACGGCGACTCATCCAGCCACCGTTAAACATTTGATATCCGAGAGTGGTATCTACAATAGTTTGATCCCCAATCTTTTACAGCAAACCAAATCGATTGACACTCCGGTAGGTAACTTTTCGACCAGCGATCCGGCAATTGAGAAGGCCGCCAACCAAGCCGTCAGCCCACAATACATACAACAGAACGCCGAGATTGCCATTGATAACATTTACCAGTGGCTGGATGGGCAGGTGGCCCAACCCACATTCAAGTTTGACTTAACAACCCCAAGAAACACATTTGCTGAAAGTCTTTCGGCGAGCGTTGGGCAACGGTTGGCCGGGTTGCCGGCTTGTACGAACTCACAAAGTCTACAAATACTTCAGAGTGGCCAGCTAAACGTAAACACTATTAGTTGTTTGCCAAAAGGCGTCAGCGCTGAAAGTGCTGCGGATAGTGTCAAAGCCAGCCTAGAGTCTAGTGGTTTTTTGGACAAACTGGACCTGAGTGCCAGTAGCATTAAAGGCCAGAACAACCAGCCGGTTTTTGAGCAATCGAAGGTCAAGAATGTGCCAAAACAATACCAGCTAGCCAAAAAAACGCCCTTTATCTTATCGATGCTTACTATTCTGACTGGCCTGAGTATAGTTTTTCTGAGTAATACTTGGCAAAAAGGCTTACGCCATGTTGGGATTAACTTGGTGGCGATTGGTTTAATATTGTTAATATTTTCTTATGTGCTAAACCGGGTAGTGAGCACTAAAGTTGTACCAAAAGTTCAGAATAATAATGCAATTTTACAGCAAGATATGAGGAATTTAGCGACTGATATATTTCAGCAAATCGATAAGAACTACTGGTACTTTGGCGGGCTCTATACGGTGTTAGGAGCCGGCAGTATTGTTACTGGCGAAGTCTTCAGGCGACGTACCAGGCCGGTGCAAATCGAAACTCAGCCAACATCGAAACTCGAGGCTGATAAACCCAGACCTGCCGCAAAAAAATTTAGCTAGCGACGGCTGATATTAACTAGCGCACTTATGCCCCAAGCAATCACAGCATAGACCGCCATGGCGACCAGGGTGTAAACCTCAAACCTCGAAACTCCGTAGTGGATATTATTGTAACTAAACAGGCTGAAGAAGGGTGCCACGAATGGGTGCGAGACCGAGTATATGAAATTGGCGAAACCATTAGTGGTGTTGGCTCCAAGCAACGATAGTATGAACCTAAAGGCTAGTAGTACCAGAAGTACACCAGCTATGTACCAGATTACCCTGGTGGCGACATTTTGTGGATGCTCGTTTACCGGTGCGACTGCAGCTTCGTCGGGTGTGTCGATAACTCTTTCTCTAACTACTTCTCTGGGCATAGTATCCTCCTATTAATACCTCCGATAATAACAAAGCGGACTATTCTTTGCCTGTGATTTATCTAACAGTATTTGCTGGATGGCTTTATTTGCCGGCATTTAACTGGTTTAATAAGGCTATTAAGGAGATATATTATGTTTGGTGAATTCAAGAAGTTCATTATGCGTGGCAATGTTGTGGATCTAGCGGTGGCGGTTGTAATTGGGGCGGCTTTTGGGGCGGTAGTAACCGCCTTAGTTAAGGATTTTGTAACACCGTTGATTGCGGCTATTGGCGGCCAACCGGATTTCTCGCGAATGAAGTTTAGTCTAAACGGCAGTCAGTTTTTGTATGGAGATTTCCTAAACGCATTAATCGCCTTTTTGTCGATTGCGGCTGTGGTGTTTTTCTTTGTCGTCCAACCATTGAATAGATTACAGGCTATGGCAAACAGAAAGAACGCACCGGCTGAACCAAGCGAACGAAAGTGCCCGGAGTGTCTAAGTGAAATTCCGAAAGCGGCTACCCGCTGTAAATTCTGTACGGCTACATTGAAAGCCGTCAAGGCTTAAACCGCCCAAAAATATGCTTTTTTTGCATAATCTAGATAGTGCAGATTTTACCTATAATGATGTTTTTTTAGTCCCCGGTTACAGCGAGCTGGAATCGCGGTTTGATACGGATATAACGGCACCTGATGCTGTCGGTGCTCATATTCCGGTAGTTGTAGCTAATATGAACGCCGTGGCTGGCAAGCGGATGGCCGAAACTATCGCCCGAAGGGGTGGTTTGGCGGTCTTCCCCCAAGATATTCCATTTGAAGTACTGGCCACAATGATTAAGTACGTTAAATCACGACATTTGTTTTACGAAACGGCCTTAAGCTTAGAGCCAAGTCATACGGTTGCTGATGCACTTAATATTATTCATAAAAGGTCTCATAACACCGTGGTAATTATCGACGATAAGAATCAGCCGGTCGGAATTTTTAAAGAAGCCGATGCCGTGGGATATGATCGCTTTACGCCGTTATCACAGGTTATGAGCCATGAACCAATTACTGTGCCAGCGGGCTACTCTCCGCAAAAAACTTTCGATTATCTTCATAAGAAATTAATAGATAGCGCACCGGTGATTGAAAAAGGCAAATGTGTAGGAATTGTAACCAGGAAGGGCGCCTTGCGCTCGAGTATTTATCAGCCACTAACTGATAAACGCGGTCGGCTAAAAGTGGCGGTGGCTATTGGTATAAACGGCGATGTGGCTGGCAAGACCGCCAAGGTTTTAAAGATGGGGGCCGATATTATTGTGCTGGATACCGCTCATGGCCATCAAAAGAAAATGCTATCGGCCATAAAAGCAGTTAAATCGGTTAATAAAACAGTGCCCTTGGTGGCTGGTAATGTGGTTACGGCTCAAGCTACCCGGGATTTGATTGAAGCCGGGGCCGATATTATTAAAGTTGGAGTTGGACCGGGGGCGATGTGTACCACTCGGATGATGACAGGCGTGGGCCGACCTCAGTTTAGTGCCGTTTTAGAGTGTTCCACGGCCGCCCAAGAGCTTGGTAAAAATGTTTGGGCTGATGGCGGCATTAAGCACCCACGCGACCTGGCATTGGCACTAGCGGCCGGTGCAAGCAGTGGCTTTATTGGTACCTGGTTTGCTGGTACTCACGAAAGTGCTGGCGATGTTATGCACGACGGTAACGGCCGGCTTTATAAAGAAAATTACGGCATGGCCAGCAAACGGGCAGTCCAAAACCGTAACAAACAGGCAGCAGCCTTTGATTTGGCCAAACGTGAACTTTTTGAGGAGGGGACTAGTACTAGCCGGATATACATTGATACGGATCGTCCGGGAGTAGAGGATTTAATCGACCAAATTTGTGCCGGCTTACGTAGTTCGATGAGCTATGCCGGCGCTAGAAATATTTTAGAGTTTCAAGACAGAGCCGTGGTGGGTGTCCAGTCGGCCAGTGGCTATCAAGAGGGCAAGGCCATTCAAACCAACTGGAATTAGCTTTGTATTAGTAAAATTCACAATGTAGATATCTTTAGAGATAAGCTTTAGCGTTATGGGTGCTTGCATTGTTAAATATGTGAGCGTAAAGTCGAAAATGTAAGTTAATTCGCGGCACGTCTGTCACCTAAATCAGCTGCGAGAAGGAGGATTTAGTGAAATTAGCAGTATTTTAGACCAACCCATGCGGTTGGTTTTTGTTTTTCTAAATCGTAATTAATAAGGAGCTCAAAAATGAGTAAAGTTACACATGTTCAAGCTGTTAAAGTTCTGCCATGGGGCGAGGAAGTCTATTTAGAGATTCCGCTGCACAAAAAATCAGCTAATAAATTTTATGCCCGTCATGGTAAAACCGGTGAGGGCCGGGAATACATAGAATTTTCTAAGTTCGGGCCCAAGCCAAATACCGACAATGAAACTTACAGCCAAAAACTGCGGTTGTTCAGCCCGGTGCAGTGGGCTCAGTTAAAGCACTACGTTGAGGGGGAGCTGGGAGAATCGGCGGGCTGGGATCTAAATGCCGCCCAAAATGAGTTCCAAGCCAGTTTAAATGCCCAACCGGAACCCGAAACAATAAAGGCCTAATTGTATTTGTTGAGCGTCGGTTCGGGTACCGGCGCTCACATACTAAGAAATAGTTTCTAAGCACTAGCAATTGCTTTTTATCTCTGTTGGTGGTATGACTAAAGTATCTTCAAGGCGGCTCCGTCTTGGGGCCGCACATTACTCTTCGAGCCTACTGCTCGACGACGACACCCGGGAGGGTAGAATGAGAAACATCATCACTTGGGTGTCGCTGCTAGCGGCACTTGTAGTTATGCTGGTTATTCCGCTGAGTGCCGGCGCGTACCGAGGTGACATCTCGGTCCTGCTGGACTATGGACCCAACCAGTTCGTGCTGGACCAGCCGGCCAGCGAGATGCTGGTGGTGCACAACGGCACAAACATCGCCATGCGTAACGGCTGGGCACAGATAAGCTCCAGGAAATTCATCTACGGCACGCCGGCTGGCTGCGTCAAGAGCGCGGAGTTTGGTGGAAGCTGCAAATTCCACATCAAATTGCTCAGGCCGGGCAAGACGGTGAAGTTCAAGGTGACGTTCATTTTTACCAGCAAACAATTCCCGGACGGTGTCTGGCCGGGAACCAAGAGCAACTACGTCAGGATGAACGTCCAGGCATACAACAGTGTTCTGTCGGACCAGCTGTTCGCAAATCTGTACTTCATCAAACCGCCGCAGCAGTAGCTTAACCCCGCAGCTCTGATAAGGGGCTGCGGGTAAAACCATAATCGCTTATTGCCTGTTTATTACAACCTATCTATAATGCTTAAGCATGAAGCTCAGTGTGGCTGCTTTTGGTGATAATCTAAAAACTAAGAAAACTTTGGGATTAAAAGAATTCTTAAGAATTATTATTCTTATAATAGTTATTGCTTTACTGGTGTTTGCCGGCATATTTGTTTATCGGAAGCTCACTCATAGCGAAGAAAAGAAACTTTCCAAGATAGGAGTTTCCAAACCGGTCCAATTCGAGAAAGCAGGCAAAGATTCAACTAATATATTTTTGCAAAACAAGAACTACGAATCTTATATTGATAGCCAGATTTCTTTAGCTGCTAAATACGATGCGGCAAACGACTACAAAAACGCCATAAGAGTTATGAGCGAAGTTTTTGATTCTGTGCCTGCGGATAAAGTTACAACCATGGCTTATAGCGAAATGGCTAATCTCCAGCAAGAGGACGGGAATACCCAGCAGTATAAAAATTATCTTAGCCTTCTTGAAAAGAAATATATTGCCGAGGGCAATACTCAGGCAGCTGAGGGTATTAAATCTACGCTGGACAGCATAAAATGAGAAGTATAATGCCAAAAAATATCTTAAAATTCACGGGACTACTATTTATAGCCCTAGTATCTTTTTTAGTCGGGTCAGTTATATTCCAAAAGAAAGCCCTGGCTTACAGCACGACCACACCAATACAAGCATCGTCACCCACGCAAAACTCAGCAAATGTACACGGCAGCTCGTCAGGTTATCAGCCATGGTTTGTAGTGGGTAGGGGTGAATATGACGGGACTAACTCGAATGCAAAAGTTTATGTGCCGGTAGGGGTAGGTGCTAAATTGACAATCGTGAATGGGGGAGGTGAAAATTGTCCGCTAGACATCGCAACCAATAGCGGGCCGCCACAGGTTGGTTATCAGTTGACCAATACAGATCCTGATGAAACCAATAATTCCGACAATGCTTGGTGGTTTAATACTCCGACCAGTAATACTGCGGACGGCAATACCAACTGCCATAACGTAATAATTAATATTCCTGCTCGGACCGCCGCCGATAGTTCGTCGCATCCTGGTCATACAAACTACATCGTTTATTACTTTACAGCTACTATGACAAACCCGTGCGGCGACCCAAATACATGTAACACAATTAAAGCCTGGAAGCTAAGTGTCACGTTGACAGGCCCTTCGGCTTATCAGCCATACGTTGGATTATCGAGGAATGTTAATCAAGGGGCAGGAACAAACGGCAAAACCACGGTCGGGATTTATGGTTCTGGTGCCCAAAGCGGCTCGTACAACTGGGATTATGGCGTGCAATTCGCACCTTTCTGCGACGAGGATCCTAGTCTCATACCGAGCCCAGTTCAAATAGGCATCTACGATATCGATTACAAGGTTTATTCAACTCGCCCCAACGCAGGCACGTTATATCCTGACTATGTCCAGCAGGATACAGACTTGACGGCCGAAGTGCTTCAAGACGGCCGGACTGATCCAAATTTTGGCTGGGGTGCGGCGGGAGGCCCCGCTCCCAAACTGGTGGGCCCTGACTGGAATCCGGTTGCAAATCAAAATCTTGAGAACTCGCTTCCGCTCAGATTCAATTACGATAATTCTCATAGATACCTACTGGACTTCAAGGACTTATCTTATAGAAACCTGGTTCAAGTTAGATTACCTTTCGACCAGTTCGATGCTTTAGGGAGCACGGGCAACGCCTGTAACAATAAGAATGACGCAGCTTGTTCATTAAATGCCGGTACTGCCCAAAGCTCCAAGACTTATTCTCAGTTGGCACCCAACGCCACGGTTCAGTTTGGTGTGGCGTTTAAAAACACGGGCTCAGCGACATGGGATCCATCACAGAGCCCACCCTATCAATGGTCGACTAGCGTTGATGGTAATCCACCAAACTCGCCAAATAGTGTAAATACCCTTACTAGATCCGGGTCTTATTATTCGACAGGTAACTTTACCTTTACGGCTCCGAGCACACCTAACACTACAAAAACTATTACATTCCAAATGCTGCAAAGTACTCAGCCAGCTTTTGGTACTAAATGTACGCTCATCTTGAAGACCGGGCCGCCACCTGGCACATCGAGCATTGACGCCAGCTGCGAAGAAACCAGATTAACTGTTAATGACCCAACCCCAAGCGCTAACCCTGTGCCGGTTTCGGTCGTAATAACGAATGCCGGCAACGCGGGGGATAATCATACCTATAGCACAACCGTAGCGCTAGATCCGACCACGCACATAGGCCAAAAAACCGTTAAGACCTTCGATATGTGGATCCCCGGGATGTGGCCCAGTAATTCGTATAACTTCCAACTTATTGTGGACGGAGTTGCACAGTCCGGTGCCACGGACACTATAAGCTCTTGTCTTCAGGTCGGCTGCAATGCCGGCGGATACGCCACCGATGCGGAGCCTGGACAAAATGGGAAAGGCAACGTCACCGTTCATTTCACTAACGATGCAGGCAGAAGTAGCGGTTGGCCATTAAACGGGTCGGACGGCGGTTATACTTTTGCCGCCACAGCCAACCCAGGTTTCGTAGTATTAAGCCCGAACCCTCAGAATACGAGCAGTGGATTTAACGCCTGGAACGGAGGTTCGTCGGGAAATCCGGTTGATACTGATGTTACAGTCACGGTTTCGATAAGAGAGGATTGGACTGGTGATTTCACAGTTACTCTGCAGGGTCCTCCAGGCACTCCCTCGGTCGGTTGTTCTGGGAGCGGTACCCCTCAAACTAGACCTTACTTCCAAGCTACCCAGGGTGATGTAGATGTTGGGGGCGGTTTTGGTGATGCGACCGGAAAGTGTACGGCAGGGACCTTAAGCTATATAAGCCCCATCAACACCAACCCATACAATGCGGGCTTGAGAGCTTACGCCAACCAGGGTGCTGGAACTGGCTCGAGCGGCGATTTCGGTGTCTTGGCACTTGGATATAACGTATCTGGCAACAATGTTGGATTTTATAGTAAAAACAACGAAATATTTGCCGCCCCAGGCGTAGTGGGAGAAATGGGCGGTCTACTTAACCAAAGTGCTGAAACCGATTGGCATTGCGTGAACGATTTCTTCTTAAAGACTAGGCTTCCTGGCCAAACTGATCTGGGATCTAACCCAACAATAAATGTCGATAGCCTTAGTACCCAGACCCAGTACACTGCTACTGGGAACGTTACGCTAACTTCTCTTACTGGCAGTGATTGCAGTAGTAGCCGCCCAGGGGGTGATATTCAAGAAGGTGAACAATTCACACTTTACGTAAGCGGTAATGTTACCATTGCTAATAATATTTGCTACGCACCGACCTACCGCGCATCCACTCGCAGTAATGTGCCTTACTTCTCATTAATTGTTCAGGGGAATATCACCGTTAATTACAACGTTAATCAAATAGATGGCTTATATGTTGCCCAGCCACTTGACGCTACAAATGGAATTTTCTCAACCTGTGATGGTTTTTGCCCGAATAACAAACTTACAGTAAACGGGGCGATACTAGCCCAGACTGTTAGGCTCAACCGGGAACACGGCACTATGGGTCCGCTCGGGAACGACTTAAACGGAATTACCACAGAACCGGCGGAGGTGTTCAACTATATACCTGCAATGATAATTGGCCAGCCATATTTTTCTCCTAATTATAGTAATATCCAAGCACTGTATAGCTTACCCCCAGTTTTCTAAAACCACTAGATGTATAGCCTAAAAAAGCTTATGCTATAATCAAGGAAATTGAGAAGATTAGGTAAAGAGTAAACAAATATATGGACATACTGAGTGGGGTATCAGAATTTTTTGGACTGGATATCGGCACATCCTCGATTAGGGTCGTTCAGTTGCGTGGTGCACCACCAGTGAAGACGTTGGATCGTTATGGTTCAGCTCCTGTTGCCGGTACTCTTGCAGTTAGCGACGCTAAAGCCGACCAGCAAAAACTGGCTCAAGCTGTAGTTCAGCTTTGTAAACAGGCCGGGATAACTACTAAGAACGTAGCAGTTGGTGTTCCATCAACACGTGTCTTCACGACGGTTGTCGATATCGAGAAACTTTCTTCCGCGGAGTTAGCTAAAACTATCAGATATCAAGCTGATTCATTTATCCCTACGCCCTTGGCAGAATCTAAAATTGACTGGGCTCTTTTGGGGGACTCGCCAAAAGATTCGACCAAGGCCGAAGTTTTACTTTCCAGTGTATCCAATGCGTACATAGAGGAGCGACTGGATACTCTTGAGAACGCTGGCTTTAATGTAATTGCGTTCGAACCCGATACTTTCGCGGTTATGCGTTCAATTGTGGCACCAGATGCCACTCAACCACAGATGGTATTAGACGTGGGAGCCCGTTCGACCGATTTGATCATAGTTATTAGCGGCGCCCCGCGCTTAACTCGTTCAATTCCAATTGGTTCTGAAGCCATAATCCGTTCAGCAATTGCTGGCCTGGGAGTTGATGCTGCCCAAGCCACTCAGTTTGTTTATAAGTTTGGTGTCAGTAAGGACAAGCTTGAGGGTAGGGTGTATAACGCTATCATCAACACTGTAGATAATCTAGTAGCTGAAGTTGAAAAATCAATTAAATTTTTCCAAAGCCGTTACACAAACCAGAAACTAGAGAGGATTATTGTAACAGGAGGAGCATCTACGCTACCAGAGTTCCCCTTATATATTGCTAATAAATTTGGAATCAATGTAGAAATCGGCAACGCTTGGCGCAATGTATCATTTCCATCAAGCCGTCAGAACGAGCTACTAAGTATCTCTAACCATTTTTCTGTGGCTTGTGGATTAGCGGAGAGGAAAGTATAAAATGGCTGTCCAGTTTAACCTACTTCCGGATGTAAAACTGGCGTTTGACAATCAGCAACATGTCAAACGATTAGTTTATACATTGTCTTTCTTGGCTTCTGGTGTTGCGATAGCTATTTTCGTCGTCAGCTTCTTGGTAGTTAATGTACTACAAAAAGGACTGCTAGACAGTGCTAAGAATGAAATAAATAGCTACAGTAAAAAACTTAATAATATTCCGGATTTGGATAAAATCTTAACAATCCAAAATCAACTTAGTTCTTTACCGAGTCTTCACGGGCAAAAGCGATATGGCTCGCGGCTGTTCTCTTACCTGCCTCAGATTACACCTACAAGCGTTAACGTCGGTAAACTGAGCCTAGATACAACTACAGGCATCATCGAGTTTAGTGGTACTGCCGATAAAGTTGAAAGCGTTAACAAGTTTATCGACACTCTTAAATTCACTACCTATACTTCTAGTTCGTCTGACTCTAGTAATGCACAGAATCAAAAGAATGCCTTTAGCGGTGTGGTTTTGACTAAGATTGACAGGGATGATAAGGTCGCATCCTACGTTATTGATTGTAATTTAGACCCTGCACTATTGACTGGATCTAACAGTGTGAAATTGAATGTGCCACAAGAAACAACCACCAGATCTGTTTTAAATGCGCCAAGTGCTAGTCCTCTATTCAACGGCCAGACAAAAACTCAATCTCAGCAACAGCAAGGAGGGCAGTAATGGCACAGAAAAAGGTTTCGGCCAAGCACTTGCAAATAGATAAAAACCAGTCGAGCATGATGGCTGTAATAGTCATAACGGTTGTAGTCGTAGTATTCAGTCTATTTGCCACCAAATCTATGGTCACTAAGGGTCTGTATCAAAGAAGAGCATTGCACGCTCGCAAAGAAGTAGCGGCAACTTTAAAAACAAATTATGACTCTGCTAAAACTTTAGTTAGCCAATATAAGAACGTATTCGCTAATCAAAATCCAAATATATTGGGTGGGTCTGTAAACGGGAAAACGAATTTAGACGGCCAAAACGCTGTGATTGTACTCGATGCGTTGCCAAGTAAATATGACGCCCCAGCTCTTGCAACCAGTACTGAGAAAGTTCTTACTGAGCGTGGGGTAACTATCAATTCTTTAACGGTGAACGACGATCCTTCCGCTAATTCGGATGCACCTCAGAGCCAACCAAGCTATAAGTCTATGACCTTTTCGTTTGAAGGCTCAACTAATTTTAATGATGCCTCCAAACTTTTCCAAGATTTTGAGCGGTCAATTCGGCCATTTGATCTTAATACTCTAGAAATTAGTGGAAGTGATAATAAACTCAAACTTACAGTAGGTATGACCACATACTATCAGCCTGCGAAGAGCCTAGACTTAAAGGCTACTAAGGAGGTGAAGTAATGAAACGAAAAGATCTGCTACTGATTGGGCTATCGGCGTGTGTAGCGGCTATATTATCATTTATACTTTCTGGAATAATATTTGGGACTCCTAAGAAAAATCCTATCAAAGTACCAGTTGTCAATAAAATAAGCTCAACCTTCCCAGATGTCCAAAATGATACTGACTACTCAGGGATTTTTAATAATAAAGCCCTTAACCCTACACAATTAATCCAAATTGGAGGCAGCGATAATAACCAGCCTTTTCAGGGTAGTACTCAATAAGATCTGAAGGCTAAATGAGTGTATTGTTATCTGAAACGACCCAGCACCAAATTGAGGAGCAGCTACTCAAAGATGGAGTAGTTACTGAAGACAAACTAGAACTGTATAAAGCGAAGGCTCAAAAAGAACACAAACCCCTCTTCAGTATGCTAATCGAAGAGAAGGAGATGAATGATGAGCAATTCACTCGGGCTAGTGCGATAGTAAATAAAATTCCATATGTAAACCTAACCGAAGCCCCACCGATATCACAAAAGGTACTCGAGCTGATTAGTAAGGACACGGCTAACTTCTATATGGCTGTTCCACTAGGCACCATGAGAGAGAAGCTGGTTGTTGCAATGCTTGACGCCAGTAACCTGCAGGCTGTTGACTTTCTAAGCAATAAGGTCGGCCGGCCACTCCAGGTTTATGCGGCCAGTGAGTCCGGTATTAGGCGGATGTTAAAGCAGTACGAGCGAAATATTCAAAAAGGTGTCAGCTCAATGCTAGCTGGCCTTGAAGAGCTGGCTACAACTGAGTCAAAAGAGGATATACAACTCAAGGGTGAAGTTAATCCAAAAGAAACCAAAAAAATCCAAGTTATTGTCGAGGATTCACCGATCAGCAAGGCCTTATCAGCCATTATGGAATATGCCGCTAAAAATCGGGCCAGCGACATACATATCGAACCATTAGAAAAAGAACTACGAATTAGAACACGGATTGACGGTGTACTTCGTGAAATAATGAGACTTCCAAAAAGTACCGAGCCGGCCCTGATTAGTCGTGTAAAAATCTTATCAAATCTAAAAATTGATGAACATCGTATTCCGCAGGACGGGCAATTTAGCATCAAGGTTGAGGATATGGTGATTGATCTTCGTATTGCAATTAGCCCAACGGTGTGGGGCGAACAAGTCATTATTCGGCTACTAGACAAAACCGGTACTAGTCTTAATCTTGAATCCATGGGTTACACCGGACGGGCACTCAGGGCTATTCGCCAGGGTCTTAAAAACCCCTATGGCATGATATTAACTTCTGGGCCAACCGGGTCTGGGAAGAGTACCAGTATGTACGCCATGATTCAGGAAATAAAGGATGATTCCATAAATATAGTTACCCTAGAGGATCCGGTTGAATATAAAATAGATGGAGTAAACCAAATCCAAGTTAATCCTGCGGTAGGGCTAACTTTTGCTAGTGGTCTGAGGTCTATTCTCCGCCAGGATCCTGATGTGATTATGGTTGGCGAGATTCGTGATAAGGAAACAGCCAATTTAGCTGTACAAGCGGCTTTGACAGGTCACTTAGTCTTTAGCACGCTTCACACTAATTCAGCTGCCGGGATTCTGCCGCGTTTGCTAGATATGGATATCGAGCCTTTTTTGATTGCATCTACAGTTCACACCGTGATTGGTCAGCGTTTAGTTAGAAGAAACGTGCCGGATGGTGAATCATATAAATCTAATTCGGTCGAAACTGCTGCTATAAAGCACATTGTCAGCAATCTTCTCCCCAAGACACACGAAGAAGTTACTAAAGTAGCGAACGACTTGGGTTATAAATCCTTGCCTCTGGCCACCCAAAACGCTTATACTTTGCTTAAGGGTAAAGTTACCCCCGATAATCCTTCTGGGTATTCTGGGCGTATGGGATTGTATGAAGTTTTTGAAGTTACCGAGGCTATCCAGGACCTGGTCATCAAACGCTCTACTAGTTCCATAATTCAAAGGAAGGCCCAAGAGCAGGGCATGGTAATTATGCGCCAAGACGGTTATCTGAAGGCACTGGCTGGTCAAACAACTTTACTGGAAGTGGACCGCGTAGCTAGCTCGGACGCATAAAATAAGGGCACCGAATAAGGGGTATATAAAGTGCAACCGCAACAAAATCCAACACCACAACCACAAGCTGGCCAATCGCCAAAGGTAGAGCTTTTATTAGAAGAAGTCGTTAAAAAGGACGCATCTGACCTGCACTTACAAGTCGGTATGCCTCCAATGTTGCGTTTGGATGGAGCACTCACTCCCCATGGTCAAACACCGCTGGATGAAAAAGGGGTCGAGGAATTAATCTTTAGCTTGTTGGACGACGATCAAAAGCAGATTCTACTTAGAGATAAAGAATTCGACTTTAGCTTTGCTTTCGGTGATTTAGGCCGGTTTAGGGTAAATGCCTTCCATGAGCGGGGTAATCTAGCGGCTGCCTTACGCTTAATCCCTAATAAAATTAGAACTATTGAGGACTTAGGGCTACCACAGGTGGTTAACAAGTTCACTGAATATCCACGTGGGCTAGTTTTGGTCACAGGGCCGACCGGTTCTGGTAAGTCCACGAGCCTGGCTGCTATGGTCGATAAGATTAACAGTGAGCGGGCCAGCCATATTATTACAGTTGAAGATCCAATTGAATATACCCACAAATCAAAACGCTCTTTAGTAGTCCAACGCGAAGTTCATTACGATACTTTCAGTTTTTCGTCAGCTCTCCGTTCTGCTTTGCGTGAAGACCCCGATGTGGTGCTTATAGGCGAAATGCGCGATTTAGAAACTATTTCGGCTGCCATTACCATTGCCGAAACCGGACATTTGGTTTTGGCTACACTGCACACCAATAGTGCATCACAGACTGTAGACCGCATGATAGACGTTTTCCCACCGCATCAACAGCCCCAGGTCAGGGCCCAGCTGGGCAATATGCTTCAGGCAATTGTGTCACAGCGATTAATACCAGCACTTGGCGGCGGCCGATTAGCAGCTGCGGAAATTCTAGTGGCAACCCCGGCAGTCAGAAACATTATTCGAGAAGGTAAGAGTTATCAGCTGGAGGCTGTTATTCAAACCGGTGCGGAATATGGCATGCAAAGCATGGATCGTACCCTGGTTAACCTTATACATACGGGCGTTATCAGCTACGACGAAGCCCGAAACTACGCAGTTGACTTAGATGAACTAGATCGTTTGATGAGAGGCTAGAAGAATGCTCACTTACAAATTTGTGGCTCGTGATCCAGCCAGTGGCCAAAGAATAACTTCGCAGGTGCAGGCCGAGAATGAAAAATCAGCAGCCAAAGCCATTAAGGAGCAAGGCTATGCACCTTTGGAGATAACACTGGCTGATGAAGCAGGTATGTTTGGTAATTTTTCAAACCGAGTAAAAACCAAAGATAAGGTTATTTTCTCCAGGCAAATGTCGACCCTTATTAATGCCGGACTGCCATTAGTTCAGGCACTTAGAAACGTTGAGTCGCAGACTTCCAGTAAAGCATTAAAGGTGGTCATTCAGAAGGTTATAGCGGATGTGGAAGCCGGCTCGGCTTTTTCTGAGGCTCTGGGTCGATATCCAAAAGTCTTTAACACGGTCTATACGAGTATGGTCGAGGCCGGCGAAGCCTCCGGTACGCTTGATAAATCCTTAGAAAGATTAGCTAATCAGCAAGAGAAAGACGCCGAAATTATATCTAAGGTGCGAGGGGCTTTGATCTACCCACTGTTAGTCATTGTGGTTATGATTGCGGTTGTAACATTTATGATTGTTATTGTCCTACCCCACGTGCAGGACATATATAGGGATATACCAGGGGCCAAACTTCCGTTTTTAACTATCGCTCTATTATTTGTTTCAAAAATAATTAGTCATTTTTGGTGGTTAATCCTCCTTCTGTTTGGTGTAGGGATATTTTTCACGACTCGCTGGGCTAGGACCGGGCCGGGTAAAGAAGTGGTTGATAAGTTCAAGATGCGAGCCTGGCCGATCGGGCGCTTATTCATGAAGGTATATATGGCTAGGTTTGCCCGGACAGCCGAAACCCTGGTCTCTAGTGGCGTACCACTTTTACAAGTGATGAGTATAGTCTCTGAGGCGGTTAATAATGTCCAGTTAAGCCATTCTATAGAGGCGGCTTCCGAAAAGGTTAAGGGAGGCAAGGCTTTGTCTGAAGCGATTGACGGCGATCCAAATTTCCTTTCATTGGTTCCTAATATGATAAGGATAGGCGAGCAGTCCGGTTCGCTTGAAAGCATGCTAGGGAAGACTGCCGACTATTATGAGAGGGAGGTTGATAATGAGATTCGAGCGATATCAACGATAATCGAGCCGGTATTGATGATTTTACTGGGAATTATGGCACTAATTATAGTAGCGGCCGTACTGTTACCAATATACGGATTGTCAAACAAGCTGAATGTCCGTTAAAAAACTATTGCTTTTTAGCATCTAACAGCCTATTATTTGCACATAAGCACAACCATAATAAAATCATTGCAAAGGGGGCATTTGCTTAACACTATGAAAAATCTATATAAACAAAAGCGAGAACAGGGCTTCACGATCATCGAAGTGATGATTGTATTGGCCATAGCTGCTGTCATTCTGCTTATCGTGCTTTTGGCGGTACCGGCACTACAAAGAAACAGCCGTAATACCCAGCGCAACAATGATGCAGCCCAGATTGCGGCGGCCGTAAACACCTGCTTAGCCAATCACAACGGTGTGACAGGAACCTGTTCATCAATTGGAGTAGGAAACGTTGATCTCGATACTACTCGCCTCGGTCAGCTAGCAACAGTCAGCTATACTTCCGGGACTCCAGCTGACACAGTTTCAGCATATTGGCAATTTAATAAAGCCTGTAATGCTGCGGGGACAGGTTATGGAGGAACTCCTACAGCCCGTGGTTTTGCAGTTACTTTCAACATTGAGACAACTGGAGCAATTCAGCCACGTTGCGTCGATTCATAGAATCGTAATAATAAGAGAAAAAGACCGTTTAACAAAACGGTCTTTTTCTATTGAAAGGCAATTTCTGCTAGGATAAGGCTAATGATTCTCGTAGCCTTATATATTTTATTCCTAGGCATATGTGCAGGCAGTTTCGTAAACGCCCTTGTTTGGCGACTTCATGAACAGAATAAGAAGAAGAACTTTAAGCCTTCTATCATAAATGGACGCTCTATGTGTACTCAATGTAAGCACGAACTGGCTTGGTATGATTTGGTGCCTATATTTAGCTGGCTGATTCTGAGGGGGAAGTGCCGATATTGCAAAAAGCCAATATCGCTCCAATATCCAATCGTTGAACTAGTTGCTGGGTTTGTATTTGTGGGAAGTTACTTATTTTGGCCGGTAACTGTCCATACAGGCGGACAATGGCTCTTATTGGCTACATGGCTAACTTGCTCAGTGGGTTTATTGGCTCTGGCTGTTTATGATCTGCACTGGATGCTACTACCTAATAAGATAATCTACCCCACATTTTTAGTGGCTTTCGTCGGGCGGTTGGTCTTTATTATTGTGTTTGGGACGAGGCCTTGGCATCTACTTCTGCTTTGGATATTTTCAGTAGCCATCTCTAGTGGCATCTTTTTTCTTTTATTTACAGTATCAAAGGGTAAATGGATAGGTTTCGGTGACGTGCGTCTGGGTCTTATAACCGGAACGCTCTTAGCCGATCCTGCGAAAAGTATGGCGATGCTTTTCCTGGCTTCATTGATCGGAACTGCTGTAATTGTTCCGGCTTTAACCAGGGGCGATAAGAAGATGACCAGCAAGCTGCCTTATGGACCTTTCCTAATCATTGCTACCGGGGTACTAGTAGTTTTTGGTGACTCGCTTCTGAACTGGTACAAAAACCTGATTACCTAATCTGTTATTATAGTGTTTTGTCGGTAAAGCTTATGCTATACTGAGACCTATGCAGCGCGTGACGGAGGGCTTCACGATAATTGAAGTAATGATCGTCATGGCGATATCAATTATCTTAGTTGGGGTATCGATGACTTTTTTATCCGGCCAAGATGGCAAGCAACGTTTCACCCAGAACATGCACGACTTACAGTCAAAAATGCAAAGTTGGTTTGATGACGTTTCTAATGGTTTTCCATATGGCACCATAACAAATAACCATTGTGATTTAGGTGGCTCGGCCGTGCAGATTATGAATGGTGCAAGATCAGCAGGGGCTGCACCTAACTGTATTTTTCTGGGTAAAGCGATCCAATTTGTCGATAGCCCGGCTACCAATGTCTACGCTTATTCCGTCTTTGGAAAAAGAACCCTGGGTTCGGGAGACCTAGTCTCCAACATCAAAGACAGCGGTAGCGTCCCAGCTGCAGGCTCATCAGGCGGAGATACTGGCAATGCGGAGTTAACAGAAAAATATAGCCTAGGACCCGGCACCACAGTTAGGAGCATTGTAAAATCTAGCGGAATTGCCGGAAATAATAGCCACCTGGCCGGCTTTTACTTGAGTTTAAACACTGACACGGCAATCGGTCAGAACGGCGAAACTAATTTAAAAGCCTACCAATATAATCTAGGCAATGATGCGGGCGGGATAACAACTACAACAGTTAATTGTATTGAAAATAAAGCTCCTTGCACATTTGGCTTCGGCTTAGTAGAGCCTCCTGCACTCAGCGATTGGGAAATCTGTTTTCAGAATGACAGTAATTCAGAAACGGCGTTATTTACAATTTTAAGTGGTGGTGGCTTTAACCCCTCCACGAAGCTGGAATTCAAGGTTTGTTAATGGCTGCAAAATTTATACAACTTAAATCCAATAAAGTCGGCGACACGCTTGTTGAAGTACTGGTATCTATAGCAATCGCATCTTTTGCAATCGGAACCTCCTATTCCATTGCCAACAAAAGCCTTGAAAATGCTATTAATGCCCGGGAGCGCAATGAGGCACTCAATATCATTCAAAATCAGGTAGCAGACCTTAAAGGTCGCTACAAGTTTACCTATTACAACAATAAAGCTAAATGGGATGCGAACTTCTTGGCGGATAGTAATGGAACAGTACTTGCACCATATCCAAATGCTAAGCTACACTTCTGCTTACTCGACAGTGCCACAAACCCGCTGGATGATGCAACCTGGTTGCCGCAGATTAATCCGGGGATTGCCAACGAAGCTCAAGCCGAGGCCCTAACTGTTCCTCCCTACAATGATAACGGGGGCAATACATGTGTGCGACATTTGACAACCGACTATTATGTAGATATTGCTGCACAAGTAACGTCATCTACATCGGGTCTGCCAAACCGGACTGCATATAAAGTTGCGGTGCGTTGGGCTCCGGTGGGCGGTGGTTCGAACCAAAAAGCGGAAGTATATTATAGGTTCTAAAATGGCTAAAAAATCAAGAAACTATGCAGGCTTCACGGTAATAGAACTATTGATAGCTACAGCGGTTTTTTCCGTTGTGCTACTAGTTTTTGTTTCTTCATTCCTCAGAATTAGTCAACTATTCTATAAAGGTATAAATTTATCTAACACCCAGGAAACCGCTAGAAATGCTGTGCAGAATATAGCCAATGATATTCAATTTTATGGCAATTCGCCGCAATTCTTCCCAGCACAAAGCTATTTCTGCATAGGCAAACACCGTTATACATACAAAGTGGGTACCCAGTACACGCCGGGCAGTAGCACTGATATCGGAATTATGAAAGAAAATGTAAATGCTTGTGGCCCAGGTGCCCCTAACATATCCACAGCCGCGGAATTATTAGATCCTGGCATGCAGCTTAACAACATTCAATTTAATAATTGTCAGTTCGGCCAGTGCACAATTAGCATGCACATTGTTTTTTATGGATCTGATCCATCGGTCTTGACCCCAAATGCCCAGGACCCTAATGCTCAATGTAGCGGTCCAGACAATAGTACACAGTATTGTGCTACGGCTGACTATAGTGCAACGATTTTACAAACCTTCTAGAGAGATGTTAAATATAAGCAACATGAACGGGCAGAAAACCAAATCAGACCAAAATGGTGTAGCATCGATTTTGGTCGTAATGATTCTAATGACAGTCTTAGCCTTAGTCAGCGTGGGCTTTTCGCGCCTGATGAACCGAGAGGTCAAAAGAGCACTGGATCGCCAGCTCTCGGCGGTCGCATACTATGCAGCCGAGTCGGGTATCAATGATGCTAGAGCATACCTAAATTCCGGGGGAGGTGCAAATCCAAACTGCGACCCGCCGACAAATAATAACTTTGTAGCCGGAGGCAATATTAGCGGTGATAATCTAGTTCGATACTCTTGTGTGATAATCGACACCGCCCCCAAGCAGATTTTATTTAAACTAAAGGCCGGCGAATCACGAGTTTATCAGATTACCGAGCCTGCTTTAGATAGTTTATACTTTGGCTGGCAAAACTCTTCTAACACATCAACCCTAGGGGGTTTAGGGTTCTTGCCAAAAGAAGATGCTATTTCCCCGAACGCCACAGGAGTCCTGCGAACCGCGATATATCCTGTTCCCCCACCAGCGACAGATAATAGTACGCTGACCGGCAAGTCCCGTAATTACTTTCTGTATCCTTCGAGTGGTGGGTCGAACACCGTGAACTATGGGTCGAATGGAGGATTTGTATCCGGTAACTGCCAGTCGGGTGGCGTAGCCTTACCGAATGCCAGCTCACCACACCAGTTTTGCGTCTCGTCAGTTAACGGACTGCAATCAGCCGGTAATTTATATTACGTACGTATAACCGCTATGTACACACCGTTATCTGGGGTTATAGTCGCAACAAATCCTGGGGGCAGAGTACTGCAACTCACAGGGAACCAAAGCGTTTTAGATATAACTGGCACCGGAAACGATATATCACAAAGAGTAAGGGCAATTCTCGATAACTCTAACCAATACAACAGCCCCATAAATGCGGTGTGGTCTATGAACACTATTTGCAAGCTTTTCAGGGTACCTGTAAGTGCTCGAGGTAATTTTGATACACCGCAAGTAGATACTGGTAATGACCCAAGTGGAGATAGCACCTGCCAGGATGCAACACCATCACAAGCCGGCCCTGTGACTGGCCCAATCATTGCCTGCATTTCACCTCCTGGCTGCCCGGCTACCTGCGGCGGCGATGCCTGCGGAGGCGGAGGCGGTGGTGGAGGCGGTGGTGGCTGTATAACTCCGCCGGGTTGCCCACCCACTTGCGGTGGAGATAGTTGTGCTACTCCAGTTAGAACGGTCTTTGGTTGCTTGCTAGATGGGACATTTATTCCAAACGAGGCGGCAGGGTTCTGTAGGGCCGATGGGGGCACACCAGGTAATGGTTGTTTGTATAGTGACGGTACCTATAAATGGGGTGCTTGCTGACCTGACTCCCTATTTTTTGGCGTGGAATTTTTCGTGGACCGCTTTTAGGTGCGGGTCGGTAACATGGGTGTAGATTTGGGTTGTGGCTATATTACTATGGCCCAACATGGCTTGTACGCTACGTAAGTCGGCCCCGTTCATCAATAAGTCAGTAGCGAAGCTGTGGCGTAGCGTATGAGGCGACACGTGCTTAGTAATTCCAGCCAGCAGGGCATAACGGGCCACCATCCGCTGAATGCTACGGGCGGTTAAGCGGCTAAAGTTACCGCTGTTATCCACTTTCCGAGATCCGCTATATCTGATAAACAAAGGTTTAGTATTGTCTGCCCTAAGGTCTAAATATTTTTGGATCCAATCAGCGGCATCGGGACTGATAAAAATGGGTCGGTCTTTTTGGCCTTTGCCTCGCACCATAAATTCCCGTCTTTTAAGATTAATATGGTCTCGGTCTAGCCCCACCAACTCACTAACGCGCAAGCCACTTGAGAATAGAAGCTCTAAAATGGCTCGGTCGCGTAAGCCGTTTAGTTTGGTGATATCGGGTTGTTGAGTTAGCCGAGCCAACTCCTCGGTGTTTAAAAACGTTACTTGGGGGCGTTTGGTCCGGGCTAGCTCAATTTTATCGGGTTGTAATGTGGCCCAGTTACGCTTGGCACAAAACCGCAAAAAAGACCGCAAGGCAATTAGGTGATAATTCTGAGTAGTCTTGGATAGCTCGTCGGCATTGCTAGTCGGCAAACGGTTGAGCCACATCCGCCACTTTCGAATTAACTCATCGTCGATTTCGTTTAGCTTAATCTCACCGGCAAAATCACTCAGGCGCGTAAGGTAGTGGCTATAGTTTTGGATGGTTTTCATTGAGCGGTTCTGTTCTAGCTCGAGGTATTCCAGAAATTCGGCGACGGCCTGCTCGTAATCCATATGCTTATTCTAACAGAGCGCCCTTGGTAGTTCGCCAGATTTACTATCGATTTTATATCTGTTAAAGTTGTAGTTAATGGAAAAAACTTTGATTGTACTTAAGCCCGATGCCGTTGCCCGGGGCATCGCTGGCGAAATATTAAGCCGATTCGAGCGGGCTGGTTTGAAGATTGTTGGTCTTAAAATGGTCAGCCCCGATGAAGCACATTATCACCATCATTATGAAAATATTGGGCAACTGATTAGTCGGCGTGGCGAAGAAGTCTATCGCCGTAACGCTGATTTTATGGAGAGTGGCCCGGTGATTGCGGCTGTTTTAGAGGGTGTTCAGGCCGTGCCGACTGTCCGAAAGATGGTTGGCGAAACCGAACCCCACAAAGCCCAACCCGGCACTATTAGGGGTGACTACGCCCACATGACCATTGACCACGCTAATGAAAAGGGCGGTGGCCTACCAAACCTTATCCATGCCTCAGCCGACCCTAAAGAAGCCAAGCAAGAAATTGACCATTGGTTCACCAAAGAAGAGCTTCACGTCTACAAAACTGCCCATCAACATCTAACTCAGTAAAAAATTTATGGTGCCCCCGAGAGGATTCGAACCTCTAGCTTCTCCTTAGGACGGAGTTGTTTTATCCATTGAACTACAGGGGCGTCCAATCCATTCTAACTCTTTAGACCATTTTTAGTTACAATATATCCATGAGCGAAAAGCCGGCCAAAGCCAAGCCCGAAACTAAAGCTAAACATTTTAAAGAACAATTCGAAGACGAAGAAACCTTATTAGTTTTTAGAAAACACCCAATAATTATGCGTAAAGGTCTAATCTTGGCGGCCTTCGGTACCTTGGTTGGGCCACTTTACACCTTGATTCTGACCTACGTTGATAAAACCAATCCGCCAACTATCGCTTTCTTTTTTGAAAGTATGGTGGCCAGTTTTTTGCTAGCGATGATTTTAATTTTTCCTTGGTGGGTGCGCTGGTACTTTAGCGTTTATATTATGACTAACAAACGATTCATCCAACAGAATCGCTCACTACTGCAAGTCAATGTGGTTGATATTGGGTTGGATCAAATCCAAATGATTAACTACCAGATTACCGGCTTGGAAGAAACAGTGCTGCACTTTGGTACAATAGTAGTGCAAACTTACGTGGGCGACTTGGTGATAAAACAGGTGCACCATCCGGAGAAAATCCAAACCAAGATGGTGCATATTTTACGCGATTTAGGCATTCACCATAGTGCTAGAACGCCCCAACATGAGGAGATGAACACTTAAACGATGGTCAAAAGACCCAAACTACACCCCCGGCTAAAAAAAGCCAAAGAGATCATGCCAGAGGTAGTCGCCGAGCGGGCCGCCAGCTTAAATCCGCTTAATAAGACAGATGATAGCCCTAGCTTAGATAACGTCCCAAAAATTACCACCGAGAACATCGGTGAACATCGCGAACAGGTCCTTAAAGGTGCCCGAAAATATATATACCCATTGGCTCATTCCAAACGTCGAATTATTACTATCACCGCCAGCGTCATGGTGGCCGCAGTTATCGCTTTGTTTGTCTATTGCTTCTTGGGGCTATATCGATATTATCAGTACAATACCTTCCTATATCGAGTAACTCAGGTAGTCCCTTTTCCGATTGCCAAAGCCGGCGGCCACTATGTGTCCTACGAAAACTATTTTTTCGAACTTCGCCACTATGTGCATTACTATGAATCGCAGCAGCAGCGAAACTTTGCTGGCGCTGACCACCAACAGTTGGTAGCTTTCCGTAAACAAGCCCTAGATAACGTTATAAATGATGCTTATGTAAAACAACTGGCTAGCCAAAACCGAGTAGGCGTGAGCAATAAAGACGTTAATGACCGATTAGCGGAAGTCCGTAATCAAAACCGCCTGGGCGGTAATAATAAAGTATTCGAAGACGTTTTGCGGAGCTATTGGGGCTGGTCGATAAACGATTTTAAACGTAGCTTGAAACAGGAAATACTGACAGAGAAAGTAGTTGCCAAACTAGATACCACAGCCAATCAAAAAGCTAACGACGCGTTGGCACAGCTTAAAGCGGGGGCCGATTTTGCAACTATTGCTAAGCAGGTATCCGATGATCCATCGGCCAAAACTAACGGGGGTGATTACGGGTTTTCAATTACCAAAACCAATCCCAATTTACCACCCAGTGTAGTTAATGCTTTGTACGATATGAAGCTAAACCAGCTGTCTGACATAATCCTGGCTAGCCCAGTTTTAGCCAACCAGGGCCCAAGCTTTCAAATCGTTAAACTAACCGGCATTTCTGGAGATAATCTTACCGCCGAGCACATTGTTTTTAACCTAAATGACATTTCGGGCAACATCAAAAGCCTGCGGGCACAAAAACCAACTCACCAGTACGTTCATTTTTAAAAATACTTAACAAGTCAAGTATTTTTAAAAAGCCTTATTACTTATGCCAAGCCAGTAGGGCAAGTAGAACAATAATTATTATGCCCACCACCAAAGCTTCTAACACGGTATAGCCGGCTTGATTGTGACCGGTCGGTTTATGTGGTCTTTGGTTTGCCAAAATATTTCTCATCTAAACTAATCATAAGAGTATTGTAAGCCCCGCGTCAATATTAAAGCAGGGCTAAGCTATAGGGGTTTTATGGTGAAAAAATGCTATACTTTACTCAAAATACTAATGATAAAAATAGCCAATCGCCGTCTAATTAATCCCCGATACCGCCTAGCGGTTGGACTGGGCATCGCCAGCTTTATGGTGCCGGTTTTGGTTAGTGCCACAACCCTAGTTTCGCAATCCTTTGCCTCTGATAGTAGTTTACCGGACGGCTCGATTGTTAGCCTGCAAAAAGGCTACTCAGACCGAGTTACTGGCTCTAATATCTCCAATTCGGCTGATATTTTCGGAGTGTCGGTTAGCGAAAACGGGTCGCAGTTATCAATTTCTTCAGGCGGCAGCAACCAAGTTAATGTGGCCCAAAGCGGGCTGGAGCAAGTGTTGGTTTCGGATATAAATGGCAAAATTACCTCGGGCGATTCAATCACGGCCTCGCCTATCGATGGTATCGGTATGAAGGCCACCGACAACGCTAAAATTATTGGCGTTGCCCAAGACAATTTTCCCAATAGCACGGCTCGAAAACTGACAACCACTGGAGTTAAAGGCGAGAAAGAGAATGTTACGGTTGGTACAGTGCCACTCTTGGTTAGTGTCTCGTATTTTTATAAAACCCCCGATAGAACCATCATCCCCCAAGCTCTGCAGAACCTGGCTAATTCATTGGCCGGCAAGAAAGTTAACGCCTTGCCAATAATTATTAGCATTGTCATATTCCTAGTAACATTAGTTGTGGTGGTTAGTATTGTTTATTCTTTGATACGAAGCAGTATCATCTCGGTTGGCCGTAACCCGATGGCCCAAGCCGCGGTGTATCGAAATGTTATTCAACTGTCCGGGCTGGTGATTATTATTTTAGGGGTCAGTGTGGGTTCAATCTATATGGTGTTAACTAAATTTTAATTTATGAGTGAAAGTACTTTATTACAATTTCTACTTTTCTTCCAAGTTTTCATTCTTGGTGCGCTAGCTAGCTATGGCTATGCCTATTACCGCCGCCATTTTCGGTCTAGTAACCAAACCATCCAGTTGGGCGGGGCCCAACCCCCCGAGAATATCCTATCGCCTGAGCTAAAACGGCGCTTAATCGAGGAAGCCGAGATAAAAATGTCAGCGGCCTTAAATAATACCTCATCAAAACTCAATACTGATTTAGAAACCGAAGCCATAGAAATAAATCGGCTTGTTAAACGGCTGGCGACCGATATTGTATCTGGCGAAATGGAAAAATATCGCGTCCAGCTGGGTGATTTACACAAGGATGCTAATAGCAAAATGGCCGGTATTCGAGAAGATGTTGCCAAACACCAAACCGAAGTTCAAGCCAGGATAGACAAAGAACTAGAAGCCGAAAAACAGCAACTGGTTCAGCAAATAGATACCAAACTGGCCGACGCTATGGCCTCATTTTTGAGCGAAACTTTACAGCACAATGTTGATTTGGGTAACCAGAGCCAGTATTTGATGGCCATGCTAGAGGAACACAAGGCCGATTTTATAAGAGAGGTGGGAACAGATGCGGTTGAAACTGCCACCTGAGATAGTGACTCGCCAAGATCTTAAGGCGGCAATTGCCGAGCTAAAGAGCCAAGCTAAATGGTTGTCTCAAGCCACTATCAAGAAACAGGTGATTGGAAGTGAAGCCCCGGCTAGCCCGAGCCTTTCGCAAGCCGCGCAGGATTTAACGAGCCAGTGGCACAATGGCCAGGCCATTACTCAAAAAAGTTTGGATGAGCTGGTGGCTGAGCTGAACGATTTTGCAGCCAAAGCCACTTATGTGAACATAACCTTGGCCGCCCCGCCACCTAATAGCCTAAAACAGGAGATGGTGGCCTGGTTTAGAAAGAACGTAAGGACCGATTTGCTGGTTGATTTTAGCTTTAACGCTACCATGCTTGGCGGAATGGTTGTGCGCTGTGGTAGCCACGTTTTTGACTGGTCGTTTAAACGTCAAATTTTGGCCAACCGAGCCAAATTCCCGGGAGTGCTTCGAAATGTTTGATAATCAGACTTTTCAGAAATTAGTTGAAGCTAATCAATTAACCGGCGAAGTTGTGGCCAACAACAGCTTTATCGTGGAAGTGAAGGGCTTAGAAGGAGTTCGTTTGGGCTCCGAGATATTATTCGAAGATGGCCAGCGGGGCATAGTACGTGAGGCCTACGGCGACAAAGTAATTTTATTTAATTTAGATAGTGAACACATGGAGCCGGGTACTTTGGCGGTGGTGGCTAACGATTTACTACAGGTGCCGGTGGGACGGGAGTTGGTCGGCAGAGTTGTTTCGCCTATGGGCGAGCCACTAGATGGCAAAGGCCCGATTATTACCAAGCAACGCTCCGGCATTTTTAATGCCGCGCCGGGCATTATGGCTCGCACCATGTTGAACGAACAGCTAGTTACTGGTGTTGCGGCCGTGGATATGTTTTTCCCAGTTGTTTTGGGGCAGAGGATTGCCATCTTGGGTGATACTAAGTCGGGCAAAAGTACTTATCTAAGCCAGCTCAGTGCCAGCCAGGCTGGTTCAGACCGAGTCGTGGTTTTTGTTCTAATAGGTAAACGCAAAGTCGATATCGAAACTTTGCTAAACGGTCTTAGGAGCTCCGGTGCTATGGAGCATACCATCGTAGTGCTAGCCGACATTTTTGATTCACTGACTCAGTCTTACGTAGCCCCATACGCGGCCTGTTCCATGGCCGAATTTTTGTGGAATGCTGGCCAGGACACAATTATTATTTACGATGACTTAAGTAGCCACGCCGAAGCCTATCGTCAGTTGTCACTACTCCAAGAAGTTGATCCGGGTCGTGATTCTTACCCTGGTGATATGTTCTATGCCCACTCGTCTCTGTTAGAGAGAGCCGGCAAGCTAGCAGTGAATAATAAAACATTAACCTCCCTACCGGTGGTGATAACACCCAACGACGATATTACAGCTTATCTTTCGACTAACATTATGTCGATTACTGACGGCCAAATTATCTTTGATTTATCGAACTTTAGAAAAGGTATTCGTCCGGCGGTTAACGCCGGACTGTCGGTATCGCGAGTTGGCGGTCAAGCCCAAACTAAACGCCAAAAACGTTTATCGGGCACCCTATTCAAAAGCTTGGCCAAATACCAACAAGCCGAAGAGTTTTCGCACTTCGGGTCCAGCTTATCTAATGAAGCGGCGGTTGATTTCTTGCTAGGCAAACAAATCTACGAAGCTCTGCAACAGCCCCCTGAAGAGCGCCATTCGCTTATCGAACAACAGCTGGTGCTAGAGACTATCCTGAAGGGCGAAGGCAAGTTAGAAATAGACGTCAAAGGCCTGAAACACTCGGCCACCGAAGTTGCGCCAAAAGTTAAAGACGAGACTGACTTTGATAAACAGGAAGTTGAACTTTTAAAGAAACATTCATCGCCGATTAAGACGGTTGAAGAGGCCGTCGCTAAAAAGACCCCTCCAACGCCAGTGCCGGCCGCCAAAACTGAGGAGCCAGCCAATGCGTAAAGCTAATGTAATTCAGCAGGAAAGCCAGCAGATTGGCACAGTTGAGGATTTGACGGGGGTTTTCGAGAGTATTAGCAGTACCCAGGTGGCCAGAACCAAAGACAAAGTGGAGTTATCTAAAGAATTTTTCCAACTTTTGTGGCGGCTTTACACGGCACTGCGGGTGGAGCCGGGTTCGCGGATTACCGATCGAAACGATGACCCTAATGCCAGGAAAGCCGTAGTAATTATTGCGGCCCAGGCCGGTCTTAGTGGTGATATCGATACTCGTTTGATTGAAACCATGTTAGAAAATTACGATAAAGCCAACACCGATATCATTGTGGTTGGTGCCCATGGGGCTAACCAACTCGAACAACGAGGGGTTCCGTTTGTGCGCTACTTTCAAGTGCCGGAAAGCGACAGCTACATTGATGTTAGCCCAGTGATTGACGCGATTAGTTCTTATTCACAAGTAACCTTGTATTACGAAGAGTATGTATCGCTGGGCGTGCAGGGCATTAAAAGCTTAAACTTAATTTCTAGCATCCAAGAGATGAGCCAGGAAGTTGATAATGCTGACGCGGCTGATTATATTACTGCTAAAGACACTATTTTTGAGCCATCACTTGATGAAATTGCCGATTTAATCGAGCGTACTATGATGACCCTGGCGTTTAGCCAAGCAATTTTGGAATCCAACTTAGCTCAGAATGCCAGCCGGTTTAATGCCATGGCGGTCGCCAAAAAACGGGCCTATGAACTCCTGCAGTACTATAAGCTGGAATACCACCGCGCTAAACGGAGTGAAGGCGACCGCCGATCACGCGAGATTGTGGTGGCTTTAAAGAAAAAACGAAAAGTTAAGGATCATCAGTGAAACCGGCTGAAATAACTCTAAAGCCCAGTGCCAAAGTTGGCACAATTCTATCACTGCGTGGCTTGATGGTAGAGGTTGAGATTGTGGGGGCCAAGCCAACTGTTAAGGAAATTTTAACGGTTGAGGGATTGCCGGAGATTATGATTGAGGTTGGTTTCTTTAGGGCCAACGTAGCGGTCTGCGTCAACTTAACTAATAGCCCGGAACTACGTTGTGGCCAGCTAATTTATCGTACCGAGCAAAAAGTTACAGTTCCGGTTGGCCCCCAAACCTTAGGACGAGTATTTAACCCCTTAGGACAGCCGATTGATGACGGACCAGCTTTAAACGAAAACCGGCGGGTTATTACTCAGCCCAGCGGTACCAAGAGCTATCGCAGTGAAGAGAAACTCGAACTACTCGAAACCGGCCTGAAAGTTATTGATTTTCTAACACCGTTTGTTAAAGGCCGTAAGATTGGCATTGTCGGTGGAGCCGGAGTCGGTAAGACGGTTTTGACCATGGAAATGATTCACAATGTGACCCGTAATAAAAAGAGCTTGTCGATATATTGCGGAGTTGGTGAGCGTATTCGCGAAGGCAACGAGCTTTATCAAACTCTTAAAGAAACTGAAGTTCTAAAAAATACAGTTATGTTTTTCGGACAAATGGATGCTACGCCAGCCACCCGTTCGATGGTCGGACCGGCCGCTGCTACGGCTGCTGAATATTTCCGAGACGAAGAGGGTAAAGACATATTATTTTTTGTAGATAACATTTATCGACACATTCAGGCCCTTACCGAGTTATCAACCAACCTTGGATTAATCCCTTCCGAAGGCGGTTACGCCCCGACGGTCTTCTCAGAACTTAGACGGTTGGAAGATCGGTTAAGTTCAACCAGTAAAGGTTCGATTACTTCGGTACAAGCAGTATATATACCGGCCGACGACCTTAGCGACCCGGCAGTCCAGGCCATTCAGCAGCAACTAGATTCAGTCCTAGTTCTATCACGTGCTGTAGCCGAAACCGGCATTCGGCCGGCCGTCGATCTACTTAAAACTACATCATCGCTATTAACGCCGAGAGTTGTCGGCGATCGCCACTATGAGCTGGCTGGTCGCGTCCAAGCCATCATGCAAAAGCACGAATCACTAAAAAACATCATCGCAATTGTTGGTGAAAACGAGCTGTCCCCACAAGATTTAGTTGACTATCGAAACGCTAAAACACTAATTGAATTTTTTTCGCAGGATTTCGCGGTGGCCGAGCACATGACCGGTAAACCGGGCCAGTATTTCAGCCGCGAGCAAACCTTAGACGGTATCGAGGCAATTATAGGTAAATCGACCGACCAGCCAGCCGTGGCCAACCAGCCACCGGCTAGCCCAGCCCCAGTCGCTTCTGCACCAACACCAACTCCTCCGGCGGCTAAATAACATGGAACATCAATCACCCGATAGCACTAATCTAAAGGTCATCGCCCGGGCTCCGTTCGAGGTTTATTATGAAGGCCAAGCCAAATTAGTTTCGGCAACTAACGGGGTCGGAAAGTTCGATATATTGCCGGGCCACGCTGACTTTTTCTCGCTTATGACCCCCGGGGAAGTGGTGATTGAGACAGACGCCGAACCGGTTAGCATTCCAATTAGCAACGGAATCATTGGGGTTAGGGATAACAGCGTTCTGTTGTTTTTAAATATCTAGCGACTATTGCATCACAATGTAGTTCATTACAAAGCCGCCAGGTGGTAAGCCACTGGTAACGGCAACGCTAAAACCATTAGCCGTCAGATTTGATAAATAAAAGTTAGCCCCCACTCCAACCGGCGTAATTACCACCTGCGGAATACTGCCATAGGCCGTAACAAAAGATACATTAATCAAAGTACCTGATATCGCCCCAACCCCGATATTAATCGATAAAGCCCCGGAGGCATCGTTACCTGAAATACTAACTGAACCGTTCGAGCCAGTTGCCCCGCCACGGCTAACCCCGGGGGTTGGCCCGCCTGTAATAATGTGGCCACCAACTGTAAAGTTACTTACCGATGTTAAGCTGCGGGCACTGAAAGTATTAACAGATAGGGTACCGCCAATAGTTAAGTTGCCGGAAATCGCGGCACTATTGTTAAGCGTCAGGGCTCCTTGGAGTTGAGTAACGCCACTAACTGCCAGATCTTTCCGGAGGTTTAAGGTATTTAATGTGCCATTGCCGTTAACATTCAGCTGGGCTACAGACACGTTGCCGGCCTCTAGTTGGGTCAAGCTGGCATCCGTGCCAGATAGCTTGCCATTGATTATCACAGTGCCGCCAATGGCGGTATTACCCTCAACCGCTAACTTTCCTTTAAACTGGGCGTCGGGTGCGACAGTTAACAGGGAATTGGTTGAACCTAGCGTACTACGGTTAATTCCCAATTTATTAAGATCACTAGCGCTAAGGCTAACCTGGCCTTTACTTGCCAGACCGGTGCTTTTATTATGGCTTTTTAGCACAAAGCCAATTACCAGAGCGTTAATCGCCAAAATCGCCATCACTGCCGCTAGTCCGATAAATGTCGCTCGGTGGCTGGGCCGATAGCTTCTGTGTGTTGGTTTATTACCGAGTTTGGAACCTGGTTTTGGAGTTGATGGCACCGGAACTGAGCCAACAACAGCCCGTGGTTTTAAGACCTCCGGGGTAGGGGCTTCGGTTGGACTAGAACTGGCCGGAGCAGGCTGGTTTTCCATTTTTTTCTAAAATTCTTTTATCTTTATTTAAGAGTTCTTAAGGCCAATTATACCCCTTAAGCTATCTATTAATCAATCGATTGCCGGCATTGGCTGGCCAATAGACTATAATTTATAAGTATTAGCACTTTTCGAAGTCCGGTATTTGGTTGTTTGAATGAGATTGATTAAACAAATTTTCCTACTAATTGTTATTCCAGCTTTGCTGGTCTGTGGTTATTTATCGTCGGTGGTCTTGGCCGATTCACTTAAATCAACCAACTATCAGTTTACTGAGCAATCCTTGGGTGCCAGTGGGCTGGTCGGCTCGCAATCAGCTAATTATAAGTCCGATTCGGCTATAGGTATATTAGGTTTAAATACCTCAGCTTCAACTAATATCCAGATTAACGCTGGTAACATCACTACCGGCGATCCGTCACTGACATTCATTGTTAGTTCCGCTAACGTCGTTTTTGGTAACTTTTCGGCCGGTACGGCCTCGACAGCAACCGCCACATTCTCGGTGTTAGACTACACCAGTTACGGCTACATCGTACAGATAATTGGGAATCCGCCAAGCTATGGTAGTCACACCATTTCAGCCATGAGTTCGGCTGGGCCATCGGTTAGTGGTAGCGAGCAGTTCGGCATCAATGTGGTGGCTAATACCTCACCGGTATCATTGGGTGCTAACCCCGACAACGGTAGCTTTGGTTTTGGCCAAGCCGCTACCGGCTATAACACTGCTAATTCTTATAAATACATCAGTGGTGACACCATTGCGCTTGGGCCTAAGAGCTCTGGTACCACCAATTACACCATTAGTTACATAATCAATGTTAACGCCCTAACACCTGGTGGCGACTATACCGGTGGCCAGACGCTACTGTGCACAGGCACTTACTAGAGTTATCCTCAGCTTCTACATAACGGTGTTGACACCCCGATAACGTTTATGCTATATTCGGCTTAAGTTCACAAAAACAAAAAGGTCATAAAAATTAACAATGTATAAATTCAATCGGCAGATTGCACTTTTCGGAGCCCTAGCTTTGTTTGCCATAATACTGGCTACTAGCTTTAGTGGCTCGGCTGATGCTGCCCAAATTACTAGTCGCAGCCTGACCCTTCAAGCTGGAGCAACTGACGGTGGCTCTAAACCTAGTGGTGTGGTTAATCATCAATTTAATTTCACTATCCCTAGCACCGCTAACGTTGGCTCTATTCAATTTCAATATTGCACACTGGCTGCCGGTACTTGTACTACGCCAACCGGTTTAGACACTACGGCCGCTACTATGGGCAGCCAATCCGGTGCTACTGGCTTTAGCATTGTAAGTACCACAAATGGTACACCATATATTACTCGTGTGGCCGCCAGCACCGGCCCCAATCAAGCGGTCAGCTATCAACTCCTAGGCGTTACTAACCCCGACGGCACTAGTTGTGCCACTACTACTCCTAACTGCACTTTCTTTGTTCGAATTTCCACCTTCGCTTCAACTGATACTACAGGCTCAGCAATTGATACCGGTACGGTGGCGGCCAGTACCGCTACCCAGATAGTACTTACCGGCACTATGCCCGAATCATTAGTCTTCTGTACTGGTGGAACAGTTGGTACTACTTCCAGTGTCCCAGACTGTGCTACGGCTACCAGCGGAGCCATCAGCTTTAACCAGTTATTCTCACCAACCGATACAGCTACCACC